>NZ_BCQI01000001.1 GCF_001544355.1 Alicyclobacillus acidiphilus NBRC 100859
CTTGGTAAAGAAATTGCTGCATCGAGATCAGGCCCACTACTATATTGCCATATTTGAGCGGATACGCCTCCAAGCGATAAACCCGATGGGAATGTTGGTAAACATCCTCCTGGATATGTCCAATCTGCTACCCAGACGTGTGATGTATAGCTTCCTAGACCTGTCCAGTAATCAGTTATAGCGTTCCAGTCTCCTGGATCAGCATATACAGCGCCAACGTGAGGACTGCTGGCAAAAACGGCATCCAAAAACCCAATAATGACTTGACGATTCAGTTCATACCATTCGTTTCCGTTATATGTCCCACTCAAGTACCAGCCTGCTGCATCAGCCTGTTCTACATCACAGTAAATAGTGTTTCTCATGATATAACCATAATCACCCCATGCAGCAACAGCTGTGTTGCCTTGAACACCTACCCCAGGTATAAGCATCCGCAGTGGTTGTTACAGAATACGATCTGTAACCACTTATTGATTGTCCACTACACGTATAGGTGCTTGGTGAGTAATCGGGGTTTGCAAGCTGTGGACCTAAAAGGAACCAGTAGCCATAAGTGTTTTGTCGGTTCCGTTCATACATCCATTCCGCATTCGTGTTTGTGTTTCCGGTGTTTCCTACATTGTTAAAACATCCGTAGTTAGGGTTATATACGTGCGAATCCCCTACGAATGCCCCCATACCCATTTCACCTAAATAAAAATTATCCGTACATGAATCGCTTGATGGTGCGGTGTTTGAGTCACAACCGTGATACGTTGGCGTAGTCATACAATCACTCTCCAAACATTATTTAGCCACAAACATTTCCTTCCTTTGGCCATACCGTTCAAGTTATGTCCGTTCGTTTTTTTTGTACGGGCTGTTTTGTTTTATTACAGTCAAAATAGTTGTAAGTACTGCGTATAAGTGCCTACTGATACCTGTTTTTCGCAAGTAAAAAGTGCAGAGAAACGACACGGATTTGTGCATAGGCACTGCAGTACAGAAGATTACGACGACTTTGTCTCAGATAGCGCATGCTGCAGACGGTAGCTGTCGCCTGTGAAAGCCAGTACATGTGCGTGGTGCACGAGGCGATCCACGAAGGCGGCCGTCAGCCTGGCGTCCCCAAAGACAGTGTTCCACTGCCCGAACTCGAGGTTTGACGTCACAATCACGCTGCGTTGCTCGTAGCAGTCGGCGATCACGTGGAACAGCAGCTCAGCACCATCTTTGTGAAAGGGCACGAAGCCCATTTCGTCCAGAATGAGCAGTTCCGCTTTTTGCAGTTCACTCAGGAACCGACGCAGCGTGCCGGCTTGGTACTTGTCCTGCAGCGTGGCCACCAAGTCGTGTACCCGGTAAAACCGGACCTCATGACCTCGTCGACAAGCCTCCATTGATGAGAAAATAGACTCCGTTTAGGCTGAAGACGACCGCTCAACTCTGTTTTCGGGCAATAGGATGCCCGGGATGCCAAATCCTACGTTCCGGTTTCAGGATATCAAGCTGTTGCGTTGTTTGGCTTCGTCACGACAAATCCCTGCTTTTGCAGTTGGCGAATCATCAGTTCCTCCGTCGAGATGGGCTTGCGTTTCTCCAAGTAGTCAGCACCAAGCTCGTTGTACGGTTCACCTGTTTTGAGTATGTGGTACGCAATCACGAGGATTTTGTGTGCGATCACGACGTTGGCTCGCTTCTTACCCATACGTCTTGCTGTTGACCAGAATTTCGAACCAAGAAAAGTGCGCGTTTTACTGGCAGCCCATCCAGCTTCCAAAAGTCCGGTTCTTAACGCTTGATTGCCCTGTGTCGTCTTCGATCTTTTTTTTGCCCGCACTTTCATGATTGCCCGGACTTAAGCCAGCCCATGAAGAGAGATGGGACGCCGAAGGAAACACGGACATGTCTGTTCCGATTTCGGCTAGGATGACTTTCGCCACATTTGGCCCAACACCCGGGATGGTTTGCAGTAGTTCTTCTTGCGTTTGGTAAGGAACGAAGTATTGTTCCATGGCCGCTTCCAAGTCAGCGATAGACTTCTCAAGGAATTTGAGATGCTCCAAAGAACGCTGGATGATTTTTCGGTGATGCAAGGTTACCCTGCCATTTAGCGCAAGTGTCAATTCAGGAATTTTGGGGCGTAGACGACCGATTGCCAAATCAGCAATCTGTTCTGGTTCAATGACTTCACCGTTCACCAACGCATCCAACATGAGTCGCCCAGACTTCCCAAAGACGTCACTCATGAAAGTGGAGATTTTGATGTTGGCATCTTCCAGCACCTTAATGATTCGATTGCGTTCTGAGGTCTCATATCCTTTGAGCTTTTTGCGATAGCGGGTAAGATCGCGAAGTTCACGAATCTCACGCGGGGCAACAAAACTGTTGGACACCAAACCGCAACGATGCAACTCAGCAATCCATTGTGCATCTTTTTTGTCAGTTTTACGCCCGGGCAGGTTCTTGATGTGGGAGGCATTGGCCTCCACCAGAGAATGTAAGGTCAAAGATTCTGGGCAAAACACCATCTGTTTCATCCATTTATCCTGAGCCGTAACACGTACCGAGGGAGGCATGTATCTTGCCAGGTCCGAGTACATCACGGACCGAGGTTTCCTCCGGTATCCGTCGAATACGGTGGTCCACTCAATTGTCATGGGCTTATCCGCATAAGGCCGTGGAAGCTTCCCTAGGAGCCGGTACTCCCCGTCGCTCGACAAGACCTCGATTTCATCCCACTTCACTTTCAGCAGCACCGTCTCCAGCCCACGGCACTGAGGCAACGGGTAGGTGGCTTTCTCGAACCGCAGTTCCCGGTACTTGTTCAGACGGGCAGCTTCCAGGCGGAACACCTCGAACGGCGTGGCCGGTAGCGCGAGCAGTTTTGAACGCTCCTTTTCCCACAGGTCGGCAATACGCTCATGCTTGGCGTAATGCGGACGGTCCATATCAGCCTCTGACTTACGGGCCAGATGCTCCTCCAGCTCGGTGTCGGTATCGCACACGGGAGGGGGGACGAGCCAATTCCGACGGCTGAAATGTTGCAATATTTCACCTATTCCATATCATGTCATGTTGTGGTACGATATAGAGGAAGAGGCGACATCTGTTACCACATGCCGCCTCTCGGGCACGACACCTAGGAACGTATGAACGTTCCTGCCCGAAACCACCGCTCCCATGCGGCAGGGAGCGGTTTTCTTCGTTTTAGCGCGTTCGCTCATACGTCGGATGACGGTGATACGGCTTCGACATCCCCTTTGTGCGCGCTCTCCTGCTGCCGGACGGACGAATTCAGCGTCCCTTCGCCTTCGACCAATTTACGTCTTCGTTTGTCTTCGTAAAGACGTCTATCCGCGACGCGATAGCACGTCTCGTAGTCATCGCCATCGACGCCCCAAACCGCGCCGCCGACTGACACGGAGTGCAGAACAGAATCCTTCCTGCTCGCCACGGCTTCTTGGATGCGGCGCATCGGACCGGCCCAGTCGCAAGCGCAATTGGTCAACAAGACGATGAACTCGTCGCCGCCCATCCGACCGACCATGTCTTCCGGATCGAGGCAATTCGCGATCACGTCAGCGACCTCGCGAAGCACGTGATCCCCGACCGGATGGCCAAAGTTGTCGTTGATGGCTTTGAAATCGTCGAGATCGACAATGCCGAGCACAACCCGTTCACCTGGGTCGCGTTCCTGCTGAACAAATCGCTCCCAGTTCGATTCGATGCCTCGTCGATTGAATACACCAGTCAGCAGATCGCGTTCGCTGGCGGCTTCCGCGATTCGAAAGGCCGTGATCAAGTCAAGCGCGACCGACAATTGGGCCGCACAGGAATCGACAAGCGCGTTGCTCATTTCGAAGGTCATGCGCGACGAAACGGCGCGCGACCGTGCCACGACAACCGCGCCGCGAGTCTCCTCGCGCGAAATGATGGGCCAAATGCCGAGTTCCAGCAGTGGGTATTTGGCCAAGACAGCCTTGAGCCTGGCATTCGAAATGTCCTCGGCCAAAATCCATCGTTCCGTCACCATGTCGAGCGCGACATTCTCTTCCATGAGCGGCTTCAAAGCCTCCTGAAGTTCTGCAGCGCTCGGTTCAAACACGCCCCATGGCACGTACATTTGCGACGCTTCTGGGCGACTTCCGGAAAGCAGCCCACGTTTGCGGTACAGAAAAAAACCAGAATCCGCTTCGACGAGTTCGCGCAACGCGTGCGAAGCCATCTCCAACAGTTCCATTCCCCGTTCCGCGCGCGCCCATTCCCGCGTACGGTGGAAGAATCTCTTCAACATTTCGGCGTTCATTCGGACACCCCTGTCGCTTTCGACAAGCTACCCCTGATTCGTATATCACGAAGTTCCCTCTTCTTCTGGATGTCATTTATCGCTCTCTATCATCTAGGCCTGCATATCTTGCACATAGCTATCTATTTTTACTTACTTCAATTCTTCAGAAGCTATCCCTGCTGCCGACCTCGCGCTTGCCTCGACCGGCAGGACGTCACGCCCGCAGGACTTGCCGCCAAATGGCCGCCGTGTGCTCTCCGTACAAGCTCAGCAATTGGTCGTTTGCCTGGTAGACCAAGGTTGGATAACCGGCAGGCGCATAGACGTCGCCTG
Source organism: Alicyclobacillus acidiphilus NBRC 100859 (assembly GCF_001544355.1). Classification (GTDB taxonomy): domain Bacteria; phylum Bacillota; class Bacilli; order Alicyclobacillales; family Alicyclobacillaceae; genus Alicyclobacillus; species Alicyclobacillus acidiphilus. Next base: position 4,607 of record NZ_BCQI01000001.1, read on the forward strand.
CTTTCGGATTGAGATCGTAATACACCTGGAACGCCGCCAAATGGAGCGCAGTCTGCTCCTGATGTTGAACCGCAACCGCTTGTCGCAAAGTCGTTCCCTGGGAATAACCCACACAGACGAGAATCGGTTTCTGTTTGAGCGAATGGAACTCCTGCGACAACAATTTCAACGTTCTTTGGCAGTGTGGGCACCAGTACGCGACAAACAACACCGGTTGTTTGCGGGCGTCCAGCGAAACGTGCCGGCCTTCCCCGTCCACTACGGGGATCTTCGTATAGTCCACTTGTTTCACGGGTGTGGGATCCAACTTCGTGTCGACGGGCCCCACCAGCTCGTCCGTCCGATTCTGAAAGGAAATCTGCTGGGTGGTTGCCTGCACCTTGGCATGGCTGTCATTCCACGCTATTGAACATCCAGTCAGACACCCCGCCGCCAGCAGCCCAGCAAGCCAGACGATTGTTTTTTGCACACACATGCACCTACCTAACTACGCAATCGGATCGCAATTGCTAGCGCAAGATTACGAACTCCACTAACGTAGCCTATCCACGGCCGCTGTGCAATGACGCCTAGAAGCAGAAATTCTCCTGAACGACAAGCGGGCTTCGGCCTTACGCCAACGATTCATTCGCGACTCGAGCGCGAATGAATTGAGTCAAACGGACCGTGATATCGTACCGCATGAACGGTGTGATCAAGTAGATTCCCCGGAAGTACGCTGCCGCCGCGTCGGTCAATTCCTGGGCGATCTCGAACCCAACCTCCCCATCCCGATCCGGCGCCGCCTCCCGCATCCTCGCCAGCACATCGGCCGGGATCGAGATGCCCGGCACTTGATCGTGCAGGAACTCCGCGTTGCGCACCGTCGTGAGCGGCATGATGCCGATGCACACGGGTACGCCGAGATCGCGCGTGGCCTCCGCTATCCGCTCCATCAAAGCCTCTTCGTACACCGGCTGCGTCATGACATAATCCGCCCCGGCCGCCACCTTCCGCTTCAGGCGATCGATCGCTTTGTCGAAGTTGTGCACGTGCGGATTGAACGCCGTGCCAATCACAAAATTCGCGGAACGCTGCAAGGGCCTCCCGGAAAAACCGACACCGTCGTTCAGCTTGCGCACCATCTTGGTCAGATCCATTGAGGACACGTCGTAGACCGAAGTGGCGCCAGGCAAGTCGCCGTACTTGGACGGATCGCCCGTAATCAGCAGAATGTTGCGGACGCCCAACAGGTGCAGGCCCATGAGGTGAGACTGTTGGCCAATCAAGTTGCGATCTCGGCATGTGACGTGGACCAACGGTTCAATCCCGTACTGCTTGAGCACGCTCGCCAACGCCAGGTTGGACATGCGCACGGTGCCGAGCGAATTGTCGGCCATCGTGATCATGTCGACGCCGGCTCGCTGCAGCGCGATCGCCCCTTGGATAAACTTGTCGCTCTGCAGGTGTTTGGGCGGATCCAGTTCGACGATGACGGTCGTCCTGGTGTTCAGGAGATCGACGATCGACGGCGAAGCTTCGACATCGAACCCTCGCGCGGCGGCGACAGGCGACGCAGCCGTTCGCGATGGCGATGTTTGTTCTTCGACGATGATATTGGGCGCGTCGGGAGATGGTTCACGAAGGGCCGTTGACATCTCCTGCATCGGCGCCTGCAAAACACTCGACAATTGTTCCACCATCGCTCGAATGTGCTCTGGCGTGGTTCCACAGCAGCCGCCGAGCCACGTGACACCCAAGCGCGCAAGTTCGCTCATGACGCTGGCGAAATTCGACACGTCGCCGGTGTAGGAAAGTTTCTCGGACTCGCTGCGGTGGAGAATGCCTGCGTTCGGAAAGGCGGCGTAGCCTGGACCATCGAGACGGATGCGCTCGTACGAACGCAAGATGCCGTACGGCCCTAAACGGCAATTGAGTCCGACAATGTTTGCACCATGATCCCGTAAACTCGCAAACGCCCGATCCAGCCGAACGCCGTCGCGCGTGACGCCGACCTCTTCCGGAGACAAGTTGGCAACCACGTGGATATCGAAAGACATCGCCCGGACCACATCCAGCGCGACAAGCAGCTCTTCAAGATCCGGAAACGTCTCCAACACAAGCCCGTCGACATTCGATTCGAGCAACGCGGCGATTTGAGCGGCGTATACCTCGCCGAGCTTCACCTTTTCGTCGTCCGTCAACAACGCCCCGTACCGAGTGCCGCCGCGAACTGGGCCGATGGTTCCGTACACCATGGCATCCGTTCGCGCAGTTGCGGCACGGGCGATCTCGACCGCGCGCCGATTCAACTCCCGAACCTTGGTGTCCAATCCGTACCTGGAAAGATGCTCGCCATTGCCAGCGAAGGTATTGGTTTGGATGAGCGTCGATCCCGCTTCCACGTACGAGCGGTGGACGTCCTCCACCAATTTCGGATTCGACAAATTTAATTCTTCGGCACAGACGCGTATCGGAACTCCACATTGATGGAGATACGTCGCCATCGCGCCATCCCCCACCACGTATGAATGATTGTGGACACGATGTCCAATCTGCTGCCCCTGAGTTGGGCAGGCATCGCGCAACTCTGTCGTCATGGTCGGCCTCCCCTTTGCAACGTCATTCGATATCCACGTTAAAATAACGCGCTTCCGGATGGCTGAACGCCAACGCCGTCACGGAAGCCTCCGGGTCCATCATGAAACCGTCCGTCAATTCCATTCCGATATCCTCTGGACGCAACAGTGAAAACAGCGTTTCTTGCTGCTCCAGGTCGGGACAAGCTGGGTAGCCAAACGAGACGCGAATACCTTGGTATTTGGCGATGAACCGTTCGCGCATCGACAACTCCATCGGATCAGGAAATCCCCACATGTCGCGAAGCTGCTGGTGCAGGCGCTCGGCGAACGCCTCGGCCAGTTCGAGCGCCGTGGCTTGCAAAGCGTGTGCGCGCAAATACTCGCCGGCTTCCTTGAGGCGGTCGGCCTCCTGCCGGATTGCCCCGCCCGTCGTGAGCGCCATCATCGCGAAATAGTCCATGGTCCCGCCCTCGATGGGTCGGACAAAGTCCGCCACGCACAGGTAGGGAGATTTTCTCTGCCTGGGAAACCGGATGCGCGCCCGTTCCGTCTTGGCGTCCGCTGCGAAGATCACGAGATCGTCGCCGTCCGCCATGACAGGAAAGAACTGATAGACGGCATGCGCGTTCAACAGGCCATCGCGCGTCGCGTCGGCAATGAGCGCCTCGACCAATTCGAGCAGTTCGGTTGCCTGCGGGTCCCGTTCCGCCAAGCGTTTCTCGACGTTGCCCGACAAACCGAGATGTTTTCCGAGCAGCATCTGCAAGTTCAAGTAAGGACGAATGAGGCGAATCGGATAGTCCCTCAATACGTGTCGATCCAGATCCGGCGGCAGGAAAACAGGCGCGTCTCGGCGGATGGTCGATTTGACGCGAACCGGCACTTTGTCCGCGACTTCCGTCGCGGCCTTCGCACGTTCAGCAAACGTGTCTCGCTCCTGATTCAGTTGCGACAATAGATCGCCTCGCGCGTCAGAGACGAGTTGGTTCGCGAACTCCAGCCCCTCCATCGCGTCTTTCGCGTAAATCACGGGGCCATCGTATTTGTCCGCGATCTTTGTCATGGTGAACTTCTTCGACAGGGCGGCGCCGCCGACCAAGAGCGGGAGATCGATACCCGCGTGCCGAAATTCCTCGGCTGTAATCACCATCTGTTGGGCGGATTTGACCAGAAGCCCAGACAGTCCAATCATGTCTGGCTGGTATTCGCCGACAGCCTGAATCAGCTGTTCAGGCGCTACTTTGATGCCGAGATTGACCACTTCAAATCCGTTGTTGGACAGGATGATTTCCACGAGATTCTTGCCGATGTCGTGCACGTCGCCCTTGACCGTCGCCAGAATCAGCTTGCCCTTCGCGTGCGAGTCCGCCTTTTCCATATGCGGCTCCAAATGAGAGACCGCAGCCTTCATCACTTCCGCGCTTTGCAAGACTTCCGCGACAATTAGTTCATTGTTGTTGAACAGCCTGCCGACTTCCGTCATGCCGTCCATCAGCGGCCCGTTGATAATGTCGAGCGGCGCGTACTTTTGCAACGCCGCGTCGAGATCCTGAAGCAGTCCGTCTTTCGATCCTTCGACGACGTACGAGGCGATCCGCTCCTCCAATGTGAGCGATTCTTTGGCAACCGCAGCCTGTACACGTTTTTCGCGATACTTTGCGGTAAATTCGGCGACGATTTCGTCCGTCGTCTCGAACAACAGCCGATCACACAGGTTGCGTTCGTTTTCGGGAATCGAGGCGTAGCGTTCAAGCCGCTCCGAATTGACGATGGCGTAACCAAGCCCCGCCCGCGTGCAGTGATACAAGAACGCCGCGTTGAGCACTTCCCGACCTGCCGGAGGCAATCCGAACGACACGTTGCTGACGCCAAGAATCGTCGGACATTCCGGAAGTTCCTCGCGCAATATCCGGATAGCTTCAATGGTTTCCCGCGCGGAGCCGATATATTTCTCATCGCCGGAACCCACCGGAAACGTGAGCGGATCAATCAAGATATCCGACTTCCGAAAACCGTACCCCTCCGTCAGCGTTCGAACCGCCCGATGCGCGATTTCGACCTTTTTCTCGCGCGTCACCGCCATCCCGTGCTCGTCGATCGTGCCCACAATCAACGCCGCGCCGTACTTTTTTGCGATATTCGCATAGGCGGCGAAACGAGGTTCGCCGTCTTCGAAGTTTGTCGAGTTGATGATCGCCTTGCCCTGGATATGTTTGAGCGCGGCTTCCACCACCGCGATATCGGTCGAATCGATCATGATGGGCACCCTGACCTTACGCACCGCCAGCGGCAAGACGCGCAGCATGTCGGTCATCTCATCCCGGTCGGAATCCTGGACATTGATGTCGATGACCTGTGCCCCAGACTTCACCTGCGCCCTTGCGATCTCTGCCGCCGCGTCGAACTCCCCGTCGCCGATGAGCCGCTTGAATTTCCGCGAGCCCAGAACGTTCGTCCGTTCCCCTACGATAATTGGACGCTGATCGTCGGAAAGAAACAACGCTTCCATGCCTGAGACCGCGTGCCCGTGTTCCCTAGCCCGATCCCGCGGTCGACACGAGGCAAGCTGGTTCGCGAGTTCCCGAATATGCTCCGGCGTCGTTCCGCAACAGCCGCCCGCCATATTCAGCCATCCCTCCACCGCGAAATCGCGCATCTTCTTCGCGAACGCGTACGGAGTCTCCAGATATCGCCCTTCCTCGTCCGGCAGCCCCGCGTTGGGGTGACAGCTGACCGCACACTCCGCCAATTCAGACAGGGTGCGCATGTGATCGCGCATGAATTCCGGCCCCGTGGCACAGTTCATGCCGACCGCAAACGGTTTGAGATGTTCGATAGAGAGATAAAAGGCGTCGATGGTCTGTCCCGCGAGCGTCGTGCCCATGGGCTCAATGGTCCCGCTGACCATAATCGGAATGTGCCGTCCGAGTTTTTCTTCGATCCGTCGGATGGCCAGACCCGCCGCTTTCACGTTCAACATGTCCTGCGATGTCTCGATCATGAGAAAGTCCGCACCGCCCACCACCAAGCCCTCCGCCTGAACGGCGTAGCTTTCCACGAGATCGTCAAACGTGGCACCGCCTGTCACGGACAAACTTTTGGTCGTTGGCCCCATCGATCCCGCGACAAAGCGCGGCCGATCCGGCGTCGAGAAGGCATCAGCGGCCCCCTTCGCCAGTTCCGCCGCTCTGCGGCTGATTTCGAACGCTTGATCGGCGAGATCATACTCGGCCAGGACGAGCGGCGTGCTTCCGAACGAATTGGTTTCGATGATATCCGCGCCGGCAGCCAAATATGCCCGGTGAATCTCTGAGATAAAGTCAGGAAGCACAATATTCAGATATTCGTTGCAGCCTTCGTACTGCGAACCGCCAAAATCCGAGGCGTCAAGGTCGCCCTGCTGAATCATGGTGCCCATGGCGCCATCCAGAATCAGAATTCGCTGCCGCATCAATTCTTCTATGTCAGGCCGTTTGAATTCCGCCATTGCCACTCCACTCGTTTCTATATGAGGAATTTCGACCATTGTAGCATAGGGACAATGGACTGACACTAAAATGGCGTAAGGGAGAACAGCAAACAGACCCCGAACGTTTCGGGGCCTGTTCGCGAGGCGTGTTTGACTGTCTGTCACCCGTTCGACTGCCGCTTGCCATGCGGCACGTTCGCACGGTGGTACTGCTTCCACGGAACCACTGCATCAAGGCGAGTACTCATCATGTGATTGCGCCGTTCAACGACGGACTCAAAATGACGATTTTCCTCCAATGCCCCAACAAAAGCAAAATGCTCGTTGTGGTTCTGCGTATGCTGTCCTGACATGAGTCTCCACCCCCATCCTGTTGTTCCCAGAATGCGGGAAGTTCATGTGCGGATGTGGAAAGAAGAAGCACACGGGCGGGCGCTGGTAAAGTGGAAGAAGAAATAAGCGGCCGTGGGCCGCTTATTTCAACAAAACAGCCAGAAGCGATGGCAAATAAGCGTCGCACAGACGCTTATTTGCCTCCATGGGCCCCAAAACGCAGCGGCTTCGGCCATTTAAGCGGCTCTCGCAGGCTTATTCGGCGCGCAGTCGGCCGATTCGACACACTTAAGCGGCCTGGGGCGGCTTATTCACCTCGGTCGCCCCAAGTCGCCCCAAGTCGCCCCCAAGCCACCCGTCCGCCGGCCCCGCTCACGCTTCGATACGTTCTTGCAGCCACGCCTTGACGTCCGCGATCGCGACCCGTTCCTGTTCCATCGAATCGCGATGGCGTATGGTGACAGCGTGATCCGTCTCGGACTCGAAATCGTAGGTGATGCAGAACGGCGTGCCAATTTCGTCGTGTCGGCGATACCGTTTGCCAATCGATCCCGACTCGTCGTAGTCGACGCTGAACGTTTTGGCCAACTCGGTGTAGAGCGGCGAGGCGCCGTCCGCGAGCTTCTTGGACAGCGGAAATACGGCGGCCTGGTACGGTGCCAACTTCGGGTGCAAGTGCAGGACGACACGCGTGTCGTTTTCGCCTACGACTTCTTCGTCGTACGCGTCGGCCAAGATCGCGAGGAACAGTCGGTCCGCGCCGATCGCTGGCTCGATGCAGTATGGAATGACAGGCTCCTGGCCTTCTTCCTGGACCGTCATGTTTTCACCGGACGCCTTGGCGTGGGCTCTCAGGTCAAAATCGGTACGGTTGGCGACGCCGAGCAGCTCGCCCCAGCCGAATGGGAAGAGAAATTCGATGTCGGTCGTCGCTTTGCTGTAGTGAGACAATTGTTCTTTTTCGTGATCGCGAAAACGCAGCGACGCCTCCTTGATACCGAGCGAGCGCAGCCAATCGTAGCAGTATTGCCGCCAATACTCGAACCACTTCATGTCCTCGCCCGGCATGCAGAAAAACTCCAGTTCCATCTGTTCGAACTCGCGCGTGCGGAACGTGAAGTTGCCTGGCGTGATTTCGTTCCGAAAACTCTTCCCGAACTGGCCGATGCCAAACGGTAGCTTCTTCCGAAGGGCCCGTTGCACGTTCTTGAAGTTGACGAAGATGCCTTGGGCGGTCTCGGGGCGAAGATACACTTCATTCGACGCGTCCTCCGTGACGCCTTGGTAGGTCTTGAACATCATGTTGAACTGGCGGATACCCGTGAAGTCGTGCGCGCCGCAGTCGGGACAGGCAATCGCGTACGTCTCCAGCAGTTCTTCCATCTTCGGGAACGGCATGCCATCCACAATCACTTCCTCGCCTTTGGCGGCAGCCGCTTCCTCGATCAGCTTGTCCGCGCGAAAGCGAGATTTGCACTTTCGGCAGTCGACCATCGGATCGTGGAAGTTCTCCACGTGTCCCGATGCGACCCAGACTTGGCGATTCATTAAGATCGCCGAATCGAGACCGACGTTATGCGGATTTTGTTCGATAAAATGCCGCCACCACGCGCGCTTCAGATTGTGCTTCATCTGCGCGCCGAGTGGACCGTAATCCCATGTGTTGGCCAGTCCGCCGTATATTTCGGAACCGGGGAAGATGAATCCCCGTCTTTTTGCCAATGATACTAACGCTTCCATCGTCGCTTGCATTCGGCTTCCTCCCGCATCTTGTCAATACGGCTATCATAGCGGAAGGTTTGCCGAAGAATCAATCACGTTGGATAAGAGCCCAGATTTGACCATCTGGCGTAACGCGATCCACGTTCGAATGTGTATAATGGAGTCCGGCTGTATTCGATTGGCGACCGCACGTCCCAGCCTCGGAAAGCCCGGAAAGTTTGTCGCTTGGAGATTGGAGGCCCACAGAAAAGATGAGCAGACGGGAATCAGATATCGAAATGGTGTTCCTCGACATCGACGGGACCCTGTACACAGATGGACAGATTGTTGAAAGAAGTGCGCGGGCGGTCGCGGAATTGCTCGCACAGGACATTCCGGTCGCAGTCTGCACAGGCAGAAGTCTGATTCACGCTCAACATATTCAGGATGAACTCCGTGTGCCATACGGCATCTACTTCAACGGAGGACTCGTGAAAACGGGGCACCGTGAATTGTTTTCCATGCCTTTCGATCCCGACGTCGTTCAGGGTATTTTGGCGGCCGCGGAGGCGCGCGGAATTTCCACGATTATTCATACACACGATCATGCGTTGTCCTTCGAGCCGATTCCGGATCGATTCCGACCAGTGATGGCGTCCTACGATTTTCCCGACATTTCGCTGGAACCCGGGTGGAAACACCATCTGTCGGACCTGAACGTGTTCCAGATCAACGCGTTCATGTCCAAAGAGTGGGACGCGACGTTCGAGTCAGAATTTCCAGCTTGCTATATCTACCGATGGCATGACGAAGCCGTCGACTTTCAACGGCGCAAATCGGACAAATCCATCGGAGCCTTGCACCTCCTGAAGCACCTGGGGATCGACCCAGCGAAGGCGGTGCATATCGGCGACGGCGGCAACGATATCGGCATGTTCAAGACCATGGGCTATTCGTACGCGATGGGCAATGCGACGGACGATGTCAAGTGCCACGCCAAGCGCGTGACATCCTCCGCGATCGAAGGCGGCGTCGCGGACGCGCTCATCGACCTGGGATTGATTGGCTAGTCGTTCGTTGGCCAGGCAGACGGCGGCATACGAACAAACGTTTGCCACCGTTCGCTAGGTTGTGTTACGATAGAGGCAAATCAAGCCAAAGGATGTGTCTCGGTTGGGCCAGCTGACCTCTCGCCAAGAAGCGATTCTCGAATTCATCCGAAAGAATGTCCATGAAAAGGGATATCCACCTTCTGTTCGCGAGATTGGTGAAGCGGTGGGTCTCGCGTCCTCTTCCACCGTACACGGACACTTGGAACGCTTGCAGCAAAAAGGCTATATTCGCCGAGATCCTACCAAACCGCGGGCACTCGAATTGATTGGCTTCGGAGCGTCGTCTGAAAGCGATCGCGGCGTCGTGGAGACACCTGTCATGGCGCCTATCGTCGGCCGCGTCACGGCAGGTCTCCCTATCACGGCTATCGAAGACATTCAGGGATATTTGCCTCTGCCGACCGATTTTGCCCGCGACAGCGAGGTGTTCGTGCTGAACGTCAGCGGCGACAGCATGATTGAGGCAGGCATCCTCGACGGCGATTTGGTGATTGTACGTCGGCAGTCAGACGCCGTGAACGGCGATATCGTCGTCGCGATGACGGAAGACGACGAAGCGACCGTCAAGCGTTTCTTCCGGGAGAACGGACATGTCCGGCTTCAACCGGAGAACAGCAACATGGAACCGCTCATCTATCCTGACGTGGTCATCCTCGGCAAGGTCATTGGCGTATTCCGCAATCTGAGATAAGCTGCAAGGTCCAAGACGCTGGGGCAGCTATGCCGTCAGGCGTGCGATTCGCGGATCCAAGACTCGATACAGGATGTCGACAAAGAGATTCATCACGAGTACGACCAAGGCGAAGATGAAGAACACGACAGATACCATGTATTGGTCCTGCATCCCGACTCCAGGCGGCAAGCCCATGCCTTGCGCCGATGCCGTTTCACCAAACAACTTCGCGAGACCTGGAACGGCGAACATCGCTTCAATCGTCAGGGCATTATTGAGCAAGATCGCGATTTGCGGCGCGAAGAACGTGATCGTCGTCAAGATGGACGGTTTCATCGCATGTTTCAGAATGATATTCCACTTGCGTACTCCACGCGCCCGCGCCCCGAGTATGTATCCTTCCTGCATCGTCTCCGACACAGCCGATTGGACAAATTTCCCCATATACCCAACATTGCCGGCTGCCAACGTCAATGTGGGCAGCACCGCGCACAAGGGAGAATTCCATCCGTTTGGTGGAAGAATGGGCCATACCACCGAAAACAGCAAGATCAAGATCACGCCGATGACGTACGTCGGGATCGACTGGGATACGAGGAACCCCGTGGGCAAAACGGTGCGAAACCACGATTTTTGCTGAATGGCGGCGTAGGTTCCGACAGGAACGGCGACGATGGCGGCAATCACAATCGAACCGATCGCCAGGCCCATGAAGGAGAAAAAGTCGTTCACGAAGCTCATCGTCGACACATGCAGGTGAAACGTCAGAATTCCCTTCTCTTCCGGCCAAACCGTGGCAAAGGCTGTTTTCGCGCGAGTCCACGCGGATACGCCTTGACTTGCGAGTTTCGAGTTCTCCCCTCCTGGGCCGTAGAACTGAATCACGGTCGGTGTCGCGATGGACAAGGTAAGGACGACAAGCATGCCCGCCAGCCGTGAGGCGAATCTTCGCAGAATGTCCATTCGATCCCGCTCCTCTCAGACGTAGTGGCAAGCCACTTGGCGATCGTCGTCCAGTGTTCGCGCCTGCGGCACTTCCCGTCTGCAAACATCTTGCGCAACGGGGCATCTCGTGTGAAAGACGCAGCCATTCGGGATTTCGTACGGAGACGGCATTTCGCCAGGCAGCGGACGCAGTGCCTTCCGTGCGGCTTTTGACTCAGGAATATCGAGGACGGAATCGAACAAGACGCGCGTGTATGGATGCCGTGGATTCGCCAGCAAATCCTCGGTGCGTCCCATTTCCAGAATCTCGCCGAGGTACATGACCGCAATCACGTCGCTGAGCACTTCGACGGCGGGCAGATTGTGCGAGATGAAGAGCATGGACAGCCCGCGATCGCGACGGAGATCCAGCAGCAGCGCGAGAATTTGCGCTTGCACGGACACATCGAGCGCAGACAGCACTTCATCGCACAGGAGCAGCTTCGGATCGAGCGCGAGTGCGCGCGCAATCATGACGCGTTGCTGCTGGCCGCCGGAGAGCTCGAACGGAAACGCGTTGGCGTATTCCGGACTCAATCCCACCTGCTCCATCAACTCGAAGACCCGAACACCGCGTTGCATACGGGTGCCGACCCTGTGGATCAGCAGCGGATCGAGAATATTCCGCCCCACGGTCATCCGCTGGTTCAGCGCGGTCGAAGGATTTTGAAAGACGACCTGCATGTGGCGCCTCTGTGCCCTCATCTGCTTGTTGGACAAACGCGTCAGATCGGTGCCTAAAAAACGCACGGCGCCCTCGTCCGGCCTCAACAAACCGACTGCGCAGCGGCCTAGTGTCGACTTGCCCGATCCGCTTTCACCGACAATCCCGACGCTCTCGCCCTCGCGTACGCGAAGCGACGCCCTGTGCACGGCGCGAACGGTCCGCTTTTGCAGACGAAACACTTTGCTGACATTCCCCACGTCAAGTAAATAGGCTGCGGACATGATTCGCTTCCTCCTCCGCGAAGTGGCATGCGACTTCGTGCGTTTCCGAGAGACGAGCGACGCTTGGTCGTTCGCGATGACAGATCGACTGAGCCGCGAGGCAGCGCTCGGCAAACGGACATCCGACGGGTGGCGCCCACAGTGTTCTGGCGTGTCCGGGGATGGGCCTGATGGCCGATTTCACGCCCGTCTCGCGGGAGCCGCGCAGCATCGACGACTGCAGGGCAAGCGAGTATGGATGACGGGCATCGCGCAGAAACTCGTCGATCTCGGCCGTCTCCATGATCATTCCACCGTACAGGACGACAACGCGATCGCAGACGTTCGCCGCGACACCGATGTCGTGCGTGACCATCACGGTGGTCATGTTACGCCTGGCCGCGATTTCGCGGAGCAGCGACAGGACTTGAACTTGCACCGTGGCGTCGAGCGCGGTCGTGGGCTCATCCGCAAACAGCACCTTGGGTCCGCATGCGATGGCTGTCGCGATCATGACGCGCTGCCGCATTCCGCCTGACAGTTCGAACGAATGGCGCGTCATCTGCCATTCCGGATTCGGCAGGCCCACTTCGCGCAGCAGCTCGATGGCGCGCCGCGCCGCTTCCGGCTTCGTGCAAATGGAATGCTCCAACATCGGCTCCATCACCTGTTTACCAATCGGCACCAGTGGATTCAATCCATTCGCGACGTCCTGCATCACCAAGCCGATGTCTCGGCCGCGTATGCCGCGAAGTTGCCGCTCCCGCATCGACAAGAGCTCTTTACCGGCAAATGCGGCCTGTCCGTGGACGCGTCTGCCGCGACCGCGAACAAGTCCAAGGATGGAGAGCAGTGTGATCGACTTCCCAGACCCGCTTTCGCCGAGGATACCGAGCCACTCACCCTCCTTCACATCAAACGAGATACCGTTCACGGCGTGCACCGTTCCGTCGGAAGCGTCGATCTCGACACGCAGATCGCGGATCTCCAATATGTTCACAGCGATGTGCCTCCTCTCGGATCGAATGCGGCTTGGAGACCATCCCCTACGACCACGAACGACACCAGCATCGACACGAACAAGGCGAGCGGGAACAACAGCAGCCAAGGATAGCCGAGGATATTGGTCACGTCCTGAAACAGGATGGCACCAAAGCTGAACATCGGCGGCTTCGGCCCAATTCCGCCGACGATGTCCAGCATCGCTTCCAACATCACGAGATTGGCGGCCGTAAACGCCGAGTAGACGACGAGCGGGCTAATCACGTGCGGCAGCACGTATCGAGTCGACACGTACAACTCCGATGCGCCAAGGGAACGAGCCGACTCGGTCAGATCCGACTGGCGTATCGCCAACACCTGGCCGCGCGCGAGACGTGCATACCCCGCCCACTGCGTGATGCCGAGCACCCAAATGACGTTGAACGCGTTGCTGCCAAACATCGAAATCAGCATGATGGCACAGAGAAAAGCCGGGAAGGAGTAGATGTAATCGCAGAATCGCATGAGAACTTGGTCAAGCCAGCCACCGCGCATTCCGGACACAATGCCAATGGTGGTCCCCACCAATGCCGCAACCGTGGTTGCTCCACATGCGACCATCAACGTGTAGCGGAGACCGTCCATGCACATCCAGAACATGTCTTGTCCCATATTGTTGGTACCGAACGGATGAGTCCAGCTCGGCGGCGAAAACGCGTCAAAGATATCGATCTGCACGACTTGGTGACGCGATGCGGCCGCAATCGCAAGAATGACCAACCAGACGAGTCCAGCGACGGAAAAGCCGCCGCGGGCGAAGCGTTTCCAACTCCGCCCAACGCGCACGGGGATTGTCAACCCCCGATAACCCGTCTCGCGAGTGACGACAACGCTCATTGGGCACCACCACATTCCTTCATGATAGCGGTTACAGCAAAGCCTCTTGCTATATTACCAAAAATTGAGCACCTTTCGGGAGGAAAGTCGTGGGCGGCGCGAAAAAAAAAACAAGTTGCAAAAAGGCTGTCCCGCAGTCATTCGCATGACCCGCAGACAGCCCCGGTTTCCAGGCGCATGAATCAATAGAGCGTCAGATACTGCTCTCGCTCCCATTCGGTCACTTGCGTCCGGAACATGTTCCACTCGATCCGCTTCGCCTCGACAAAGTGCAGCAGCACGTGATGTCCGAGCGCGTTGACCAGCACCTGATCATGAAGCAACGCCTCCGTTGCCTCGTGCAAATTGGAAGGCAGGCTTCGGATACCCGCTTCTTCCTTCTCGCTCTCCGTCATCACGTAGATATTGCGGTTGACTGGCGGCGCCAACTCCAACTCGCGCTCGATCCCGTCCAATCCGGAAGCCAACAGCGACGCGATGGCGAGGTACGGGTTGCACGACGGATCGGGACTGCGAACTTCGATCCGCGTCGATTGACCTCTCGCCGCAGGAACGCGTACGAGCGGCGACCGATTTTTTCCGCTCCACGCGATATAGCATGGCGCCTCGTAGCCGGGAACCAGTCGTTTGTACGAATTGACGGTCGGGTTGCAGATGGCCGTGAAAGCCTGAGCGTGCTCCAGGACGCCGGCGAGGAAATAGCGTGCGGTATCGCTCAACCCCATCTCGTCGGAAGCGTCGTAAAAGGCGTTTTCACCGTTGCGGAACAACGACAAATGCGTATGCATGCCGGAACCGTTTATGCCGTACAGCGGCTTCGGCATAAACGTCGCGTGCAACCCATGCTGGCGGGCGACGGTCTTGACGACCAAACGGAACGTCGTGATGTTGTCGGCCGCTTCGACCGCATCCGCGTACCGGAAGTCGATCTCGTGTTGACCAGGCGCGACTTCATGGTGCGACGCTTCGACTTCGAAGCCCATGTTCTCCAGCGTGACGACGATGTCACGGCGGCAGTTTTCGCCGAGATCGACCGGAGCCCAGTCGAAGTAGCCGCCTTCGTCGTTCAGATCCTGCGTCGGATTGCCCTTCTCATCCAGTTTGAAGAGAAAGAACTCCGGTTCGGGCCCAACATTGAAGGCCGAGAATCCCATTTCATTCGCCTTGGCGACGACGTTCTTGAGCACAGACCGTGGATCGCCCGCGAAAGGCGTGCCGTCGGGAAGATGCACGTCGCAGATGAGCCGTGCGACTCTGCCCTGCGGCGTATCCCAGGGGAACACCAGCCACGTGGCCAAATCTGGCACGAGGTACATGTCCGATTCCTCGATGCGAACGAACCCTTGAATCGACGAACCGTCGAACATCATCTTGTTGGCCAGCGCCTTCGGCAACTGATCCACAGGAATCTCGACGTTTTTGACGATACCCAAAAGGTCCGTAAACTGGAGCCGAACGTAGCGAACATTATTCTCTTCTGCGTGCTTTATAATGTCATCCTTGCTATACTGTTTGCGCATAGTTTCCTCCACGTCTTCCCAGGATTCGTTCAGCGATTCCGATAGAACCGCGATAAATCGCCCTGAAATAACGACTCACTATGACCTCGTTTTTCCATCAATTCGCGTTCCAGCCACTTATAGACCTCAGCGTCGGATATCTCTTGTTTCGGCATCGTCTTCGCCGCTTTCTGTCTCCGCTCTTGCTCTGCGAAATTGCGCTTCACGCCAGCCATGTTGTGACCCTCGTCAAGCCATTGCCGAATCAGCATCAAACGCTCGACGTCCTCAAACGAAAACTGACGCTGTTTGCCTGCTGTCCGAGCGGGCTGGATGAGCTCATGCTCCTCGTAGTAGCGGATTTGACGCGCACTGAGGCCAGTCAATTTTTGAACAGTTCCGATAGAAAACAGCGGAAGCTGCCGACGGTCATTCAAATCCACTGCGCGTCCCCCCATCCTAAGACCTATGATTCCTTATCCTAACATGAGGAAACCGCGCCGACAATCACTGATGTCATTTTCTCTAACGTCATTTTGGAACAATTTGCTCGATCACCTTTTTCAGCGCGATCACCGTGTGTTCATACGTGAGACCGCCTTGCACGTAGGCGACATACGGCTCTCGCATCGGCGCATCGGCAGACAATTCCAGTGAAGCCCCTTGAATGAACGTTCCAGCCGCCATCACGACGGCGTCGGCGTAGCCCGCCATCGCATCCGGCTCGGGCCGCACATAAGCGTCGATGGGCGCCGCAGATTGTATGGCTCGACAGAACGCCAACAGCGTGTCGGGATCGCCCAACTCCACGGACAGAATCAGGTCGGTGCGCGGCGCATGGGGATGGGGTGAGACCTTGTAGCCCAGCCCGGTCAGGGCCTGAGCGAACAACAGCGACCCTTTCACCGCTTGCATCACGGTGTGCGGCGCCAAAAACAGCCCCTGGTAGAACGGCAGCAAATAGGGTCCGCTCGGTCCATATTCCGCCGCGGTTCCAGGTGCGACAAGGCGCGCCGCCACACCTTCCAACAGCGCTTCCTTGCCGACGATGTAGCCGCCCGTCGGCGCCAGGCCGGCGCCCGGATTCTTGATGAGCGACCCCATCGCCAAATCCGCCCCCACGTGGCACGGCTCACGCGACTCCACAAACTCGCCGTAACAGTTGTCGACGCCAATGACGATGTTCGGATGCGCCGATTTCAAGCGATGGAACAGCCTCTCCAATTCGGAGATCGGGATCGAGGGCCGAAGCGAGTACCCCCTCGATCGCTGAAACATCACCATGCGGGTGCGCTCCGAGACCGCAGCGATCACAGCGTCGATATCGACCCCGCCGTGTTCGTCGAGATCGACGATTCGCACGCCAATCCCCCATTCCTTCATCGAGCCGACGGCTTCGCGCAACCCGAGCACCGCATGCAAGGTGTCATACGGAAGCCCGGTCGCGAAGAGAACTTCGTCGCCAGGCCGCAACACGCCAAACAAACCAAGCGTGATGGCGTGCGTGCCAGACACAATCTGCGGCCTGACCAACGCCCGTTCGCCGCCAAACACGTCCGCGAACGCGGCCTCCAACTTGTCCCGCCCCGCGTCGGACAGGCCGTACCCGGTCGATCCCGCCAAATCGATTTGCCCTATCTTGTGTCGCCAAAACGCCTCCAGCACGCGCTCCTGATTGGCAAGCGCGATGTCGTTCAACACTTGCTGCGAAGCTTCGATCTCGGCAGCACATTCGCGTATATATTCACTGGCTCTGATTGTCATGTTGACTCCCATCTTGTCGATTCACTTGCCAAACCCGAGCGTCCCGACGGCTGGTGATCGCTGTGACTTCCCACTCGCCTTCGGACACCTCGTCGGCATGTTCGATTCTACCGTTGCGAAGGAGGTGATTCCATGCCACGTCGTCCTGCTTCGCGTGAATGGTCACTCTCACTTCGTCGAGTCCAAGCTGCTTCTCCACCGCTTCGTACAACGCGAGCAGATCGCCAGCCCGCGCGGATCCGTAGACGGTTTCGACCGCCCCCACGTCAGGACCCGGACGCACCTTGATCACGTCCATCTTATTAAAGAAGGTAATAATGGGCTTGTCCAACGCCTTCAAGTCGCGCAGAACACTCCGCGTCGTCGCCAGGTGCAACCCAGGTTCATGCCCCGCGTCGACGACGATGACGATGACGTCCGCGTGCCGTGCCTCTTCCAGCGTCGCGCGAAACGCCTCGACCAGATGGTGCGGCAAGTCCTCCACGAAACCTACCGTGTCGATCACGACGTATGGATGGCCCAGTTTCGTTTTGACTTGCCTCGCCGCCGGATCGAGCGTGTCAAACAAGCGATTGTGGCCTGCCTGCGAAGCACTGCCGCCCTTGTCGGCGACCCACTTGGCCTGCAGGGTCGTCTTGCCCGCGTTGGTGTAGCCGACCAAGGCCACCACCGGGACATCGCGCCGTCTGCGCTGGCGGGCCGTCTCGCGCTGGCGCTCGATTTCCGCGAGCTCTTTGCGCAGACTGGCCATCCGCGTTCGAATGCGGCGCCTATCCAACTCCAGCTGCGTCTCGCCGGGACCTCTTGTGCCAATGCCGCCGCCAAGCCTCGACAATTCGACCCCGCGTCCCGTCAGGCGCGGCATCAGATAAGCCAACTGCGCCATCTCGACTTGCACCCTGCCCTCTTTGGTCACCGCGCGGCGGGCAAAGATGTCGAGAATCAGCTGCGTTCTATCGATGACCCGGCAGGGCAAGAGCCGTTCCAAGTTGCGGATCTGCGCCGGCGACAGCTCTCTGTCGGCGACAATCAAGGAAGCTTCATTGGCTTCAGCCAGCGCGGCCAACTCGTCGATTTTCCCTGTGCCGAGAAACGTTCGTTGATCGACCATGGGCCGGTTTTGCGTCACGACCGCAATCACATCTGCGTTGGCAGCTTCGCACAAGCCCACCAACTCGTCTTGTCGGTACGCGAAGCGTTCGTCGCTTTCCCGACCAATTTGACACATCGCCAATATGATTCGATCCCGATCTTCCGTCAAAAGGTCACCCCTGTTTCTGCGAAGAGAGAATTGGATATCTTCTGGCATCATCGCAAATTGGGCAGCGGCCTTCAAGTTGCAAGCGCGCACGCATCTCGATGGGCCATTCCGCTTCGGCGGTCCGTCTGCCCTCAGTCCGCCCAATTTGCCGTCCGAGGTAGAATACCACAGCGAGCGCAAACAACACGCCAGCAGGAATCAAAAATACTACCACGATTCACTCGCCTCCTCGTCGTGCACCAAGATGCGCACGGTCGTCAGTTCTGACACGATATTCAGGATCACCAGCACGATGAACGCGAAAATAGTGGCTTCGATGTCGGCGTACAGCGCAACGCAGAACATCCCCAAGAGCGCAAAGAGCACTTCGATCAACCCAAATCGCACGACGACATTGAACTGTCCCGTTTGCGCGTCCCGGTATCGATCCATGACGTCGTCGAGCCAATCGACGACCGCCATCATCGCGACGCCCCACAACGTGTCCCGCCACCCTACGAGCAACACCGAAATGGCGATCGCCGCAACAATTTCGACCCAGGCCGGCAAGCGAGTGGGCAGTTGTTCACCGGGCCTTGCGAACATGCCGACCGCGTAACTGCCAAAGAACGCCGCAAAGGCCATGCCTGGATTGAGCGCCACGCCGATGGCCAGCATGGCTAAGGAATATGGGAGCGCCGCTCTCCCGAGCCGAGCCGCGAGTGTGCGCTTGCCTTGACAGAGATCGAACTCGGCATCGAGCGCATCATCCATCAACTTGACGGCGGCGCCGGAGAACAGCAGGGCCAGCGCGACGTGCAGCGTCTCAAGCCAGCCGCCAAACATGGCGCCTCACCTCGTTGAACCCGGTACCATCTCGGGCTGAGATAGGAACGACCGGATATTTCGCAGCGTGCGCCTTTAACCATCGGTAGCCTTCCCGCGCCATCGGCAAATCCATTTTGTTCGCCAGAATGACATACCGATCTTTCATCTGGCCCATCGCGAACATTTGCTCATCGAGCGCGTTCATGCGCGCCTGAGCCAGTTTTGACTGCCCCGCGAGCATGCGGCCAAGCGCCGCCGCGTCGACCACGTGGAATATGCCGCGCGCGGCGATCATCGCCCGCAGCGTTTGCGCCATCGCCCTGCGAACGTCTTCATTCTCGTGCAGCCCTTCCATCAGACCAGCGCTGTCGGTGACCCGCACGACCTGATCGCTCTTGCCCCGCGGAACGGACAACAACAACGTCTGCATCTCCCGCGTCCGGTTCGGCTCGTCGGAAGACAAGATAGCGTCCGCTTCGGAAAGCAGCATGCGCCGTTTCTCGCGAACGCCATCGGTCCGCTCCACAAGCCAATTCAATTCACGCAGCTTGAGGTGTCGCGCCAAACGCAGACAGAACGACGTCTTGCCCGCATTCACGCGCCCAATCACCAACGTCTCTCCGTTCATAGCCTGGCCCCCCCTGCGAAGTCTGCGGCTTCAATCAGCATCAGATCGTCCCGCTTGGGATCTCGGTGTTCAAACAGCCGAACCGCTTGCCTGCGCACCGCGTCCTCCACGACATTTCGCACCCAGCGCGCGTTGCTGAACGGTTCCTGCCGCACCTCGCGCAAGACTTCCTGAATGCGCCGGCGCAATGTGATTTCGGCGTCCACGCTCATGCGATACTGTCGATCCGCCAACGCCCGCTTGGCGATTTTCAACAGCGCGTCGGCATCGTAATCAGGAAAGTGAATATGAATCGGAAAACGGCTCGGCAATCCCGGATTCATCGACAGAAACCATTCCATCTCTCGCTCGTATCCAGCCAGGATGGCGATGAATTGGTTCTTGTAGTCTTCCATCCCTTTGACCAAACAGTCGATCGCTTCCCTGCCGAAATCTTTGTCGCCGCCTCGGGCGAGCGAGTACGCTTCATCGATGAACAGCACGCCGCCGAGCGCCTTCTTGATGTGTTCGCGCGTCTTCTGCGCCGTATGGCCGATGTACTCGCCGACGAGATCGGCGCGCTCCACCTCGACCAGGTGACCTTGCGACAACAGCCCGCATTCGTGAAACAGCCGGGCCAACAAACGCGCGACCGTCGTCTTGCCTGTCCCTGGATTCCCGAAAAACACCATATGAAGCACGACAGGATCCGCTTTCAGATGTTGGCGAACTCGAGATTGCTGTACGTACACGTAGGCGAATATCTCTCGCACGATGCGCTTCACTTCATCCAATCCGACGAGCGCATCCAGTTCCGTCAACAACGACAAGAGGCGGGATTTTTCGATGACAGGCGTGTTCGTCGCCGTCGAGTTGCCCGACCGTCCTGTCAATTGCTGCAATGCTTCCGTGAGAGCCATCTGCCCCCGTTCGTATTCGTCGATCACCTTGTGAACCAGCGTCGGATCCGGAGGTTTTACACGGTTTCCACCGTGTCTTCCGCTTCCGCCCTGTGACATCATCCCAGACCACCTCGCGGTTTCTTGTGATTGACTCTGTGGTCGCCTGCTTCGTCAACCTATGCAGGGTCGGAGAAATGGGTGATCGCCCAGAGCAGAGGAATGCCGTGGATCATAGCGCGGTATACGCGTGTGGCGCCGCCGAACAACACAAACAAGGCTGGCAATCGGGACCGCAGCCCCGCTCGCCAGCCTTCTCAAACCACACCGGCACTCCTGGCCGACGTCGCGCATTGACACGAGCTTACACACGCAGCCGAATCACGTTCCACGACAGTTTGGGCAACTGGACGGACAAGACACCTGCGTCGACGGCCGCCCCTTGCAATTGCGTTGGCGCCACTTCCTCCGGGTGCTCTTTCGTATTGACCACCTTCAGGTCGGGGTGCGCAAGCACCGTGTGCTCAATCACGCTCGCTCCAGCAAAGCCTCGAACATTGCATTCGAATAACGCATGCTCGTGTTGATCGCGATTGACCGCGAAAATCGTCAATTCGCCCGCCTCTTGATTCCACACGGCCACCGATTCAACATACGGAACATCCGTGAATTCCTTGCAGTCGTACTTGGGCGACTGCAAGGCCGTGTGCATCACGGTACCTCTGCCGTATCGTGAAGCGTGCAGGAACGGGTAGTAGATGGTTTGTTTCCAGGAAGCGCCGCCATTCTCTGTCATGATGGGCGCAATCACATTCACCAGTTGCGCAAGGCAGGCGATCTTGACCCGATCCGCGTGACGCAACAGCGTGATCAACAAACAGCCGACGACCAGCGCGTCTTCAAACGTGTACACGTCCTCGAGTAACGGCGGCCCCACCTGCCACGGCTCCACTTGTTTGTCCGCATCGTTTGAGTGGAACCATACGTTCCATTCGTCAAATGAAATCGACATCGTCTTGCGACTGCGCTTTTTCGCTTTGACGTAGTCACACGCTGCAATGACGGAACGAATGAAATGATCCATATCAAGCGACTGCGCCAAATAACTTGGCAGATCGTTATGGCGGTTTCCGTAGTAACTGTGCATGGAAATGTATTCGACGTGATCGTACGTGTGTTCGAGCACAATTCGCTCCCACTCAGGAAACGTGGGCATTTGCGAATTCGAACTGCCGCACGCGACCAATTCTATCGTCGGATCCACCCATTTCATCAACTTCGCCGCCTCGACCGCAGTTCGGCCATACTCGTCCGCCGTCTTGTGTCCAATCTGCCATGGACCATCCATTTCGTTGCCCAAGCACCATACCTTGATGCGATGCGCATCGACGTGTCCGTGTGACCGACGGAGATCGCTCCAATAACTGCCGCCCGGATGGTTGCAGTACTCCACCATTTGTTTTGCCTCTTCAATGCCCCTCGTACCGAGGTTGACGGCCATCATGACCTCCGCCCCAGCGCGCTTGGACCACTCGACAAACTCATTCAAGCCGATTCGATTGGGTTCCAAACTTCTCCACGCGAGATCCAACTGCGCCGGCCGCGATTCAATCGGGCCGACTCCATCCTCCCATCGATAGCCTGACACAAAGTTTCCGCCTGGATAGCGTACGATGGGAACCTGAAGGTCGCGCACCAACGCAAGGACGTCTCGTCGAAATCCGAGTTCGTCTGCGGACGGGTGCCCGGGATCGTAGATGCCTCCGTACACAGCCCGACCAAGGTGCTCGATGAACGAGCCAAACAGACGAGAATCGACATCAGCCAGCTGATATTGCGGATCAATGGTCATGCGCGCAATGGTTTTCGCCAATTTGCATTCTCCTCGCTGATATGAGATAGGCAGACATCAGAGCTTGACGCTGCCTTGGGTAAGACCCGTGACGATATGTTTGCGAAACAGGATGAAGCCGATGATCATTGGAAGAATAGAGATCAGTGAACCTGTGATAACGAGCTGATAAATCGGCACCGACTGATCGGCTGCTGGTGTACTGATCAAACTCAACAGCAACTGAATGCCGACGGGCAACGGATAGAGCGACTGATTGTGCAGAAGCACAAGCGGAAGAAAGAAGTTGTTCCACGTACCGATGAAACTGATCAAAAAGAGTGTGGTTAGTGCCGGGCGGATAATGGGTACGACAATTTGCCAGAATATCGTCGCCTCCCGCGCCCCATCGACTTTCGCCGCCTCCAGCATCTCGTTGGGTACAACGTCGCGAATGTAGATACGCAAAAAGTAGACACCGAAGGGACTGGCGACAAGAGGAAGAATCACACCCATATAGGTATTGACCAGGTGCAGGGGCTGCTCGATGACAAACAACGGAATGGCCGCAACCGTGCCCGGAATCATCATGGAGAGGAGAATCAGATAGAAAGTGGCTTCACGCCCGCGAAAAACATGTTTGGCAAGGGCGTAGGCGGCCATGGAACACACGACACACGTGAGAATCGCGACACTTCCCGCATAGATGGCGGAGTTGATGAACCATCGTACGTAAATCCCGTGACTGTACGTGAAAAGGAGTACCACGTTGTGCCACAGAGCCCAATGGGACGGCAAGCTGAAGATCCCCGTCGACGACAATTGAGCCTGCGTCTTGGTGGCTGCAATCAAGAGCCAAACAACCGGAATCAGAAAGTAACATGCAACAAGAAGCAACAGCAGCGTTACGACGACACTGACCATCCATTTCCAGGCCGCGAACGTCCTGACCGCTTCGCGCTCCGCTTTGGGCCGTGATTCCATTTGTATCAACACTCACACCTCCACCGCCAGCGCGACATGTTTGCGGCGTGATCGCGCTCCTTGAATGAGACGTGTGACCATCATCGCAACACACGAAATGAAAATCGTAATGGCACCGAGAATGACCGAAAGCGTCGCTGCGTACGGCAAATTGGTCAGACCAAACGCCATCGAATAAATGTCGAGATTGGGTGCGAACGTCTGCGAAATAGGGGTTAGCGCGCTGAGCAAGAACGGTTCGTTAAACAACTGCATGGATCCAATGAAGCTGAGGATAATGGTCATCACGATGGTCGGCCGCAACAGAGGCACTTTGATGTACCAGGCCAGTTGAAACTCATTGCACCCGTCCATCACGCCGGCTTCGTACATTTCACTTGATACGCCCGTGAGCGACGCGATATACAACGTCATGTTATATCCAGCCCACTCCCATGTCGCAATGTTTACGATTGCGTAGAGCAGCGCGCCGGACGAGAGTGGATCAACATGTAGAGCCTGCAGCAAAGGATCGAGTGGTTTCGAGTAGAGAAAGCCCCACATAATCGAAGCAAACACGCCGGGAACCGCGTACGGCAAGAAGTAAACAAGCCGAAAAAACGGTTTAAACCGGGCGTACCGGGTGTCGAGAAGGAGCGCGAGCGCAATCGACAACACCAGCATGATGACGCCCTGAATGACGGCGTAGCGGATCACATTAAGCACCGATCCCCAAAACGCGGCATCCTGAAACGCGTTCAGATAGTTGCGAAAGCCGACGAAAACTTCTTGGCCCATGCGATTGATGAACAAACTGCTGTAAAAAGCGTATACCATTGGCACGAACAAGAAGGCCAAGAACAGCAATAAGAAAGGTACGAGGAACGCCCAGGACGAGACCTGCCTGTTGCCATAGCCCGATTGTGTCACGAATACTCACCTCTTTACTGCAGGTTTGCCAGCAGCCCCCGCGCGAACGCGTCGAGGGCGCCAGACTCGAGCGTTAAGTCGTCACATTGTAACCTTGCGAGCGAGCGTAGTTGACCACCTGCTGCTGAACGTTGGCAAGCGCTTGTTGGACAGATTCCTTGCCTGTGAAAGCCTTCTCGATCTCGGTCTGCAATTCGTTGAACACGTAACTCGTCCATGGCGACCACTGAAACTTGGTGTTTACACGCGAAGACTCTTTCTCGAAGATGTCGACGTTCGCGGGCTGGTTGTCGAGAGCCGGGTTGGGCGCCTTGAACGCTGGAATGTTGAACCCTGCGATCGCGGCCGGGAACAGACCGCCGCCGCCATCTTTGGCTGGCGCCACATCATGCGTCAACTCCACAGGAGCCGCATTGATGAATGCAGCAAAAATCGCTGCAGCCTCAGGATACTTGGAGACCTTTGTCACGGCTTGAACCGATCCGCCCCAGTCCCCATCCATGGTATTTCCAGGCGACCATTGTGGGATGATGGCAGCCCTCCACTTGTGCTTGGTCAGATTGTGATCGTACGGAACAAGCGTTTCGCTGTCGTACCATGCTGAGCCGACAGCTGTCGCGTACAATCCGCTGTTGATGTTCTTTTGCCACTCTGGCGATCCCGCCGCGATATTCTGAACGGCGCCAGCCTTTACGAGATTTTGCCACATGGTGAACACTTTCACGGCTTGTGGCGTGTCAATATCGACCTTCCAATTGTTTCCCGAACCCTGGAACGGCGTCACCCCGGCTTGCCACAAGAGCCCGGTCATCCACTGGCCATCGTTGTTAGAGAAGTATGCAAAGTATTGCTTTGGATCTTTCTTGTGGAAATTCAGCGCTTCTTGCTCAAACTGCGACCAGGTGGTAGGAACGGAGAGGTGATACTTGGAGAATACAGAGCTTTGATAGAATAAGCCCATAGGACCTGTGTCTTCGGGAATACCGTAGACTTTGCTGCCAACAGATACCTGGTTCCATGTCCAGGGCGTGAACTTACTCTTGAGGTTTCCGACGTACTGCGAAATGTCCGCGAGTGCACCCATATTGATGTACTGCGGCATCATGTCAAATTCCAACATGACGACGTCAGGAACGCCTGCGCCTGCCTGCACGACGGTGCTGAACTTTTGATATTCGGTCGATCCCGCACCTGCATCGACCAACTTGACCTTAATATTCGGATAATACTTCTCGAAGATACTTACCTCTGTCTGGGCATTAGGAACCCAGCTCCACCATGTAATGTTCGCTTTTTGCGTGTACTTTGGCAGCGGCAACCCACCGACAGTTAGGACTTCCTTCGGTGCCGTGATGCTTGCACTCGATGAGGCATTCGCCGAACCGACGGTACAGCCGACGAGCGCAACCGACATAGCCCCGGCAAGAGAACATGCGACGCCGAACTTTGCTTTACGACTCTTCACATTGATCCCCCCATCAAAATTGTACGTACCAATTTGGATAGCGCAAGCAACGCGACGAAAACGCTCATCTTGTAGTTATGAATGCGCTTTCCTTGATGTTTAGAATATCCTCCTCACGCAACCTCGTCAACGATAAATTTATAATTAACAAAATTGATTTCTGGTATATTAAAACAAACAACAATACCAATTCATAATGAATTCGTCGTAAATTAATGACCAAAGCTCGATTTGTATAGAATTCGTACCATAATGTCTTGTTGATAATGACCAAAGTGCTTTCCGTAAATCGTAAGACCACCTTGCCGAACAGCCTTGTCCGGAACCGCCAAACGCAGTGGGATCATGTGTTTATCAAACGGCTGCAAATCGTCAATTGTCACGTCGGAGATTCGGCAACCATCAATAAACGTGCCGCTTGGGTTGATCCGGATAAGTTTTAGCATGCCATATTGATTCAGATGAGGAGGCCACCAGTCCGGGTTCTGCTTCCCCCGTTCGTCGCCAAAATCCCCTGGACTCGTCCAGTACCCAACCTCCACACCGTTGATGTAGAAATAGATATCAGAAGGATAGTTGTCGTTGTAGGAAGGAGCCTCTGACGCCAATTCCGCGATAATTTGGATCTCCTCAATACGACGATCAGCTTTCAAATAGTTGGGTATCCAGTACTCCAGATAGCCTCGCGTAAGCCACACAATTTCGGCATTCACGTGCTCGGGATCGGCAAAATAACGAGGATCATCAAAATCTCCAATGATGCTGTCCTTGGTCGCAAGACCACACGTAGGCTGAACATCGAAAGCGACGTAATGGCCAACTTTAATTTCAATCTCATAGAGGTTGTCCGCTTGTTCTTCCGAATCAATCTCAACGACAATTTTCTTTTCATTGAGGTAACAGAACTTCTGCAGACCGTGCCTGGCCCCAGTCGTTTCCGTGACAATCAGACCGCTGTCCTCGAGCTTGCGGACATGCTGCGTAATGGCTCCGTTTGTAAGATTCAATTTTTTCGCAATATCATCAAGATTCAGGCGCTCATGTCGCTGCAGCAACATCAGGATTTCGACGCGCACTTCCGAACTGAGGGCCTTGAACAATTCAACACTTGAGCGTAAATCCTTAATATGAATCACCAGAGTCACTCCATCCCCAGATTATTTTAAACAATTATAAAACAATTCGCACATCCTTTGCCAGCAAGCACAGGTGAGGCTTCCGCATTGACCCGTTGACCGACACGGCAGTTATCTGTCCCGATGATCTCAGATACAAAAAACGATGAGTGTTCTGCACAATGGTAGAGCCTTGCAACAAACCGTGGTGAAGAGCGACTTGTGGGGCAAAAGTTCCCTTAGGGAGGCCGATCGCGACGGTGTGCGGCGTGTTGTCGGAAGCCGAATGGGCAAATAGGCGGCTCTGAGACGCCTATGTCGTTGAACTCGCCGGATCGAAGGCAAATAGGCGTTTCTCAGACGCTTATTTGCTTCCGCGTCCCCCAAAATGCGGCGGTTTCAGTCACTTAAGCGCCCATGAACGGCTTATTCGGCGCCGATTACGCGATTCGACACACTTAAGCGGCCTGGGACGGCTTATTTGCCTCCTTCGCCTTCGCCTTCGCCTTCATCTCCCCCGCTGCCCCTCGCCCGCGCGCCCGGTTTGCAAAACACAAAATCACGTATCACAGACCACCCACCGAAAAAATTTTTCAATCACACGTCATCATTCGACATTTTTCTCGATTGCCCAGATTTACAATCTCCATGAAATCGACAATCTCTTCTTGCAAATCTATCTTGCAAACCTATTCGAAATTCAAAGGGAGATGATGGATCATGGGGAGACGACATCGACGAACTGCCGCCGCCAAGCTTCCTAACGCGTTACGCGCCGCCGCAGCTGCAACGGTGGTACTCACCGCCGCAGGCACCGTCAACGCGTATGCGGTGCCGGGCTCGGCAAATGCTGCGACCGCGTCAGGCGCGTCCGCAACTGCCGTGAATACCCCACTGCAGCAGATTTGGAGCAACATCGTGGACACCAGCCCCTCCTTGGCCAACGCCACAGTATCCGCGTATGCGTACGATGTCACCACAGGGAAGACGCTGGCGTCCATCCATGGGGACATGCGGCAGACCCCTGCGTCGGTGACCAAGTTGGTGACATCGGCGGCTGGGTTGGCGGCACTTGGCCCGAATGACGAGTACACGACCAAGGTCGATGTACTTGCAAAGAGTTCTTCGTCCACGCCTGGCCCCATTTACCTTGTCGGCGGCGGCGATCCGTGGCTTGAAGCCAATGGCGCGTCCGATTTGGAAACGTTGGCGCAACAGGTTGCAGCGCAAGTGAAATCTGCCACCCAAGTGGTCGGAGTGAGTTCGCTCTTCACTTCGCCGACCTACGAAACTGGCTGGCCCTTGGGCGACCTGCCGCAGAACTACGCTGCGGGTGTGAGCGCCTTGATGGCCGAGCGATCGGAAATTCAGGTGAAAGTGACCGGCACGTCGTCTGGAAGCAAACCGACGGTGGATCTCTATTTCAACGGCACGGCGGTCGCACCTGAGTACTTTCACGTGGTCAACGACGCAACCACCAACAGCGGACAAGCCTCCACGATCTCGATCACGCGGCAATTGGGCACGAACAATATCGTTGTCACGGGCGCGATCGCGCCGGGTCACTACACCTCCAACAACTTCCTCTCCGTCGGGAATCCCGCCCTGTTCGCCGCCACACTGTTCCAGGATGCCTTGAAGAAGGATGGCGTCGCGTTCACGTCCGATCCGACGACCGGCACCTTGCCAAGCAACACGCAAACCATCGCCACGCATCAATCGGACACGTTGGCGAACCTGCTCATCACCCAAAACCAGTTCTCCATCAATCAAATGGCGGACAACCTGTACCGGATGCTCGGCGCAAACGCGTCTGGCGTCGGATCGCCGCAGACGGCCGCAAGCGCATTGTCGGCATTCCTGCACAAGGCGGGGGTCTCGCAGAGCGGGCTGCAGATTGTGGATGGATCAGGGCTCTCGCCACTCGACGAGATCAGTTCCAGGCAGATGGTGAACCTGCTTTCGTATGCGTCGACACAGCCATGGTTCGACGCGTTCAGAAATTCACTGATGCATGTCAACGATCCAAACAATTCCGGTATCCTGGCGGGGCACAACTTCAATCTTCCATCCGGCACCAACGTGTGGGTGAAGACGGGAAACCTTTCCAACCAATGGAACTACGTCGGTTATGCGCAGGCGGAAAACGGCGATCTGATTGCGTTCGCCATATTGGACGACGGTGCGCCGACGTCGTTGAATGACGGCGCGGGCTCTCCATTGGATCAGATGATCGACGACGCGGCGAGCTGGCCGAACGTCCCAACAGCTTCTGCTGACCCGGCAGCCGCGAATTCGGCAACAAACGCGAGCCAAAGCACGCCGGTTGAGGGCGCAACGCCAACCGTGCCAAGCGCCTTGCCGGCCGAATTGACATCTGACCTGCAGCAGTTGCAAACAGCGGCGAATTCTGGAGACGTCCTCGGCGTTTCCGTGGTCAACGCGGCGACTGGGCAGTCCGTGTATGCGTTGAATGGAAACAAGCTGATGCGCGCTGGCCTTCTGCCTCGCCTCGCTGTCGGTGCCGCGGCATTGCAGAGCGGCGCACAGTTTCAAGGTGTCGCCGTGGAAGCCGACGGCACTGTGAGCAACGGCACGTTGAACGGCTCGCTGGTGATTGACGGACATGGTTCGCCATCCCTGACAGCCGCCGACCTCGCGCAACTCGCAGCGGCCGTAAAACAGGCTGGCATCACGGCGGTCAGCGGATCGCTCGAATACGTGGATACCACCGCTGGAGCGTACTGGCCCGATGACGCACCCTGGAATGATCAGGGGCAAGTTTGGGCTCCGCCGTCCTCTACACTGTCTTTCAACCATGACATGGTCACACTCACCGTACAGAGCAAAGGGCCTGGCCAAACACCGAGTGTCACTGTCACGCCGGCCGACGCGCCGATTCAAGTGGTGAACGACCTCACGACGGGTACGCCTGGAGCGAGCGGCGCGGCGACAGCTGGAACGTCGAACGCAGGCATCCAGGCGACGCTGAAAAATGGGACCAACACGTACGTCTTGACTGGCGCAGTTCGACCAGGCGCACCCGCGACCATCCAGGTGGCCCCGCCAAACGCCGCAGCCGTGGCGGCAACGGCATACAATGACGCATTGAAGCAGGCTGGGGTGACGGTGAGCGGCGGGATCCAGTCCGTGACGCACGATCCGGGTTCGAACGTCGTCGCGACGATTGCGGCGCCGTCCGCAGCGAGCTTGATGCCTTCGCTGCTGAGCCAACCGTCAAGCGAAACCGCCACAGAGCTGTACAACCTCCTCGGTTCGAGCGGTTACGGAAAGGTTGCGGCGATGCTCGGATCCACGGATCAGATTGTGGATCCGACGGCGCTTGGCCTCGAAAATTACGTCACGCCGGCAAGCGTAACGGCCATGCTATCGAACGTGTACAACAACTCCGCCGACGCGCCGCTCAAGCAGGCTTTAAACAAACTGTGGAAATTCCAGAGTCCGCAGGTTGAAGGCATTGCAGGTTACATCAATGGCTCCGACGGGACCGTATACGCAGTGACGGTGATTCAAGCCGAGTTGCCGTGGAACGGCAGCTTTGCTCCAACGATCCCGTCGTAAATGGACAGTCTCGAACAAATCCGATGGTCTAGGAGCCCCCATGCTATCGTTCGTGGGGGCTCTTTCCCCACCAAGGCACGGACCGCCCAATTCGAACACATTATGAACAATAGTTTCATACAATCGAATTGCCGACTGAAATATATTATTATATTGCTTGTTCGGCAGAGGGGGAAGTCCGCATGCGGATCGTCGTTCAAAAATTCAGTGGAAACGCGGTAGCGGTACCCAGTACTTGCACATCCGCGATTGAACATATCGAGGCGGCGGCAGCCCAGCAATGCGGGGTGGTGGTCGTGGTCTCAGCCCTGACCGGACGCGCCGCGCTAAGCGTGACCGAAAGCGGGGCAAGCGCGCTCGAACACGCCGCCGGAATCTCCTCCCGCGAGTTGGATCTCGTCCGGGCCTCGCGCGACACCGTCAGCGCCGTGACGCTCGCCTCTTCGCTGCGAAGCCGGAAGCACGACGTGATCGTCCTGAGCGGTCAGCAAGCCGGCATCATTACGGACAACCAACACAGTGACGCTCGTATTTTGGAAATCGATCCGACGCGGATTCTGGAATCTCTGGCGAAAGGACAGATCGTCGTCGTCATGGGCTGCCAAGGCGTCACCAAGAGCGGCGAGCTCACTCGGCTGGGGTTTGGTACGAGCGATACGACCGCGGCGCTCATCGGCACGGCCCTGGGCGCGGATTGCGTCGAGATCTTCACGGACGTCGAGGGCATTATGACGGCCGATCCTCGCATCGTCCTGAACGCCCGCTGCCGGACAAGAGCGACATATGCGGAGATCTACAACCTTGCCTATCACGGCGCGAACGTCATTCATCCACTTTCTGTCAAAATCGCGATGCAGCGAAGTATTCCGATTCGCGTGCGGAGAGTGGAGTCACCGACCGCCGGCACGCTCATCTGCTGCACCGCAGGCGACATGGAACGGGTAACTTGGGATTCGCAGTGCATCACCGGCATCACACAGGTGTCGAACATCGCGCAAATTTCGCTGGAAAGGCCGCCCGCCGACAACGTAAACGTCCTTTCCCTTCTTCAGCGTCGCGGCGTCGATGTCGACTACATCTCGATGGAACGCGACTGCCTGACCTTCACGATCCAAAACAGCTCCAAGGATGTCGCGATCGCGGTGCTCGCTGAACACGGATTCGCGCCAACCACCATCTCCGATTGCGCGCGGGTGTCGATGGTAGGAACCGGCATCACCAACGACCCAGGCACCATTGCCAGAGTGGTCAGCACACTCGCCAGTCACGGCATCCGCATCCTGCTTTCCGGGAACGCGTACAACGCGATTTGGTGTCTCGTCGAACAGCGCGACATGGAACGCGCCGTCCGCGCGCTGCATCAGGAGTTTGAGACTGAACTATGCTCACTCTGAGCGGCGCGGTTCGAGCGTCGATCCGCTTTCGACACGCCGCCGAGAGCGCGCACGACAGAGCCTCCGGCAGCTAGACCCTAGCCTAGTCGCTGCATGCCGATGCTCGATTTCGGATCCAACGCGTCGCGAAGACCGTCGCCGATGAAGTTGATGGCGACGACGGCGATCGTGATCGAGAAGCCCGGTATCAGAATCATCCAGGGATTCGACGCAATGTAGTTCTGCGCGTCATCCAACATATTCCCCCACGATGGAATCGAAGGAGACAGGCCAAAACCCAGGTAGTCGAGCGACGCCTCGGCCAGCATGCTGCCGCCCATGCTGAAGGCGGTCGACACCCAAACCGGCGCCATGGCGTTGGGCAGGACGTGCCGCAACAAAATGCCCATGGTCCGACCGCCGCCGATTCGCGCAGCGACGACGTACTCCTGTTCCTTGATGCTGAGCACCTGGGAACGGACGATGCGCGCGAGTCCTCCCCACCCGAACAGGCCAAGGTAGAGGACCATCACACCGACCGACGCTTGGCCGCCGAGCAAGTTCAACACCACCAGCAGCAGAAAGATGGCCGGGAACGACAGCAGGAGATCGACAAACCGCATCATGAGCCGATCCCACACACCCCCCAGGAACCCGGAGACAGCTCCGAACACGGTCCCAATCGAGGTGGAGATGATCATGGATCCGAAACCAACCAAAAAGGAAATTCGGCCGCCGTACAGCAACCTCGCCAGGACGTCCCGGCCGAGATCGTCCGTTCCCAAGGGATGGCGCGGACTCGGCGGCGACATGACGTTGAACAGATCTTGCGCGGCGGGATTCTGATGATCCAAAAACGGAGCAAACAACGAAGCCAACACCATGATGGTCAACACAATCGTCCCAATCAACGCCATGCGATGTTGAAACAGGCGCCTGAAAAACTGGTACCGATGTCGGCTCGATAATTGAATGACTGGCACTGCGGCCTCTTCTGCCACTTGCGACATACAATCGCTCCCTTCCGCTCAGGTGACATACCGCTGACATACCGCGTTGGAATTGGCCAACTTTGTCGCCGTCCAGAAAATCGCTTCATTCGTACTTGATCCGAGGATCAAACACGCCGTACGCCAGATCGGCCAACAGGTTGCCGACAATCAGCAAGATCGCGCCAATGAGCAGCCCAGCCATCTCGACAGGATAATCCCGTTGATTGAGTGAATTTAGGAACAATTGGCCCAATCCCGGCCAGGAGAAAATCTGTTCGACGATCACGGCGCCTCCAAAGAAACCAGGCAGGTCCATTCCGACAATGGTGATAATCGGCAGCAACGCGTTCTTCAGAGCATGCCGGATAATCACCTTCTTCTCGGACAGGCCTTTCGCCCGAGCCGTTCGGATAAAATCCTGATGGATGACGTCCAATATGCCGGCGCGCATGAATCGACTCCAACTCGCCATACTGCCGAGACCGAGCACAGACGCAGGCAACACCAGGTGCCACAGCAAGTCCCAAAACGTGTGCGGACCGTAAGCGGAATACATGCCGGAGACCGGAAACCAGTGCAAATCCACGGCGAAGACGGTCTGTAGAATGACGCCAAAGAAGAAGCTGGGCATCGCCCAAGCAAAGAACGAGAATAAGGACATCGCGTGATCCTGAAATGAATATTGACGCATCGCCAGATACGCGCCAAGCGGCAGACCCAGTCCAAACGAGAGGATGAACGCCGCAAACATGAGGATCAGCGTATTTGGCAAACGCTCGCCAATCTCCTGCATCACAGGCGATCCGGTAAAGTAACTGTAGCCCCAGTTGCCATGCAAGAGCGCCCACAGCCATTTGAAATAACGCACATACCACGGCTTATTGAGCCCCATCTGGATGGACAGCACGTGAATTTGTTGTGGCGTGACGTTTGGGTTGTGCAGGTAGACCGCGAGTGGTCCACCCGGCGTCGCATTCATCAGAAAATAGGTGACGATGCTGATGAGCAGGAGCAGCGGGATGGCCTCTGCAATGCGTCGCACGATGTAGCTGACCATGTGCATCCCCCTTTTGCAAAAGAACGTGCGTGGGATACCCGTTGTACCCCACGACACGCCGCGGATCGAAACAATTGCTCAGCGATATTTCAGCCGTTTATTGCATGGTTATTGCAAACTCCAGTCCCACACCGGCGTGTGGCCAAAGACCGTGTCCGTGAACCCGTGCAGATGCTTGGAGTAGGCAAAGTCCGACTTCGCCCAATAGAGGAAAATGATTGGTACCGTGTCGTGTTCGAGCTGTTGGATCTTCCAGTACACCTGCCGACGCGCCGCATCCGTGACAAGGGATGTTCCCTCTTCGGTCAACTTGTCCATTTCCGGATTGCTGTACCGCTCCGCGTTCTCGCCAGCCGAAGTTGCCGAGGTAATGATGTACTTGGAGTTGAAATCGATGGTGTCGTCTGGGAAGACGCCTTGTCCCCAACTGAACAACAGCGCTTCCATCTTGCCGTCGAACTGCGGTCCGTTTGCGCCGAAGATGAACGAGTAATCCGCCGTCTTCACGGGCGCGTTGACGCCAATTTTCTCCCATGACGCAGACACGGCTTGGGCAATCAGGATGTTGGTGCTGCTCGTGGAACCGGTCCAGATGGGCACCGTAAATTCTTTGCCATCCTTGTACAGCCAGCCCCCAGCTCCCTTCTTGAACCCGTCCGCCTTGAGCAATGCGGCCGCCTTCGTCAGATCGTACGGGCGCGGTTTCACGTTTGGATCGTTCCAGTAACCTCCAGGCACCTGGTCGTCAGCTGCAACGACTCCTTGATTGTGCAGGATCGCCTGGACAATCTGCTGTCTTGGTGTGGCGTAATCGAGCGCCTGGCGCACTTTCACGTCCTTGAGAAAGCCTTGTTCGATGGGGGTGATCTGGTTGTAGGTGGCCTGCAGCGGCGTCACGATGTTGTAGTTGGACTTCAGCGAACCCAGTTGGGTCAAATCCTCCGGCGGAATGGAGCCCATGGTCAGGTTGCCATCGCGCAATTCATTGAACTGCGTCGTGTCGTCCGGGATAATTCGGAAGATAATATCCTGAATGTGAACTTTCGGGCCGTACCAGTACGGATTCGGAACCAGTTCCAACTGCTGATCTGCTGTCCAGCTCTTCAGCATGTAAGGTCCGCTGCCAACCTCGTGCGTATTGTAGTAGCCATGGTTGATTTGGTCCGGCGTCCATTTGGAGAACACGGACTTGGGTACGATGTACGATAATGCGACGGTTGACATGAACGGCGCGTACGATTTGCTGAGCGTGAACACAACCGTGTGTGGTCCAGAAGCCGTCACACTCTTCACATAATTCCAACCAGTATCCGTGGTGATGTGAATCTGCTTGTTGGTGTAATACTTCCATGAATATACGACGTCAGCTGAGGTCAGCGCTTGGCCGTTCGACCACTTCGCCTTCGGGTTCAAATAGAATGTGTACTTCAGTCCGTTTTTCGAGACGGTCCACCGGGTAGCCAACTCCGGCTGGAATTTGTCTTTGGTGTCGAGATACACGAGCGACGAGTTCATGTACGATTCCGGTTCGTCGTCGGCCGCGAGCGTGCCCAGTCCAGGCGTGAGCGTATCCGGGTTTTGGTCGAGCGCTTCGACCAGTGGCGTACTCGCAACTGTACTCGCCGCAGCTTGTTGATTTTCGTTTGTTTCGCATCCAGCGACCAGCAACGACAGCGTTCCGATCGCCAACACAGCAGGTGCGAATTTTTTCACGCATGCATCCCCCTCTTTGGTTCGTATGGAGACATCCCGCAACAACATGCTAATTCAGGAAGGAATCACCACCTGATTTACGTTAATTTTTCTAACATAGACAGGTTCCTTGTTGAGAAAACGTCATCAGTATAATAATAAATTTCAGAAAAAATGTCTATATATCTGAAAATATTTTCCCGAAGTTCAATAGAATCATCCGATAATGGGAATGGTTAGAATCTGGATTGAGTCATATTTTCTGCCACAAGGAAAGAGTCGGATCGAAAACTCCAACGGAAACCGCGTTGGAGACCTTCATGGTCAAGCGGATTCAATGTATTTTCAGACTTGACATGGTATACTGCTGTCAGAATTCGCAACTGGATCCTGGCCATCGACTTTGAATGGAGAGAACGGTGAGAGATGTGCTGTATATGCCAGGAGGTGGCCTTGTAAGGTTGCGGGAGTCGGTCGATTCCCTGCCCGAATCCGAAGCCAAAATCGCCCGATTTATTCTTGACCACCCTGCCGAATTCATCAATACCACGGTGCACGAACTCGCCCAGGTGACCGGCGGCAGCCCTGCCGCGGTGGTTCGCTTGTGGAAATCGCTCGGATTTGACGGGTTCCAAGATTTCAAACTGCGAGTAGCCAGCGATTTGCAATCCAT
Source organism: Alicyclobacillus acidiphilus NBRC 100859 (assembly GCF_001544355.1). Lineage (GTDB taxonomy): Bacteria > Bacillota > Bacilli > Alicyclobacillales > Alicyclobacillaceae > Alicyclobacillus > Alicyclobacillus acidiphilus. The sequence continues at coordinate 40,755 of NZ_BCQI01000001.1, forward strand.
CCCTACATCCAAATACGTCGAGCTGTCAGAGGACAGTTCGTTTGGAACCATTCTGCATTCGGTAGAGAACAGCAGCATTCAGTCTATACAATATACGCTGCGGTTGCTCAAAGAAGCCGATATTCAAGCGACGGCTGAAGCGTTGCACGGGGCTCGGCGAATCATGACCATGGGCGTCGGCGCTTCGGAAGTGGTGGCTGCCGATTTCGCGCAAAAGCTGACAAGGGTCGGGTTTTACGTGAATCATTCATGTGATTTCCACAAGGCTGCGATATTCTCCGCGCAGCTTCGCACCGGAGATGTGTTTCTCGCAGTATCGGAATCCGGCACAACCTCCGACGTCATTGAAGTCGCCGAGATCGCGAAAAGCAATGGGTCCACCGTCATCGCAATCACGCGGTTCAAGGACACGCCGTTAAGTCGTCTCGCAGACATCAACCTGTACACCAGCGCAGTGGAGCCGCAAATTCGCGTGGCGGCGACCGCGTCGAGAATTTGCGCGCTGATCATCATCGACACGTTGTTCATCTACCTGGCAAACCGCTATCGCGACGATGTGTACGCGTCGCTGGAAGCCACACGCAATGTGATTCAGGGACACAAGCTGTGAAAGGTCAACACGGCGGCGGACAGCGTTCCCCCCTTTGCTCCACCGTCCGTTCGTGACCCCGCCAACGACGTGATTGCCAGGACGAACCTCTTGCTCTCGTCAAAAGGACTGACATGGCATGACGGCCAACTGGAAACTGCGTATCTTTTACTTGTCGACAGGACGGTCGGCACTCGCGCCGCCTTGCCGCCTGCGTGTTCTGCGTAGCCGCGCCGAATAAGTGGCCCAGAGCCGCTTAAGTCTGTCGAATTTTCTCATTTGCCCCGAATAAGCGGTCGTGGACCGCTTAACTGACGATACCACGCCGTTTCGCCGACGCCGACGGGTAAATAGGCGGCTCCGAGCCGCTTATTGTTCCACCAGCCGACCGTTTCGAGCAAATAGGTGGCCGTGGGCCGCTTATTTGCTCGTCTGTCCCAAGCAACCCACGGCTTTCGCCAGGCGCACACGTCAAGGAAACAATATTTCCACGGAGTGCAGATCCCGATACTTGCGCGTCATCGATTGCCCTTCGTTCGGGTTGAGTGTCAACTCTCGATCACTTTCGTATCCTTGTACGACGAGATCGAGAAACTTCCCCTCGCCAGGCATGTTGTCTGCCGAAAACGGCTCCGTCTTATAGACAAATCCGTCTTTGAATCGTAGAAACAATTGATATTGCAACGCCATTCTCCTTTCGTGATCCACACCTCGATCCATCCGATGGCATGGATGGTACCCAAATCAGGTACGAGCCAAGTATGTACTTGTCTTCATCCCGGTATGTCCTGATTATACTGCTCCGCGAACCGAAACGAGCAACGACGAGCGGCAATTCGTTCCGTCGCTCTCCATTCCCGCCACGGCTCGACATTAGACAAGTTCGTGCCGCAACAGCCCCATGACAACCTGATCCCTCGGAACACCGTCCACCCACGTCGCGCTTCTCAAGCAGCCTTCAACCTGAAAGCCAACTTTACGATATGAACGAATCGCGCGCACGGCGTCGGTGCCATACCCCCGCCGCCCAATACATCACTTCATCATCCATGCGCCAGTTGTAGTACTGACGGTACATCTCTTTCGTGAACGGCTTCAAACACACTCGCTCGCCCTGAATCAAAGCTGGACCTCCCGTTTCCGTACAATCTGTTTTTACGAGCCCTCGATGAAGATTTGGTCTCTCTTGTCCCTCGTGGACATACCTTATGTAATGCGACCACGAGTGATTGACAGAGCGATTGAGGGGATCGGTTTGCGTAAACAATCATTTTTACAAGGCGCCATGGTACTCGGTGCCGCAGGACTGGCTACCAAAGGGATGGCCATGATGATCCAGGTCGTGGTCGCGCGGGAACTGGGTGCGCAGGGATTCGGCTTATTTCAGACCATCAATCCATTGTTTTATCTCCTGCTGACGATCTCGACACTGGCGTTGCCGCCCGCGCTCTCGAAAGTCTTGGCCGAAAACATCGCCATCGGCAATCTTGCAAAAGCCCGGCGCGCGTGGCGTCTGTCGAACGGGACCGTGCTCGTCATATCCGCGGCCGTCTGTCTGTTCGCGCTCGCGTTTGCGCCGGAAATCGCGGCGAAGTGGCTCGACGCCCGTGCCACCCTGCCGTTCATCGGGGCATTGTTCCGGATCCCTGTGGTGTGCCTGTCGTCCGTCATGACCGGGTACTACATGGGCATTCAGAATCAGACACCGCCTGCTGTCGCGTGGATCGTCGAGACGGCGGTCCGCACCATGACAACCATTCCACTCGTGATTGCGTTCAGTCCGCACGGCATTCAATATGGCGCGCTCGCGGTCATGATTGGCGCGGGACTGGGCGAGGCGGCAGGGTATCTGTTTATGTTGTCACGTTATCTCGCGCGCGATCGAAAGGCGATGGAACACGCGGTGCAGGCCGCTTCCTCGTCGACGCAAGCGAACGCGAGCGTGCAAGGAACCGCTCGCGATCTTGTGCAGATTGCCTTGCCCAATACCATCACCAACATCACCGGCATCGTCGCGTTCGCCGCTGAGCCGGTGATCATGTATTTGGCCTTCGCGAAGATCGGGATTCCTAAATCGCAGGCAACGGCGCTCTACGGCGCGTTCGGCATGGCGATGGAACTATTGTTTCTGCCGACGGTGTTGTCGTCGGCGCTGTCTTCTGTCGTGATCCCGGCCGTGTCGGAAGCGGCGGCGTTGCGCAACGGCGCGTTGGTCACCAGACGATTGAACCAAGTGATCCAAGCGACGATGTTTCTTGCGTTGCCAGCCACCGTATTTTTCACCCTGTCCGGCCACGATCTCGCGACGTCCTTATACAACGTGAAACTTGCGGGCGACATTCTCGCGTACGTCGCGCCGACCTGCGCGTTTCTCTACGTGCTCGATCCGCTGTCGGCCGTCCTGCAAGGGTTGAACAAAGCAGCCATCTCCACACTGATCTCGCTCGTCACCAGCGCCATTCGCATCGGGTGTATCTATTACTTCGTCGGGATCGAACGAGAAGGGATCTATGGCGTAGCGACCGCCGTGGCGATTGCGGGCATCGTGAGCACCGTCATCAGCGTCTACTTCGTGCGAAAGTACGTGCACCTCTGGGTCAACTTTCTTAACGTTGGCAAAATGTTAATCGCGGCCGCGCTGGCCTCTGTTCCCATCCGCGAGACCCAAGTCGCCTTGCACAGTCTGTCGCCGAGCCTGCAAGTGGCCGTCAGCGGAATCGTCGGACTGTTCACCTACTTAGTGGCGGCCATCTACCTGAGAGTGGTCCGAGTCGAACAACTGGAACGCATCCCGGTATTCGGAACCGTGCTCGTGAGCGTGTTGGCCAAAATGCCGTTTGTCTCATCGCACAACACGGCGCGATAGGGATTACGACTGATAGCCGTTGGGATTTTGGCTCTGCCAACGCCATGAATCCCGGCACATGTCGAGCAGCGTTTTCTCAGCCCGCCAGCCCAGCACGCGGTTCGCTTTCGAAGGGTCCGCGTAGCTGCGCGCCGCGTCCCCGCTCCTGCGCGGACCGATCCGGTACGGAATGCGGATCCCAGACGCCTGTTCAAACGCATGGACGACCTCCAGCACGCTTGAGCCCGTGCCGGTACCCAAGTTAAAAGGCTCTATCCCGTTCTCACGCATGACCCACGCCAGCGCCTTGACATGCCCCTTCGCCAGATCCACCACGTGAATGTAATCGCGAATCCCCGTGCCGTCCGGCGTATCGTAGTCGTCGCCGTGAATCGTCAGTTCAGGAAGTTTGCCAACGGCCACCTGAGTGACATACGGCAGCAAATTGTTTGGAATGCCGTTTGGGTCTTCGCCAATCCTGCCGCTCTCGTGCGCGCCAATCGGATTGAAGTAACGGAGTAAAGCAATCCCCCACTCGTGGTCCGCGTGGTGCACATCTCGAAGAATCTGCTCGATCATCGCCTTCGACTGACCATATGGATTCACCGGGGCCAATGGCAAGTCCTCGCGCAAAGGCACCGTTTCCTGCGCCCCATACACCGTAGCGGAGGAACTGAACACGAAGCGCTTCACACCAAAAGTCTGCATCACTTCACACAGATGAAGGGTGCTGAGCAAATTGTTCTTGTAATACCGCAGCGGCTGCGCGACCGACTCGCCGACCGCCTTCAAAGCCGCGAAGTGAATCACAGCGTCAATCCGATGTGCTCGAAAGACGGTTTCAACTGCGTCTTTATCCAGCAAGTCGATAGCATAGATGGGAAATTCCTTTCCCGTGATGGCGCTGACGCGTGCCAACGCCTCGCGCTTGCTGTTGTCGAAGTTGTCGATCACCACGATATCGTATCCGGCGTCCAGGAGCTCGACGCACGTGTGCGATCCGATATAGCCAGCCCCGCCAGTGACCAGGATATTCACAGCAACACCTCCACCATTGTGCCTGGGTATGATTGCGTATGTCTCCACTATAGTCGATTCCCATTGGAAAATCACGGATTTCTTACCCGCGACAGACTCCGCCGCCCATCTATTTCCTGCAATTCTACCATTTATGCCAAGTATGAATTTAATCCATATGATATGCTTTTTTAGGAAATCACAACGCCGAATCCCAGATCAGGGGGTTCGCAGGCATTGGAGGAATTTTCGTTTGAAGAACCGGACAGTCACCACATCGATTGCGGCTAGCATCATGACACTGTCGCTCGGAACGTCGGTCGCGATGGCCAGTACCACGTCATCTTCGGCGAAGGTTGTCCAAGTTGTCCATGCAGCGTACATGATTACGGCTCCGAAATTGGGATCGACCAAACTTCAGCTGGAGCCAGTCGGCACCCAATTGACCCTGGAGCAAGGCGGCAATTCGTACTGGTATCACGTCGAAGCGCCAAATGGAAAATCCGGATACATCACTACCACAACGTACTATACGGAGGAATTGAACGCCTCCAGCAGTTCCACATCGAAGACCGCATCCTCGTCGACATCGACATCCACATCGACGGCAACGTCCCCGTCAAGCGTCGCCACGAGCACCTCCGCGCCTTCGTCCACGTCCAACCCGACCGTGGAAGTGCTGAACAGCGCGTATTTGATTGCGCAGCCGGCGACGGGATCGACCCGTATTGAACTGGAGCAGGTTGGGACGCAACTGACCCTTGAGTCCGGGGGCAACAGTTACTGGTACCATGTGCAAGCGCCCGACGGAAAATCGGGTTATATCACGACATCGTCGTACTATACGAAAGAAGTTACGAACGCGCCAACCGTCTCCTTGCCCCCAGGAATCACGCTCGACCCGTCGATCACGCCGATTGCCGGCGTCAACGCGTCAGCAACCGCGAAATTCAATGCCATCCTCCAGGTCGCCGAGAGCAAACTGGGAACGCCGTACGAACTGGACCACAACGAGGATCGCGGACAGACAGGCTTCGATTGCTCCAATTTCGTCGAGTACGTCTATCACCACGCACTCGGATACGTATTCAGCACCGCGTCGAAGACCCAGTACACCTCGGTCGGCACGACCGTGCCAACGGCCGACATGCAACCCGGTGACTTGCTGTCGTTCAACGACGGCGGACACAGCGGGATCTACGTGGGCAACAACCAGATGATCCAGTGCGGCGGCGGCCTCGGCAAAGTAGGCTATCTCAGCGTCGCGCCCGGAAGCTACTGGTACAACCATTTATCCGCCGTGAAACGGATGTATTGATGGAACAAACCAATTCGACTTCGTCGTATCCAAACATGGGCTGCCCTGCGCCAGGACAGCCCATGTTTCACGGATGCGAACGGTGTTGGACCTCAGCGGATGATGGGTTCGAGAGCGCCTTCCCGCTGGCGGATGCGCTGCACGAGGTGATCGATGAACGAGTCCCCGTCCCACACTTGTGAGATCGACGACTGATAAGGCCGAACCGAGAGCGTCCCTTGCTCGACTTCGTGATCGCCTATCACAATCGTGTAGGGTATCTTTCGCCGCTGGGCTTCGCGAATCTTGTAACCCAGTTTCTCCTGACGCAAGTCGGTGTCGACGCGAATCCCGGCGCCCTTGAATCGCCTTGCCAGATCCTTGACGGTATCGCGGTGCTCAGACCCGACCGGAAGCAACCTTACCTGAATCGGCGCGAGCCAAAGTGGAAAGACCCCGCCGTAGTGCTCAATCAAAATCGCGATAAACCGCTCCATGGACCCGAAGATGGCGCGATGGATGACAACGGGCCGGTGAAGCTGCCCATCCTCGCCGACGTACACCAAATCCATGCGCTCGGGCAGTTGAAAGTCCAACTGGATGGTTCCGCATTGCCAGCGACGCTTCAACGCGTCCTCGATGTGAAAATCGATTTTCGGCCCGTAAAACGCGCCGTCCCCTTCATTGACTTGATAAGGAATCTGGTGGATATGAAGCACTTCGCGCAAGGCATCTTCCGCCTGATTCCACAAGGCGACACTGCCCAGCGCGTTGTCCGGCCGCGTCGACAATTCGACGCGGTACGTAAATCCGAATACGCGGTAAATGTGATCCAGCAGTTCGATCACGCCGGAGACTTCCGGCAGAATCTGATCGGCGCGAACGAAGATGTGGGCGTCGTCCTGCGTGAAGGATCGCACGCGTGTCAGACCGCTCAACGTGCCTGACAATTCGTGCCGATGGCAGATGCCGTACTCCGCCAGTCGCAGCGGCAGGTCTCTGTACGATCTCGTCTGGCTCTTGTAGATCAGCATGTGACCCGGACAACTCATCGGCTTCAAGGCGTGCTTCTCGTCGTCGACGTCGACAAAGTACATATTCTCGCGATACTTCTCCGCGTGACCCGATTGCTGCCAAAACCGTTCGTGCATCATCAGCGGCGTGCGCACCTCATCGTAGTCGAACGCCTGCAAGGACTTTTCGAATCCTTCGATCGCTTCGCGCAACGCGAGTCCGCCAGGCAGATAGAACGGCATACCAGGCGCGTCCTCGGAAAACATGAACAACTCGAGTTCCTTCGCGACCTTCCGGTGATCGCGCGCCCGGGCATCCTCCAACTGCGCGAGATGTGCCGCAAGTTCCGCCGTAGTCGCGAACGCCACGCCCTGAATGCGCTGCAGCATTTCCTTGCGAGCCCCCGTCGGGCGGTGTACGCCGCCCACCGTCAACAACTTGAACGCCGCACAGGGAGAAGGCGCCGAAGCGTCCGCCTCTCGACTCGCGATGTCTCGCATGGTGTCCTCAATCGCCGACAACTCCGTCACCGATATCGGAGACTGAACGTCAAAATCGCAGTAGAAGGCGGCGTGATCCACCTGGCCTCCAACCAGCAGCGCATCCGCTTCACCGTAACGTTCCTGGACAGCCTTGCCCAATATCAACATGGCTTGGCACGCGGCCGCCCCAGTCCGTGGCTCCGAATCCGGAGAAGACGCCGCTGTCACCGCGGTAGTCGAGCGCAAAACCTCCTGTTCGTCCGTTTGCCCTGCAAACTCCTGTACGCGTTTCATCGACATCGTTCTCCTTTCTTCAAATGTTGATGATTTGAACCACGTGGCGACCGCATCGTCTCACCGCCGCAAAACAAAAAGGCGCCAATCGTCCCCCGAAGGGACGACTGACGCCGTGGTTCCACCCTAATTTGCTCACACGATGGCGAGCCTTCATTTCGATAACGGAGGTGACCCTCCGGCCACGGATACATACCGCTTTGTCGCGGTGGTTCCCCGCAGCAGCTACAGGGTGGTAAGTACGATGGCGTACACGGGGAACCTTTCAGCCGGTGGATTCCCTCTCTGGACAGTCGTTTCATCATCACCCATGTCCCTGATCACAGCTCATGTATCCAGTTGTTATGGTGAGAAGCATATACGCTCTCGTCCAGCCTGTCAATCCCAAGTCCGCCGCCGTCGACCAGTGACCTTCGGCCATCATGTTCGTCTGCGCCGGTGCGATCGGAACAATTCGGGCACGCCCTCGAGATCCTGACTCGGCCAACGAGCGACGAGATCGTGCAAGCCATTCTTCCAACGAAACGGGATCAGCGGCCAGAGGTACGGTTTGCCAAACGATTTCGTGAACACCAGCAACAGTCCCCAACTGACGACACTGACTGCAAAACCAACCCAATTCAACCCTGCGGTCCACAGCATAATCCAGATACGCGCCAACTGGTTCGCCGAAGCGAGTTCGAACGACGAAGTGGCGTGTTGCGCCAGCATGACAAATCCCATGTAGACAAGCACTTCTGGCTGAAGCAGTTGAATCTGTGTCGCAAACTGGCCAAACAGTAACGCTGCGATGATGCCGATCGACGAGGCCATGGCCGTCGGTGTGTTGAGCACCGCAAAACGAAGGATGTCGAGCGCGAGTTCGGCAACGAGCAATTCCGCCCAAAGCGGCAGCGGATCGTGACGTGACGCAATAAAGAAACTCGCCCAGTGCGGGATATGCGTCGGATGCTGATTGACCACGATAAATGCACCAGGCAAAAAGATGCTCATGAAGACCGCCACGGCAATCACCCACCGCAAGTATGTCCCAACGAGTGGATACGAATGGTATTCTTGCGGATTCTGAATGTGCTGAAAGAACGTTGTTGGCGCGATAATGACTTCGGCTGTCGTATCGACCACGATCACCACCTGGCCTTCCAACAGGCACGTTGCGGCGACGTCCGGCCGCTCGGTGTAGCGAGCAATCGGATACGGATTCCATTTGACCTTGCCCATGAGATCGATAATCTGTTGTTCGCCCATCATCATGCCTTCCGACTTGACGCTCTTGATGAGGTTTCGCATCTTCTCGACCAATTCTTCATCAGCAACGTCCTTTAAGTACATCAGGCTGACGTCGGTCTGACTCCTGCCGCCGACTTGAAACAGCTCCACGCGCAGCCGTGGATCCCGCAAACGGCGGCGAATGAGCGTCGTGTTCATGAGCATTGTCTCGGTAAAGCCATCGTGGTTTCCGCGAACGACACGCTCTGTCATGGGCTGATCGATACTGCGCATCGGATACACACGGGTATCGATCAAAAGCACCTTATCGTATCCGTCGATAAACGTAATCAGCGGTCCGGACAGAATGAAGCGAACCGCATCGCTCATTTTATCGATAACTTGGACCTGAACGAAATCGATGTTGGTGTTGAGATAAAACACCAACTCTTCGATGGTGTAGTCCTCGCCCTTCTTCTGCTGTTCAAACGCCTCCACGTTTTTGTGGAAGCTGTCCAACACGAGGACGACGTTCATCGTTAAAAAGAAACCGTTCGTCACGTAGGACATCATGTTGAGTTTTCCGTACCGGAACGGTTTGGCCATGATGTCCCAAGTCGTGCCGATCCCGAGGAGATCGTTCACGTAGTTCACGTTGTCCTCGAGCGACCGACTCACTGGCACCGTCTCAATCTTTTCCATGGATTGGCTCATTGACACGTCTCCTCCATTTTTGTGCATTCCGTATAGACGTCCCCGAACGGCCGCATTTTATGCACATTGCTGGAGTAAGTACGCACCTGAAACCATTCGAAAGCAGAGCGACCTATTCACATGTATACTGTATACGCCGAATCAGCATGAGTGCGACAAGGAGCAGAGGCACCCCTAGCAAAAGACACCAACTGATAGGTACGAGCACATGATTGTACAACCAAAGTGCGTCGGCACCGTTTCGGACAGCCATCGCCATACCGACGATGATTGCAACCACAAGGACCGAAAATCGACGGTAGTCGTCCTCCGGTTGTCCCAAAATACGAGCGATCAGCGTTGCCTGGCACCATATGTGGTTACTCGTAAACAATACTGTGTACGCGGTAGCGAGGATAATAATAACGATACCGATTCGCTCGATTAAAAATCCCCTTAAATGCAGGAGGCCAAGAGTAAACTGCATGGGAAAGGTAAGGTGTTCCGGAGCAAACCATCCCAAATTGCTCAATACCGCGAAAAAGGATGTCAACATCGCCACTCCCGCGATCACGACGCTGATGTAACAATACCATTTCGACAATCTGCTGTTGTAGTAGTACGGATTGAGCATCAAGAAAATATTGAAGCCTAAGTAGAGTGGAAGCAGGTGAAGCACTCCCAGCCAGGTATCTTGCAGGCTGACCACCTGAGTTGGTATCCATCGGTATTCTCCACGGATCATGACGGCAATGCAACTCGTGAGGTTCCCGACTAAAGTCATCGGAAACACAATACTCGCGACGCGACCTAAATTCTCTATCCCGCCCCAAGCCCCTCTCCAAGAAAGCAACACGAATGTCATCAAGAACACAAAGCGTGGAGTCGCCGGAAAATATGCTTTCATCATGGACGCGAAAAAATAGCAGCACAAGGCGACAAACAGGAGATAGCACGGTACGTAGACAACCCCAATCATGGTTGCAATCCCTCGTCCGCAAACGCGGACAACAATATCAAATCCCCCCACGTCGGGGAGACGATTATTGATCCACTGATGCCCCCATGCCATCACCAGACTAGCACCGATAACTCCAAGCATTGCCCATAGGGCGTCTAAATGGGCGTATTTCACCGCAACGCCAGGAAATATCCAATAGGCCAGAGGAAGGTAACTTACCGAGGCCAGCGAAAGCGTTTGCAAATATGTCATGCGTTGCACTAGTTGAGCGCTCCCTTGTGTCCAATTTCAGCTTTGACGCGAACATCAATCTGCGCGGACGAAAAGAGAGTCGACCAATGGTTGGAGATAATTGAGGCGTCCTTTGGGTGAACCACCATATCCCTTAACCCAAAACCGAAAGGATCCACTTTATTCCTTTGGCATGCTCGAATAACTTCGATCGTGTGTTGCTCCACTGTCGTCTCGACCGCCTTTTCATAAAGCTGCATATCTTGAGGCGATACTTCTATCTCTCCATTGGTGGCGTTCACATCAAGATCACCTTTGAGAAGAATCTTCAGAACGAGTTGCAAATGCCCGTGGACTTGACGAACGAATCTCTTACTCGTCGATTTGATATGCAATAATTCGAAATCCGAGTCGTTGTACTCAAATGAAATCGCCATGTTTTTTAATTTGCCCAGGATAATGTTGTAGTAGACCACATCTTGCATCGGCAATTCACAAACGGGCTGAAAGCCCTCGAATACGACTGCGCCTCCGACATCAAATCCCTCTGGAGACGAGCGCAACATGGCGGTAGTCGGGTTAATACCGGGCTGGGTTGTGTCTCTCCAAAACTCCCAAGTCCTCCGTCGTACCGTATAACCGGACTGCCGAACCCGACTGAACACATTAACCAAGTCGTCCACTGGTTCGTCAATGCTTGACCCGCTAAGAAAACCTGCGGCCGTTTCGGGTGTCATGAAGATGAATGCCAGTTTGTCCGATGACATATTGCCCATGATAGATGCGACAACACGCTCAATCTGTTTATCTTGAAGATGTTCATTTAGGATAAGCACTTGCAAGCTTGCAAGATAAAATTCCTTGCTGTTTCTCGTCTGGAGTTCGGACAGCGCAGTGGACAACGTCCCGCACGAAACCGTGAAGTTCTTATAGTGTTTGGCACTTCCGGAACCACTCATGTTGCTTCCGCTTGAGTTTGAGCTTTGTGAAAAAATGGGTACGTGCAGTGTGAAAATCACGTGATGTGAGTTATCTGGATCAGGATCCACGGCGATGCCCGTCACCTGTGCTCTGTCGTTGACTCGATGATAGTCCCAGCAACCCGACAGCGGCAGGCAAAGCAATAGGCAGAGGACGATGCGACGAAACCTCACGACACTCATCCCTTATCATCAACAGGCTTGTTGTGTTGCGTCCGTTTGTTGAGTAACTTCAGCGGAAGCCGAACGAAACCATCGACCAAGAAATCCCTTAGATATTCTCCATCCATCGGCGCGAGATATGGCGTCCCGAATGATCTCAAACTCACAACTTCATGCAGAAACCAAAGCGACACGAGCAATATTCCGTAGAAACCAAATGTGGCAGACGCCAACAGAGCAATCCAACTTCCGATACGCAGTACACTGGTGAACTCATAGCTTGGTATTACGAAGAAACTAATGGCGGTCAGCGAAACGACAATGATGAGAATATTGCTCACCAAGCCAGCTTGTACCGTCGCTTCGCCGACGACAAGACCTCCAACAATACTGAGCGTTTGTCCCAACTGCCTCGGCATCCTCAAAGTAGCTTCACGCAGAATCTCAACCACGATTTGCATCAAGACAACCTCTACAAACGCCGAAAATGGAACCCCCTCACGAGACTGCGCAATCTGGTTACCAAGCACCTTTGGCAGCAGTTCTGGATTAAAATCGACGAAAGCGACATATAGTGCAGGCAAATAGAGACTCAGGAATAACGCGATCACTCGTAGTCCGCGAATGAGCGTCGCCTCCCATGTGGAGCGCGTGTAATCTTCTTCCGTTTGAAAAAAGTCCTGGATGGTGGCGGGATACAGGAGCACACACGGATCCCCATCCACGATGAGCACGACTTTGCCTTGTACAACTTCACGCGTGACGGTGTCGATTCGCTGCGTCACTCTCGATACGGGAAAAGGATTCCACGGATGCTCTGACAGCATTTGTTCAACTGTCGCCGATCCGTTGATCAAATCTATGTTCACCTGGAGGATCCTCTGGTCGATGGAACTCACTAAGGAAGGGTTCGCGATGTCCCGCAGATACACCATGGCGACAGTTCTTTCACTTCTTGCACCGAGTCTGTACTCCTTTACGGTGAGACTAGGACACGCCAAACTTGCCCGGATAAGACCCAAGTTCGTTTGATAGTCTTCGACAAAGCTAATTTGCGAGCCGCGCGTCGACGCCTCAATGGTCGGCTGCTCCGGAACCCGATGCTCGACGCTCCGCGCCGGAATGACGATGGCATGGGATACACGTTCAATGAGAATGACGAGATCACCTGTGTCCAACGGTCTGATTGTGTCGCGCAAGTCCGATGTCAAACACGGATTCGCGCCAGTCAAGACGTGATTGAGAACGTACGACTCGAACGTCATGCGAATGCGCTTCGGGTAATGATGTTGCAACAGTGACTGAATGGTTTTCTCCACCACATCACTTTTACAAATGCTCACATAGAACAGAAGGACACAGCGCCGTCCCGCCACTTGAAGGTTTCTTATCACAAAGTCGTCACTTTGACCGAGATGTGACGAGGTGTAGGACAGGGCTTCGTTGATATCTCCGCGATACGGGAGAGAGTCAGCCTTGGCTGTCGACACCGACGAATGGTGATGAGTGTGAAATCTGCGCCGCGATCGATTGAGGTGCAAAACGCCTTCACTTCCTCATTCCGATTATCGTGCCGATTTTCCCCAACCATCGCGAGAAATATTCACCACATTTCTATTCGACGACGGTTCCTCATACAATGTAGCAATTCGGGAAGGAGGGATAACAGCATGAATCCCTTGACAATGGACGAGGAGCATGCCTTCTGGCTCAACATTTTGTTGGACCATGCCGTGTTTGTTCGCGATTTTCTCTCTCCATCCGAAAGGGAACACGTTCGGGTCGCGAATTACTATATTCGTCAATTTGAACAGATGATTCATCGGTTGCACGAACAAGGGCCTTCCATTCAATTCGCTGCGCAATCGCTGCAACTGGCTGAACACTACTATCGATTCGAAGGACATTTGCAGGCCTTGCGGATCAAGAACGAAATCATCATCAATCTGACGCCAACATACCTCATTGGCACGCTGAACGAGAACGAAGAATACATCCGTCTGTGTAAAAAATGGGCAGAAGGAGAGACTCCAGCAGCGCTGTCCACACCAAAATTGCTTAACCTTTGGCTGGACGACATGTTGGGTCACGCGTTGTTGCTTGTGAATATCTTGGACCCAATTGAAGCGGAAATGATTGAAAAAACACAGCGACTGGTGGACGCCTATGAGAAGTACAAGTTAAAAAATTTTGCCATTCAGAAATATATGCGATTCATGCCAACGTTCCCTGGTGAACACAGGTTCACTTACGACATCGCTAGAACAACCATTGTCTTTAACGAATGGGTCGACGAAGTCATTCACATGTTCCGGAACGATGAAGTATTGAATCGAACCACACTGCCTTTCCTCGAGCATCATTTGCCCGAGTCATGCTATTTCCTTTTACAATTGGCACAGAGAAATCCAAGCGTCAATCAATTAGGAGAGACCTCAAAATCAAGGGAAATCTTAACCCGATATATCACCCGATTTCAGTGAATGATCGCATCACGACGCGTCAGGTACGCGTCGCGCTCAAGCAACCGCCGCGAGGGGCGCGTTGTCATTCGCGCGCCTGCCAATTTTGCTGGCAGCGCTGGATAGCGAGTGACCACTTACACTCGAAGTTGCTGGTACACCTCGCGAATGCCTGCCGCGCACGCATCCCAGGAAAATTCACTTTGCACTTTTCGTTGAGCATACGCAGCCATTCGCAAGGAACCAGCCTGGTCGCGCAGCGCGTCGACAATTTGCGTCGCCAGCGAGTTGACATCCCCAGGGATAGCCTTGCGCCCCTCCACCATATGATCCACCAGTTCCGCCAACCCTCCTGAATCCGCGACCACGACGGGGCATCCTGCTTGCATCGCCTCCAACGCGACGAGCCCAAAGGGTTCATAATAGCTCGGAATCACTGTCAGGGCCGCCTCCGCCAACAATTGATCCCGTTCCGACGGCCCGACAAATCCCAGAAAATCGACATGGCCAAACATGGAATCGGCAAGTCCCCGCAGTTCTGACTCCAAAGGACCCGTTCCAGCAATCAGCAACTGGACATCGGGGATTTGAGCGCACACCTGGCGCATGGCGTGCAGCAATGTATGAACGCCCTTTTCAAAGACCAGACGTCCAAGAAAGAGAACCTGGTTCGTCGAGCGGCGGCGCTGAACCGATGAATGTTCCTTGGAAAGAATGCCGTTCCGGAACACATCCACTTTGTCTTCAGGCAGTTGAAACAAGCCACAAACCTCCGACTTCATGGCCAGACTGCAGACGAAAATTCGATCCGCCGCTGTCGCAACGGCAAACTCGCGATCGTGAATCCGCGTCTGCAACTCGCTGGTCAACCGTCCTTGGTTCCTGCCCCACTCCGTGGCATGGATGGTCATCACCAGCGGAACCTCCATACGCTCCGCCAGTTCTTCCGCCGCGATACTAACCAGCCAGTCGTGGCCGTGAATCAAGGAGATGCCACACCCGCGACGCACCAATTCAAGCGCGCAATCCACCAGTGCGAGATTCATCAGAACAACCCAATCGTAGAACGAGACCGTCGGTTCAATAAAAGGCATGGTTGCGCGGTGCACATAAACTCCATGGCGCAGCTCCAACGCAGGTTCGCGCTCGCGCGCGATGGTGATGACGTGAACCGTTTCCCCTTGTTTCGCCAGCGTCTCCGCCAGTTCCGACACAGCTCTTCCCAAACCTCCAACCACGTTCGGCGGATACTCCCATGTCAGCATGAACACGCCCGGTTTCGACACGGCGTCATTCAGCAACTTTTGGTCCAACGTGATTGCGTGGTCCAGTACGAGGCGTCCCGGAGGGAATGCCATCACATCTTCTCTGGTCGCCGAAAAACTTGGCACGGACAGGTTCGCGGAAAGTTGTTCGATGTGATCGTAAAAGTCAGCCAAATGACTCGAAAAGCGGGTCAAGGCATATGAAACGACCGTGTCGTGATCCAGGATGAAAGCCCAATCGCTGCTTTGGGCGAGCGCCAACGCCTCAGCCGCGGCGCGAAGATGCCCGCCCGTGCCAGGCGCCTGCGCCGCAATCGAGATCGCGCGCTGAAGCATTCGCTCGGCGACGTGTAAATGACGATACATCCAATGGTTTTTTGCGTTTACCCAAACTTCCGCATATCCCCCGCGCCCCCATGTCGACATCGACAATTCGTGGACTGGGCCGGGATGTTGCAGTGAAGACGCCACGTATCCTGGTGAGGCCAATTCAAACCCGTATTGCTCCGCGGCCAAGACCACCTGTCGCAGCCATTCAATCCCTTCGAACCACCAATGCCCAAACAGTTCGGCATCGTACATCGCGGTGATCACGGGCTGGTCAATACCGGAACGAGGCGCTTGGTCGGCCTCTAAGCCACATTGCTGCAAAAAGTGATGCGCATGCACCACGGTACGTTGCATGGCCGCGTCCGGATTGTACAGCAGCTTTTCGGTTCCCTTGCCCGTGACCTGATAATACTTGATACCTGTGTCAATTCTCGCACCATTGTCCAATAAGTAGGGGCGAATATAATTCCACGCCTCCTCAGACTCCCATCCGATATCCCAGCCAATGTCCCGATAAAATTCGCGGTACACGCTGTCTCCGGGATAACCGTCCTGCGCGTTCCATACCAACTCCGACGTCGATTGGTTCCGAATGAAAGCGGTGATTCCCTGCCCAATATGCAGCGGAGCCAAACATGGGCGCAACTTCTCATCAGGTGTGTCCATCGCGTGCACGTCGAGTGGAATCCATTCGATTCCCTCCGCTTGAAACACATCGCGAACCCTCGCGTCGTAACCGCACTCCGGAAGCCAAAATCCCTTCGGCTTTCGGCCGAAACTTTGCCGATACGTCTGAATTCCAGCACAAATCTGAGACTGAATGCCTTCCGTCGTTTGCACTGCCGGCAAGAACGCGTGTGTCGCCGCACTCGCCATCAGCTCAATGACACCTTTTTCCTGTAAAATCTTCAGCGCGAGCGCAGGCCGACAATCCAGATTGATATACTGTTCCAGCGTCATCGTAAACAAGTCATGGTAGAACGACGCCAACCGAAAGAGGTGATCGTCGTTTCGGACACGCGATTTCTCCCGTCCGGCCAACTCAATCTGTCGCTTCAAATGGCTCACGTAGCGCTCCTGCAGTTCTTCATTTTCCATCATCGCGAGCAAGGTGGGCGTCACGGAGAGCGCCAAATAAGGGCTGCCTTTCTCTTGTAACGTGTTGAACAATCGCAAGAGCGGCAAATAGGTCTCCGTGAGCGCTTCATAGAACCAGCGTTCTTCCATTCTGCCGGCGGCGCTGTGGGCAACATATGGAATGTGCGCATGCAGGACGAAGCAGAGTTTCCCTCGGGCGGCGGTCATATGGCGCCTCCAATCCACGGACTGGGTTCGTATACGGTGTACGTCAGAAAAACTTGCCACCACTCCGCTTGTTCTGGCATGGAAGTCGAGAGATTGCTCGTTGTTGCGCCCGGAAGATCGATGACGTTGGAAGTCAATAACGGAACAAACCCGTCGTGATCCACTCCGATTTGAAAAAAATACGCTCCTTTGCGCGACAAGTCTCGGATGAAGCGTTCCCCTACGCGTTCTGTGATCCCGGTCGAAAATGTACAGACAGGGCCGTGTTCCGCCTGCGTCTGTTCGTAACCTCGCAGAATCAACGAGTCGATGTTCCGCTGGAGACCATGTGTTTGATAAAGACGGATGCGCCATTCTGTCAATTCCCAATACAGATATATCTGGTCAGGCGACAACGCCATCCCGTACAGGACGTCTTCGCCATAGCTGTTCGGAAACACCGCGTCACTTGGAAGAAGCACCCTGGTTACCGTCACGCAATCACACCCCCAAGCGTTCCTGCGCGGCCAAAAATTCCTGGACCACCTTGATGTACGTCGCATGCGACCAAGTCAGCGGCGACACCGACAGAGGTTCGCCGGTAAACGGATGCACCTGTTCCGCCATGACCCCGGAAGGCAAGGCGCGTTGTACGCACCAGCGGAGCATGCCGAGCGCTTCATCGAGATCCGCTTGGCTCACAGCGCGCGCAAGCAGCCATTCCGCGTACCACAACGTGCATATGAACCACGGGTTTCCAGGAACATTCGACTGCTCACCCACCTGGGCATAATATCGATCATTGCGATATCTCGCGATTCCGCCTATCTCGGTGGGCACCCACAATGTTTCTCTCAGAAAACGCATCGTGTTTTCGACGCGCTCATCGCCTGCTGGAACCACATCAAAATCAAACAAGGCGTACAAACTGCTGTCAGGCTCCATATCCTTCACATACCCGCGATATCCATGTTCATCCACCGGGTACAGCGCACGAACGAACCTCGCCTGGTTGGCGTCATAAAAATGGTGGACGATGGCTTCTTTGACTTCCTCCGCCGCCTTCGCATATTTTGCCCGCAGTTTCTCATCGCCGTGAAAATCCGCAAATTTCGCCGCGGCCAGAAGTCCTTGATAGACGCTCGCCGCCGTAAAGGCAAATATGCCAAAACGTTCTTCCCACAAGTCGTAGGACGGCTTGGGAAGTCCGTTTTCATCGCGAAAATCGACCATGAAATTCGCTGCCGGAATCACCATGTTTTCGAAATCGTCCAAAGAATCGTCCAATGTGTCGGAGACTTCGTAGTGATTCCACAGTGCGTACAGTACAAGGGCCGTTTCGTCTTCCTGAATCGGCAGTTGTCTTTCTCCCTTCGCGTTGATCCAGGCAAGCCAACTCGCTCCGACGGAACCATCTGGGTTGTATTTGTGCATCAAATACCCTTCAGGGGTGATTACGCGCTTGCAAAACGAAAAAAAACCGCGGGTCAGGTCATGGTAACCAGACCTATCCAGCGCATGCGCAATCAATGCGCCGTCTCTCGGCCACATATACGAATACGTATCCTGGGCGCTCGTCAACATGGTGGAATCGTTCGCGGCGATAAACGCGCCATCGTGATCGGTATTCGTCCGGATGATCAGCAGACTCGTTCGATACGCCTTCGCGATGTCGTCCGGCAGTCGTTCAATGGGATGTCTGTCTCGATCCACCCAGCGCCTCCAATGAGCCAGTGTCCGCGTTAGAAAATCGTCCGGTCCTTGCGTGCGAACGTCTTTCTCCACCGCCTTCACTTCGTTCAAGCTCTTGCCGAAGCAGAACCAAAACCAACCTTCAGCTTTCTGATTCGCTTCGACGTCGACGTTCAGCTGGACTACGCCGTCGATCGATCCCTGAGAGATTGGAAATCCTTCAAGCCTTCCGTCTTCGGCGTCCTTCCAAGTCCCTTCCAATCCGTGAATGCCCTTCTGCCCGCAGGCGTAGCCATCGCATTGAACCGAGAACTGCGGCGCGACTACGCCACTTGACAGCGATACGTAGCGATGGCCCTTATAAAAGACGATGCTTTGCAAATCGGGATCGAAATAACACGTGTTCGCAATTTGACTTCCGTACAAGTTGATATCCAAGTGAAAAAACAAACGCACGGATCGAGGCACGCCGAGCGTATCCTGAACGCCGACCCTGCGAATGAACACGTTGCTGTGATGATCCACCACATCCTCGATATCGAGCGTCAAGCCAAGGCGAGCATGCTTCACGACAAAATGTGCGACCATCGAATCATCCCTGTATTCCCGATCAATGCTCAGTTCTGAATCGCCGAGCCAAAAGAACGCGCCATCGACCCAGACACCGAATCTCGACAGGTGATCAAGGGCGTGATTCTCATGGCCAGCATGAGGGTAATAAATACAGCGAATATTGCCAGCCAAATCGTGATTCACCAACAAATGTCCATTTCCCACCGGTAGATCCCTCGTCACCTTGCGCTCGCTCCCTTTGTCCTGAAGTAACGTAGACTGCAACATGTCAATCCTATGCGACAGGTCCTGTTCCCCTAACCACATTCAACCCTTTTACGGTGAATGAAACAAGATGGTTTGCCCCGACACAACTTCATCTCGCAGCAAACGGTTCACCAATTCGTCAAAATCGCCGCGGTACCGTTCAATCAGCCCCTCGGCCCGTTGGTGATACATTTCGAGACGCCGTGCCAACTCTTCGTCGGCGTGATTCGATCCCATCCATATCGCCTCGCCCATGCCATACTTGCAGAGCATATTGCGCAGCAGTTGCGCCGCCCGCTCCAAGTCGTTGGCCGCTCCGGTACTGCGGCTATGGAGAATGAGCCATTCCGCTGCGCGGCCCCCGAGCAAAATGAGCACCTCTGACTCCAAATCCTCTTCCGTAAGCAACAGTTCGTCTCTTCGTTCACTGTAGAAGACGTAGCCCAGCGCCTTTCCGCGCGGTTCGATGGTCACATAATCGATTGGTCGATGCAGAGCGAGCGCGACGATGGCGTGCCCCGCCTCGTGAATGGCGATACGCGTTCGAATCGCCGGGTCCACTCGGGTGTGTTTCAAGCCGGCGACGACGCGCGCCAGAGCTTCATCGATATGCGATTGGGTGATCCCTGGCGTCCGATCCTTCACCGCCAAAATCGCAGCTTCATTCAGAATGGTGGCCAGATGGGCTCCGGTCATCCCAGCTGTCTTTCGCGATAGATCCGCGAGATCGACATCAAGCGCCTTTTTGTTGCGCAAGTGGACTCGCAGGATTTGTTCCCTCGCGACGCGATCCGGGTACATCAAATCGACAACGCGATCAAACCGCCCCGGCCTTGTCGCAGCCGCGTCCAACAATTCTGGAAAATTGGTCGCAGCGATAACGACAATCGACTCCATCGTCGAAAAGCCATCCATCTCCGTCAACAGCGCGTTCAACGTTCGCGCACTCTCCTCGTGCGCGCCATCGCGCTTCCGAGCCAACGCGTCGAACTCGTCGATGAAGATAATGCTCGGCGCCGCCTCCTTCGCTCTTGCGAACAATTGTCTCACGCGTTGTGCGCCAACCCCGACGTACACTTCCTGAAAATCTGATCCACTCGCGGCGAAAAAGGGCACGTGCGCCTCTCCCGCGACGCTTTTCGCAAGCAATGTCTTGCCTACGCCAGGAGGGCCTGTCAACAGAACGCCCTTCGGCAATGTCGCCCCCTGCGCTCGATAGATCTCGGGATGCCGCAAAAAATCGACAATATCCCACAGCTGCTCCTTTTCTGCATCGTTGCCCGCGACATCCTGAAACGTGATCGAAAAAATCTGCCGATCCGCCGCTTTCTTCCCCGGCGGAGACAACGCGTTCTCTTTCATCCAAGAAAGCATCCGGTTCGCGTGCAAACTTTTGACGGCCCGCGAAACTGATCGCGGAAGGTTGCCGAGCCACGCGCCGTTTCGGGCGATTCGAGCCCGTTCTCTGTTTCCTTTCGTGTGGCGTTTTGTTGGACTGTCGTTTTCGCCGTCCCGAAAACCAGGAATCTTCATCAGAATCCCTCCCAACGCATCCGTACATCGTCAATCTGACGAGAACCCCTCGCGTTTCCGCAGTTTATTCAAAGCGCCATCTTGAATTTGGCGAACTCGCTCACGCGTCACACCAATCATCTTCCCAACCCGTTCCAAAGTCATGGGTTCTCCCCCGGACAAACCGTACCTTAGGCTTATAATTTTCGCTTCCCGCTCCGTCAACTGCCCGAGCATATCCCGAATCAGGCTCTTCTGTTCCTCACGAATCAACCCTTCGTGCAGATCTTCCTGGTTGTCGTCTCGGATGACGGCCTTCAACGACATGTCTCCCTCTTCCCCCATGTCGATCTCCATCGACAGCGGTTCCGCCATCCACGTCATCAACAATTCAATATGAGCCGGACTCTTCTTGAGCTTCTCTGCGAGGTACTCAATGGATGGCTCTTTTCCCAATTGCGAATATGCTGTATACCATTCCACTTTCAGTCGACGGAGATCGTCGAAACTGTGCACCGGCAATCGAACCAATCGCGACTTGTCGGCGATTGCCCGTGTGATCGACTGTCGTATCCACCAGGTGGCATACGTACTGAATTTGTATCCGGAATTGGGGTTGTACTTTCCCACGGCTTTGATCAACCCCAGATTCCCTTCCTGAATCAAATCCTCAAACTCCAACCCTCGCCCCCTATACTTTTTGGCGATAGACACAACGAGTCGAAGATTCGACCTGACCATTTGCTGCTTTGCATCCAGGTCTCCCGACAGCGCCAAGTTCGACAGTCGAATTTCATCATCTCGGTGCAGCAAATGAAATCGACTGATTTGCGCGAGATAGTCGACGACCAACTCGTGAACGTGTGAGTTCGGATCCATCTGTTCGATTGCCACGAACATGCACCTCCATGAAAAAGGCTCCTGCGAACGACAAAATCCATTCGCAGGAGCCATCAGCCCTCAACGGGCGGTTATGCGGCTATCTTTAAGGAACACAAAACGCAATATTGGCCACTCGCCATGTGCTCCGCCGTCATACTGACGATAATCAGGGCGCTGCTGGTTCTGGCGGTCGGACGGCTCGCACTACTGTCCGGCGTTCAATTGGGACTTGGAATCGTCCTGTTTGCCCTCGCAATTCGTACCGCAACCATCGACAGCCCGCAAAATCGTATCACAGGCCGCCACCCCAAGATGCTGAACACATCCTTGCTCAAACTCCTCGGACTCGTGATGATAACCGACTTCGCGGTCAGCTTTGACAACCTCGTTGCCATTGTCGCTGTGACGACCCACGTCGCCGCGGTGGCAATCGGGGTGTTCTTCAGTATCGTGCCGCTGCTTCTTCTGCTCCCCGTTATCACGAAAGTATTTACAGAAATGCCCTGGGTCCAAATCATAGCATCAGGCGTTATGACACAGACGGCGGTAAAAGCCATGATGAAAGACCCGTTCATTCGGGATCGCTTACCCGCTCATTCTGTCAACCCTGCTCATGTTTCCCTCATCGCCGCCGTTCTGTTCGTGGCCATCGAATTCGCGATGTACATTCGAAAAATCAGAGCGACGAGAAAGTAGACCAGACGCAAGCGCTCGCTTGAGCATTGGGGACATGAAAAACGGGCGGCCTGTGTAGTCGCTTGTCTGTTTATGAGACAGCTTTGCCTCCATATCGTGACAGTAACTGCCTTCCACGAATATGGGGTGTGAAAAAGTGGGAATTCCCGGTTTGGTGATGAGCTTGGTCCTCGGCGTCAGCTCAAACCTCGACAATGTCGGCATCGGACTCTCTTACGGTATGCATCGTACGCGGATTCCGCTGTTCTTCAGTATCGCTGTCGCTGTGATGTCGTTCTCAGCATGTTTCTTCGGCGCTTTGACCGGAAGAAGGATTATCGGTATCGCTTCTGCTCATCAGTGGAGTTTGGTCGGCTCATGCATTTTGATCGCAATCGGCCTGTGGACCGCCGTTCAGTCCGTCGTGGCGAAAGACACCCCGTCCATAGACAGTCGTTTCATCCGATTTCATGAGATGATGCTGATCGGTACCGCGCAAGCGATGGGCGATCTTTCCATCGGCTTTGGCAGTGTCTTTACTGGAATCAATGGATGGGCGACCGCCGCCAGTGTCGGGATGTTCAGTTTCGCATTCCTGGTCGTGCCGTCATTGATTCGTCGATGGATACCGCCACAATTCACAAAGTACGCTGCGTTTTTGTCTGGTGTAGCGCTCGTCGTCGTTGGATTGATCGACTAGCCGACGTGTACAGGCTCCCCGATATTCGCCTCCCCAAATACGCGAGACTGATCCCGCCAACGATTGTTCCTAGAATATAGATGCCAGAGAGCCATGGATGGTTTCCCATGAGATGGACGGCATCTTCCGCAAACGAGGAGAACGTTGTGAACGAGCCCAGAAAGCCCGCGGATAGGCCGTCGTGAATCCAAGGTCTCACCGCATGGAATTCCACGAAGCCGTTCAATCCCCCGAGACAGAAAGCGCCGATCAGATTGACTGCCAATGTCGCAACCATACCTTCTCCAACCGCAAAGCGAGCGATCCCGCCCATCGCTCCGAGTATGAACACAAGAATGATGTTCATTGAGTCTTCCTCCTCGCCTACAAACAAAATGACTCCTGCGAATGGAACATCTCGCAGGAGTCATTAGTCCTTTCGGACGTTACGGTGAACTCCATCACCGATTCGTTTGTCACCATGATACGCCTCGTTGAGCATCTTGCAACGAACATTTACCCAATCCGTGAGGACCTAGCGGCCCCCACGGCCAAAGCCATTCGGAGAGGGGAAGTCTCGATTGGCTTGAAATACCATAGTCGACTCATCGCCAAAACGGATACGGACATCTGATCGGTCCACCCAAACGCCCAAAATTCACTTTGTCCCAAGTCAATTGGACACGTTACTGTCCGTTTGTCCAGTTCCTCAACGGTGGCGATCTCGTACCCTAGCGAGTGACAAATTTATTAAATTGAGGTGTGGTCAATGACAAACTCACTTTCAACATCTATCGATGCACAGGACGGTGAGTGTGATGGGGTGGGCATCGCTTATTGCGGTCAATCTGATTGGAATTGGTTCGAATTTTGACAACACTGGAGTAGGATTGGCATATGGCGCCGACAAGATCAAATTCCCGCACTGGGTGAACGCGATAGCAAACATCGTCGGCGGAACCATGGGTCTATTGGGCGCGTTTGTCGGCGACGAGATTTCGCAGCTCATGCCCGTTGCCGTCGCGGACTGGCTTTCTTGCATCGCATTGTGTGGAATCGGAATGTTCTTTTGGTACGCGGCGTACATCCATCCACACCTATCAAGAAAAGCGAAGCATCTGAGGATCCCCATGCCCGGCCTCTGGCAAGGGATTGTCCTTGGATTTGTCATGTCGCTCGACAATATCGTTCTCGGTTTTGGTTCAACCGTATCAGGCACAACGTCGCTCTGGATGTGTGCCATCAGCATCGCTGTGTGGGGTTACATTCTGCTGTGGTTGGGACATATGATTGGTTACGGCCTATTCGCGCGATTCGTTGGCAAATACTCGTCGCTGGTCTCGGGTGTCCTACTGATTGGCGTTGGCATGTACCAAATCTACGGCTGAAACTCACATCCGTTTCCTAGGAAACTGCGAGCAGCAGCCAAACGTCAGAATCTGCATCCGTCCAGGCAAGTGAGGCGCATCAAGAGCGGGTGCGCAACGAACACCTGCTCTTGATGCATGTTGATGATGCGTCGGATCCATAGTTGAACCACTCAGCTACGCAGTTGACACGTCAGTTCACAGGTTTCAGATGCATCACGACAATCGCCGCACCCTCGTAATTCCATATCGACGGCGAAATATAGGCGTTGCTTGCCGACGGCCAATTCGTATATCGGCTTGTATTGTACTCGTACCACGTCGCACCATACAACAACGGTATGGTGGGGAGTTGTTCAGCGACGACCCGCTCAATTTTGTAAACCAATTGTTCTTGCTGCGTTGGATCCGTAGTCTGCGCAAATTGATCCAACGCCTGATTGACAGTTGGGTTGTTAAACTGCATCCAGTCAGCTTCGCCGTGCGGATCATAGTTTTCCTGATACACATAGTACGGGTTTGGCCCGCCATATGCGGCATTGATAGCCAACTGGAATTGATGCGCGGACAACTGATTTTGGTAAGCCGTCGCAGTGACTTCTTTGACATTTACTTGAATACCAATTTTCTTCAGGTCGTCTGCGATCAGCGACGCGTCCGTATCTTCGTCAGACCAACCGGCTACGACAATCAAGGTAAAACTAAGCGGCTTTCCACTTGGAGACACGAGAATACCGGACGAATTTTTCTTATAGCCAGCCTTGTTCAGCAGCGCTTCCGCGCTGGCAGGGTTGTAGCTGAACGATTTGTCCTGAGCGGGCAAATTTGGATCTTGCCAGGAACTCATGTTGTACGGAACGGCATCCGGCTCGGCCGGTTTGTCGTAACCGTCCTCCCCTTTTGACGCAAGATCATTGCGGTTGATTGCCATGCTCATCGCGCGACGCACGACCGCCTGGTTCAAAAGAGGATTTTTCAGATCGACCGATAGATTCAGCGTAACGCCGAGCGGAAACCAGTAATGATTATTCGGGCTCTTTGCCGCATACACCTGTTGAATATTCGGCATAAATACAGCCGCCCAGTCGATCTCTCCTTGAATCATGGCCAGACTCGCGCTCGCGTTCGAATCAAACGCAGGAAAATTGAGTTCCGGCACAGGCGGTTTTCCCCGATAATAGTTGGGGTTTGCCTTCAGCGTGTAGTCCTGCGGAGCAAAGCTATTCAAGACATATGGCCCAGTACCAACTGGGTTGGTGATGGTGACTTTCGTCGGATTGCTGATCTTTGACCAGATATGCTGCGGAACAATGTACGTTCCCAGCACGTACTCAAGACCGAATGGGACGTTCGCGTTCTTAAAGTTGAAAATAACCGTATTGTCCCCCTTGGTCGCCACGCTGGACAACTGTGTCCAAATTCCATTCGTGTCGGCTGAAGGATCCTTCTTTAACAAATCGAATGTGAATGCGACATCATTCGCTGTAAACGGCTGACCGTCCGTCCACTTTGCCTTCGGGTTCAAGGAAACCGTCAACGTCTTGTTGCCGTTGCTCCATTTGTACGATTGACCCAAAATGGGCCACATTTTACCTGTTTGGGTGTCATAGTAGAAAAGAGACTCATAAATAAAACCGAAGGTTCCGTAATCATTTGTTACGGCAAATGGATTAAAGTTGTCCGCATAATTGCCAGATGGTGTTGGAAGAATCGTGATGGATTTGCCTTGGGTCGCCGTGGTCGATGCGGCTCCCACGGTGCTTGATGAAGTCGTGTCAACCCTATGACTTACCATCCCCGCCACCAACGCGAGGCCAACGACTGCCGTTCCTGCGGACAACCTGATTTTCGCTGCCGATTTCATCGTATTCCCCCTTTTAAGCAGTTCGAGTTCTTGTGACCAACGGAAGAAACAAAAAACAACTTGTTTCCCACAACTCAGAATTTGCACTTTGCTCTTCCGCTCGCCCGGAAACGCCGACATCGACGTCCCGCCATACGGCGGTCATATAAGAAAGCGCTTACATCAATTTGGCAGAAACGCCTCCTCATGCGCTGGTGCCACCACCTCCCCTCGTGTGAAGCGTCTATTTGTTTACAACACAAACGATTTGTCATCCATTCTAGGATTGTGGTTCATCGTAGTCATGTGAATATTCCGACCATTTATTGTCGTTCTAAATCATGTTGGGCACACGACGAGCGTACTGACTACAGACTCACAGGTTCGCAAAACGCAAAACGGACCCACCTGTAAGGTGGACCCATCCCGATCATCCGCGCCGTTGCGGGATTTTTTGTGGTGGGCGTTGACGGGCTCGAACCGCCGACCCTCTGCTTGTAAGGCAGATGCTCTCCCAACTGAGCTAAACGCCCGCATGGAGCTCCCAACCAGGCTTGAACTGGTGACCTCATCCTTACCATGGATGCGCTCTGCCAACTGAGCTATGGGAGCACGATACGCAAGACACGAAACCCAAAGCTGGAACGAAGTTGATGAAAAAACAACGCGGCGGCGGTGATAAAAAGATTCCTGGCTCCCCGAGTAGGATTCGAACCTACGACCCTCCGGTTAACAGCCGGATGCTCTACCGCTGAGCTATCGAGGAACGGTTGGTGGAGGTAGACGGATTCGAACCGACGACCCCCTGCTTGCAAGGCAGGTGCTCTCCCAGCTGAGCTATACCCCCTAAGCAGGAATCTGGCAGGGGCGGCAGGATTCGAACCCACGACATGCGGTTTTGGAGACCGCCGTTCTACCAGCTGAACTACGCCCCTATGATGTTGGTGGAGGGAGAAGGATTCGAACCTTCGAAGCTTCCGCAACGGATTTACAGTCCGCCCCATTTGGCCACTTTGGTATCCCTCCGAGTTGGAGCCAGCGACAGGAATCG
The DNA here is from genome assembly GCF_001544355.1 of Alicyclobacillus acidiphilus NBRC 100859. Taxonomy (GTDB): domain Bacteria; phylum Bacillota; class Bacilli; order Alicyclobacillales; family Alicyclobacillaceae; genus Alicyclobacillus; species Alicyclobacillus acidiphilus. The sequence continues at coordinate 68,390 of NZ_BCQI01000001.1, forward strand.
AACCCGCGACCTACTGATTACAAGTCAGTTGCTCTACCTACTGAGCTACGCTGGCATCCGTGGCGACAGGTTTTAAAATAGCACACGGTCATCTTATTTGTCAACGCAAAAATCCGTGCACGGCCAAAGGTAAAAACGGGAAGCTTTCGCGAACGTCCTGCGAATGGCGCAAATCGGGCCACACCAGCCCGAAATCGGGCCGGAGATGGCCTAGGCTTGCCCCTCGTCAGTCTCTGCGGATTCGACCACCAACGACACCTGGCGCATCGGGATAAAGGTGGAAATGGCGTGCTTGTAGATCATCTGCTGCTTGCCGTCCGCTTCCACGACGATGGTGAAATTATCAAACGCGCGGACAATGCCGCGAATTTGAAAACCGTTGACCAAATACACAATCACCGGTATTTTGTCTTTTCGAACTTGATTCAAAAATGTATCTTGAATGTTGATTTGTTGCTTCGACATCTGGCAGTTCACTCTCCATTCTCCGGATCGCTTATTTATTCGGGGGACTCTTTAGATATTCCTTCCACGAAACTTGAGATGATTTCCCACATGCGTTGTTCTTCCCCATCGGCAAATCGCCCGTCGCTGGTCTTGGCGAACCAATGAATTCGCGGATCGCGCGCGAACCACGACATTTGCCGTTTCACGAAGCGCCTGGTGTTGCGTTTGATGGTATCGATTGCTTGCTCTTCCGTCAATCGATGGTCCAACAAATCGACCACTTCCTTGTAGCCGATGGCCTGCAGACACGTGTGCTCACCTGTGACGCCGGCGCGGCGCAAGGCGGCCACTTCCTCGACCAACCCCGCTTTCCACATCGTATCGACGCGATCGTCGACGCGCCGGTACAACACTTCGCGTTCCATGCAGAGTCCCAGCATCAGGACGCGATACCGGCCTTCCCTCGTGGACCAGTCATAGTTTGCGGACATGGGCCGTTCGGCCGTGTCGTGCACTTCCAAGGCGCGCAGGACGCGCTTGGTGTCGTTCGGGTGAAGTTGGCTTGCGCGGGCGGGATCGCGCTCCACCAAGGCCGCGTACAACGCGGTATTGCCGTGCTCCGCGAGAAACGCGCGCCAATGGGCGCGGGCAGGCGATTCGGAAGAGCCTGTGGAGAAATCGAGATCGTCCGTCAGTCCGCGGATATAGAGCCCCGTGCCGCCGCAGACGACGGGGAGACGGCCTCGGCCCGCGATCTCGGCGATGGCCTCGTCAGCCCACGTCTTCCACAGTGCCGCGGTGCACGTCTGTGTGGGTTCGATCACGTCGATCAGGTGGTGTCTCACGCCTTGCATCTCGTCCACGGTCAGCTTGGCGGTGCCAATGTCCATGCCCCGATACACCTGCATCGAATCGGCCGATACGACTTCGCCGTTCCACCGCTTGCCGATGGCGACGGCCAGTTCGCTTTTGCCGATGCCAGTCGGGCCCACGATCACGACAATCGATGTCTTGCTCATCCGAGTCTCCTCCATACGCCATACCCAACCTTTCGCCGCAGCGCGTCGGGCACAAGGCCGTGCCGCTGGAACACGCCGGAAGCCGGGCGCTCCTTCACCACCACAGCGCGCCGCGCGACCCGCTTCGCTTCTTCGATGGCTGCGTCCGACAGCTCGTCCATCGCGGCAAACGGCCGAACAGGTTCAATCGACGCCGAAGCCGACGCGGGCATGCGGAACATCGGATCGAAATACACCACGTCCACACTGGCTGAAGGCTGCTGTTTGAGCCACGTGACATGGTCCACAGCCTGCACATCCACACGCTGCAGCAGTTGAGCGGCAGCGGCATAGCGCTGGCAGCCGAAGACCTGAACGGCCTGCAGCAAGCCAGCCAAAACCGGGCTCTTCTCGAGGCCAATCACCCGGCCAGAAGCGCCGACCGCGTGTGCGAACACGATTGCGTCGGAGCCAAGGCCGAGCGTCGCGTCGACGACGACATCGCCTTCACGGACATCGGCGATGCGCAGCAGTCGATCGCGCTCGCCGCGAAGCTGCTCCCGCTCAATGCGCTGAGCGGCCATGCTCGGGTGGAAAAACAGCGGATGTTCCATATCCGCCGTGAGAATGCGCACCGGATCATCCGCAACGAAGAGCACGTCCGCGCCAGTCGCCTCGAACAGATCGGCGACGCCGCGATCGGCGCGATCGACGAAGGGAACGCCAAAAAAGGCCGAGAGCCCCTGGGCGAGCGCGTGAGCCTCACTCGAACCCACGCGGGGGACTGTGACGACCGCCTGCCGCAAGTCGAACGCGTTGGCAACACCGCGATTAGACAATGCGGAAAAACTCCTTTTCCAACTGCTTGTCCGTGAACCGTAAGAAGATAGGGCGGCCGTGCGGGCAATGGAACGGATCGCGACAGCGGACCAAGGCGTGACACAGCGCCTCCAACTCTGGCTGCGACAAGAACCAGTTGGCTTTCACAGCCGCCTTACAAGCGCGCGTCGCGATGACGTCCTGAATCCTCTCCAAAACGTCGGATGACGATGGATTGACGACGTCGTCGAACATCTCGTGGACCAGGAGATCAATATCGAGACCTTCCCAAATATCCGGCACGGTGCGAACGACGACATCGTACGCGCCGAAGTGCTCAAACTCGATCCCGACTTCTTCAAGCGCCGCCTGCTTCGACATCGCCGCCTCAAACGCGCTTGGCGAAAGGGCGATCTGGATCGGCGTCAACAGCGGCATCGCGCGCACATCCTGGCGTCGCATGCGGTCGGTGAACTCTTCGTACAAGATCCGCTCGTGCGCCGCGTGTTGATCGATGATGTAGAGCGACTCGCCGTCGTCCGCAACGACGTACATGCCGAGCGCCTGGCCGATGGGCCGCAGCGTCCAATCCTGTTTGCGCGCTTCCTCAGGCTGCAATCCCGCCTGCACCGCATCGGTCTGCGCTGAGCCTGGGGGCACGAGCGACGTGGAATCTGTCTCGCCCCGGTTGTCGGACTTCCCGTAGATGGACGACAGTTCATGGGCGGTATCGACTCGCGATGTTCGCTGAAACTCGACATGCGCTCGCGGCTTCCACGCGGTTGTAGCCGCCGCTTCATCCCGACCACTGGACTTTCCGGCTTCAGGCCCTTGCCAAGTCAGTTCGAGCGGCTGCACACGAGCATGGACCGCCTCGCCGACCGTTCTCCTCGGCGTGGCAGCCAACAGTGTGTCATCCATCGCTTCCATGACCGATTTCGCGACCAGGCGAACCAGGTCGGCTTCCTCGCTGAAACGGACCTCCGCCTTGTGTGGGTGGACGTTGACGTCCACAAGCGACGGATCCATCTCCAAGTACACGGCATACATCGGATGCTTGCCAACCATCAGGCGGTTTTTGTAACCCTGGACGACGGCTTGGTGGATGGCGAGATTGCGCACCGGACGTCCGTTGACAAACAGGTGGGCATAGGATCGAGTCCCCCGCCCCTGCGTCGGCCGTCCAATGAAGCCTGACACCCGGTAGTCGGCTGTCTCCCCTCGCAATGCCAGCATCATCTTGGCTTCGCCGACGCCGTAGAGCGCCGCCAACACCGTCCGCACATCGCCGTTGCCAGGGGTTTGAAACAGCACCTGGTGCTCCGTTTCACACGTGAACGCCACGTCGGGCCGTGACAGCGCGGCCTGCTGCACGACCTCGACCGATTTCGCCTGCTCGGTATGGACCGTGCGAAGATACTTCAAGCGCGCAGGCGTGTTGAAAAACAGATCCCGCACCGCGATCCGCGTTCCCACCGGCGCTCCGACCTTGCGCTTCTCCGTGATTTCGCCGCCTTCGACGGTCACTTCGATCCCGGTCTCCACCTGGTTGGTGCGCGTGGTCAAGGTCACGCGTGACACCGCCGCGATGGACGCCAAGGCTTCGCCGCGAAAGCCGAGTGTGCGAATGCGGGCGAGATCGCGCTCATCGTACACCTTGCTCGTCGCATGCCGCTGAAAAGCGAGCACGGCGTCTTCGTCGTCCATGCCGACGCCGTCGTCCTGCACCACAATCTCCGCAATCCCGCCTTCCCGCAGAGACACGCGCACAGCTTTTGCCCCTGCGTCCAACGCGTTCTCAACCAACTCTTTCACGCACGACGCCGGCCTCGTCACGACTTCACCCGCGGCGATTTGGTTGGCGAGCGTCGCGGTCATCAACTGGATGTTTCCCATTGGACCAGCTTCCTCGCTTTCTCCACGAGTTCATGGATTCGATTCATGGCCGCGATCGGCGTCATGTTCAGCACGTCGAGTTGCGCAACCTCCTGCGCGAACGCTTCGGTCGGTCCAGCAAACAGCGCCAAGGGCGGCAGTGGTTCCGGCAGCAGTTCCTTCGCAGCGGCGACCTCCTGGCCTGCGTCGGACAGGGCACCCAAGGACCTGTCGCGAATCGAGTCAGCGCCTTCGACACCGACGGTCTCTCGCGCTTCGAGCAAGGTCTGTGCCCGCTCGATCACGCTGGTCGGCAGGCCCGCCAACCGAGCGACCTGAATCCCGTAGCTCTTGTCGGATGGACGATCCACGACGGTATGCAGAAAACGAATCCCGTCCTGCGACTCTTCCACCGCCATCGAATGGTTCTTCACACCAGGGAAACGCCGCGAGAAACCGACCAATTCGTGATAATGGGTCGCAAACATCGTCAACGGACGCTCCTTGCGAACCGCCAATTCTTCGAGCACAGCCTCCGCGATGGAGAGTCCGTCATACGTCGACGTTCCTCGGCCAATCTCGTCGAGCAGCACGAGACTCCGCCCAGTCGCAGTGCGCAAAATCTCCGCCAACTCAATCATTTCGACCATGAACGTGCTTTGGCCGCGGTTCAAATCGTCCGAGGCGCCAATGCGCGCGAAAATGCGATCCACAATGCCAATCGTCGCCTGTTTCGCCGGGACGAATCCGCCCATTTGCGCCATCACGCAGATCACCGCCGTCTGCCGCATGTACGTGCTCTTGCCGCCCATGTTCGGCCCGGTGAGCAAGATGATATGCCGATCCGGCGTGAGACTGGCGTCGTTTGGCACAAACGGCGACGCGGCGTGTGCCTCGACCACAGGGTGACGGCCCGCTTCGATCTCGATCCCGACCTCGTCTCGCATCACGGGCCGCACGTATCGATACTCGGTCGCAACCTGCGCGAGGGTGCTCAACACGTCGATTCTCGCGACGGCGTCGGCCCAGCGTTGGATGGCGGAACCGAGCGCGATGACCTCTTGCGCCAAAGCCTGAAACAGCTCCAATTCAAAGGCGATGGCCCGCTCTTCGGCCGACAGGATCTCTTCCTCCCGCGCCTTCAATTCCGGCAGGACAAAGCGCTCCGCGGACGCGAGCGTTTGCCGCCGTTCGTAGTCGGCAGGAACGTTTTGCAGATTCGATTTCGATACCTCGATATAGTACCCAAACACCTTGTTGTAGCCGATCTTCAGCGATTTAATCCCGGTCCGTTCGCGTTCCCGGACCTCCAAGTCGCGCAGCCAAGTCCTTCCCGACGATTGCAAGGTGCGCAGCCTGTCCAGCTCCGGATGCACGCCCATCTTGAACATGCCGCCCTCGCGAATCGATACGGGAGGTTCGTCGACGATCTGATTGCGCACGGTGTCTCGAAACTCCGTCAAGTCCGGCAGACCCGAAATTTCCTCGTTCAACAGATCGGGCAGGGTCGCGGACTGCAAGCATTCGACGGCGAGCGCGGCGTGATCAAGTGAATGGACCAAAGCCTTCGCGTCGCGCGCGTTCGCGCTCCCGAAGGAGAATTTCGCGAGGAGGCGCGCCAGGTCGTGGACGCCTCGCAGACTTTGCCGAACTTCCTCGCGGAGAATCAAGTCGTCGTAGAAGAACGAAACGACGTCATGCCTGCGCTCAATTTCGGTTCGATCCCGGAGCGGCCGCTCCAGCCACGCCTTGAGCATGCGCCCTCCGCCAGCCGTGATGGACTTGTCCAACAAACCGAGCAGCGAGCCTTTCTTCGAGCGATCCCGCGCAGAGGCGATCAACTCCAAATGGCCGATGGCCGTCTGGTTCAATTCCATATAGGCGTGTTCGAACATGGGGCGCGGCCCTTGGAGATGGCGCAGGGTCACTTTCTGGGTATCGCGCAGATAGACGAGCGTCGCTTCCAGGGCCTGATGCGAGAGCGAACCCGCCGCCATGCCCAAGGCTTCCGGAGCCGCGACGCCGTACTGTTGTTCCAAGACACCTTCGATGCGAAACGCGCGGCGCGTCACGACGAGTTGGCTTTCATCCAGCACGCGCTGCAAATCGAGCGGAACCTCGTACGATCCAGGGAGCAGCAATTCGATGGGGCGCCACAATTGAATGCGTTCCAGACACGCCTCCATGGAAGAAAGGCCGACCATAACCTCGCCCGTCCCGACGTCGACGAACGCCAAACCGTGTTCGGTGTCACCCGGCGCGAGCGCCCCCAGGAAGCGATTGTCCTGCTCTTTGGACAGAGCCGTCCCCGGTGTCACAATCCGAACGATCTCGCGCTGAACGAGCCCCTTCGCTGTCTTCGGATCCTCGATCTGCTCGCAGATCGCCACACGAAACCCTTGTTCAATCAGCCGTTCCAAATAACCTTCGAGAGCGTGATACGGGACGCCGCACATCGGAATGCGCCCGGCCTCTCCCGCGTCCCGCCCCGTTAACGTGATATCGAGCGCGCGGCTCGCGACGACAGCGTCGTCGAAGAACAGTTCGTAAAAGTCACCCAGTCTGAACATCAGCAACGTGTCGTCGAGCGTCGCCTTGATTTCCTGGTATTGACGCATCATCGGCGTCAGCGCCATCTGTCTACCTCCTGCAGTTCATCAGTTCGTCCCGCACGATCCGCCGCACCCGCCCGTGGAACATGAGCCGCCGGAACCGCACGAACGCGGCCCTGGCTCGACCGGAAGCCGTTCTTTCAACCGCGCCAAAAGGACGAGCGTCACTTCCTGCAACATCGCGTTGAGTTCCGCCTGAGCGGATTTATATTGCATCGCCACCGGAATTTCAGCGAGCCGTTCCTCGATTTGCTGCACCTCCAGACGCACCCGCTCGTACTTCTCGCTGCCTGCGCCTTGCCGTTCCCCCAGCACCAGCATGGCGTTGGTCTTCTTCTTTAACGCGTCAAACAGCGTTTGCGCTTCCCGATGCCGTTCCATCTTGGCGCGAGCCTGCCAAAACGCCTCGGCCTCTTCGGAAGACGCAATCAACGACGCAATCTCGTCGGCCTTTTGCAACACCGTCTGTCGATCCGTCCCTACCATCATCATCATGAGATAACCTCCTGCACCTCAGGAGCCCTCACCACTCGCCCCTTCAGCAAAAACGTCTGCGGTTCTGTAATTTCGACTTCGACATGGCGGCCCTGCATCGAAGCGTCTCCAGGAAACAACACGAGTCGATTGCCTCGCGTACGACCGGAGAGCACATCTTTGTTCGTCCGGCTCTCGCCCTCCACGAGCACGTCGACGATCTCGCCCCGCAGTTGCAGGTTGTGACGCAGACTGATCTCGTTTTGCACGTCGTTCAACCGACGCAGACGATCCTTTTTCTCAGCCAATGTGGCCGTATCCTCAAAGCTCGCCGCAGGCGTGTTCTCGCGCGGAGAGTAGATAAACGTGAACGCGTTGTCGAACTCGACCTCGCGCACGAGCGAGACCGTTTGTTCAAAATCATCCTCAGTCTCGCCTGGAAACCCGACGATGATATCGGTCGTCAAGACGACGTTCGGAATTGCGCCGCGAATCTTGTGCACGAGGTTGAGATAGTACTCTCGTGTATGTGAGCGGTTCATCCGCTTCAAAATACGGTTGCTGCCAGATTGGACAGGCAGGTGAATATGCTCGACGACGTGCTCGGACTGCGCGATGGCGTCGATCAACTCATCCGTGAAGTTCCACGGATTGGACGTCGTGAAGCGGATCCGATCGATTCCGGGAATCTCGTTCACCTTCCTCAAGAGTCCAGCAAAATTGGTCGTGCCGAGATCGACACCGTAGTCGTTGACGTTTTGTCCAAGCAGCGTGATGTCGCGATACCCTTCGGCGACGAGCGACGCCACTTCAGCCAGAATGTCTTCCGGCAAGCGGCTTCGTTCGACGCCACGCGTATACGGCACGATGCAATAGGTGCAGAACTTGTTGCAGCCGTACTGAATGTTCACCCAGGCGCGAACGCTGTCTTTGCGGATCTTCGGCCAATCCTCGACGGTCTCCGGCGCCTTGTCCCACACTTCAAGCACGGTCTCCGTCGAGTTCTTCGCCTGAAATACAAGCTCGGGCAAACGCTGGATGTTGTGGGTGCCAAAGACGAGATCCACCCACGGGAACTTTTCGAGCACAAGCTTTTGCACGCCTTGTTCCTGCGCCATGCATCCGCACAAACCAAACAATAGCTCAGGATTGCGGAATTTGAGCGGCCGCATCCGGCCAATTTGGCCGAACACCTTGTCCTCCGCGTTTTCGCGGACCGCACAGGTATTGAACAGAATGAAGTCGGCGTCCTCCTCCGACTCCGTTTGCTGATAGCCCATACCGTAAAGCAGCCCTGCCATGACCTCGGTATCGTGCTCGTTCATTTGGCAGCCGTACGTCAAAATTTTGAAGCGGTACGGGGAACCGTCCGCCTTGCGGCCGATCTGGTATTTCTTCGTCAAAGCTTCTATGTCATAGGACACGCGTTCCGCCTGATTCGGACGATGCGTTGTGCCAAACGTCAACCCAAGTCCACGTTCAAGACGACCTTCGCGCGCGAGTTTTATCAAATTCTCCAACCTCTACCACTCCGTCGTCCAAATTGGCTTCCGGAACACAACTTCCGGACTCACGAGATACCTTGAAAAATTCGTTGCACATCTATCCCTAGATGATACCATAATGGAGGAATGTCTCACACGGAATTTGGAGGAATGACGGTGTCGGAGAAGCTGAACATCCCGACGTTCGAAATATGCTTGCTGAATCAGGCCGAAGGGTACGACGGCGCCGTGGTGGCGCCGGACAAGGGGTCGTTCGCAAGCGACTTTCCTGACATCGACAAGATCATCCGGACCCATCAGGCCCTGTTGGTCTACGACAGCAAATGGCACTATGTACCGTTTCATCAAATTCGCGAAATCGTGAAGGGCAAGCGGCGCTTCGCGCTGCCGTGGCCGCTCGTATAGAGCGTGTCCGGTACGCGCGAAGGGCTTGAACGCGAAGCTTGAACAAGGTCTCAACACCACCGGGCATCAACGGCCTGCGCGATAGCGCAGTTGATCGATGATCCCGCGCAGGGAACGGGCTCGAATGTCCGGTTCGTCAAATTTCATCGGTTTCGCGTTCGCTTCGAAAAACCATGGCTTGCCGTTGGGATCGATGCCAATATCCATGGACATCTCGCCAAGCTGCTTGCCAAACTCCGCATCGAGCGCTTCCGCCGCCCGGATTACAAACGACTCAAGATCAGCCAGGACTCGGGGCGCGTCGTTGCCGAATGCCTCGGACAGCACGGTGTCGGCGTTGGCAATGGTGCCTCCGTTCGGCACGTGCGTGGTGATTCGCCCTTTCCCGCTCACGCGCACGCCAACGCCAACCAGCGTCCACTCGTCTCGAACTTTCTGAAGAAGAACTCGAAAATCGCATGGCTGGCCCCGATAGAGGACGAGTGGGATCGCCTGCTGAACGACGTACTTGCCAAGGACGCGTTGCCGTGACACAATCTGCCACAGTTCAGCCCCCGAATGTGCCGCAAATCGCTCCGTCTTCCCATGCTTCAACACGGCGATCGTATACTCGGGATGTTCCGATCCGCCCCCCGCACGTTTGTCGACACGAATCATCCCGTGGCCGACGCTGCCGCCGGAAGGCTTCAAATACACACCCTCGTATCGTTCGCACATGCGAAGCAACGAATCCCGTTCGAGGCTGGTCAACGTCTCAGGTACGTTGGCGGACAGGCCGTGTCGGGAGACGATGCCGTACATGGCAGCCTTGCTGAAATAACTGGGATTGAACATCGGGATCGACAGACGCCTCACGAGATCGCGCGCGCGCAGCGAGCTCCCGTTGCGTTCGAGGGCCCGCGTGGGTATCCGATTGTACATCGCCTGTGGGCGCGGCATCGGCAAACGGATCCACTGTTTGTATCCCAGGCGGACATAACCTTGCCAAATCCGATCCGTCGTGACATCGTCCGTCGAAACGACGTAGACAAGTGCGCCTTGTTTCCGCCCTTCCTCAATCACGTCGCGGAAATTGAGGCGCGCGCCGGCAAAACCATCTCGGCCCGAGCCAGCCAAGATGGCAAACACATCGCCCTCGATCCGCGCGGTTCCGAAGGCCGAGGAGAGGCTCGTCGGCGCGTGATAGAGCACTCCCGCCGGTCTCCGGCGCAAAATCGGAACAGCCAAATCCAAGTGTGAAAAGCGGGCGACCGTCATGCCTCTGTCGATACTCTGCGGAGCCACGGGCCGCACCGCCATGCGAATCTCGCCGTCTCGGCGATACCAGATTAGTTCAGCGTTCGAGAGGCTGTTCAACTTCTGAGACCTCTTTTCTCAATACGCGGCAACGCGCGTGCGCCTAGATTTGACTGCCTTGCGGACCACGGTGCGAGCAAGCGGAACATCCCACTCGACACGGACGTCTCGCGTCTCATCCCACGTTTCACCACGCTCGACCATGCCGAAGAGCGGTTCGACGTACTCCCGATATTGACTGTATGCAGGATGCATCCGAATCGCTTCTATGTTCCGCAGAATGATCGGCCGAAGCGCGTGTAATTGGCCTTCGTAAAAGGCGTACTGCGTCGCTGGCGCATAGAGATCGAGAAGCGGCAAATCGCGATAATGGAGCGCAATCATATGCGCCAGATGATAGGCGGCAATGGTCGCTGTCTGGCTGCAGACAAAACTGGACGGCGTTCGATACTCGAAACCGCCGTAGTCTTTTTGGCGAACATCGCCCAAATAACCGTATTTCGGCCTACGGCCTTGCGCGCGAACGCGGTCCTCCACCGCCATCAACGGCAGGGCCAAATAATGGTCCAAGGCCTTGACCAGTTTGCTCGAGAACGGGATGCCGGAGAAATGAATGTGGCCGCCCGTGCAATAGGGGCGAAACGGCATGCTGCCGGCTCGCCATTCGACGCCCTTCCGATTGATTCTCTCGCTGGCTTCGCGCATCAACGCCCGCAAATTCAGGATGAGTCCATTCGGGTTTGTGTCAGGCTGCGGACGAAGTTCCATAAGAGGCAAGCGCCGGCCGTCGAAGTTGACGCTTCGGTCATCGCAGCCAATTCGCCCGCGCCTCGGAAAGTAGTTGCTTGCGAGCACCATCTTTCCTTGTGGATTGCGAAGCATGATTTCCACGTCCGTTCCCAAGGTCACCGTCTGGCTGCTGCTGAGCCGAGCACGCTCCTCCCGCTCGACGAAGTTGGCGACCGCGGTGCGAAACAGTTCCAGCACTCGGCCCTCGAGCACCGGGGTCGCGCTGACGTCGAGCAGCTGCAAGAATCCTTTTTCCGACACGCCGACGCTGACGAGCCCAAAGTCCAAACCGAGCGCGTGCAGCGTGCGTGTGGCGAGATAAACTGCGCGGCGCGCTTGGTTGTCTTCCCTCGGATCGATCTCCTGAAAGGAAGCGTGGATCCGCGAAATGCGAGCCTGCGTCCAGTTCGCTCCCGAGTCGGATCGAAAGCATGCCAAGGGCAGGAGATCGAACATCGGTATCCGATATTGCCGGCTGAACGACGACGGCATCCCGGACTTTGTCACTCGCGGCGCGACGCGCACGCCGATCCGGCGAAGGAACCTGGCCATCTGCGCACGCGAAGCCACCCGCGCGATGGCCTCCTTCGTGTTGATCACCGTGCCTTGCGGCGGATCGCTTTCGTCTGCGGCGCCCCACCGAAACAGCACATCGCGATCTGTCACACGGTTGCTCGCAACATACCGGGCGAGTTTAGGCACGCCGGACAACAGTCGTTTCGCGGAGGGTTGATTCTTATATAGAAGATAGAATGCCATCCTCTACTCCCCCTTTATCTTCGCATGACTTCCACTAACCTACCGTTTCGCCAGATAGATGGCATAGCTGATGGGCCGTTCAAACGACAAGTCGACAAGGTCTTGCCGTCCGCTCTTCGTCGACGGCGCTTTGCGAGGTTTGGAGTTCACCTCAATGACCCAGACCTTTCCGGTTTCATCCAAGCCCAAATCGATGCCCATTTCGCCAAACTTGCGGCCCGACGCTTCTTCCATCGCTTCCACGATCCGCTTGGACAACCTGCGAATTTGCGCTTTCGCCCGATTCCGTTGTTGCGCGCTGGGAAAACATTCGGCGAGCGCTTTGTCGACCGACATCGCGTCGCCGCCTGTCGCAAGATTCGACGTAAATTCCCCAGATTTCGCAACGCGGGCAAACATTTTGGTCCGCTTCCACTCGCCCGTCCCGTCTCGTTGCATCAGGATGCGAATATCGAGTGGGCGGTTCTGGTATGTCGCAAGCGTAAGACCCTCTTGCCAGATATACGGCCGTCGCTTCAAACGCGTGCGGAACGACTCGACGACTTCTCGCGTCGAATTGCCTTTGCCGCGCGTCACGCTGGTCGCGTTGTGTTTGATCTCGTACGTCAGACTGCCGTCGCGATGTCTGACGATGCGAATGATCCCGAGTCCGAGACTGCCGTGAAGCGGTTTGAGAAATGTGATGGGATGGCGGTTGATAAAGGCGACTGCCTCCTGCACCGATTTGTGCCGAATGGTTTGCGGAATATGGCGGCGCAGTTCGGTATCTTCTCGGAGCCATTCGTAGACCTGCCATTTGTCAAAGAAGCCATCGTTAAAAAACTTGTCGCCGTACTCGCGCGAAATCGCGGATCGCTTGTCTCGCATGCTGGGATCACGTTCAAGCTTTCGGGAGACGAGTTGGTCGTAAATCACGTCAGGCATCGGGAACGTTCGTCTGAACCACTTCCCGTCGTACAAGGTGTATCCCCTGATGAGTCGCTGTCTCAAGTCGACCGCTGACAGACTGAAGACGAAACAGCGCGCCCCTTGTTCGTCGGCAAATTGAATCATCTTCCGAATGCCTTCCAATTGCGATGTCTGGCGCAACGTACCCTTTTCCTTGTCCCAACGCGGATTCGCCAAGATGCCGATGAGCGGACCGAACCGGATCTCTTGGTCGGAGATTTGCACCACATTGGGCCAGGGCAACTCCGCTAGTCTCAACTGAACGGCGACAGGTCGACTGATTGCGACAGTACCCTCCGGCAAAAACGGATCGACGACCAATTTGACATCCTTTCGCCGCTCTCCGTGCACGCATGCGACGAAAGGCCGCTGCCAAAGTGGTCGACCGCGGCCAAATGTAGGGTACACGCGAATTGTGGCCTCCTGTCCGTCGAATGTCGCCACTCGCAGTCTCATCTGTTCACCGCTCATAGTCAGCGCTCCTTTCCCGAACGTCCCCGCGAGGGGGCCGTGGCCCTGATAACATATTCAAGGATCGCTTCAAGTGACAGACGATGCAGGCTGGAGTCCACGTTTCGCAGCATGCGTCGGCCTGGTGTTGGATTCATTTCAAAGATGTAGATGTCCCCATTCTCCGTGAGCGCGAGATCGATCCCGACTTCGGCAAACGGGCCGTACGCCTTGGCCAGCGTTTGGACCACCCGCATCGCGACCTGATCCAATCGGCGGACGGTCTGGTCGCGTTGGCTCTTGCCGACGATATCCTCGATCATCTCCTCCGCCTCGACGGCGCGCCCGCCGGTGTGAATGTTGGTCGTGATCGACTGCGGACGCCCCAAGCGAGCGATTCTCGCCACGACCTGAGGTTTGTCGCTCCCGCCCATCAGCCACCGAAAATCGTACGGCGATCCGTCGCGCTTCGGCAGACAAACCGTGTCCTGGACGATGGCCCGGCGGAGTTTCGTCTCCTTCCAGAAAGCCAGACAATCTGCCAGCGTGGGGATGGCCCTTTCTTCAATCCGCGTGTCCGGTTGAAACACGTTGCTTGTCTGATCGTGCTTGCGCGGCACGATTCGCCTTTCCCACGATGCGAGCAGGGCGGCGCCGTCCCTCCTCAATCGGTAGATCGACACGCCCCGAGATCCGCCGAGCGGCTTGATGTAGACGTCAGAACGCGATTGCAAGGTGTTGAATAGTTCACGTCCGCTGCTGCACAGGGACGTTCGCGGAAGATGCCCGCGCAGTTGTGGCACTCGTGCAAGCAGTTTGTAGAACGTCCACTTGTTGCTGGCGATGCGAGGGAGTGTGTGGAGCTTGCCGATTGCCTTCAACTGATTGAGTTCTCTTGTCGCCAGGGCCGCTGTCGCCTTGCTGAACGAACTCGATCTCCTCAGCACGATATCTGGCACCACCGCGCGTTCGCGCACCCACGTCCGCCGTTCTGGGTTGTAGCGGAGACCTTGGTTTGTCCCATAATCGCCTGGGGTGAGGACAATCACGCGGACCCCCATCTCGTCTCCATATGTACTCATTTCCTCAAACATACGGGTTTGTTCCCCAAACGGACGGTCTCCACGCTGGACGCCTTCGATGTACAGCCCCAACACGGGTTTACCTTCCATCGCTCTCGCTCCCCTCTCAACAGCCCCTCGACAGCAGCGCAGAGAGATACCACTGTCGGATTGCGCCTGATGAAACGAAAATGGGGCGACACATCGCCCCAAGTTCATTCCGAACCGAAGTCAGTCTTCGATCTCGACTTCTTCCAGCACACTCTCTTCCTCGAAGAAGTCCTCGTCTTTCTTCTCGACCATCTCGCAGGTCAACACACAGAGCTTCGTCGTGCCGATAATCTCGACACCAAGCTCCTTCTCGACTCGAACCAAAACTTCCGAGCCATTGCCAGTCAGCGTCGCGTCGAGGCAATTCGGGCTTTGCAGAACGCTGACCCGAACTTCCCGAGAATCGCGGATGCATTCGGGATCGACATCGCGAAGCGCGATTTGCTCCACATAGGATACGGTCTCCTTGGCAACTGCCGTGTCGGAGTTGTTGTTGTAGGAGTACCATACGTTGACGTCAAAACGACCGCGAACTTCGACGTAATCGCCAACTAGTTCCGCTTCATACACATGGTTCATGACCCAGCAACCGCCAATCGTGCTTGGTCGATGGGTGGGGCGTACTGTGTACGTCGTTTGAGCGTATTTATTGCCCCGGCCACAGACCGCATTCGCCATGATCTCGCGGTAGTTCAGGTCTTTACTTGAAAGCACCATGCGGCAACCTCCTCTGTGAGTCCCCGGGCGGGTAGGCGTGACTCGCGCCCGAGCGTGATGGTCTATCGGTATGCGGGGCGAGTAGGGGTGGTGAATGCCGTGCCAACGATCATTGGTGCGTGCCTTCGCCCATTCGCAACCACAGCACATCGTATGCGTTTGCCCATAAACGTGCGCCTTGCGGGCATTTCGCCCACGAAAAATGGGCGCACTTCCGGCGGGAGGCCACGCGGATCAAAATTGGGCTGTCCAGGAGGCACCTCATGCCTCAGGGACAGCCCAATTGTCGTGCGTGGTGAGAGTTACAGCGGAAGTTGGCGGTTGAGGAAAGACTCGAAGTTGTCAAACAAAATGGCTCGTCCGAGATCGCTCCCGTACCGTTGCACCACACGTTCGGCGAATGCCGCGTAGTCGCTGCTCTTGGCGAGCCCCGGCAGCTCGTTGGTGGTACCGTCGAAGTCGGAACCGAACCCCACGTTTCGCACTCCGCCGAGTTCAATGACGTGATCGAGATGAGCGAAGATGTCGTCGATGGTCACCGAACCGTCCGCCACGAAACTTGGTTCAAAGGTAAGGCCGATCCAACCGTCTCGACGAATCAACTCTCGAATCACGTCGTCCGTCAGATTCCGCCGGTGATCGTGAATGGCACGGGCGTTTGCGTGAGAAGCCATCACCGGGCCATCCGTAAGCCGCAACACGTCCCTGACACCGCGATCGTGAAGATGCGCCAAATCGATCCACATCGAGAGATGCTGCATCTCCCGGATGACGGCGCGGCCAGCACGCGTCAGACCGCTGCCGCGCAATTCGCCGCAGCCATCGGCCAATTCATTGGCGTCGTTCCAGGTGAGTCCTACGCCGCGGACGCCAAGGTGATACAGAATTCGAAGAATTTCCACGCTTCCTCGAAGGCATCCGGCGCCTTCCAAAGACAGGATGGCAGCCATTTGGCCATGCTGTCTGGCCATTCGAAGGTCGTCCCGGGTTTGTACGGGGCGGACCGTGGGCACGGACGCAACTTGGTTGTAAAACGCGTCAATCTCGAGTAAAACATCGTGGAGTTGCGCGGACGCGTCGGCGTCCGGCATCACGAACAGTGCAAATACTTGCGTGGCTACGCCACCGGCCGCAAGGGAAGGCAGATTTGCGGCCAATCGAGGATCATCAACGCCGAAGTGAATTTTAGGATTCAATAATTTCATTAAAACGTCTACGTGCGCGTCTGCGACGAATAACTGGTCCAAAGAAGCTTCTCCTTTCATTCGGAACGCGCATGGTCCGTGTGATTATCTGGGCTCGACAAGCAGCCGAATGGCTGTGCGATCTTCACCATCGATTTGGATATCTGTAAATGCTGGTATACAAATTAAATCCACACCGCTTGGAGCGACGAACCCACGGGCAATGGCCACGGCCTTGACCGCCTGATTTAACGCGCCAGCCCCAATCGCCTGGATTTCAGCAGTACCCTGTTCCCGCAATACCCCTGCCAAAGCCCCCGCAACTGAGTTCGGATTTGACTTAGCCGAGACTTTTAACACATCCACTATGAAATGACCTCCTCTATCCCCCTTCGGCAGTAGGACACTATACGATATTCTTCGGTATTCCGTTTATGCCAAGCAGCTTGGAGAAAGTGGCGCAGCCGGCTCAGTGCCCGAAAGTTAGAAGCGCTGCTCCTGGCGGGGTTCGCACCGCCGGATCGGCTGGATGTTCAACGCCTTACCCTCCGCGTTCAACTCAAACCAAACGGCGCAAAATTGGCGCGGGCCATCCGCCACTTCGAAACGCTGAGGCAAGTGGGTCCGCATACGCAAAATCACCTCTCTCCGGCGCATCCCAAGGATCCCATCGCGCGGGCCAACCATGCCCACATCCGTGATGTAGGCCGTGCCATTGGGCAGGATGTCCTCATCGGCAGTCGGCACGTGGGTATGCGTTCCAATGACCGCCGAAACGCGTCCGTCGAAGTCCCATGCCAGGGCCAGTTTCTCCGACGTCGTTTCCGCGTGCATGTCGACAATGACGTGTTTGATTTGCGCATGGTCGGCCAAAATGCGTTCCAACGTCGCGAATGGACAGTCCAGTTGACTGAGAAACGTGCGTCCCATCAGACTGACGATGAGCACGTCCACTCCATTCACTTTGCATACGGTATATCCACGTCCCGGAGTACCAGCCGGATAATTGGCCGGTCTGACAATCCGAGCGTCATCGTCGATAAAATCAAAAATCTGGCGTTGATCCCAAGTGTGATTCCCCATCGTGACAATTTCGATCCCGGCGTCGTACAACTCCTCCGCCGACTTCAGCGACAACCCGCGCCCTTTGGTCGCATTCTCCGCATTGGCAATCACCAAATCGGGTCGAAGCTCGTCGATGATGGATGACAACGTCTGAGCGGCGTACCTGCGCCCTGGTTCGCCCACGATATCCCCCAAGAACAAAACTTTCACACATCCACCTCCTGCGTTCCAATCAGCCTTCACGCAACCTTCACGCCATGGAAGAAAAATAGAGTAGCCCATTTGGCTACTCTATTTTGCGTATTCAACGGCTCTAGTTTCTCGAATCACGGTCACTTTAATTTGACCAGGATAATCGAGTTCGTTCTCGATCTTTTTGGAAATCTCCTTCGCAACCAACGCCGACTCCGCATCGTCAACCATTTCCGGTTTGACGATGATGCGAATTTCACGCCCAGCTTGAATTGCGTAGCTCTTCTCGACACCGGCAAATGATTCTGCGATGTTTTCCAACTTCTCCAGCCGTTTCATGTAGATCTCCAAAGTCTCGCGTCGAGCTCCGGGGCGTGCCGCAGAAATCGCGTCAGCCGCAGCTACAATGACGGACACCGGCGACGAGAACTCCACATCCCCGTGGTGCGCGGCAATCGAGTTGATAACGACAGGATGTTCCTTGTACCGACGGGCGAGATCCACACCAATTTCGACATGCGAACCCTCCACCTCGTGCGTAACCGATTTGCCAATGTCGTGAAGCAATCCACCGCGGCGCGCCAACGCGACATCCAACCCCAGTTCGGCAGCCATCATTCCTGCCAAATGCGCCACCTCAATGGAATGCTTTAATACGTTTTGTCCATAGCTGGTACGGAAACGCAACCTTCCAAGGAGCTTGATCAAATCCGGGTGTAAGCCGTGAACGTTGGTGTCAAACGTCGCTTGTTCGCCCTCTTCGCGAACCAAATCATCCACGTCGCGGCGAGCCTTTTCCACCATTTCCTCGATGCGGGCCGGGTGGATTCGGCCATCAGCGACCAATCGTTCCAACGCGACTCGAGCAATCTCTCGTCGAATCGGGTCAAATCCGGACAAAATCACCGCTTCCGGTGTATCATCGATAATCAGGTCGATTCCAGTGAGCGTTTCAAGTGTTCGAATGTTCCGACCTTCACGTCCGATGATTCGACCTTTCATCTCATCGTTCGGCAAGGTGACGACGGAAACCGTGATTTCGGATGCGTGATCTGCTGCACAGCGCTGAACCGCGTTCGCCACGATCTCGCGAGCCCGCCGATCCGCTTCACGCTTGGTTTCCTGTTCAATTTGTTTCACGAGCATCGCCGCGTCATGGCGCGATTCGCGCTCCACTTGTTCCAGAATCAGCGCGCGGGCACTTTCACGTGTCAATCCAGACACCCGCTCAAGTTCCCGAACCTGTTCCTGTCGCAAGTGTTCAATCTCGTCCTTCAGCAACTGCACAGACTGTTCTTGAGCACGCAATTCTTCCGCTTTTTGCTCTTGGAGCTCCAGCTTCCTATCCAGCGATTCTTCCTTTTGAAGAATTCTTCTCTCCAACCGCTGAATTTCGTTTCGACGCTCGCGAAGTTCCTTCTCCGCTTCCTGTCGAATCCGATGCGTCTCTTCCTTCGCTTCCAACACCGCTTCTTTTCTACGAGCCTCTACATCACGTTGAGCCGATTCTATAATCTGCAAGGCACGCGCTTCTGCGGTACCAATTTTCGACTCGGCCATCATGCGCCGAGCAAGGTAACCAATAAACAATCCGACAACTAAACAAGCCAATCCTATAACGATACACGACCAAATGGGAACGTTCAAAGGCAATGCCTCCCTGCTCCAGTCAATCTTTCCAAGATCAACTGTTCGCGTCAACTGACGAATTCGAGCTAGAGGCCGTAACTGATACGCACATACATTCTACGTGTTTGTCCAGAATTGTGTCAAGAATCGGTCGTTGACGAATCCTCGCGCGTTCGCTCCAAGCTCCGTAACACGCGGCCTGCCAATTCGCTGCTGACGCCCTTGCCATACAAATACGCCATGAATTTCAACCGATCCGCCGACGTCTTGAACCAGCCCCTGCGCCGAAGATACTTCTGGGCGAGTCGAAGGGCGGTGTCCAATTCGACATCGGGCGCCAAATGGTCGCGGACCGCGAATTGCGCGACATCGGGTGCAATACCGCGGTGTTTCAAGCGCTGTATCAACTGAGCCCGTCCGAGACGCTGCCCCTCCCGTTCGACGTACCACGCGGCATACAGCGCATCGTCAATCATGCCGCGCGCTTCCAAGCGTCGAATGACGGTGTCGATCACGTCGGCCTCCAGTTCGCGGCGCTGCAGGTATTGGCGCACTTGCGCGGCCGTCTTCACGCGGCCGGTTAAGTATGAAACCGCGATCCGTTCGGCTTCGACACACCGAGATCGCGCATCGATTTCCTGCTTGAGTGAATGCGGTACCTCTTTCCCAACGCGCAGGCCCAAATCCACCCAGTCCGCAACAGTCAGCACACATGTGGATGAATCGGAAAAGAGGACCCGAATCACATCCGGGTCCCCGCTTGGAGAGGATCCTCTCCCTACAATTTGGATTGAATCAGAGTGTGTCAAACTCAAAATCATCCTCTTCGACATCGGAACTGTCGACCGATTCGATGGCCTTGCTCGCGACGACGTTGAAGTGTTGTCGAATCGCCGTTTCGATTTGGGCCGCAATATCAGGATGTTCCTTCAAGTACTGCTTGGCGTTTTCGCGTCCCTGACCCAGTCGCTCTTCTTGGTACGAATACCAAGCGCCGCTCTTTTGGATGATGTCGAGGTCCGTCGCCATGTCGACAAGGCTGCCTTCTTTAGAGATTCCTTCACCAAACATGATGTCGACGTCCGCTTGTCGGAACGGCGGCGCCACTTTGTTCTTCACCACTTTGATCCGCGTTCGCGACCCCACCACGTCGTTGCCTTGTTTGATGGCTTCAGCCCGACGCACTTCCAAACGAACCGTCGCGTAGAACTTGAGCGCGCGTCCACCCGTCGTCGTTTCTGGATTGCCAAACATGACGCCGACCTTTTCCCGAATCTGGTTGATGAAAATTGCAATGGTCTTGGATTTGCTAATCGCACCCGCGAGTTTGCGCAACGCCTGCGACATCAAGCGCGCCTGCAGGCCGACGTGCGAATCGCCCATGTCGCCTTCAAGTTCGTTCTTCGGAACCAAGGCCGCCACCGAGTCAATGACAATGACGTCGACAGCTCCGCTTCGAACGAGCGCCTCGGCGATCTCAAGCGCCTGTTCCCCGGTATCCGGCTGTGAAATCAGCAATTCATCGATATTCACGCCAAGCTTCTGCGCGTACGCAGGATCCAGCGCGTGTTCAGCATCCACAAACGCCGCTTGCCCGCCGAGCTTTTGCACCTCAGCGACCGCGTGCAGCGCTACCGTCGTTTTACCGGAGGATTCAGGTCCATAAATTTCGATAATACGTCCACGCGGCAAGCCGCCGACTCCCAACGCGATATCGAGCGCGATGGAACCAGTAGGCACCGTTTCCACATTCATCGTAGCGGACGCCTCACCCAGCTTCATGATGGACCCTTTGCCAAACTGTTTCTCAATTTGCTTCAGGGCCATATCCAGGGCCGCTCGTTTATTGTCTCCCATACCACACCATCCCTCGGTAGCTAGCCACATCAATTCGTTCGTCTACTAGTTCTAGCTTTCTATCGTCTTTCCTCTGATCATATTGTATCAACTCCACTCTGAAATGCAAACATTTGTTCGCGTTTCAGCCAGGGATTTTAGCAGTGGTTGGGGAGTGACATAGAAGAGGTACATAGAATAGGGGCAGTCAGCGAGGACGGGCTGGATTTCGACCTCGCGCAGCCCTATCCCATAGCCGGACCGAAGGAGTTAGGCGCAATGAGTGAGGACGGAAGGAGTGAGGACGGAAGGAGTGAGGACGGAAGGCGATGCCCGGGAGCGCGAGCGCTTCACAGAGCCTGTCTATTTGGGTCCACAACTGCCCATTGGAGTTTTTGGAGCGATTTTGAAGGGCGGTCGCGCGCATTGGTCTTGTGCCAGGGGCGGACCGGGGCTGGGGCAGGACCCTTTCGGACCCTGAAACTGCCTTGGGTTCGATTTGAAGAGTTCAATCGGAAAAACTTCATCCTCGGCGAGGCTGGAATTGGCTGAAATCGGTTCTGATAATGTGGGATATCCTCAAAATATGAGATATCCCTCGAACATGGAAAACCACTCTTTGTAACCCGGTTCATCGATAGCCGATCAAGGCGCGTTAGCGCCGTTAGCGTGATCGCGCAGCTTCATTGCCACCAACTGGCCGCGTCGTTCCGGATGCGGTGGCAAATAGGCCGCCCGCGGCCGCTTATGTGTGTCGAATCGTCTCATTCGCCTTGAATAAGCGGCCCACGCCCGCTTAAGTGACTGTCACCCCGCTGTTTCAGGGCCACCATCGGCGAATAAGCGGCTCAGGGCCGCCTATTTGCTGACACTCCGACCTTTTCGCGGAAATAAGCCGCCCACGGCCGCCTATTTGCCCGCCAGCAGCAGTTCCCGCCTGTTCCCGCCAGCGCGATCGCGTCGCCCTATTGCCACCAACCGGGCGCGTTGCTCCGAGGGCCATGGCACATAAGCCGCCCGCGGCCGCTTATGTGTGTCGAATCGTCTGATGGGTGCCAAATAAGCGGTGCACGGCTGCTTAAGTGGTTGAAACGAGGCCACTCCGGGGGCAAAGAGGACAAATAAGCCGCCCACGGCCGCCTATTTGCCCTTCATCCGGTGATTTCTTCGAAATAAGCGGCCCAGGGCCGCTTATTTTCCGGCTGACCCGTGCATCACCAGTGCATCACCAGTGCATCACCAGTGCATCACCAGTGCTTGCCTTCGCCCCATCGTCCATCGCCGCGATCGCGCCGCCTTAAATAGGGTGGCGTTCCCCCCCCTCGCGATCGTTCGGCCATCTGCCGCCGCCTACTGCCAGCCCCAGTTGCATACTTAGAGACACTGTCGACTCATGGAACGCATCAATATATGTCAGACTTTTCAGACAGATTGTAAAAGGCGGTTGGTCGTGGCAATCGGCCTTGTGTGAGAATGGGGGACACAGTCCATTTCGAACCCTGAAATTTTCTCCGCGAGTACGGAACCTCCCCGAAAAATCCGACTCCTGTCACCTTGTTAATCGACGGTCTCTGTGAGCCGCCTGTCCAGCGCCAGACAAGCGAATCGGCCCTCACTCGGGCCGATTCGGATTTGCGTTGCCCGGCAAACCTTATCGACGGCTGGCGCGAGGCTTCGCGGGTTCGAGGTTGACGCGAGCGCCGTTGATCCGGCTTTGGCGCAGGGCCTCGTAGACAAACGGGGCGCTGTCCTGATCCACTTCGATAAAGGTGAACTTGTCAAACATGTCGATCCGCCCGACGGCTTCGCTCGGCACGCCGGCTTCTTCGGAGATGGCGCGCACGAAGTCGGTCGGACTCATGCGAGCGGTCCGTCCAATATTGACGAAGAAGCGAACCATGCCTGGACGAGCGCCGGTGTCGCCAAAATCGTAATCCTCGCCTTCGCCCTGGGAACTCTCGCCCGATGTCAAGAGCTTCAGGAGCGCTGAGGCGATGTCGATCGGATCGTGCTCGTCGACCAAGGTGCCAAGGATTGCGCGATATTGGCCGAGGCTCTCGCTGCGCAGAACCTCGAGCACGCGATTTCGCCAGACTTCAGCCTGCCGCTCGGCGACATCCTCAAGTGACGGCACTTCCCGCATATCCATCGTCACTTTGGTCTCGCGCTCGATTTGCTTCAGCAGCTTGAACTCGCGCGGCGTCACCAGCGTGATGGCGAGGCCATGCTTGCCCGCGCGGCCGGTTCTGCCGATCCGGTGAACGTACGATTCGGGGTCCTGCGGAATGTCGTAGTTGATGACGTGCGTCACATCGTCGACGTCGAGGCCGCGTGCGGCCACGTCGGTCGCAACGAGCAGTTCGATCTCGTTGCGGCGGAAGCGCCGCATCACGCGATCGCGCTGCGCCTGACTGAGATCTCCGTGCAAACCGTCCGCCATATAGCCGCGGGCGAGCAAAGCTTCGACGAGATCGTCAACGCCGCGCTTGGTCCGGCAGAAGATGATGCCCAACTGGATTTCCTCGCTGTCCACGATCCGGCAGAGGCTTTCAAGCTTGTTCCGATCAAGGACTTTGTAGCCGATTTGATCGATTCGGGGAACGGTCATCTCGCC
Organism: Alicyclobacillus acidiphilus NBRC 100859; assembly: GCF_001544355.1. Taxonomy (GTDB): domain Bacteria; phylum Bacillota; class Bacilli; order Alicyclobacillales; family Alicyclobacillaceae; genus Alicyclobacillus; species Alicyclobacillus acidiphilus. The sequence continues at coordinate 92,116 of NZ_BCQI01000001.1, forward strand.
CCGATTCACCGTGACATGGCGCGGATCCCGCATATACCTCCCGGACAGTCGTTTCACTTCGTTCGGGAACGTCGCGGAAAACAGGAGGGTTTGTCGATCCGCCGGCGTCTCGCGCAGAATTGCCTCGATATCGTCGATGAAGCCCATATCCAGCATCTCATCCGCTTCGTCGAGCACGACTGTGCGCACTTGATTCAACTGCAACGTGCCGCGGCGAATGTGATCCAGCACACGGCCCGGCGTGCCGATGACGATGTGCACGCCCTGCTTGAGCGCGCGAATCTGGTGGCCGATGGATTGGCCGCCGTAGATCGGCACCGAACGCACGCGCTTGTACTTGGCAAGCTTGCGCACCTCGCCAGCGACCTGAATGGCCAGTTCACGCGTCGGTGTCAACACGATGGCCTGCACATGGCCCTCCGGCGTGACTTTGTCGACGAGCGGAATGCCGAACGCGGCAGTCTTGCCGGTACCGGTCTGCGCCTGACCAATGACGTCGACGCCTTCCATGACGATGGGAATGCAGGCTTGTTGGATCGGAGATGGCTCTTCAAAACCCATATCGTGAATCGCCTGCACGACACGGCGATGTATACCCAATTCTTCAAAAACGGACATTTTCTCAACCTTCCTACATCAGAATCTCGTTACACTTGTCTTTGTATGTGCTGCAGGAGCCGCCAAAACGCTTGTTTGCAGGTACGCAGGCGAATCTGTGCCCGCGATCCGCGAAGTTGCAACCGATACACCGCGGTATCCGCGGCGTCCGCAACAGCGACGAACACGAGTCCAACCGGCTTTTCGGGCGTGCCGCCCCCCGGACCGGCGATCCCGGTGATGCCGACGCCATAGTCGGTGGCAAGCCGTTCGCGGACACCCTTCGCCATCGCGATCGCGGTCTGTTCCGACACGGCGCCGTCGAGATCCAGCACATCGGCAGGAACGCCCAATAATTGCTGCTTCACGCGGTTGTCGTACGCGACAATCCCACCTTGAAACGCCTGTGAACTCCCCGGAACGTCGGTCAACATCTCCGCCATCATGCCGCCGGTGCAACTCTCGGCGACCGCCAGTGTGCGGCCTCTCTCGACGAGGCGATCGATCACCACCGACGGCAGCGTCTCGTCGTCCACTCCATAGAGGAAATCGCCGAAACGCCTGCGAAGTTCGGCCTCGACAGGAGCGATGCGCTGCTTCGCCTCGGACTCCGTCTTCCCTGTGGCGGTGATGCGCAACAGCATCTCCCCTTCACCCGCGAGCGGCGCAACGGTTGGATTGTCTTGCGCGGTCAAATCGCGGATCTGCTCATCGACGTCCGATTCGCCAATTCCGCAGAAATGAAGTACGCGTGAAATGAGTACCTGCGCTCCTCCGAATACTTCCATGAGCTTGGGCAGGACGTACGTTTTCAGCATCGGACGCATTTCAAGGGGTGGTCCCGGAAGGAGAAAGAAGTGGACTCCTTGCGCGAAAATGTATTGACCAGGTGCGGTGCCATTTTCGTTCGGAATGAGGGTGCCACCCTCGATGCAGTATGCTTGTTTGCGATTTTCCTCCGGCATGGGGCGCTGTCGATTCGCGAAGTATTGCATGAGGTGATCAAGTGCTTCGTTGGACAACACCAAATCCCGCTTCAAAAAACGGGCCAGGGCCTCCTTGGTCAAATCATCGCCGGTCGGCCCGAGGCCGCCTGTGACAATGACCACGTTCGACCGTTTCACGGCAACGTCAAACGCCGCTGAAATCCGTGCTTCGTTGTCTCCCACTGCACCGTGATGGTACACGTAGAAACCGAATTTGGCAAGTTCCTGCGAGATGTACTGAGCGTGCGCATTATGAATCTGGCCCAACAAAATCTCTGTGCCGACAGCCAATAGTTCAACGCGGCAATCCCGCGCCATTCGCATCATCTCCGTCAATCCGTCACTCGAATAATCTGCTTGTTTTTCACGAAGTAATCGAGACCCGAGAGAACTGTGGCAACAACCATGATATACAACATCACACTCGCAAATGGGAAGCCAAACAGCGAAAACGGGAAGTTGTTCAGGATGAGCGCCGCCATCGCGATCATCTGCGTCACCGTCTTCAATTTTGCAAACGAGCTGGCCGCGATTACCAAACCCTCGGCAGCGGCGACTAAGCGAAGGCCTGTCACGGCAAACTCCCGACTGATGATGACGATGGCAACCCACGCTGGCAGCCTCTGCATTTGCACCAAGCTGATCAGCACTGCGGAAACGAGCAGTTTGTCTGCCAAAGGATCGAGAAACTTGCCGAAGTTCGTGATAATTTTCCGCTTGCGTGCGATATAGCCGTCCAGACCGTCGGTGCTCGCGGCGAGCAAAAACACGAGGGTGGCGACAATTTCGCTGCCCGTCGTCGTCTGGCCGTTGATGGTGAAGGACCAAAAGTCGTAGTGCATGAGCAGCACCAAAGCGACAACTGGAACCAAGAAAATTCTGGCCAGCGTGATTCGATTCGCGAGATTCAAGTGTTCACGCTCCTGTCGGAAGGCAACAGTTGCCTATGAAGACAAACCAGGTTACAGCCGTCGGCCCGGTTACCGATAATTGGTGAACTGCAACGGAATGTCGATATCGGATTGGCGCAAGAGCTGAATGACCGCCTGCAAGTCGTCGCGGCTCTTGCCCGTTACGCGAACCTGGTCGCCCTGGATTTGCGCCTGCACCTTGAGTTTGGAGTCCTTGATGGCCTTCGTGATCCGCTTGGCGACATCGGCGTCGATACCTTGCTGCAGCGCACAAACCTGACGGACTGTGCCGCCCGCGGCCGGTTCAATCTTGCCAGGCTTCAGAGCCTTCAGCGACACGTCCCGTTTCACCAGTTTGGTCTGCAAAACATCGTATACTTGCGAGAGTTTGTACTCGTCGTCCGAAATCAGCGTGATCTTGTCGTCTTCAAAACGGATTTCGCTCTTGCTGCCCTTAAAGTCGAACCTCGTTTCGATTTCGCGGCGAGCTTGGTCAATCGCGTTGCTCACTTCCTGCAGGTCGACTTTCGAAACGACGTCAAAAGACGCGTCTTTTGCCATGTTACTCCCTCACCTTCAACCTTGCTTCTGAATCACGATAGTCGGCGCGGACCCCGTCACTGGCAGGGGCACCGGCTGCCCATTGACGATCAACTGCACGCCTTGTACGTGGCCGAGCGTCATGGTCACCGCCTGGTTGGCGGTAAAGGTCTTCGTCTCGCCCGGATTGAGGATGTCGTTCGGATCCACTCCGCTGCCGTCGCTGTAGACGCTGATCCAGCATTGACCGCTCACGACCTTCAATTGAACCTGCAAGTTCTTGACGTTCTTCACGTCATATGTATACTTGCCGTTCGCGAACGGCTCCGCCGTCACGGTAACAGGCGGCGCCTGAGACGTCTGATTGGCCGTGTTGCCCGATCCGGTCTGATTGCCTGCCGCCGAATTGCCATTCGAGTTGTTGCTCGCGCCATTCGCAACTTGATTGGCCGTGTTGTTCGCGGCACTGGAATTCGCCGAGGCCGCGTTCGTCGCGTTGACGCCGCTGCCGGCAACGGGCGTGGTATTCTGTGTCGCAGCGCCGCTCGTGCGATGTCGGTCGTGCAGGTACATATACGCTCCGCCGATCACGACGAGCGCTCCCACGATCATCGCCATTTGGCCGACGAATCCCCCAACGTGGCGGCTTCCCCGAGACGCGTTGAGCGACCTTCTCGGCGTGTCGGTCCCGATTCGTTCCGTCCTTGACTGCGTCGGGGCTTTTGCCTCAGTCTGGCGCTCCACCCGCTCGGTCCGGTCAACCTTCTCGGCAGCCCGTTGGCGCTGAAATTCGTTCAACGATCTCGGTTCCACCATCTTCGCGGCTGGCTTTCGCACTGGCCCTGCGGCGTCGGAGACAGCGGACGAATCGACGCGTTTGACGCGAATCGTCGCGTCGTCAAACTGCCCTGTCTCGTGATCGCCATGCATTCCAGGGATCTCCTGGCCATCCACATACCGCTGCAGCAATTCGACGCCGTCCAATCCAATCACTTCAGCGTAGCTGCGAACGAAACCGCGCGCATACACGCGACCCGGCAGCACGGTCCAATCCCCGTTCTCCAACGCTTCGACGTAGCGCCTTCGGATCTTCGTCTTGTCTTCGATGTCTTCGACCGTCAAACCAAGCGACTCGCGCTTTTCGCGCAAAATCCGGCCAAGTTCCTGCATGTATGTCCCCCCTTGTCCGATGGACTCACTCGCCGCCCCAACCAGCGGATTCACGTTCAATCTCGTCGTACCGCAATTCTTCTTGTGGATCCCTGCGCAGTTCGACGATCATATCAAACAAGTCCCAAGTATACCGAGACCGTTTTACAAAAATATCAGGATGCTCGATCACCACCGAACCTCGCATCCGAAGAATCTCATCGACACAGCGCATATGCGCTTCATCGCCCCGGAGGGCTGATACAGCTCCATCAATAATATACACGAAATGGTCAGATAAAAAATCGTTGGATGGCATTTCTCGCATCATCGTCTGCTTTAATAGGGTCGACGAGATCAACAGCCACCGCTTGTTCGCGTATACGCTCGCCGCGACCAAGGCTTCCGTCTTGCCGACGCGCGGCTGTCCGCGAACGCCAATCACGTGCCTGCCCGGCCTTTGCAAAATCTCGCCGAGAAAATCGACCAACACGCCCAATTCGTCGCGAACGAAACGATATGTGCGAGTCTCGGTGTCGCTCCGTTCGATGAAACGACCGTGGCGAAGCGCCAGCCGATCCCGCAGGGTCGGTTCCCGCAAGGCGGTCACTTCGATATCTTCCATGGACGACAGCATGGTCATCAGCACGTCCAGCGAATCCGGCCTGTCCGCCTGGATGAGAAAGCCCCGGCCGTGTTCAGACACACTGGAAAGCTGGCGAATGTTCACCCCGAGCATGCCAAGGAGCGAGGCGATGTCGCCAAGCAGTCCTGGACGGTCTCGACGAATGTGGTACTGAAAGTAATACTCGGACACGCCGCTTCGAGATCCCCTTTCGATCCGGCACCTACGTCGAGCCAAATTGCGTCGACAACATGCTTCGCGTCTGTGTCGGCAACTGCTCGAACTTTTGTCGCCAGTCAGTCGTCGATGTCGACAAGGTGGTTTGCAATGAGCCCCACATCTCGGACACAGACGGCGGCAGTGCAGAAGTTTGCAGAGCAATCGATGAAAAGTCTATCTTCTCTTCGTTCCCAGGCTGCCATTGTCCTCTCTCGGCCGCAGAAATTGCGTCGCTTACTTCAGTCGGAGACAAATGGCCTGGACGTATCAAGCACGGCAGACCAGAGAACTCGTCGCCGAACGAGAAAAATGTGTTCGTCTGGGAAGCCAGGGCCGCGATGGTCGATTTCGACAAGGCGCTGCTGTATACGACACCGCTCAGCGGCAGAGCGTTCACATAACCGAACGCGGTCGAAGATCCTGGATAGCCTTGCGACGCGCTTGTCCCGCTGCTCGAAGCAAGAGGAACGACCTGTGCGCTTGCATCGGCGGTATACAATCCCGCGAAGAAGGCTTCTTGCTGATCTTTCGGTGCGGTCGACTTCACGTAGCCCAGCGTCGGTTGAACGACCATGCCGTACGTTGAGCTCACCGTCGCCTTCGTTGCAAGCCAAGACAGGTAGGTTCCGACCAGATAGCCGATGCCGTATGCGACGAGATCGGGATTTGCCGACACGGTGCGGAGGTTCTGCAAGGATGGAAAGGTGCCTGGCTGATCGCTCAAAACTTCAAAGTGAATGTCCGCATACTTTTGCGCCAGTTGCGATAGGAATGTGGAATATGGCGCAGCGTTGTCGACCACAACCACGACGAAATTCAGATCGTCATTGGTGAGGGCCGAAGCAATCTGCGTCTCGAAATCTCCTGTCGAAACGTCGATGGTTTTATATACCATCCTGCCCTCTTCGTCGTGATTCAAACCGGTTCCCGACTCCATGCTCGGATGGTCGACGTAAAAAATGGCGGCTGACGACTTGCTCACTTGAGGCCGCATGGCCGCAAGATCCGGCGCACCACATCCGGCGGCGAATCCGAGCGCGAGAATCACGGTGAAAGCCGTGAACGGTTTCGACGTACGGTTCATAGATGCGTTTCTCCTATCTCTGCTCTACTGAATCTCCACTTGCCTTTATGTTTGCCCTCTCACATAATATGTATGAAAGGGTGAAAACCGTTGGCCAACATGCACGGCGAACATTTGTCGGTAGCAAAAGCACTCTACCAACTCGAATTCTACCTGGATCAGCTCGACGCCCCGTTTGATATTTACTATTTATATGCTGCAGCGTACAAGGAACAGCGCGGCAGTCAATACGACGAGCGCTGGTTGTACTATCTGGACGACAATCCGGACGTCGAGCACTGCCTCGACGAATCGTTCACACTGCAGACGATTGTCGATACCTTGCTGAGAACGGGTCATGAACCTGTTGTTCGCGCGTTGATGAGGTCGTTCCGCCGCGAGCAAATCGGGATCACACAGCGATTCATGTACGGAGCAACGCCTCGGCGACACACATAAGTATACCGTATCCCGTTTGCAAGCATATAGCAAGGGCTGTCCCTGAAGCACCTACAGTGCCAGGGAACAGCCCTTTTTCTTTGACGAATCGCGTTTACTGTGTCACGTCGGTTTCCGGCTTGAATTCGAGCCACTCTTCCTGTGCGGAGTTATTTGTATTCATGGGCGAAGAAAGCAGTGCGGACGCCAAATCGCCGTTCATGGCCGACGACGCGAGCGATTTGTACGCCGCCTTTCCCAGCCCCGCCGAGCCGACCATCGTGCCATCCTCCGTAAATGTCACTTCGGCCTCGCTGATCGGCATGTCGACGCTGTACACATCCTGAAAATATCGATCCACCATGCGATTCATCGTCTCATCCGCGCTGCTTGCGGATGGCACGCTTCCGTTCGCCTCGCTGACATCGACCATCGCGGACACCACGAACGAACCGTCGCCGAGCCCATCCGGCAGAACAGCCATATCGTAAAGTCCAGAAACGTTCGCAAGAGCCTTCGTCAGTTTCGCGAGGCTCGCATCGGATGGCGCCGGATCCGCGGCTTCGTTCGAGACGACGGTGTTCGACGCCAACACGGTTTGACTCTGTCCACCTGTGCCGCGATCCGCCGACGGAAAGAGCTGTTCCTCAACCAGGCCATAGCCTACAGCGAGCAAGGCCGCAATCGCGATCAATCCGGTCAACGTCCGACGTCTTCTCGACGGAGTTCTCATCTCGCCACCCCTTGTCCGATCTCAATCCTCATAATCTACATATATGGACGAGACGGCGTCGGTATGCGACGAGATTTATTCGGCAGGACGGGTAAACGACGACTTCGCTTGCAGCCACTGTTCCTTGGAAATCAAAACTTCCCGCGGTTTGCTGCCTTCGAACGGACCCACGATGCCGCTCAACTCCATTTGATCGACGATGCGAGCTGCTCGCGAATAGCCGATGCGAAAGCGCCGCTGTAGCATCGAGACCGACGCCTGCCCCATCTCGACGACGAGATCGACCGCGTCCATAAACAGGCTGTCGAGTTCAGGGCCCGCGTCCCCTTCGTTGGCCTCATCTTCCGCGCCAGAATGCAAGTCGACCGTGTATACCGCCTGCTGTTGCTCTTTCACGTAATTGACAAGACGTTCGATTTCCTCTTCCGACACGTATGCGCCTTGCACGCGAGTCGCCTTTGCCGCGCCCACAGGCAAAAACAGCATGTCGCCGCGGCCAAGCAGCTTCTCGGCGCCGCCGCTGTCGAGAATCGTCCGCGAGTCTGCCATCGACGATACCGCGAAGGCGATCCGGCTCGGGATATTCGCCTTAATGAGGCCTGTGATGACGTCGACCGACGGACGCTGTGTGGCGACGATCAAATGAATACCGGCGGCACGCGCCATCTGCGCAATGCGGCAGATGGCATCCTCGACGTCGCCTGGCGCCACCATCATCAAATCCGCCAATTCGTCGACGATCACGACAATAAACGGCAGCGGCTCCAGGCCCTCCTCGCGGAGAAGTTGATTGTACCGTTCAATGTCGCGGGCCCCGCGTTCGGCCATCAACTGGTATCGATTCTCCATCTCCTGGACGATCTTCTTCAACGCGAACGCGGCTTTGCGCGGATCGGTGACGACTGGCGCGAGAAGGTGCGGAATGCCGTTATAGCCGCTCAACTCGACCATTTTCGGGTCAATCATCAACAATTTCGCTTCATGCGGCTTAAATCGCATCAAGAGCGACGCGATGATGCCGTTGATACAGACGCTCTTGCCCGAGCCGGTTGCTCCAGCGACCAACAAGTGCGGCATTCTCTGCAAGTCGCCGACGATTGGCGCACCGGAGATGTCGCGGCCAAGAGCCAGCGCAAGCTTGGCCGAAGTCTGCTGAAACTCTGGAGACTGCAGCACTTCCCGCAGCGATACCACTGCGACTTCGTCGTTTGGCACCTCGATGCCAATCACCGACTTGCCGGGAACGGGCGCCTCCATCCGAATATCGCGCGCCGCCAACGCCAGCGCGATATCGTCGGTCAAACCGACGATTCGAGACACTTTGACGCCTGCAGCAGGCTGCAATTCGTAACGGGTCACCGTTGGACCGCGGCTGATCTCGACCACTGTCGCTTGAACGCCGAACGACTGCAATGTGGCTTGCAGTTTCGCCGCGTTTTCCTGAGCGCTGGTGGAAGAAAATCCGCTGACCTGGTTCGTCGGCAACGAGAAGAGAGACAGAGGAGGCAGTTGGTAGTTGTCGTCGTGAACCATCGGTCCAACTTCGTAATCCTGATCCACCGCGTGCTCCCGCTTCGGCGTCGTGATTGGGCGCCGCTCCTGGGCCACATCCGGGAATTTGACGACAAGACCTTTATCGCCCGCTTCAACAATCCTGTCGTCACCGGCCAATGGTTCGTTGGCCAAATCCGATTCAGGCGCATCGTCGGCCAGTCCCGGCTGCCTCGCTCGGGCCGTAAAATCGTGAATAATGGGAACGGGCGCAGGCGCCGCACCAACCTCCGGTTCGTCCGGCGGAGCCTGGCTGGCACCGCTTTCGAAGACTTCTCCATCGACGATGAGCGTGGGCCGCCGCCGGCGGGGTGCCGCCACAACGGGTTCTGGCGCCGCTTTCTCGTCGTCCGCCCTGAACAGGACGCCTGTCTGCCGCTTCACCGTCTGCCAGAGACCGTCCATCAGCTTTTCTGTAAAGCGCGTGCCCCTTCCCACCATCGCCACAAGCGACACTTGAAGGACCAGCGCAATCCCAATCAGACCGCCCGCCACAATCACCAAACGTGGCCCGATCTCGTGCGTTTGCGGGGAGTTGAAGAGAATCCGCAGCAAATCGAAGACGGCGAACCCAATCAGGCCGCCGCCGGCGGAAGGCGGCTGACTCGACGTCGGATGAAATATGTACATGCGCAGCTGCTGAAGCGCGTTCCATTCACGACTGAAATAGTGGTTCTGCTGGCCGAGATCGGCGAGTGTCGAATAAAAATTCATCTCAATAATCGAGAGTACGCAGAGGAGGAGAATGAACAGGCCAAGATGGCGGCTGTCCCAGATGAATCGCGATCGGCGAACCATCATGTACACCGCCGCATAGCCGACAAGGATGGGAATGAGAAAATACCAACTGCCAGCCAAATAGATGCTGACGCTCGCCAAGAATTGGCCCACGGCACCGAGCCGACCGAGAGCCAGCGCGCACCCGGTCAGCATGGCCAGCCCGGTGACTTCGTACTTCAAGATGTTCTTCTGCTGCTGTTTTCGCGCCACGAACTACCCACCAGTCCTTCCTACTGACTGATGATTTCGTGGCGCCGACGAGCTTTTCCTGCCAAGGGTTAGACGCGATACGGCTGCCCCGGTTGCCAAGCGGGATTCAAGTAGTCCCCGGGGTATGGGCTGATCAGCCGTTCGACCGTCGCCGTTCCGTCCGCCTGGCGCAGGACGATCAATCGCGCGTGGCCCATCACGACTTCTTGCCGCACGCCAGCGGCCACGGCATTCTGCTCATTCGGCCACGTGAAGATCTCGACATCCGAAAGCGTTGTCCAGTGCATCACTGCACCACACTCGCCTTCGCCGTCGATTCGTCGCGCAGGCGAATCAACTCACGCAGTTTCTGCATCGCCTGCCCCAGCCCGCCGACCTCGTCGCACAGCCCGTACTTGACCGCGTCCCGCCCGATCACGGTGGTCCCGATATCCCTTGCCAATTCACCGGTGTTGAGCATGAGCGATCGAAACTTTTCCTCAGTGATGGACGAGTGTTCGACGACAAACCGCGTCACCCGCTCCTGCATTTTCTCCAGGTATTCGAACGACTGTTGAACGCCAATGACGAGCCCGTTGAGACGTACGGGGTGAATCGTCATGCTGGCCGACTCGGCGATGAACGTGTAATCGGAACTGACGGCGATGGGTACGCCAATGGAATGGCCGCCGCCCAGAACAATCGAAACCGACGGTTTGCTGAGCGAGGCGACAAGCTCCGCGATTGCGAGTCCGGCTTCGACATCTCCACCGACTGTGTTGAGAATCAGCAACAAGCCCCGGATTTTCTCGCTCTCTTCGACCGCGACCAACTGCGGAATGATGTGCTCATACTTGGTGGTCTTGTTTTGAGGTGGAAGCACCATATGCCCTTCGACTTGTCCAATGATGGAGAGACAAAAGATTGGACTGTCCGGCGCGGAGGCAGGATCCGGCGTTCCCAGCGCTTCGATATTGGTAGTGACAGGCGTGTCCGGTTCCTCGGGTTGCGCCTCGTCCCGCACCGCCGCGAACTTCCCAACGCGGCCGGCTCTCATGACCATTGCATATTTCGATTCATCGATTGGTGTCATCTGTCGTCCTACCCCTCTCTACCGGGGTAGTATGAACGACGGGCCTGTCGGAAATACCTCCGCAGGCCCGTCGATGGCAGTCGATTCTGATCTTTGCGATCCCGTTGGGATCGCGCTTCCAGCCGCTGCTTGCGGCCCTTGCCATGCTTCTGCCGTTACGCCTCCATGATGATTGGCAGAATCATCGGTCGGCGTCTCGTTTGTTCATACAGGAAGCGGCCCAAAGCGTCGCGCACAGCCGTTTTCAACGACGACCATTCGCTGACGTTGTCGGACACAAGCTTCGCGAGTGTGTTTTCGACCAGTTTGTTCGCTTCCTCGAGCAGCGCTTCCGACTCGCGGACGTACACAAAACCGCGCGAAATGATGTCTGGGCCGGACAGGACGTGCCCTGTCGCCTTCGACAGCGTCACAACCACGACGAGGATGCCGTCCTGCGACAACAGTTTGCGATCCCGGAGCACGATATTGCCCACGTCTCCGACGCCAAGCCCATCGATCATCACAGTTCCCGCCGGCACCTTTCCGCCGAGGCGGCCGCGGCCGTTTTCGAATTCGACCACGTCGCCGAGTTCCATGATGAAGATGTTGTCTGGGTCGACGCCGAGATCGATAGCCAAGTTGGCGTGCGTCCGCTGCATGCGGAATTCACCGTGAACAGGCAGGAAATACTTCGGCCGCACCAGTTGCAGCATCCACTTGAGCTCTTCCTGGCTGCCGTGTCCAGACGCGTGAACACCGCGATAAATCACGTGCGCGCCGGCACGGAACAATTGATCAATCGTCCGAGCCACGTACTTCTCATTGCCTGGAATCGGCGAGCTGGCCAAGACGACGGTATCGCCTGGGACGATCTCGATTTTCCGGTGCGCCGCCCGGGCCATCCGCGTGAGTGCGGACATCGGCTCGCCCTGGCTGCCGGTGGACAGGATCACGAGCTTTTCTGGGTCTACCTTGTTGACGTCGTCCGCATCGACAAACGTTTCGGGGAGAGCTTCCAAATAGCCGAGCTGCAGCGACGTTTGGATATTGTTGACCATGCTCCGCCCGACGACGGCGACCCGCCGTCCGTGTCTCTCGGCGGACCGGATCATCAATTGCAGACGGTGGATATTCGACGCGAACGTCGACATAATGACGCGGCCAGGGGCGTTCGCGATGATCTCGTCGATCTTCTCGCCGACGGTCAATTCGGACGGTGTATAACCAGGCCGTTCCGAGTTCGTGCTGTCGCCAACCAGAGCCAACACGCCCTGCGCTCCCCATTGCGCCAGCTTGTGGACGTCGGCGTGACGACCATCGACAGGGGTTTGATCAAACTTGAAGTCGCCCGTGTGGATGACGATCCCTTCCGGGGTTTCAATCGCGAATCCAACTGTATCTGGAATACTGTGGTTCACGTAAAACGGCGTGATGGTAAATTCACCGATTTGAACTCGGGAATCGCCGTGAATCACGTTCATTTTCACGCTGTCCGACAGACCATGTTCCTTCAGTTTGTTTTCAACAAGTCCCAACGTCAGGCGGGTCGAGTACACCGGTATATTCATTTCACGCAACACGTACGGCAGTCCGCCAATGTGATCTTCGTGACCGTGCGTCAGAAAAATAGCTCGCAGTTTGTCGCGATTTTCTGACAAAAACGTGATATCCGGAATCACGATGTCGATGCCAAGCATATCCTCATCCGGAAATTTGAGTCCGGCATCGACCAGAATCATGTCGTTGCCATACCAATACAAAGTCATATTTTTCCCGATCTCTCCAACGCCCCCGAGCGGAACGATGGAAAGTCTCGCTTTTCCCTTCGCCAATTCGGCACCTCCGTAAAGAAATAACAAAGTAAGTAAGATATTCTGCCCATGCATAAACAGGCCGTGCAAGCCACACAGCTCGTCCGTATGGTTTTCGCTTTCCCGATCATTCCACAGAATCCCAGATCTTTACGAAAGCGCTCATTTCCGTACGTCGATGCCATATTGAGCGTATTTCATCCGCGAACCCACGTCTGTTCGGTCTATCCCGTTCGCCGAACTCGCAGAGAGTCCTACGCGCTCAATCTTGTGTCCATGTCAAGTTCATGATCCCGAACAAAAGGATGCTCCCGGTCACGCGCTTTAGATCACAATGTTCAAAAGGCCGCACAAGTCACTATCGGATACCATTATACCTGCTAAATCGCATCTCAACAAGCTGTCCGGACAGACGCCACTGGATGAAAAAAAGGCGGTATGGGTAAGTTCCCCCATCCGCCTAGAAAAATCACACGATTTTTCGCTTTGAAGTTCAACGCCGCGGCGAGAATCCGTTCGGTCTCGCCCCAATCGCCCCAATCACACTTCGCCAAGCCGATTCAGCAGAGTGACGAGGTGCTCGCGCAGTGCGCTGGAGGCTGGCACCAACGGAGCCCGGACGCTGCCGACATCAAGACCAATAATCGACAGGGCCTCCTTCAGCGGCGCGGGACTCGCCGTCGCGAACATCGCTTCAAAAATCGGGAGCAGCCTTCCGCTCCAGTACGCCGCCTCGTCGGTCTGTCCCTGCCAGAACAAGTCCATCATGGTTCGCATCTGGCGACCGACCACGTGACTGGCGACACTGACGACGCCCGCGGCGCCAACGCTCAACATCGGCAAGGTCAGTTTGTCGTCTCCGCAATACAGCAAGAAGTCGTCCGGCTTCTCGGCCGCGATGTGGAGAATTTGCGAAAAGTCGCTGTGGGCTTCTTTCAGTGCCACGATGTTGGGCACATTCGACAACTCCAGGACCGTCTCAGCCTGAATATTGACCCCGGTTCGCGCTGGCACGTTGTAAATCATGATTGGAAGCGTGGTGGATTCCGCCACCGTCGTGAAATGCGCGTAAAGTCCGTCCTGGGATGGGCGGTTATAGTACGGAGCGACCAACAGGATGCCCTGCACGCCAAGGCGAGCGGCCTCTATCGTCAACTGGACGGACTCGCGCGTCGCGTTGCTGCCCGTGCCTGCAAGAACAGGAATTCTCCCATCGACGGCCTTCAGCGTCGCATCAAATACGCGGAGCTTTTCGTCGTGTGTCAGCGTCGGCGATTCCCCCGTCGTGCCGACGGCGACAATCGCCGTAGTGCCCGTGTTGATGAGGTGATCGACCAATGGCCGCAATTTGCTTTCGTCGACTTCCCCCGCCGCGTCAAACGGTGTGACCATTGCCGTGATGAGACTACCGAAATCCATATGCTTCTCCCCCAATGCCGTTACGCATCCTTTTCAGCCAGTTGGAATACCTGGTGCAAGGCGCGTACAGCCTCAACGAGCTGCGAACCATCGACAAGTACCCAAATGGTTGTGTGCGAATCCGCAGATTGCAAAATTTCGATTCCCTTCGCCGCAAGTGCTTCGACAATCCGCGCCATGATGCCAGGGACGCCCATCATGCCGGCGCCGACGGCAGATACTTTCGCACAGCCGCTGCGAACGTCCACTTGATAACCGAGCGCTTCCAAATGACGGACCGCCAATCCCGCCAAGTGATCTGGAACCGTGAAAGCGACTTGCGTCGGCGTGACGGAAATAAAATCGATGGAGATATGATGTTCCGCCATCAACTGAAAGACCGAACTTGTGCCAATACCTTCACCGCGAAGCCGAATTTGCGACACGTTGGCGGTATGTGCGATACCAGTCACCAATTTATCGAGAACAGCCGCGTGCTCGAGCAGGTGCTGCGACTGCGTGACAAGCGTTCCGGGATCCTCTGAAGTCGTGCTGCGCACGCGAATTGGAATGTTCTTCTGCATCGCGATCTCGACAGCCCGCGGGTGAATCACTTTCGCACCTTGATAGGCAAGGTTGCAGATCTCCGTGTATGTCACTTGCGTCAGTTGGCGAGCGTCTTCGACCAAACGCGGATCGGCCGTCATAATGCCCGACACGTCGGTAAAGATGTCGACGACCTCGGCCTGCAACGCGACACCGAGCGCAGTCGCGGTGGTATCGCTGCCGCCGCGGCCAAGCGTGGTGATCTCGCCGCGATCGTCCACACCCTGGAACCCCATTACCACCGCAATCTCTCCACTTGAGAGGATGGACAGCAAGGTGTCGGTGCGAATGTCGAGAATCCGCGCGTTGCCATGATCCGAGTTCGTGATGATGCCTGCCTGGCCGCCGGTCAGTACGCGGACCTGATGCCCCCGCTTGCGGAGTTCATGGGCGAACACGACCGCAGAGATCGTCTCGCCGCAAGCCATCAGCAGATCCTTGTCGCGGAGGTCGGGTCCGCGCGACGAGCCGTCCGATTCTCCGTCCAACAGGGACAACAGGGTGTCGGTCGCGTACGGATCGCCTCGCCTGCCCATCGCGGAAACGACGACCACGACAGCGTAGCCGTCCGCCTTCGCCCGCTCGATGTGACGATACGCCGCAGCCCGCGATTCCGGCGTGGCAACCGACGTCCCTCCAAACTTCTGAACGACAATTTTCAAAGCAAGTCGTCTCCCTTACACGTGTTGCGCGCGCTCAATCAGCGCTTCAGCGATTTGCACTGCGTTCCATGCCGCGCCTTTGAGCAGATTATCGGCTACGACAAACAGGAGAAGCGTATTCGGATCCGCCAGATCCTGCCGAATCCGACCGACATACGTCTCTCCCGTACCCTCGACCATGCGTGGATGTGGGTATTCGAACCGTTCCGGATCGTCGACCACGATGAGATTTTCCGACTTTCTCATCATTTCGCGGGCGACCTCGGGTGTCACGGGTTGCCGGAAGCGGACGGACACCGATTCAGCGTGTCCGTACAGGACAGGTACCCGAACCGCGGTCGGCGACACGAGGAGATCAGGCAGTTCAAGAATCTTGCGAGACTCGTTCACAAGCTTCATTTCTTCTTTTGTATAACCATTGTCCAGAAAGACATCGCACTGCGGCAGCACGTTGAACGCCATTGGGTAGTGCTGCTCCTGGTTGACGACCGGGAAGATCGTTGTCGCGTTCGCTTCTCCAGCTTGCCACGCCCCGATCTCGCTGGCCAAGGCGTCAACAGCCTTTTGCCCCATGCCGCTGACCGCTTGATAGGTCGAAACGGTGACATGCTCCAGGCCGAACGATCGCAAGCTGTTCAACACGACCATCAACTGGATGGTCGAACAGTTGGGGTTGGCGATGATCCCGTGATGGCCTTCGAGGGCGTGGGCATTGACTTCCGGGACGACGAGCGGAACATCATCGGCCATCCGGAACGCGGAACTATTGTCAATCACGACAGCGCCGCGCTTGACCGCCTCCGGCGCGTAGATCTGGCTGGCCGTCGCGCCAGCGCTGAAGAGAGCGATGTCGACACCCTCGAACGAATCCGGCGTGACCGCTTCAACCACCAAATCTTGTCCGCGGAAGACGACCTTCTCGCCTGCCGATCTCGGCGAAGCCAGCAATTTCACAGACTCCACCGGCACATTGCGGCGCTCCAAGGTGCTCAACATCTTTCGGCCCACGGCACCAGTGGCGCCGAGGACCGCAAAACAATAGCGATCTCTCTTTTGCATGTGCGATCCCCTCTTCTTGTAAACAGTCCGAACACGGACGTCGAAACTAGAATCATTCGGTCACTGTAGCCGGGAATCGCTCAGGATGGACGCGATACCCGCCAGCGTTCGATGAGAACCGGTTGCAGCTGTCGACCTTCCAAGGCCGCTGACAGCGTGTCGGGAATGAGACTCATCAAGGACACGAGTGAGTTTATTTTATCATGCGGCGCGTCCTGACCGAACGGAACGAAGTAAATGTTTTTGGTATTCATGAGTCGTGCGATATTATACATGCTCAGTCCCAGTCCGTCATTCGTCGAAATGCCAAGGACCACCGGGCGGCCGTTGCGAAGCGTCGACTTCGCCGCCATCAGCACAGGCGAATCGGTGTTTGCTTGTGCGAGCCTGCTCATGGAACTCGCCGTACAAGGCGCAATCAACATGACATCCAAACGCTTTGAAGGCCCAAGCGGCTCCGCTTCCGGGATCGACGTGATGGCTTGCTGCCCTGCCACCTCTTCGATTTTACGAGCCCATTCCCCTGCTTCCCCGAAACGTGTATCAGTTGCCATGACATGGTGGGAGAAAACTGGAACGACCGTTGCCCCAAGGTCTACCAGCCGTTTCACTTCCGGAAAAATCTCTTCGTACGTGCAATGGCTGCCGGTCACACCAAAACCGATGGTCTTTCCCTTCAGGTCCATAAATCTTCCTCCTCGTGTTGCGCCTCTTCTTCGTCTGCGTTCGCCAGAATCCGTGTGAGCGACACCGCGATAATGCGGCCTGCCGTCTTCGGGGCGACCAGCCCAGGCAAACTCGGCGTCAGAATCGCCTTCATGCCGCGGCGCTCCGCGTACCGAAAGTCGGTGCCGCCAGGCTTCGAAGCGATGTCGATGATCACCGCGTCGCGCGGCATACTGCGCAGAACCGCGGCCGACAGTACAGGCGCTGGCACCGTGTTGAAGACGATGTCCGCGTCGTGCATGGCGTGATCGATATCCTTCATCGCAAAAGGGGCCATCGACTGCTCGCGAATGCGCGCCAGTTCGGGTTGATATCGCGCACAGACGCGCACGTTGGCGCCCATCGCCCGAAGCTTGTGGGCGAGCGTTTGACCGCATCGTCCGAACCCGACAACGACCACATTCGCTCCATGCAGCGTGATCTCAGTCTCTTGCATCGCGATGGCAATGGCGCCTTCGGCCGTAGGAATGGAGTTCAATATCGCCACTTCGTCCAATTCCATCAGCTTCACGAGATTCAAGGAGTACCTCTCACACCATTCGGTGAGCACCCTGCGAGCGATTCCCGTAAAGACGAAGGTGCCAGGGCGCATCGCTTGAAAGTGCGCCTCGGTCAGCATAATCGGATCGGCGTCGAACTGGGTGTCGACCCTGCCGTCGTTCTCCATGCCCGCGACCGGCAGGACCAAGGCGTCGGCCGCCGCGAAGACGTTCTCGGCCAGTTCCCCCAACTGCGTGTCCGCAAACGTCCGTTTCGCTTGCGTGAATCCAATCAACGTCGCACTGGCGTCGTTCTCCGTCACATATGCGATAACCTCGAGTTGCCGGGCATCGCCGCCAACAAACACGAGGTGCTTTCCAGTGAGCATGACCTTCACCCCTCTGCGTGTGTGATAGCTTATGTCGGATCGCCCATTGGGGTGATGCGATACGGAGCCGTTCCGAAAGACCAAGCCACAGCCGAGGGTGCGGCCGAATCTGGAGCCAAACCAAAAAAATCCTCCCGAAGACTGTTGCGCATTGGCCACAGTCCCAGGAGGACGTCGATTCGTATGTCATTGAAATTCGTCATTGAAATTCGTCATTGAAATTCGAGCTTCAACGGCCCGTCGATCCGAAGCCGCCGGCGCCCCGATCCGTGTCGTCGAGCCTCTCGACTACGGTCCAGTTGGCGACGTACAAGGGCGCAATCACCATCTGGGCGATTCGATCCCCAGGTTCGATGCGCAATGCCTCGTCGCCGTGGTGGCTCAGCAGCACCGCGATCTCGCCCCTGTAATCGCTGTCGATCACGCCGACGCCATTGGTCAAACCGACTCCGTACTTGGCCGCCCAGCCGCTTCGCGCGTACACGAGCGCGACGACGTCCTGGCGCGGCAATTCGATGGCAATGCCGGTGGGAATGCGAATACGCGCACCTGGCTCAAACAGCACCGGCTGAGGAATGCACGCGTGCAAATCCAATCCGGCGGCACCCGACGTGGCGTACGCCGGCATGTAGGACGGCTGAAACAACGGCGAGACGATGGCAAGCTTCACTGGAATGGGCTCGGTCATTGCAACGCTTTCTCCCCGACCCACTTGTCCAGATCCAGATCCGCCACAGGGCCGACTGCGGACAGCGCAAACGGTTGGCCGAGAACCCTTTCCGCGATGCGCTGAACGTCTTCAGCCGTCACAGCCTCGATGCCCGCCAGCGTTTCGTCGATCGTCACTTCACGGCCGAGCAGAAGCTCATTTTTCGCGATCCGGCTCATCCGGCTCCCCGTGCTCTCAAGTCCCAACATCATGGCGCCCTTGACCTGCTGCTTCGCCTTCTCCAGTTCGGCAGGTTTGAGAGGGCGGTCTCGCAATTCTCCGCACACCCGGTAAATCGCCTGCATCACGTCCTCGACGTTCTCCGGCGAAGTACCTGCGTAAATGCCGAACATCCCCGCATCCTGGTACGCGGTGTGGAATGAATACACCGAATACGCCATGCCCCGCTCTTCGCGGATCTCCTGAAACAGCCGCGACGACTGCGTTCCGCCCAAGATGTTGTTCAGCAGGATCAACGGATACATTTCCCGGCTGCCAGCCTGGAATCCAGGCGAGGAAAGGCATAGATGCACCTGCTCAATGTCTTTTTCCCGCGTCTGCAGGGAGACGTGGAACGGGGGCTCCTCCACACGCACCGCCGCGCTCAGAGGCGGACGGCGAAGGCCGCCAAACAGCCGTTCCACTTCCGCGCAGGCCTGCGACTGTTCAATGTGCCCCGCGATGGAGACCACAATCTCCTCCGGCCGGTAACGCCGATCAATGTAGGACAACAGATCGTCCCGGGAAAAACTCAGCAGGTTTTCCTCACGCCCGAGAATCGTGTAACCGAGCGGGTGTTTCCGATAGATCCCTTCCGCGAGCAGATCCATCACCAACTCGTCCGGCGTATCTTCGTACATCCGGATTTCTTCGATCACGACACGCTTCTCCTTCTCGATTTCGTCCGGCGCGAATTTCGAATGGAGCAACATGTCCGCGAGCGTGTCGAGCGCAATGGAAAAGTGCTCGTCGAGGACGCGCGCGTAGAAACACGTGTATTCCTTTGAGGTAAAGGCGTTGACTTGTCCACCGAGATCGTCGAACGCCTGTGCAAGGTCACGAGCCGAAAATCTATCCGTACCCTTGAAGAACATGTGTTCAAGAAAATGGCTCACGCCGTTCTCGCGCAGCGTTTCGTAACGCGATCCGGTTTTGATCCAAATGCCGAGACTGACGGAACGAACACTGTCGATTTCTTCACCAACAATTCGCAGTCCGTTTGCTAATTGCACCCGGTACGTCAAAGATGTGCCTCCTTACGCCGATCCGTGCTTGACCGCACAACAATCGCAATAGACCCACTATATCAAAAGGTGGGGACCGGACTCAAGACAGTTGGTGGATGGAAAGCGGGCCGCTCAGCGACGACGTCCTCCACGGTCTTCGTGTGAAAACCGGAAGCGGCAATCAGCTTCAGAATCTGCGGCAACGCCTGCACCGTCGGAGCCGTTGGATGCATCAGCACCAATGCACCTGGCGTGAGGCCGTGTTTGACCCTGTCCACGATCACGTCGGCAGGCGGCCGCCGCCAGTCGACGGTGTCGGTGGTCCAGAGGATCGTATACATCCCGCGCTCGTGCGCCATGTTCACGAGTCGATTGTCGTACGAGCCGCCAGGCGGCGCGATCAGTTGCGGGGCCTTGCCCGTCGCTTGGCGAATCGTCTCATTGGTTTCGTCGAGTTGCCGGGCCAACGCGCCCGCGGACAGTTGTCGGAAATCCGGGTGACCGGTTCCGTGTGAACCAATGGCGTGGCCGTCGGCGGTGATCGCCTTGACCAACTGCGGGTGGGCCTTCACCCATTTGCCGTCGAGAAAAAAGGTCGCCTTCACGTTGGCGTCGCGAAGCGCCTTCAACATGGCAGGCACATATTCCTCGCCCCACGAGACGTTGACCATCAAAGCCACCGACTTTTCGACGTTGGGTCCGCGGTAGATGGGATCCGCAGGCAGCATCGAGAGCCGAACCCGCGGCGGAACCATGTTCCAGACAAGGTGCGTCCGGCCGTCGGTGCTCGCTTTGGTGGCCCGCTCGCTTGCAGGCACGTCCAACCGCCAGCCGGCAAGCCCGGGAATCGCGTGCCACACGCGGTGGGTTCGGGCGTCGACGGGTTCTGTGCCCATATCGTGATCGTACGCTTGGAGTTGTTCGGCAAACGTCTTGACAGGCGCCACACTGTGCGGGTGGCCTGGAGCACCTGCGGCGGCGTGATGCATCGCGTGGACGACGCTACCGCCTCCGGTGAGGAGAGAGGCTCCGACCGTCATCCATAGTAGCCAACGTTTCATCGTCATTCCCCCAAATTGATCCTGTGGATAGAATGCCCGACAAACCTGGTTTGACGCATCGACAACGCAAACAAGGCTATCCATCCCTCTTGTGTGCAGGACAGATAGCCAATTCGGCCAGTCACGACGGCCTATGAAACTAGAATTCGCGGCTTATTCCCGCGTCGACGGATGTGCGCCAGGCGATTCGGTTTCTTGCGCTTTCAAAGCTTCTTTGCGGGAGAGATTGATCCGCCCCTGATTGTCGATCTCGGTGACTTTGACCGTGATGGGATCCCCCACGTTGCAGACATCTTCAACCTTGGCGACCCGCCCGACATCGAGCTGCGAAATATGGACGAGACCTTCCTTGCCAGGCAGAATCTCGACGAACGCCCCATACTTTTCGACGCGCGTGACTTTGCCCACGTACGTTGCGCCAACTTCCACCTCGCGAACGATGTTTTGAATCATCTCTTTCGCCTTGTCCGCCTGCTCCACGCTCGACGAGTGGATAAACACACGGCCGTCCTGTTCGATGTCGATTTTGACGCCTGTCTCTTCGATGATCTTGTTGATGACACGTCCGCCCGGTCCAATCACGTCGCGGATCTTGTCTGGATTGATGCGGATCGTGATGACGCGCGGCGCATGTCTCGACAAATCCGTCCGCGGCGCGGAGATGGCCTCCATCATCTTGCTGAGAATAAACATCCGTCCATCGTGCGCTTGCTTCAATGCCCGTTCGAGAATCTCGCGATCGATCCCGTTGATCTTGATATCCATCTGGAGCGCGGTGACGCCCTTTTCGGTGCCAGCCACCTTGAAGTCCATGTCTCCCAAGTGGTCTTCCATCCCTTGAATGTCACTCAGGATGGCCACTTGGTCGTTCTCTTTCACCAGTCCCATGGCGATGCCGGCGACAGGCGCCTTGATGGGAACGCCCGCGTCCATGAGCGCCATCGTGCTTCCGCAAATGCTCGCCTGCGATGTCGAGCCGTTCGATTCGAGAATCTCCGACACCACGCGGATTGCGTAAGGAAACTCTTCCGGGGAAGGGATGACGGGATCGAGCGCGCGTTCGCCCAAAGCCCCGTGCCCGATGTCGCGGCGGCTGGGTGCCCGCAGCGGCCGGGCCTCACCGACGCTGAACGGAGGAAAATTGTAATGGTGCATGTAGCGGTTCGACTTTTCCACTTCGAGTCCATCGAGCATTTGCTCGTCGCCCATCGCGCCAAGCGTGCAAATGGACAAAGCCTGTGTCTGACCGCGCGTGAACAGCGCGGAGCCGTGAGTTCTTGGCAACAAACCGACTTCGCAAGAGATCGGGCGAATCTGATCCAAAGCGCGGCCGTCCGGACGGATGCCATCGTTGAGTATAGCCCTGCGGACTTCCTCCTTCAGGATGTCGTGCAAAATCTCCGCAATTTCCGCCTCCCGCTCCGGGAACGCCTCGGCGAAGTGCTCCTGGATTTCCGCGTTGACCTCGGACAGCGCGGCTTCGCGGGCAAGCTTGTCCGCGTTGCGAACGGCTACATTGATTCGATCCGTCGCATACTCGCGCACAGCGGCGTTGAGTTCGGGATCCACTTGATGAAGCACGACTTCGCGCTTGGTCACGCCGACCTTTTCCGCAAAGACTTGAATTTCATCGCAAATCTGGCCAATCACGCGATGGCCGAATAAAACCGCTTCCAAAACGGTTTCTTCGGGAACCTCGTTGGCGCCTGCCTCCACCATCACGATGGCGTCCTTCGTTCCCGCCAACACGAGATGGAGATCGCTCTTCTCCGCCTGCTCGACCGTTGGGTTGATGATAAATTCGCCGTCGATTAAACCGACGATAACGCCGCCGATTGGACCGTCAAACGGAATGTCCGAAATCGTCAACGACGCGGATGTGCCAATCATCGCCGCAATCTCCGGCGCACAATCTTGATCCACCGACATCACAATGTCGACCACTTGCACATCGTTGCGAAAGCCTTCTGGGAACAACGGACGGATAGGTCTGTCGATCAATCGCGACGCCAAGATGGCCTTCTCGCTCGGCCGCCCTTCTCGCTTGATGAAACCGCCCGGAATTTTACCGACTGCGTACAGTCGTTCTTCATAATTGACCGTCAGTGGAAAGAAGTCCAAATCCTTCGGTTCCTGCGACGCTGTAACCGTCGCCAGAACCACTGTCTCTCCGTACTGAACGTTGACAGCTGCCGTCGCTTGCTTGGCCAGCTTGCCCGTTTCCAGCACGAATGGACGTCCACCCACCTCGAATTCGTGGCGTACAACCATTTCTCTGATGCCCTCCTGACACGTATCTCAATTTACTGTTGCCATTCATTTGATCTCCATACTGAATTTCCTATGGGTTATGTAAAGGGACAAGCCCACGCGACGTACAATCTGCGAACCATGCAAAAGAAGCGGGCCGAAGCCCGCTTCCACCCTTACCTGCGAAGTCCCAAAGACTGAATCAGTTCGCGATACCGGTTGACGTCCTTTTTACGAAGGTAGTTCAACAGGTTTCTGCGACGTCCAATCATCTTATACAATCCGCGACGCGAATGGTGATCCTTCTTATGCGTACGGAAGTGCTCCGTCAAATAGTTGATTCGCTCAGTCAGAATGGCAATCTGAACTTCAGGAGACCCTGTATCCGTTCCGTGAACCTGATACTTTTCGACAATTTGTTTTTTTGCTTCTGCATCCAACATCATATTTCCTCCTACAATCTAGTCATCCCTGCTACGAAGAAGAGGTCGGGAGGTCACGCCAGCATCCTCGAGGCAGTTCATCGTGCATGACACACAAATCATAGCATACCACAGCAGCCATTTCCAAGCTAGACCTAATCTTTGCCGAACGAAGTGCGCACAAATGCCGAGCCTTGACGGATCAAGTCCCCGGTCAGCCTGACATCAGCCAGTCCGACCATGGCGCTCGTGGTGTCGCAATCTCTGGCCAGCTGCGCCTGCAGTTCTTCGGCAGAAGCGAACGCTTGTTCATCGCGGATGCGGCGCAGAAACGATACTCGACATTGTTTCCCGTATAAATCGCCGCTAAACCCTAGGAGATGAACGGCGAGCTGGAATCGATCGCCGCTGATCGTCGTCCGGCCGCCCGCAAGGAGCACCCCAAACCAAATCTCCTCGTGCGACACGATTTCACCCTTGTCGCGCTCGGAAACAGCCGCCGACACCGCGTAGACGCCTGACTTCGGCATGACGTACGCGTCGATCCCGCTCAAATTCGCGGTTGGAAAGCCGATGGCCCGACCGCAATCGCCTCCGTGTACCACCGTTCCCGTGATCGTATACGGCCGCCCCAACAGGGCTTCCGCAGCTTCCACCCGCCCGGCGGCGAGATGCGCGCGAATCTGTGAACTGCTGACTTTCGATCCGTTCTCGACGACGGGAGACACGACCGTGACCCCAATGCCGAGCCGCGACCCTACCGTCCGCAACAGCGCCGTGTCGCCGCTCCCGCCCCGGCCAAAGCGAAAATCTTCGCCGACCACGATCTGCCGCGCGCGCAACCGCGTGCCGAACTCGACGACGAACTGTTCCGGATCCATCGCCGCGAACGCCTTGTCGAAGCGGATCGAGTAATAGCTGCCAACGCCTAATTCGGCGAGAATTCTCAGCTTTTCAGTCGGGGGCGTCAACGTTCTGAGATACGCCTCGTCACCCGTCAACACGAATGTCGGGTGCGGATTAAAACTCATGACGGCCAGCCGCGTTCCCGGGGGTGCAACGTTTCGCGCCGTATCGAGAATCGCTTGATGTCCGATATGGACGCCGTCGAATTTGCCAATCACCAACACTTGATCGACGTCGCTCTGCGGTGGGATTCCATGCACTTCTTGAAACAACACGGTTATCCCCTCTTCCAGAAGACCTTCTTCGGTCTCATCACACGCGACGACCGCTCGTCCGCAACCTCGACGATGGCGGCGACGGCTTTGTCATACACGAGCATCGCCACGCCATCCTGGCCAATATCGGACGGGATTGTCTCCGGCGGCACTTCGACAGACTGGCCGTTCGCGATTCGTTCAACCATTTCAAGCGTCGCCTCGATTCTCGGAAAATCCTCAAAAAATCGAAGTGGTTCACGAATGTAGGCGTGCGGTTGATCTGAATGGACAAACGTCTCCAAATCAACAGCGTCACAGATGTTCACGCTGCCGATGGCGATCCGGCGCAATTCCTTCATATGGGCGGGCACGTCGACGGCCGCTCCCAGATCGCGGCAGAGTGCGCGAATATACGTACCCTTGGAACAGATCACGTCAAACGCCGCGATCCCGACATCGCCTTCGCGACGCAAGGCGCCCACGTCGAACCGCGAAATCTGAATCTGGCGCTGCGGCATGTCCACCGCCTTGCCGGCCCGGGCCAATTCATAGGCGCGCTGACCGTCGATATGTACAGCTGAATATTCGGGAACCGTCTGAGCGGTCGTTCCGACAAACTGACGAACCGCATCCTGGACCAGCTCGTCTGTCAGGTGCGAAACGTCGGCGGTGACCGTCACGCGTCCGGCTGCGTCATGCGTATCCGTGCCGATTCCAAAGGCGATTGTGCCGACATACCGCTTGTCCTTCGCTGTCAGGTACTCGAGCAAACGGGTCGCTTCGCCGACGCACAGGATCAGGAGGCCGCTCGCATCCGGATCGAGCGTGCCTGCGTGCCCCACTTTCCGAGTTCCCAATTTTCTGCGAACGCTTGCCACCACGTCGTGAGACGTAGGTCCTTCTGGTTTGTCGATCAGCAAAATTCCGCTCGCAGCAGATGACATCAAACGTCCGTTCCCTCCAATGCTTCCAACACCGCGCGCTCGATGGCGGCGCGAGCCTGGGCCATAGGCCCGGCCACAACACACGCCGCAGCGCGCGCGTGCCCGCCTCCGCCAAACCGTTGCGCTATTTTCGCTACATCAATTCGACGTTTTGATCGGAGACTCGCCTTAATCGAGCCGTCCGGCCGCTCTCTCAGCAACACACCGACCTCGACCGTATCGATGGAACGCGCGAAGGCAACCAGCCCCACCGCGTCATCTTCGGTCGCGTCGAGCGTCGACAGCATCTCTTGGGTCACGGAAATAAACGCGTACCTGCCGTCGTCAGAAATGAACATGTCGCGGATGGCCGCCTGCAACAGCTTCATCTGTTCGCGCGTTCGGGCCTCGAGCGCAGGCTCCGCCACGTCGTACGGCTGAACGCCGCTGGCAAGCAGCTCGGCTGCAATTTGATGAACTTCGCGGGTCGTGTTCGGGTAGCTGAAACCGCCCGTATCGGTGAGGATACCTGTATAGAGACATGTCGCAAGGTCCTTCTCCAGCGGCACATCAAGCGCGCAAGCGACGTGAAAAATCAGTTCCGCCGTGGCGGCGGCGCGATCGTCCACGTACGCCACAGTACCGAAATGCGGATTGGTCTGATGATGATCGATGTTCAGGATTTTCGCATCCGCCGCAATGGCGGACGACACCCCGGCAAAGCGGGATTCGTCCGCACAATCCACGGCAATCACGTGATCAAAAACACGGCCAGGGAGGTCGGCCAGTTGGGAAATTTGCCCGTACTTCGGCAAGAAACTGAATCGTTCGGGAATCATCTCGGCCACGACAAACGTCCATGTCTTTCCCAGCGCACTCAAAATATGTCCAACCGCCAATGCACTGCCCAGAGCGTCTCCATCCGGACGCTCGTGTGTCACGATGAGCCAATCCGGCGCTTCGCGCACTGCAACGGCGATGGCTTCCAGTGTGTCCGGCTGCCGCGGTACGGGCTGCCACCCTTCCATATTCGATCCTCCCTACCCGTGAAGGCATGCAAAATCAATCGTTTGGATGTGCTTGATCCGGCGATTCCGTCCGAATCGTCTTCAAGACTTGCTCAATCCGCTCACTGTATTCCCCGGAATCGTCCAGCCGGAACAACAATTCCGGCGCGACGCGCATGTGCAACCGGCGAGCGACCTCACCCCGGATAAATCCAGTCGCGTTCGTCAGCGCCGCCAGCGTGCCGTCTTTTTCATCCTGAGATCCGAACACGCTGACGTACACTTTGGCGTGTTGAAGGTCTCCCGACAATTCGACGCGCGTCACCGTCGCAAAACCGACGCGCGGATCCTTCACATTGTTTCGGATGATATCGGCCATTTCCTTCTTCATCTGCTCAGCCACTTTTTGTACTCGGATTCGCGACATCGACAACGCCTCCCTCAATGACAGTCAATCGGTCGACAGACATCGCGCAAAGCGCGTGAAGTGACGAATCACGCCCGCTGGACGGCTTCCATGGTGAACGCCTCGACGACGTCGCCAACCTTGATGTCGTTGTACTTTTCAAGCGTGATTCCACATTCAAATCCGGTCGCGACTTCGCGCGCATCGTCTTTGAAACGCTTCAACGAATCCAGTTTGCCCTCATACACCACGATACCATCGCGAATCAATCGAGCTTCCGCGTCGCGGGTCATCTTTCCATCCGTGACATAGCAGCCTGCCACCGTACCGATGCGTGAGATGTTGAACGTTTCGCGGACTTCGGCGTGGCCCAGGACAACTTCCTTGTACTCCGGCGCCAACATGCCCTTCATGGCCGACTCGAGTTCCGACATCACGTTGTAAATCACGCGGTACAGGCGGATATCGACTTTCTCCTGCTCTGCCATCCGCTTCGCGTTGACGTCGGGACGAACATGGAAACCAATGATAATCGCGTTGGAAGCCGAAGCGAGCGACACGTCCGACTCCGTGATCGCGCCGGCACCCTTGTGAATAACGCGCACGCGGACGCCTTCCACGTCGATTTTTTCAATTGACTGAACCAAAGCTTCCACGGATCCTTGAACGTCCGCTTTCACGATCACGTTGAGCTCAGCCACGTTGCCTTCCTGAATCTGACGGTACAAATCGTCAAGCGTCACGCGGGACGTCGTTTGCATCTGTTCCTGTTTTTCGCGACTCGACCGTTTCTCGACCAGGTTGCGCGCGCTCCGTTCATCGTCGTACACGACGAATTGGTCACCCGCAGACGGCACACCGCCCAAGCCCTGAATCTCGACCGGTGTCGACGGACCGGCCGCCTTGAGCCGTTTGCCCGTATCGTTGAGCATCGCTCGAACGCGGCCGTAAGTCGTTCCCGCGACGACAATGTCACCCACTTTGAGCGTGCCGTTTTGCACCAGCACGGTCGCAACCGGACCGCGTCCTTTGTCCAACTTGGCCTCAATGACGGTACCGCGCGGGCGCCCTTGAGGATTCGCCTTCAACTCCTGCACATCAGCGACCAGCAGAACCATCTCGAGCAGTTCTTCCAGACCGATCCGCTTCAATGCGGAGATGTGCACGAAGATAGTGTCCCCGCCCCAGTCTTCCGGAACCAACTCGTACTGCGCCAACTCTTGCTTCACTCGATCCGGGTTCGCATCCGGCTTGTCGATCTTGTTGACCGCGACGATGATCGGCACCTTCGCAGCCTTCGCGTGGTTGATGGCCTCCACCGTCTGCGGCATGACGCCGTCATCCGCGGCAACCACCAGAATCGTGATGTCCGTCACTTGCGCACCGCGTGCGCGCATGGTCGTAAACGCCTCGTGACCAGGTGTATCGAGGAACGTGATCTCCCGATCGTTCACTTCAACCTGATAAGCGCCGATATGCTGCGTGATGCCGCCAGACTCCGACGCGGTCACACGGCTTTCGCGAATCGCGTCGAGCAACGTGGTCTTACCGTGATCGACGTGCCCCATGATGGTGACGACAGGCGGACGCGGTACCAGCGATTCCGGCGCGTCTTCTTCAACCAGCATGTCGAGCGCCTCTTCGTCGACCGGTTCCACAACGTGCACCGTTACACCGAATTCCGAACCGATCAATTCCATCGTATCGGTGTCGATTTCCTGGTTAATGGTCGCCATAATGCCGAGCAACAGCAATTTCTTGATCACTTCAGCCGCTTCGCGCTGCAAGAGTTTCGCGAAGTCGCCAACCGTCAATGGACCTTCGACCGTCACCTCGGTCGGCAACGGCTTCGCCTGACCGCGGCCGCCATTCCTCCGCTTTGCTCTCTGCAGCTTCGTCTCGTTGAACTCCTCGTGACGCGCAAAGCCCTGCCGGTCCTTTTTCTCCTTGTCCTTCCGCAAACTGCCGGGGGCCGTAGGTTTCGCTGCCGCTGCGGCGATCCCGGATGCGGGACGGCTGCCGCCGCCAGCTGGACGTCCACCGGACTGGCCGCCGCGATTCGCGAAACCGCCGCCTTGGCCACCCTGACCTCCGCGATTGCCGTAACCACCGCCTTGACCACTGCGGTTGCCATAGCCGCCGCCCTGGCCGCCTTGACCGCCGCGATTGTTGTACCCGCCACCGTCGCGATTACCCTGATAACCGCCGCTTTGACCACCGCGGTTGCCGTAACCTGACTGGCCTGTACGTTGACCGCCGTCGCGACTGCCTTGATAGCCGCCGCCTTGACCGCTGCGATTGCCATAGCCGCCGCTCTGGCCGCCTTGACCGCCGCGATTGTTGTACCCGCCGCCGTCGCGATTGCCCTGATAGCCGCCGCTGGATCGAGCGTCCCGATTGCCTGGTCCGCCAGTTTGGCCTTGACGCGGCGCGCCCGACGCAGTGCGCGGACGTCCGTCGTTCGCCCGTGCGCCGTCTCCATTCACTGGTCGTGCGCTCGACGGACGATGTTCGTCCGACCGGCGCGCGTCTCCTTGGTAGCTGCGAATGGGTGCACTTGCTGCGCGAGTTTGATCCCCGCTTCGAACACCATCGTCGCGCCGCGGCGCCTGGGTCCGATCCTCTTCACGTGCAGAAGGTTCTCTTGCTGCGGATCGGTTCGCCGATGCCTGTGGTTCCGCGCTCACGCGCTCGACATTCTGTTCCCGATCTCCGTGACTTTGCGCCGGTGTGCTCGTTGCCGTCGTATTCTTATTCGTATCTTGACGCTCCTCTTGTCTTCGCAGCTGACGTTCGCGCATCTCTTTCTCCACCTCTTGCGCATGCCGCTCAGCCGCGCGTTTCTTAATATCTGTAAAGAAATTCTCCACCTTGCTCACCATTTCTTCGTCCATGACGCTCATATGGTTCGCGACGGGCACATCCAAGCGCCCGAGAATCGTGAGAATTTCTTTGCTGGACATATTTAGTTTCTTGGCGTACTCATAGACTCGAATCTTCGTCAAACGCTCCACCTCCGCGGGTTTCCCCAATTCGTGACTGTAACTTTGTCGCAAACCCTTCCTCAAGAACCGCAACCGCCGCCGCTTCTCGTCGGCCGATAGAGTTTCCCAAGGCCAGCTTTGTCCCAAAGTTGACAACGGGAACCCCATAAAACGACGACTTGTCGAACAATTTCTTGCGACCGTTCGCTCCGGCATCCGTCGTGACGATCACGAGCTTGGCATCTCCTCGTGTGATGGCGGAGATGATTCTGTCCTGTCCGTCGACCACCTGCCTGGCCCGCCTCGCCAGACCTATCAATTGATATATCTCAACGACGTTATCCGTCGTGTTCAATGATTCATCGCCCCTTGAAGCTGCACCGTCAGCGTTTCGTACACAGAGGAGGGGATAGACATCTTCAAAGCGCGCTCCAAAGACTTCTTCTTTTGCGCCGTTTGCAGACAAGTTTCGTCCGGGCACAGGTAAGCGCCCCGGCCGTTCTGTTTCCCCGTCGGATCGATGAGCACGTCGCCGTCAGGTGTGTGCACGACGCGTATCAGTTCACGCTTCGGCTTCATCTCCTGACAGCCGACGCACTTGCGAAGCGGGATTTTCCGCACTTTATTCATCGTAAGCCCTCCCCTCTATGAACGCCGTTCGCTTTACGGCTCGGTCAACCAGTCGTCCGACAACGTCCCAAATCCGCCCTCGTCTTCCACGTCCGCCTCGTCGAGTTCCTGGAACAAATCGCCTTTCGAGACCTGCGACTCACTCTTGATATCGATCTTCCATCCGGTCAGTCGAGCCGCCAGACGCGCATTCTGCCCTTCCTTGCCGATGGCGAGCGAAAGCTGGTAATCCGGCACGATGGTCCTGGCCACCTTTTCCTCTTCGTCGATCTGCACTTCCACAACCTTGGCAGGCGACAAGGCGTTGGCGACGAATTCAGCGGGATCTTCACTCCACTCGACGATATCGACTTTCTCCCCGTTGAGTTCGTTCACCACAGCCTGCACGCGCGATCCCCGCGTGCCGACGCAAGCGCCAATCGGATCGACTTCCGGATTTCTCGAATGAACCGCGATCTTCGACCGAAAACCCGCTTCACGGGACACCGCCTTAATTTCCACAATTCCATCAAAAATCTCCGGAACCTCAAGTTCAAAAAGACGTTTTAGGAGTCCAGGATGGCTGCGTGATACGACGATTTGAGGCCCTTTCGTGGTCCGTTCGACGCGGGAGATGAACACCTTGATGCGATCCCCCATGCGGAGTTGATCAGTTGGCATCTGTTCAGACTGCGGCAGAATCGCCTCGGTATCCCCAACATCGATATACGCAACCCGAGATTCCACCCGGTTGACCAGCCCAGTGACGACTTCCTCTTCTCTGTCGACAAACTTGCCATAGATGACAGAACGCTCAGCTTCACGGATGCGCTGCGTCACCACTTGCTTCGCGGTTTGCGCCGCGATACGGCCAAAATCCCTCGGCGTCACTTCGATCTCGACGACATCTCCCACCTGATAGCTGGGATTGATGTCCCTCGCAGCATCGAGCGAGATCTCGAGTCGCGTGTCCTCCGGTTCTTCGACGACCGTTTTGCGCGCAAACACCCGAACTTCGCCGGTATCCCGGTGGATGTCAACACGAACATTGCCCGCCGAATGGAAATTGCGCTTGTATCCAGAAATCAATGCCGCTTCAATGGCTTCCAACAAGATCTCTTTATCGATACCCTTTTCGCGAGCAAGCTGCTCGAGTGCGTCAAGAAAATCAACGTTCATGGAAGGGAACCTCCCCCTTTTAAGTGGTGATCCGGCACCGCTTTCGACACGCACGGACGATAGGATTACAATTGTATGGCCAATCGTGCCAATGCCACTTTGTCGGTCGGAATCACGACCGACTTTGTCCTGGTCTTGACACGAACTTCCAATACCAGTTGTTCTTCGCTGTAACTGATGAGCGTTCCTTCGTACGCTTTCACACCATCGATTGGTTCGTAGAGTGAGACGTACACGTTTTCGCCCACGGCTTTTTCGAAGTCGCTTGGTTTTTTCAACGGGCGTTCGGCGCCTGGCGAGGACACTTCGAGAAAATACGCATCGGGTATTGGATCGACAATGTCCAGTTGGTCGGAGAGCTGCTCGCTGACACGACTGCAATCGTCGATATCCACGCCGCCTGGTTTGTCGATGAAGACACGGAGATACCAATTTGCGCCTTCCTTCTTAAATTCCACGTCGACGAGTTCCACGTGCTCCTTTTCTACAATAGGAGTTACCAATCGCTCTACGATGTCCGTCACACGTTCCTTTGCCAAATGCCATCCTCCCCAAAGTTGGGATTCATCCTGGTGCCACCGCTGTTCGCACGTCGAAAAGTGCCTAGCATAAATCAAAGAGTGGGTATGCCCCACTCTTGTCCGTACACGGTATACGAAGCCTAACATGGGTATTATACCACTGTCGACCATACCCTGCAAACCATTTACGTTGTAATTCCAAGCCCTTCGTGCTATCGTGTTTAGCGCAAAGACAGAGCTAGGAGGAATTTATGCATACCGATGTTACACGGATGCGGAACGTGGCGATCGTCGCACACGTCGACCACGGCAAGACGAGTTTGGTCGACCAGTTGCTGCGACAGTCCGGTCTTTTCCGCGACAATGAGCAAGTACACGAACGCGCGCTGGATTCGAACGACCTCGAGCGTGAACGGGGCATTACGATTCTTGCGAAAACCACATCCATTCCTTATAAAGAGTATCGCATCAATTTGGTCGACACACCGGGCCACGCCGATTTCAGCGGCGAAGTCGAGCGGATTGTCAAAATGGTCGATGGCGTCCTGCTCGTGGTCGACGCGTTTGAAGGCGTGATGCCTCAGACTCGGTTCGTCCTTGAGAAAGCGCTCGGCGCTGGTCTCGTGCCGGTCGTCGTCGTCAACAAGATGGATCGGCCCAACGCCAGACCGCAAGAGGTCGTCGACGAAGTGCTGGATCTGTTCATCGATCTCGGCGCAAACGAAGATCAACTGGATTTTCCAGTCGTCTACACGTCTGCGATTCAAGGCACCGCTACGGTCGATCTCGACGTGCCCGGAGAAACGATGGAACCATTGTTTGAATCGATCATCGATCACATTCCATCCCCGCCGGTCGATGTCGACGGACCGCTGCAGTGGCAGGTGACCATGCTCGACTACAACGAGTACTTGGGCCGGATCGGCATTGGCCGAATCGCGCGAGGCGTATTGCGCCAAGGCGAGACCGTCGCGCTGATCCAACGCGACGGCACTGTGCTGCAGAAGCGGATTCAAAAACTGTTCGCGCACCAGGGTCTCCGCCGCATTGAAGTCGAAGAGGCCGCGGCTGGCGATATCGTGGCGGTCGCAGGTATCCCTGAGATCATGGTCGGCGAAACGGTCGCCGATGTCGCGCATCCAGAAGCCTTGCCGCTGCTGAGGATCGACGAACCGACGCTGGAAATGACCTTCCGCGTCAACGACAGTCCATTCGCTGGACGCGAAGGCACGCACGTGACGTCGAGAAAACTGCGCGAGCGGCTGTTCCAGGAGCTCGAGTCGGATGTGTCGCTGCGCGTGGAGGAGACGGAAGACGCCGATGTCTTCCTCGTGGCGAGCCGCGGCGAACTGCATTTGTCCATCCTCATCGAAACGATGCGCCGCGAAGGATACGAACTCGCCGTCTCGAAACCTCACGTGATCGTCAAGGAAATCGACGGGCAGCGCATGGAGCCAATCGAGGAATTCGTCGCGGACGTTCCATCTGACGCGGTCGGATCCATCATCGAAGCGCTCGGCTATCGCAAAGGTGAGATGGTGAGTCTGCAGCCCGCCGACACTGGCGACATGACGCGTCTGGTCTTTCACGTTCCGACACGCGGCTTGATTGGCTTTCGGACCGAGTTCCTCACGATGACCAAAGGGTATGGGACGATGCACCACAGGTTCTACGAATACGGTCCATGGCGCGGCGCTGTCACGACGAGGCGGCAAGGCGTCCTGGTATCGATGGATACGGGTGACGCGACAGCCTATGCGCTCGGCAATCTCGAGGATCGAGGCGTGATGTTCGTCACGCCAGGCACCCCGGTCTACGAAGGCATGATCGTCGGCGAGCACACACGCGAAAACGACTTGACCGTCAACGTCACCCGCGCGAAACACCAATCGAACGTTCGCTCCGCGACCAAGGACGAAACCGTTCGCTTGAAGGCCGCGAGATCGATGTCGTTGGAAGAATCCATGACATACATCGAGGACGACGAACTGTGCGAAGTGACGCCGCAGGCAATCCGCCTTCGCAAGCGCATCCTCTCGAAGAACGAACGCGAGAAGGCCCAGAAGCGGACGCGTCAGGAAGTCTGACCTGAAGCCGCCAAGCCGCTTGGCACGGGTACTCGGGCCGGATCGTCAAGCTGGCGACAATTCGAAAACAGTTGGACACAGCCGAACATGAACGGTTCAATTCCCGTTCAACGCAAAGAATCGTGCCACGGCATTCGTGGCACGATTCTTTGTAGATACGATGCAATCTTCGCAGCGCACGGCTGCCTCGAAGCGGCGCACTCGAACAAAGCCGCGCTTTCGATTACTTCGCGGCTTGCAATCCCTTCGCCAACGCGTCCATCAGCGAATCGAACGACTTCGCGAAGCTCTCCAGTCCTTCGGACAGCAGCTGTGCTGCGACATCCTCAAGCAGGATTCCCTTCGCTTCAATCGCGTTGATCTGCGCGACAGCCTCGTCGACATTCACATCGACTGTGCGTTCGTAGTCCTCTTTCGCCAAAATGTGCTCAAGCGTCACAGGCGGAACCGTGTTGACCGTGTCCGGCCCAACCAGTGTGTCCACGTAGAGCAGATTCGGGTAACTCGGATTCTTCGTGCTCGTCGACGCCCACAGCGGACGTTGCACGTGCGCGCCAGCAGCGGCGAGCTTCTTCCAGCGATCAGACTGGGTCACTTCGACGAAATGGCTGTATGCCAGTTTCGCGTTGGCCACAGCCGCTTTGCCCTGCAGCGCTTCTCCACCGCTGACATTCGCCAGCTTTTTGTCGACCAAACCGTCGACGCGGCTGACAAAGAAACTCGCGACAGAATGCACATTCAACGGCAAGCCCTGTGCCAGGCGGTCTTCCAGACCGGACAAGTAGGCATCCAACACGGAAGCGTATTGCTTTTGACCGAAAATCAACGTGACGTTGACGTTGACACCCTTCGCGATCAACTGGCGGATCGCTTGAATACCCGCTTCAGTCGCAGGAACTTTCACCATCAGGTTGTCCCTTTGCAAAGCCTCCTTCAGACGAAGCCCCTCGCGAACCGTGCCCTCCGCGTCGTCCGACAGTTTCGGCGACACTTCGAGGCTTACATAGCCGTCGACGCCCTTCGACGAATCGTAAACAGGTTTCAACAAGTCCGCGACAGCCTGAATGTCGTGGAACACAAGATAATCATAAAGCGCGTCCACATCTTTTCCTTGGCTGGCCGCCTCGCGAATTGCGGCATCATAGTTGTTGCTTCCAACGATTGCCTTTTCGAAGATCGTCGGGTTCGACGTAACGCCGCGAACACCGTTGTCGATCAGCTTTTTCATTTCACCAGATTCGATGAGTCCACGCTCTACGTTGTCATACCAAATACTTTGCCCGAGTGAATGCAGTTTCTCTAATGGTTTCAACTCCGACCACTCCTTTTCGATCTATAACACCTACAGGCAGGAACGAACGCCTTCCAACATGATATTATACACCTTGCTCACGTCTTTTGGGGTAGTTTGTCCGTCAAACCGATTTTCTACATAACGCAAGTTCCATATGGCCAGATGATTGGACCGTGCCACGCGGCTGGGTGGGTGCTGGGTGGGTGCTGGGTGGGTGCTGGGTGGGCGCTGGGCGAATAAGCGGCCCACAGCCGCTTATTCGTCGGAAATCCGCCCATGCCTGCCATTTTAGCGGCCCTCGACCGCTTATTTGCCAGATCGGAGCCGGATCGGCGGGACTTGAGGCACTTAAGCGGCCCCCGGCAGCTTATTCGTCGCGATCGCGCCGATTCGACAAACTTAAGCGGTCCTCGGCAGCTTATTCGCCTCGAGCCGCCGGAGTCACCGCAGCAACCGCCCCCAGGCCGGCCGGGTACCGCAGTGGGGAGTCAGTTCGCCGTGATCGTCCAGGTCGTTCCGTTCCAAATCGGCAGATAGGCGGTCGATTAGCCCGTTGTGGGATCGATTGCCTGGCGGCTGTGGACACGCCTCACGACTTTGCCGTTGACGACGATCTCGGCCTTGCCAGATCCACTTTCCACCTTACAGCAAATCGCTCATGTACTTGGCGGGATTGTTGGCGAGATCGAGCAGCGTTGCGGAAACAGGCGTCGGCGGCGCGGTCCTCATCCAGATCGCGTTCTTCTCAGCCTGTTTGAACGAAGCCTCCATCGATGAAGCAAAGTACGGGTGTCCCAAACGGCGCCGACTTCGCGATTGTCGTCAAGCGAGTTGGCCGTGGCGGCAGCGATGAGTGCATTGAGAACGTCCGTATCAGTCAGGAGATACATTTCGACGTCGATGGATTTCGTTGCGCTGTCAATGGTGTCAAGATAAGGCTGTTTCCCGTCGTCAGGCTCCGACATCAAGGTGTCCGTGGATGGGTCCGCAGTGAGCAAGGGCAGAGAAGTTGAGGTGCTGCTCGTCGTGCTGTCCGACGCACCGCTGGTCGTCTGATCGGCCAGGCGGTCATCGGCGCAATGGCCAACAAACCCGCGAGCG
The DNA here is from genome assembly GCF_001544355.1 of Alicyclobacillus acidiphilus NBRC 100859. Classification (GTDB taxonomy): domain Bacteria; phylum Bacillota; class Bacilli; order Alicyclobacillales; family Alicyclobacillaceae; genus Alicyclobacillus; species Alicyclobacillus acidiphilus. The sequence goes on from NZ_BCQI01000001.1 coordinate 129,044, forward strand.
TGAGGGGGGCAAGTGAACGTATCCGCTTATCCATCTGGCGTCCTCCAAAATATTCGACGTTTTGAAGTCGACACCAAATTATCATTCAATTCCAAATAAACGGATACGTTTCCGTAAAGAGGGCAAAAGAAATCGCGAAGAATGCCCGAAGGTCACTCGGCTCGATAGACCGGATAGGTACCCAATCGAGTCGTTCGCGTGCCGTGATCGGCCAATTGACCGATCACGGCTTCGAGTTCAGCCTCTCCGCTGTGTGGGAGACCCGCGATCGACACATCGACGTAGTACACGTAGTTCCCGATTTGGTCGCCGACGGGCCGCGACTCGAGCCTCGTCAGATTCAGCCTCGCGTCCGCGAACGTCTGCAAGGCGGTGACCAGGCCGCCTGGTCGATGCGGTACGCCGCGCAGGCACAGCGATGCGGTCTCATCGGTTTTGGCCAAGTTGACAGGTTGCGCCAACGGGAAGGACGCTTTGCCAATCAACGCGAATCTCGTGACGTTGCCAGGATGGTCCTCAATCGGATCGCGGTAGTAATCGAGTCCATACTGTTCGGCGGCGCGCCGGCTCCCGATGCCGACGACCCCTTCCAAACGCCTTTCCGCCACTTGACGTATCGCGTCGGCCGTGCTGCTCACGGCAACAGGTACCGCGTTGGGGAACAGTTTCTTCACGGATCGATCACACTGGGCCAAGGCCTGCGGATGCGACAAAACCTCACGAACCGCCCCGAATTCCGTGTTCGGCGGATACACGGCGTACTGGTGAATGGGCACGTTGATGGCGGCAAGCATCTGGCAGGCGGACGCACGCTCTTCGGAAGAAACGGCTTCTGCATATCGCGTCAGGCCGTCCCACACCTGCCACACGGAACCTTGGATACTGTTCTCAATCGGAACACACGCGAACGCGTCATCGATCGCATCTGCGAAACACGCCTCCAACACCGCGGGGAACGTGGGACGCGCGACGACCGACGCCTCCCCCCCCAGAAAATGCGCGTTCACAGCCGCCGCCGCCTCGTGGCTGTGCGTTCCTTCGGGACCCAGATAATAGATGTTCATCAGGTACCCTCCTTCACCAGATTCCGCTCGACAAATCAGCCCATCTCGGCTAGAACAGGGACAATTGGTTGGTTTCCGGCAATCCGTCCACGCAACCGAGATCGACCAGAATATCGACGATCGTTTTCGAAGCGCGGCCGCGTTCCTGCAAATCCTCCAAGGACAGAAACTCTCCTTGCTGAGCGGCCTCGTACAGATTTTTCGCGGCCGTTTCACCGACGCCGGAGATGGCGACAAACGGCGGGATCAAAGCTTGCTGTTCTTCGTCCAACAGGAATTTGGTCGCGTGTGAACGATAGAGATCGACCGGTAAAAACTTGAATCCGCGCGATACCATCTCGAGCGCGACTTCCAGCACGGTGACGAAGCTCTTTTCCTTGGGCAGCGCGGCGTTGCCTTTCGCTTCGATCTCGTCGATCTTCGCGAGAATCGCGTCACGGCCCTTGGTCATCACGGCGACGTCGAAATCGTCCGCGCGGACCGTGAAGTACGTCGCGTAAAACGCGAGCGGATGGTACACCTTGAACCACGCGATACGGACCGCCATCAAGACGTAAGCGGCGGCGTGCGCCTTCGGAAACATGTATTTGATCTTTTTGCCCGACTCGATATACCAGTCCGGGACATTGTGCTCCTTCATGTAGGCTTCGTCTTCTTCCTTGACGCCTTTGCCCTTACGGATACCCTCCATAATCTTGAAGGCGCGCGCAGGATCGAGCCCCTTCTGAATCAGGTAGATCATAATATCGTCGCGGGCGCAGATGACTTCGGACAGCGTGGCGATACCTTCCCGAATGATCGATTGCGCGTTGTTCAACCAGACGTCGGTGCCGTGCGACAGACCGGAAATGCGAACCAGTTCCGAGAACGTCGTCGGCCGCGTGTCTTCGAGCATCTGACGAACAAATCGCGTGCCGAATTCGGGGATCGCATACGTGCCCGTGACGGATCGGATATCCTCCGGCGACACACCGAGCGGCTCCGTCCCGCGAAACAGAGCGAGCACTTGCGGATCGTCGAGCGGAATGGACTTCGGGTCGACGCCAGTCAAGTCCTGCAGCATCCGGATCACGGTGGGATCGTCGTGGCCGAGGATATCGAGCTTCAGCAAACAGTTCTCGAGACCAGAGTGGTAGTCGAAGTGCGTCGTGAACGTCTCCGAATCCTTGTCGTCAGCCGGGAACTGAATCGGTGTGAAATCGTAAATCGACACGTTGTTCGGCACGACGACCTGTCCGCCCGGGTGCTGTCCCGTCGTCCGCTTGACGCCAGTGCATCCCTGGACCAATCGGTCGATCTCGGCGTTGCGCAGAATCAACCCCTTTTCCTCCGCGTACTTGCGCACGTAGCCATAGGCGGTCTTCTCCGCGACCACCGAAATGGTCCCTGCTCGGAACACGTAATCTTTGCCGAACAATTCTTCCGTATAGCGGTGAGCCCGCGGCTGGTACTCGCCAGAGAAGTTTAGGTCGATATCCGGCACCTTGTCGCCGTCGAAGCCGAGGAACGTCTCAAAGGGAATGTCTTGGCCGTCTTTATGCATACGCTCGCCGCAGCTCGGACAATTCTTCTCAGGCAAATCGAAGCCCGAACCATATTCGCCATTCAGGAAAAACTCGCTGTGTTTACAGCTCGGGCAGACGTAGTGCGGCGGCAGCGGGTTCACCTCGGTGATGTCCGTCATGGTCGCCACGAGCGACGAACCGACCGAACCACGGCTGCCTACCAAATAGCCGTCGGACAGCGACTTCGTCACAAGCTTGTGCGCAATCAGATAGATCACAGAGAATCCGTTCGAAATGATGGAGTTCAGTTCCTTCTCCAACCGCTTCTCGACGATGTCCGGCAAGGGCGTGCCATAAATCGCCGTCGCCTTCGCGTACGACATGGATCGAATCTCTTCCTCCGCGCCTTCGATGACGGGCGTGTGCAGTTCGTCCGGGATCGGCTTGACGTCTTCGCAGAGTTCCGCGACCGCCCTCGGATTGTCGATCACGATGGCCTTCGCGTCCTCCTCTCCGAGGAACGCGAACTCCTGCAGCATCTCCGCCGTCGTCCGCAGGTGCATCGGCGGCTGATGCGTGTCGAGCTTTTGCGACTGCAGGAAGATCTCACGATAAATCTTGTCGTTCTCGTCCAAGTAGTGGACGTCTCCTGTCGCCACGACCGGCTTGTTCAAGCGCTTGCCGAGATCCACAATTTGCCGCTGCAAATGGCGCACATGCTCCAAGGACGGCATGATCTCGTCCCGAATCAAGGGCTCGTAGTGGCTCGGCGGCTGCAGTTCGAGATAGTCGTAAAACTCGCACAGCGCCTCGATCTCATCTTCCGACTTGCCGCGGATGAACGACTCGAACAATTCGCCCTGGCGGCACGCGGTGCCGATGAGCAAACCTTCCCGATACTTGGCCAGCACACTCTTCGGCAGCCTCGGCACGCGGTGCAAATACTGCGTATTCGCGATGGAGACGAGCCTGTAGAGATTCCGCAGGCCGTCGCGATTGCGGACGAGAATGGTCGCGTGGAATGGACGCACGCGGCCGATATCCACTTGTCCAATCAGTTGGTTGAGCGAACCGAGATCTGTCAGCCCGCGTTCTTCGCAGGTTTCGAGCATCTTCAAAAAGACTTTGGCCGTGGCCTCCGAGTCCGCGAGCGCGCGGTGGTGGTTGACCAATTCCACACCAAACTTTTGTGTCAATGTTTTAAGTCGGTAATTTTTCTCGCCCGGATAGAGCGCCCGCGCCAGTGCGAGCGTGTCGATCACCGGCTCCGTCCACGGGTCCATGCCTAAGCGCACCGCGCATTGATTGAGGAAACCAACGTCGAATTCGGCGTTGTGAGCGACGAGAATGGTTCCCTCGACGAACTTGCGGAACTCCGGCAACACCGCATCGAGCGTCGGCTGCCCTGCCACCATATCGTTGGTGATCCCGGTCAACTCCGATATCTTTTGTGACAACAGGCGTTCGGGATCGATCAACTTGGCGTACGTGTCGACGATTTCCCCGCCGCGAACCTTGACCGCGGCGATTTCAATCAAGGTGTCCTCACGAGCGTTGAGGCCCGTGGTCTCTGTGTCAAAGACGACGTAGGTCGCCTCGTTCGTCAACGGTTGCTGCCGCTCGCGGTAGACAATCAGGCCGCCGTCGTCGACGACGTAGGCCTCAAGGCCCAACAATAGGCGGATGCCCTGCTTCTTGGCGGTGGAATACGCTTCTGGAAACGACTGCACACCGCCGTGATCGGTAATGGCAATGGCAGGGTGCCCCCACTTCGCGGCACGCTTCACCAGATCCGACGCGCTGACGACGCCGTCCATCGCCGACATCACCGTATGCGCGTGCAATTCGATGCGCTTTTCCTCCGCCTCGTCCATCCGCGACGGGCCCGTTTCCGGCCGCATGCCCTGGACCATAAAGACAATTTCCTTGGCATACGTGTCGAACTGGACTTGTCCCTGGACGCGAACCCACACCCCGTCCTCCAAGGCTTCCAGCGAAGCCAATTCGTGATCGTGCTGGGCGAACAACTTCGCGGAGATGGAATCCGTGTCGTCCGTCAAATTGAACTGCACCAGCGTCCTGCCGCTCGGCAGCGTTCGCCGCTCATGCCGAAAGACGCGTCCAATCACGCAGGCGCGACGCATTTCGTCGACAATCTCCCGGATGGGGATGGGCGCAGGCTCCGGGTACATCGGCCCGAGCGTCAGCGGTTCGCCAGACTCTTTCTCGCGCGACCGCTCCCTGCCTTCCCGACCGCCCCAGCCACCCGGCTTGGGCTCCGGTGGAGCTTCCTTCGCCGCAGCCGCCCGCTTCTGCTCCTCTTCGAGAATCTGCTGCACATGCGCACCTTGCTCCGCCTCAAGCTGGGATCGCAAAGCTTCCATCTGCGATTCGCCGTCGCTCGACAGCTCCACGACGCACTGCATGGTCAATCCGAAGGCGGCAGCGGCTTCCTGAAGCCACGCGCAGACGCCTTTTTGTTTCAGCTTGTCCACAATGGCGGTAGACGGGCACTGAATTCGAACCTGCATGTCCTCGCCGCAAATCACGTTGGCCTGCCGCAGCAAGTTGCCTGCAATCGGTTCAATCTGCCCGTAGGCGTCGACGAGTCCCTGTACAACGGCCTCGCGCGCCGCCGCGGAAAGATGGGAAGGATGTACGGATGGAACTTCGATGGACCACGTGCCACAGGCGGAGAGACGGCTTTCGCACGCCTCCATCAACTGGCGGTAATCTTGATAGAACTCGGTGAATTGACGCGATCGGGAAACGACATCGCCCTCTCCCAATCTTTCGTCCATATCCATAAACGGGCTTTCCATACAGACAATCGCCCGACGTTTGCTCGCGTTGACGCGAACTTCTCGCACACGTGAAGCGAAGCTGTTGACTGCCTCTGCCTCGATCATCGCGGACATTCGCGCCCACCTCCTGCTGCCATGCATGTACCTGCGAAAATCCCAAACTCACCCAACGCTGTCTGAAGAAAACCGCGGCGGGTCAAAACAACTTCGTGACATCTCGATACGTGATCACGACAGCGAACAGCATCACAAGGGCGAAGCCGACAAAGTGAACGAGTGTCTCCTTCTCTGGATCGACCCGTCGCCCGCGAATCAGCTCAATGATCATAAACAGCAGACGCCCGCCGTCCAACGCCGGGATCGGGAGCAAATTGAAGAGACCCAAACCCAGGCTCAACGCGCCGGCCACCGCGACGACATTCCAAAACCCGAAGCGCACCTGCTGCGTGATCACATCCGCGATGCCCACCGGCCCAGACAGCGATTGGAACTGATGGTGAACGAACAAACTGACATATCCGTGCACGGTCAGCACGATGTCCTGTCCCAGCGCCGCAAATCCAGAAAACAGTGTGCGAACGGGGTTGTGCGAAATGGCGGTTTCAATGCCGATCACCGGCGTGCCCTTCACCAGTTCTGGCGTAATCACCAAGTCCTGCTGCGAACCATTGCGCTCGGTCACGATGTGAATCGGTTTCACCTGATGCTGCTGATAGCCGCTCGCCACGACCAACGACACCAGCTGATTCCAAGAATGAACAGGATGGTTGTCGACCTCGACGATCCGATCCCCGACTTGCAAGCCAACCCGGTACGCGGGTGTATTCGGCTCCACCTTGCCGATAGTTGTCGTCGGAACGCCGGTGTACGTATTCACGGCAGCGAACAGAAATCCTGCAAGCAGCAGGTTCATGACCGGACCTGCCAAAATAATCGCCGCGCGCTGCCACAGTGGTTTGCCCACCACTTGTTCGTGCTTCTCGACAATCGGCATGGACATCCGCGCGTTCAGCATGAGATTCGCGTGAGGGCGCACACGGAAGGTGCGAATCCCGTCAGAAGTCTGAATCGTCATTTCCAATTTTTCCGTCAGATCCGCGCGTCGAACCGTACCCACCAAAGCGCGGGGCAAATCCTTCGGATCGCCCAGTTTGACGATTTCCTCATCGTCGTTCAGTTCATACGCGATGGGCTGTCCGACAGGAAACCACGTCTCCTGCGGCGCTTCGCCAGCCATTTGCACGAACCCACCGATGGGCAGCAGTCGAAGCGAGTACTCGGTGCCGCCTCGTCGAAATTTGAACAACTTGGGGCCGAAACCGATGGCGAAAACCGGTACTGCGACACCACTCCGTTTTGCGACATAGAAGTGACCCAGCTCGTGGAGCGTGATGCACACGCCAAACACGAGAATGATCGCTATGGCAGCTTTTAAGTAAAATTCGAGGTGCAACAGGATCGGCAATCCGTCATCAGCCCTTTGTCAGTAAGAGTTCTGCCTCTGCTCGAGCACGCCTGTCCATGTCGAGGATGTCTTCAACCGACTTCGGTTCTCCACCAGCTAAATCCGAGATGACGCTCTCGACCAAAGCGGCGATCCGACGATACCCGATCTGCCCCCGGAGGAACGCTTCTACTGCCACCTCGTTCGCAGCGTTCAGGATACAAGGCGCATAGCCGCCGCTCTTGCCCGACTCGATTGCGACACGCAGGGCTGGGAACCTGTCGAGATCCGGTTCTTCAAACGTTAGCCTGCCAATTTCCGCGAGGTTTAGTCGCGGCCACGGGGCAGTCACTCGGTCTGGGAAGGTCAGGGCGTACTGGATCGGCAATTTCATATCGTGCGTCGCCAACTGGGCAAGCACTGATCCATCCACGTATTCCACCATGGAATGGACGATGCTTTCCGGATGTACAAGTACACTTATTTTATCATATGGCGCGTCGAACAAATGATGCGCCTCGATGACCTCAAGACCCTTGTTCATCAGCGTCGCGCTGTCGACCGTGATCTTTTTGCCCATGCTCCAGTTTGGATGCCGCAAGGCCTGTTCGACCGTGACCGCTTCCAGGTCGGCCTTCGAATACGTCCGAAACGGCCCTCCCGAAGCGGTGAGGATCCATTGATGCACCTCATCCCGAGACCCAGCCAACATGCACTGAAAGAGTGCGCAATGTTCGCTGTCTACCGGAATGATCTCGGCTTCCGCCAACGCTGCGGCATCTTTGATGAACTTCCCTGCTGCGACGAGGCACTCCTTATTGGCCAAGGCCAAACGAGCCCCCCGGCGAACTGCCGCCAGTGCGGGCAAGATACCTCTCGCGCCAACCACCGCGTTTACGACAATGTCGGACGGAAAAGCCGCGCACTCCACGAGGCCATCGTCGCCAACGACGATTTCCGGGCGTTCCTTGGCTTCCAGGCGATCCAGCAGCGACTTGCGCGTTTCCTCGTCGGCCACGCCGACCAACTTTGGACGGACCTTGCGAATTTGCTCAACCAGCAAATCGACATTCCGTCCAGCGACCATCGCCGCAACCTGGTACGAACCGCCCAACGCCTGGAGCACGTCGATCGTCCGCGTGCCGATGGCACCGGTACTGCCCAAGATACTTACCGTTGTCATGCGAAGCCCACCTTCTCAAAAAATGGTCCGACAAGGCGTCAACCAAACCAACCACGAATGCCGTGATCGATCAACCAAAACGCGATGGGCGCGGCAAAAATCAGCCCGTCGATCCGATCCAGAATGCCGCCGTGCCCCGGCAGCATGCGCCCTGAATCCTTCACGCCAGCCACCCGTTTGTACGCGCTCTCGACGAGATCGCCCAATTGCTCCGCTAACGAAATAATGGCACCGACTGCCGCGAACATCCATCCATTGTACACAGGGTGCGCGATCCATCCGAACACCACAGCCCCCACGGCGCCTCCCACGATCCCGCCCAGCATACCGCTCACCGTCTTGCCAGGACTAATCTCAGGAAGCAGCTTCGGCCCGCGCATGGCCTTGCCGACAAAGTACGCCGCTGTGTCAGACATCCACACCGCGATCAGAAACAGCCACATCCAGAACCAGCCGACGGGCAAGGCTCGCAGCGACGTCAGAGAAAGACCGCCGGCAGCGATGTACAGGGCCCCGAAGGCAAGCACCGACGTCGTACGAAGTCCGCCAGGATCGCGTGTGAGGACGGGAGAGACGAGGACAATCGCGACTACAAGGTACAGGTAAATTGGGTGGTTGAACGTGACGGGAAACCATTCGATCAACGTCACCACAAGCGCAGACAAGATGGTGGAAATGCTCAACCAACGGGCGCCAAACATCGTCGAAAATTCGGCGACGCCAGCTACTGTGCATAACCACACCAACCAGCGCCAGCCAATCTCCTCTCCAAACAAGAGAACAATTAATACGACGATCCCCGCCAAGACGGCCGTGATCACCCGTTGTTTCAGCATCTACACACCTACTCTACAGCCCCGAAACGACGCTTCCGCCTTCCGTAGTCAGAAATAGCTTGAAACAAATCATCTCTGGAGAAATCAGGCCAAAGAACATCTGTAAACCAGAGCTCCGCATATGCAGCCTGCCAAATGAGAAAATTGCTGAGGCGAATCTCGCCGCTCGTCCGAATGACCAAGTCGAGCGCGGGAAGGCCCGCCGTATCCAAATACCGATCAAAATCGGCCTCCGTCAGGTCCCCAACAGACGCCTTGCCATCGGCAATCTCCCTGGCGTACCGTTCGATGGCACACATTAATTCATTGCGTCCGCCATAATTCAACGCAAAGTTGACAGTCATGCCTGTATTGCCTTCCGTGCGCAGCAGAGAATTTCGCACGGTCTCCTGTGTATACGGAGGCAACTGTGAGGTGTCGCCGAGGAACCTTACCCTCACCCCGCGACTGACCAACTCTTCAATCTCATTGCGAAAGAACTGCTCAGGCAATCGCATCAAATACTCAACTTCCGAAATTGGCCTTTTCCAGTTTTCGGTAGAAAACGCATATAGGGTAACGCATTCGATCCCGAAGTCGTCACACGCCCGGATGGTCTCACGCATCGCTGTCATTCCTGCGTGATGTCCGGCAACTCGGGGCAATCCTCGCTTACGAGCCCAACGACCATTTCCATCCATTATGATGCCGATGTGTCGAGGTTTCACCTTGAGCGCTGGATGCTCGACTGTTGTCGCACTCACTCTCTGTCCACGCCCAAAACTCTTAAACAAGTCTGGCAACCTCCTCAGATCATGCGGCCAGAATGGCGGCTTATACCTGTGTAACGTCCTTCTCCTTATCTTCCAACATACTGTCGACCTGCGCAATAGATTTATCCGTGATTTGCTGAATTTTCTCCATGAATCGACGCGCTTCATCTTCCGAAATGTCGCCGTTCTTCTCCGCCTTTTTCAGGTCGTCGTTGGCGTCGCGGCGCACATTCCGAATCGCGACACGGGCCTCTTCCGCGATTTTCCGCACTTGTTTGACCAGTTCCTGGCGGCGTTCCTCAGTCAACGCAGGAATGGTCAAGCGGATCACCGATCCGTCGTTCGAAGGATTCAGACCGAGATCGGACTTCATAATCGCTTTTTCAATCTCGCTGAGCATCGACTTCTCCCACGGCGAAATGACGAGCAGCCGCGGTTCTGGCGACGTGATGCCCGCCACTTGATTGACCGGCATCTGCGAACCATAGTATTCGACCATCACTTTGTCCAAGAGCGACGGCGTTGCCCGCCCAGCCCGAACGCTTGCCAGTTCTCGACGCAAATTCGCAATCGCTTTATCCATGCGTTCTTGTGCATCCGCAATAATTTGCTGACTCACTTCGACTCATCCCTTCCTGTGGCGCCAGATCCCACCATGGTGCCAATTTTCTCACCAATTACAGCCTTGCGAATGTTGCCTTCTTCGTTGAGCGAGAAGACAAGCAGAGGAATGTCGTTGTCCATGCACAGCGATGCGGCGGTGGAGTCCATGACCCCCAACCCCTCGTTCAGGACCTGCATGAAATCGACTTCGGAGTATTTGGTGGCCGTAGGATCCTTTTGTGGATCAGCGGTGTAAACCCCATCCACGCCATTCTTGGCCATCAAAATCACTTCCGCCTCAATTTCCGCAGCCCGCAACGCCGCGGTCGTGTCTGTGGAAAAGAACGGGTTGCCAGTGCCGCCGGCAAAGATCACGACGCGACCCTTTTCGAGATGGCGAATCGCTCGCCTGCGTATGTACGGTTCCGCTACTTGCGACATCTCGATGGAGCTCTGGACCCGCGTAGCGACGCCAAGTTTCTCCAAGGCGTCCTGAAGTGCCAGGGCGTTCATGACCGTCGCGAGCATCCCCATGTAGTCCGCGGTCGCCCGATCCATGCCCATCTGGCTCCCCGAAAGCCCTCTCCAGATGTTACCCGCTCCAACAACCACCGCTACCTGCACATCTAATTTTTGGACGTCCGTGATCTGTTGCGCGATATCTCGAATCACGGTTGGATCGATGCCATAACCACCCGCGCCAGCCAAGGCCTCGCCACTTATTTTCAGAACCACTCGGCGATATTTCGGTGTCGTCACGAAAGCCCCTCCGTTTATTCGATGAAATCACTTGCTGATACGCCACACGAGGGAACACCGAAATGTGTCCCCTCGCGAGCGCGTGTTCGTCTTATTGGCGGACTTGAGCCATCACTTCTTCCGCGAAGTTCGTCTCTTGCTTCTCGATACCTTCGCCGACGACAAAGCGGGCAAACCGGCGAATCGAAATGTTTTCGCCGATGGTAGCGATCTTTTCGCGAAGGAGTGTATCAATCGACTTATCTGTATCCTTCACAAACATTTGCTCCATCAAACAGATATCCTTGAAGAACTTGTCGATCCGGCCATCGACGATCTTGTCCACAATATTTTCGGGACGTCCTTCGTTGAGCGTTTGAGCCCGGAGAATCTCGCGTTCCTTCTCCACAACTTCCTCAGGCACGTCTTCGCGGCGCACGTATTGCGGACTTGCAGCGGCAATATGCATTGCAATGTCCTTCACAAACGTGCGGAAGTCTTCATTCTTCGCTACGAAGTCGGTCTCGCAGTTTACTTCAACCAGCACGCCGATCCGGCCGCCAGCGTGAATATAGGATTCGACGACGCCCTCAGCCGCCACGCGGCCAGCCTTCTTCGCCGCAGATGCGAGTCCGCGTTCACGAAGCACTTCCATGGCGCGTTCCATATCGCCGTTCGCCTCTGTCAGAGCCTTTTTGCAGTCCATCATGCCCGCGCCTGTCTTCTCGCGCAATTCCTTCACCATTGCAGCTGTTACTTCAGCCATCCTGATATCCTCCTCAAGTGTCTTCGATGGATGCCAATCCGGCGACCCACGCCATATTCAAGTTGCATAAAAAAGGTGACGAGAGCGCTTTGCACCCGCCACCTCCCCGAGACATCCATCAAGCAGTCGTTTCTTCACCTTGCGTGCCCTCGAGCACCGCATCGGCCATCTTCCCGGTCAATAGGCGAACAGCGCGAATCGCGTCGTCGTTCCCTGGAATGACGTAATCAATCTCATCCGGGTCGCAGTTTGTATCGACGATGGCAACAATCGGAATCCCGAGCTTGTGAGCCTCAGCGACCGCAATCCGTTCCTTGCGAGGATCGATGACGAACATTGCGCCAGGCATCTTCGTCATGCCCTTGATACCGCCGAGGAACTTCTCGAGGCGTTCAGCCTCTTTCTTCAGCAATATGACTTCCTTCTTGGGAAGCACATCAAACGTTCCGTCCTCTTGCATCTTTTCCAACTGTTGAAGGCGACGGATACGCTTTTGAATGGTGTTAAAGTTGGTCAACGTGCCGCCGAGCCAGCGTTGGTTGACATAGTACATATTGCAGCGTTCGGCTTCTTCCTTGACAGCCTCTTGCGCCTGCTTTTTCGTACCTACGAAGAGAATGGTCTCACCGGAAGCCGCGAGTTCGCGAACGAAGTTGTACGCTTCTTCGACTTTGCGAACCGTCTTTTGCAGATCAATGATGTAGATGCCGTTGCGCTCGGTAAAAATGTACCGCGCCATCTTCGGATTCCAACGGCGTGTCTGGTGTCCAAAATGAACGCCAGCCTCGAGCAGCTGCTTCATAGAAATAATCGCCAATGCATGTTCCTCCTTCAAGTTTGGCCGCCGAACGACTCATCCGCCCCCTCGACCTCAAAGCGAGGCACTTCGACGAAGCGTCATCATTCGTGTGAACTCCACATTTTGTGGGTCATTGCACTGCTGTCTAATATAGCACATGATCCAAACCGGAATCAATTGATTCCGCATTGCGTACCCGGATAATGCCCAGTTTACCTGCAAGGCTCCGGCGGATTCCCAAACGGACTCTGCATGATGGTTCGCACATACGCGACATCCTCCGGTTCGACGCCCAGTTTCGCGACGATATCGCCATCGGAAACGCCCGCATCCAGCAGGTCTAAAATCGCAAAGTACCGGCGAGAGTCCTTCACCTGGGACCCGTCCGACATCTCGTCCGACTTCTCCGCCTCAACCACGTCCGACGGGATCTTGTCTGATACAACCACATCTGACGCCGTCACAGAAACGGATTGACGCGCTGTCGGCCTATCTTCACGAGACAGCATATCGGCAACGAGCGTCTCCAACCGGGTGATGCGCGCTTCCAACGCGCGTTGGCGCCCATCGAACTCGACGTACAAGTCGCGCAGGATGGCGACCGCGTCGTCCGTTTCGTCCGCGTTTCCGGCCATTGCGAGGCCTGCTGCGGATCGCCGCGGGGACGATCCCGCCGAAACATTCGGTTTCGCCGACATGCCCTGGGTGGCGGCGCCTGAGAGAAGCCACTTGTACATACCTCGAACACCGCCGTATTTGCGCCATCCTCCCGTGATGACGTAGAGAACAAACAGCAGGATGATACAGACCACAGCCAATATGAGAGTCGGGAGCATGTCCAAGGTCACCTAGTTTCCAGATTGTGATTAAATCGACCGCTCCTCGCCGCGAGCGGTACGAATGTGCAATGCCCGTGAAGGAAGTTCGAAACGGATTGTCCGACCGACACTCCCGCCGACATCGAAATTGACAATGGGAATATGTAACTGGCTCAAATGTTCGGCGACCGCGGCAATATTCCGATCACCGATGCGCAAGGCTTCCGTTTGCAATCCGCGAAACATCTGCGAACCTCCTGCGTATTTGGCTTTCAATCTCGCTCGGTTCGCGCCCGCCTCAAGGACGTTTTCATACAGCCACCGAATCCCAGTGTCAGCGTATTTTTGAGGCAGCGCAGGCGACGGGGATGGGCTCTCGGGAAGCATGACATGCACCATGCCGGCGACGTGATCGATCACGTCAAACAAGACCAGTCCGATACACGAGCCTAAACCGGTCGTGGTGATGGTACCGGGGCCGGTGAGAATCGCCCCTTCTGCGATTCCAATCCGTATGGTTTGCTGTTCATCCACCATAGTACGCTTTCCTTCGCAGGACATCGAGCAGCGTATCCGTTCCGTCATAGTCAGGAAGCATGAAAAATTGCGTGTCGATGTGATTTCCCTCGTGGACGAGGGTGGAACTGATGAAAATGGCTTCGTTGTTCTCATTGCCGCTCATCATCAGACCGATATCCAAGACAGCGGCGGCCATGTCGATGGCGACAGCTGGCACGGACTGGTTCAGATTCAAGCCGCACAAGTCGCTGATGGCGGCCACGTAGGCTCCCGAGAGGATGTTGCCTACTTCCGCGATCGCCGACAATTCGAGTTCCGTGTAATCGTCCTCGCGGCGCGCTTCACGAAGCATGTGAGCCAACAGTCTGTCCGCGCTTGGCAGGGTCATCAACACGAACATATTGCCCGGAATGGCGCCTAGCAGTCGAATGAAAACGGCAGCCACCAACCTGTCGCTGCCGACGGTTTCCACGATGTCCGCGCAGGGACAGAGCCTTGCCTCCGTCACGGACATGGTGACGCGGCCATCCAGCAGAATGGACAACGCCGTTGCAGCATGCCCTGCGCCAATGTTGCCAAATTCCTTCAAGGCGTCTGTCGTCAACGCGTCCAGCTTGTTCCCATTCATCCTCGTACCTGCCTGTCCACTTCTTGAAGCTGCTCCAGTTCGACGTCAGACAGGATTTTCTCCAAATTCAGGATGACCAACAACCGATCCCCCACCTGCGCGACGCCTTTCAAATACACGGCGTGGATGCCGCCGACCACCGGCGGCGGCGGCGCGATCCCGCCATCCTCGATTGACACGACGTCTTCCACCGCGTCGACAATCATCCCGACTGTCATATCGTTGACTTCGGTCACGACGATTCTCGTCGCGTCTGATTCCTGTCCATTGCGCGTCAGCCCGACGCGTTCCCGCAAGTCGATGACGGGTGTCACAGTGCCGCGCAGATTGACGACGCCCTTGATGTAAGACAGGGTTCGCGGAACCTGCGATATGTTCATCATCCGTTCAATCGAGATGACCTGCATCACCGACGCGCCATAGAACTCGTTGCCGAGCTTCATGACCACATACTGTTCACTCATCTTCTGCTTCTCCTCTCTCAAGCGCCTAGTTGAAGCACCTCGCGGACATCGAGGATCAGCGCCACTTGCCCATCGCCTAAAATGGTGGCGCCGGAAAACATTTTCACGTTGGCCAGATATCGCCCGAGCGGTTTGTTGACGACCTCCAACTCGTCGACGATCTCGGTGACCGTCAAGGCGACGTAATCTTTGCCGTCCTTGCAAATCACCGTGTTCCACGGATGCTGTTCGCCGCACGTTCGGCCGAAGAACTTGTCTCCCAAATCCAGCACGGGCACGACCTTGTCGCGAAAGCGAACGACCGGATGCTCGTGCACCCATTCCAGATCCGAGGCGTCCACTCGCGCGACTTCTTCGATGTTCGCAGTTGGCACCGCGAACAACTCTTCACCGACACGAACCAGCATGGCCGGCAAGATCGTCAGCGTAAGCGGAAGTTCAATGATAAAAGCCGTGCCTTCTCCGACTTTCGACTCGATGCGAATCGTGCCGCCAAGCGAATTCACCTTGCCTCGAACAGCGTCCAACCCGACGCCGCGCCCCGAAATATCGGACACGGTTTGCGCGGTGCTAAAGCCGGACGCGAACAAAAGTTCAAACACCTGCTCGTCCGACATGCCCTTGGCCTGCTCCGGCGCAATCACGCCCTTTTTGACAGCCGACTGCAGGACCTTCTCGCGTTCGATCCCGCCGCCGTCGTCCCGCACTTCGAGATAGATATGCCCGCCCGTCGCGTACGCGGACAGCGTGATCTTGCCACGACGCGGCTTTCCGTTCCGCTCGCGTACATCGGGCGATTCAAGGCCGTGATCGGCCGCGTTGCGAAGCAGATGGACCAGGGCTTCGCCCATTTCATCCATAATGGTTCGATCCATTTCCGTTTCGAGACCGGTCATCTCAAAGTCGAATTCGCGGTCCAGCGACTTCTGGAGATCTCGCATCATCCGAGGAAACCGTTGGAACAGGGCTTCCACGGGCATCATGCGCATGTTCATGACACCTTCCTGCAAGTTCTCCGACAAACGCCCGATCTGTTCGCTCACCTCCCGCAGCGCGGGATCCCCGCTCTGCTGCGCAAGCAGATCCAAACGCGTTCTGGCGATGACCAACTCGCTCAGCACGTTCATAAACTCGTCGATGCGGCCCACAGGCACACGCAGCGTCTGCTCCCTGCCTCGGCCAGAGACTGGCGTCGCCGTGCTGGCGGCGGCAGGCTGCTCCGGAGCCGCTGCGCTTTGGGCAGAATGCTGCTCACTTTGACTCGACGCAGCGACTGCGTCGAGATCGATTTCGCGGACAGTCTCCACCTCTGTGATATCGGCAATGGCCGCCATCACATCCGAAATCGAAGCTCCATTCACGACGACTGCAATCTGGACCGGTCCTTCGAATTCCCCTTCTTCAAGCAAAGAGGCCTCCGGATAGCACGCCAGACTGTCGCCGAACTGTTCGATGGCCCGCATGATCATCACCATGCGAACACCCTTCATCACACAAGACGAACTCAGTTCAATCTCGATCACGCCCACGGTCAGTCCGTCTCGCCGAAGCTCCCGAAGCTTTTCGAAGACATCTGCCGACAGCCCATTCGAGGCTGCCTTTTGGATGGCCGGCTGCTCGTTCCCCGCCATGACAGCCGCCAATTGAGCCAACAGCCCGCCGTGATCCAGATGCGCATCTTGGCCGTGATCGCGAATCGACTGCAAATTCATGGTCAGCGCATCCACAGCTGCGAGGAAAATATCGACAACGCTCGGCTGAAAGACTTCTGGATGCGCCCGCACATAACCCAGGGCATCTTCCATGCGGTGCGTCAATTCCGCCATCTTCGTGAAGCCCATCGTGGCGCTCATACCCTTGAGCGTGTGAGCCACTCGAAACATGGCGGCAAAGATGCTGTCTTCCGCCCCTTGCTGCTCCAACTGCAAACACAGATCGTTGAGCGTCGTCAGATTGTCTTCAGACTCTGCCAAGAACGCGTCGAGATATTGACTGATATCCATCGTTCCACTCCTTCAACAGCCATGTCTGTCACAGAGCAAGCCGTTCCGTCAACCAATTCGAAATGGCAGACAGCGGCAAACCGGCCATGGCGGCGCCGGATTCCAAAGCGACTCTGGGCATCCCGTAAATCAGCGCCGATTCGGCCGACTCAGCGACGGTGTAACCCCCGACGTCGCGGATGCCGCCAAGTCCTTTCACGCCGTCGCGCCCCATTCCAGTCAGGATGACGCCGACCAGTTGCAGGCTCGAAGCCAGCGGAATCGCCGAGTCAAACAGCACATCGACCGAAGGCTGGTGCCCGCCGACCGGATCTTCCCGCGCAATCGCGAGCTGCAATGCGGAATGGCTTCCGGTAACCCGCATCTGGTACCCGCCAGGCGCGATGTACACGTGCTTCTCGACCAACGGCTGACCATGTACACCTTCATCGACTGTCCATTCAGACAATTGATTCAGGCGATTGGCCAAATTGGCGGTGAAGCCCGGGGGCATGTGCTGTACAACGCAGCACGCGACACCGTCGACCGCCTTCCAGTGGCTGAACAGTTCGGTCAAAGCCTTCGGCCCGCCCGTAGAGGTGCCAATCAAGACGAGCGCTCGAAGAGGTCGGTTAGGCACCGTGGCCACGGTCGCGGCCTCCTCCGAACAAGCGGCTTTTCAACAGTCTGTCGAAGAAGCCAGACATGCCGAGCGACGGCGTCTGCAAATCCTTGCGCAAGAAGTTGGACGCAATCTGTCGATAGCAGGAAGCCGCTTTGCTGTTGGCTGCATGATGAAGCACGGGAACCTGCCGCATCACGGCCTGGCTGACGCTGGGATCCTCCAGAATGTAACCGAGGGTCTCGAGATGAACGTCGAGAAAACGCGACGTGACGCGCGTCAATCTGTCCACGCTTTGCTTGGCTTCCGTGAACGATTGCGCCCGGTTGACCACGACTTGCGGCGCCGGCGTGATCAACCTGCGCGTCAACAGTTTCATAAACGCGTACGCGTCGGCCATCGCGGTCGGCTCCGGCGTCGTGACGAGGACGAGTTGATCGGCCGCCGCGACCAGACGGATGCTGACTTCATTCACTCCGGCCGCGCAATCGAGCAGTACGACATCGTACATTTGGCTCAGTTTGCCAAGTTCCCACACGAGGCGGGCGTGATCGTCCGAACTCATCAACAGGTGATCAAAGAGGCCGTTGCCCCCTGAAATAAACGCCAACCCGTATGGGGAATATTCGACAATGTCGTTCAAATGACGGCCTTCCAGCACGTCCAGCAACGAGTGAGAGGGCGATATATTCAAAAGCACCTCGACGTTTGCGAAACCGACGTCCGCGTCCAAGATCAGAACTCGAACACCTTGCTGCGCCAACGCGATCCCAAAATTCACACAGAAATTCGACTTCCCTACGCCGCCCTTGCCGCTCGCGACGGCGACGACTTTAGCAGGGTTCGCAGACGACTGCGCGAAAGCCGTATCGGCCTCTGCGGCCATGGATCGCATACCCATTTGCGTTCTCAATTGCGATGCTTGATCAAGCATCGACTTCACCCCCGACCCAACGATCCAGCAACTCTTCTATCGAGAGAATATCTATATCGTCTGGAACGTTCTGTCCATTCGTGATATACGACATCGGCAGCTTGCTCTCGTCCAACAGACGAGGAATGAGTCCTACGCTGTTGGTCTCATCCAGCTTGGTAAACAGCAGTTTATGAACGGACAAGACAGGGCACAGCGCAATCAAGGCGTCGGCATCTTCCGGTTTCGTCGTCACGGATACAACCAACATCGTTTCATCAGGGTGTAACGCGTCCAACAACCGCTTGGTTTCCGCCACCGTTTCCGAGTTGCGAAAATTTCTTCCCGCCGTATCGACCAGAATCAAATCGCAGCGCTTCTGCAATCGTTCGAGCGCCGAATCGATGGAAGCCGGATCCTCGACGACGACCATCGGCACGTCGAGAATGTCCGCGTAAGTCTGCAACTGCTGGACTGCCGCGATCCGGTATGTATCCGTCGTCAACAGCCCAATCCGGCGCTGCCCCGCCAGCACGTGTAAAGCCGCGATTTTCGCGATGGTGGTCGTCTTGCCCACACCCGTCGGTCCCACGAACGCCACAATCCGGCTCTCTTTCTCAATCGGAAGCGGCCGTGCCCGATCCGACAACGCTTCGACAATCGTGTGCCGAACGATGGAGAGCGACGAATCGAGGTCTTGGCGCCGAGCCGCGTCGACTCCCTCGAGCCAGCGCGCAATCTGCTCGTCGGCCAGTCCCTCCCGCCGAAGAAAGGCAGCCGTTCGATCCCGCAACGGTTCCCGCTCGCTATGCTCGTCGTCGCTCGCGCCCGAGTGCAACTGGGTGACCATCTGCTTCAGTGACGACAGTTCTCGCAACACGTCCTTCAAGTCCGTCGCCGGGGCCGCACCAACCTTGTCCGCTTCCACGGGTGTCGACGGGGCTTGATTCTGATACGCGCGATACGCCGACGCCAAACTTGATTCGAATGAGGCCGATCCCGACGGCGCCTGAGACGCGGCCGGCGCGTCGCGCTGCTCCTCGCGCCCTTGGACGACGGCGAGTTCCAACAATGATTTGGTATCTTCGTCGCCCTCTGCTGACTGCGCCGGATCGACGGCTGCCTGGTTTGGACGTGAACGTTTCGGATCGTGTTGGAGTGGAATGTCCCCCCCAACCGCGGCGGTCACTTCCAGCCGCGTTTGCCACAAGAGTCCCAGCCACTTGCGGACTCTCACTTTTTTTGTGCTCAAGATGACGGCGTCCTTGCCCAAATCTTTGCGAATCGACAGCACCGCTTCCGGCATGTCCTTCACAACGTATCTGCGGACAATCATCAGAGGTTCACCACGCCTCCACTTTGAATTTCAACCGTTGGATCCAGTTCGTTGAACGACAATACTGCGAGATCTGGCAAATATCTTACAATCCAGCGTCTAACCGGAAGCCGCAATTGCGGATGAATCAGCAAGATTGGTGTCTTGCCGAGGCCTTGTAATTTTGTGACTTCTTCTTGCAGGCTTCGAATCACGCGACTCGATTCCGCAGGATCCATGCCGACGAACAGGCTTCCTCCCTGCTCCACAAGCGACTGCTGAATTCGCTGTTCCACCGCCGCGCCCAGCGTAATCACCGTCATCGGCTCGTTCGGCAGCGTGAATTCGTGACAAATCTGCCGCGCAAGCGCCTGTCTGACGCGCTCCGTCAAGGTGTCGATATCTTGCGTCTGACGTCCCACGTCGGCGAGCGTCTCGAGGATGGTGACCATATCGCGAATGGATACCTTCTCCTGCAAAAGATTGCTTAATACGTTTTGAATTTGGCCGAGCGACAGCGTGTTCGGATACACATCGTCCACCGCCGCGGCGTTAAACGTCTTCACGTGATCCAGCAGAGCCTTGGTCTCCTGGCGTCCGAGCAATTCATGCGCATGGCGCCGCAAGACTTCCGTCAAGTGCGTCGCGATGACCGAAGGCGGATCCACCACGGTATACCCGTTCACTTCCGCTTGAATCTTCATTTGCGCGTTGACCCAAATGGCCGGAAGGCCGAACGTCGGATCCTTCGTCGGGATCCCCTGAACGGACGGATGATCCACCCCTGGGCTCAACGCCAACCAGTGTCCCATGACAATTTCGCCCTCGGACACCTGAACACCTTTTAATTTGATCACGTATTGAGTCGGCTTGAGTTGAATATTGTCGCGCATCCGCACCATAGGCAGTACGAGCCCGAGTTCTGTCGCAAGCTGCCGTCGAATCATGACGACCCGCTCCAGCATGTCGCCGCCTTGTTTGCTGTCCACCAGCGGGATCAGACCATAGCCAAACTCGAATTCAATCGGTTCGACCGTAAGCAATTGATACACGTTTTCCGGCTTTTTCGTCGCCGCCTGCTCCGATCTCGCCGCTTCCTCCGCCTGCTTCTTCTCCACGAGCTTCTTGGTCTGTTGCATGCGGCGAGCCATCAATGTGGCGCCGCCTGAAATCGGAAGGACAGGAAGAATGCCGATGGGAGTGACGATGCCGAGCAGCAGAATGGCACCAGACACGATGTAGAGCGCTCTCGAATAGCCAAAGACCTGCTTGACCACGTCTTCGCCGATGTTGCCCTCCGACGCGGCGCGGGAAACCATGAGGCCCGTCGCCGTCGACAGGAGCAGAGCCGGAATTTGGCTGACCAAGCCATCGCCGACCGACAGCATCGTGTAGGTGTGCAAGGCCTGCGTGAACGGCAATTTGTTCATCGCCACGCCAATGATGAACCCTGCGACGATGTTGATGGCGACAATCAACATGGACGCGATGGCGTCGCCTTTGACAAACTTCGACGCACCGTCCATGGCGCCGTAGAAGTCCGCCTCGCGCTCGATGTTCTGCCTTCGCATGCGAGCCTGCTCTTCGTTGATTAAACCCGCGTTCAAGTCGGCGTCGATCGCGATCTGCTTGCCGGGCATCGCGTCGAGCGTGAACCTCGCCGCGACTTCCGCCACGCGTTCGGCGCCGCGTGTGATGACGATAAACTGAACGATGATGATGATCAGAAAGACCATGAAGCCGACGACTGGATTTTGTCCAATCACGAAATTGCCGAACGTCTTGATGACACTTCCTGCGTTGCCCTGTCCCAAAATCAGCCGTGTCGTCGAAATGTTGAGCGACAGCCGATACAACGTCGTGATCAGAAGCATGGAGGGGAACACGGAGAAATCAAGAGGCTCCTTGGTGCTCATCGCCACCAACAGGATCGTCATCGACAAAAAGATGTTCAAGATGATCAAAACGTCCAACAGCGCTTTGGGAATTGGAATGACAATCATGACGATCATGCCAAGCACGAACATCATGACGATCAAATCGGTTCGCTTCAGCCAATTCATTTTCATCCAGCATCACCTCCGCGCTAGTTGACGCAATCGATAGACATAGGCGAGCACTTCCGCAACCGCCTGATACAATTCTGCAGGGACCGATTCTCCGACGTCGACCATTCGGTACAGGGACTGCGCCAAGGGCCGATTTTCGACCATCGGCACATTGGACTCGGCCGCCTTCAACTTGATTCGCTGTGCGAGTTGATCGGCGCCCTTTGCAACCACTTGCGGCGCAGCCATCGACTCGCCGTCGTACCGCAGCGCGATGGCATAGTGCGTCGGATTCGTGATGACCACATCGGCCTTCGGCACCGCGTCCATCATTCGACGGAAGGCGATTTGTCGCGCACGCCGCCGGATCGCGGCCTTGATTTCCGGATTGCCTTCCATTTCTTTCATTTCGTCCTTGACTTGCTGCTTGGTCATTCGCAAATTTCGTTCGTATTCAAAGCGCTGGTAGAGAAAATCGAACAGTGCGAGAAGGACCATCGCCAAGGCGATGCGTATGCCGAGATTGAAGACCATGTCGCCGACCGAAGCAGGCAATTGCGCCAGGCCCATCTCGCCGTAACCCCGAATCTGCCCGGCTGTTTGCCTGATTGTCATATAGCTGATGGCGCCGACAATCAACAGCTTCGCGAGCGATTTCCCGAGTTCCACGAGCGATCTCGTTCCGAACAGGCGACGCAGCCCAGACAGCGGTTGAATTCGAGAAAACTTTGGCGCAATCAAATTCGGCGCGAACATCGGGCGCACTTGGGCGACGGCCACGGCGACACCCACGATCAACCCTGCGCCGACGATAGGCAGAAGGACGCGACACGCTCCAACCAACTGCGTCGTCAGCAGGCTGATCACCGAACTCGCCGTCCAGGCTTGGCGAACACTCATGGTCAGATCCCGCTGCATCAGATTCTCCCATTCCCCCCAAACCATTGGAGCACTGACACGCAGCGCGACAATGACAGCGGCGAGTGCGACAGCCGACGTGAGTTCTGGACTGCGCGCGACATTTCCTTCGCGCCGTGCTTCATCCCGCCTGCGGGGTGTGGCGCGTTCCGTTCTTTCACCAGCAAACCTTTGCAGTTGCAGCGGCCACACCATTATCCCCCCAATACGTTTTGCACGACCTGCAACTGGCTGAACATGTACATGAAGACACGGTTAAACATGTAAATCGTGCCTGGCATGACGACTGCGAACATCAGGAGGCCAACGAAGATCTTGACCGGCAGCCCCACGACGAACACGTTCATCTGCGGCACCGCCCGCGACAAGAAGGCAAATGTCACATCGCTCATGAACAAGGACGCCAAGAGCGGCGCCGCTATCTCCAACGCCAGCGTCATCACGACGTTCATCAGCTGCATCAGCTCGTCCGGCCAATGGTTCGGCAACTGGAAATGTGCCAGGGGTATCGCGACAAACGAGTGCGTAATGGCCATCATCAATCCGTCGAGGCCGCCCATGCCCAAGAAATAGAGCGTGAATAGAAGATTGTATAAGTTCCCAAAAATACCGGACTGGACGTTGGACCCCGGCGAAAACAGCGATGCCATGGAAAAACCTATCTGAATGTCGACGGCTTGACCGGCAATAGAGATGGCCGAAAAGATCATAGTGGCGATGAAGCCAAGCAGCAATCCAATGCACGCCTCCAGCAGACCATCGACGATGAATGTTCCCGGTTGTTGCAGAACATCCGGCACGGCCGACGTGATCGTCGGCGTCACCACATACGACAGGCCAAACGCGAGGCCAATTTTCGCCCAATTGGGCCACGCGCTGATGGAAATGAGCGGCGAAGCCATGATGAAAGCAACTGTCCGAAAGGTCACTAAGATAAAGACGTCAAAATGCGTTAGAATTTCGTTCATTTACATCACGTAGTTGACCAGATGGCCAAGAATCGAAGTTGTAAAGTCCACCAGGTTCCTCAACATCCACGATCCGAAAAACAACAGCGCGACGATGACCGCGAGAATCTTTGGCACGAAGGCGAGCGTCTGTTCCTGAATCTGCGTGGTCGCCTGGAAAATGCTCACGAGCAGACCAACCGCAAGACCAAGCAGCAGCACGGGAGCGGTCAGTTTCACGACGAGCCACATCACCTGCGCACCCAATCCCATGACAAATGCATCTGACACAGCTTTTTCCTCCCGCCTACGTGACATATCCGTCGAGCAGCGATTTCACCACGAGATACCAGCCATCCACCATGACGAACAGCAATATCTTAAATGGCAATGAGATGGTGACCGGAGGTAGCATCATCATGCCCATCGACATCAATGTCGTGGCGACAACGAGATCGATCACCAAAAACGGCAGATAGATCATGAAGCCAATTTGAAACGCCGTCTTCAATTCGCTGATGGTGTAGGCCGGAACCAGGGCCGTCAGCGGTATGTCCTGTGGATGCTTCTTCGCGTTGGCGGAGAGCGTCTCGTGCCGATACGACAAAAACAAATCCAAATCGGACGTCCGCGTCTGGCGTGCCATAAACACCTTGAACGGCGCTTCCGCGCGCTCGATGGCCACGCTCTGCGAGATGGTCCCCTTCAGATAGGGCTGAAGCGCCTGTTTGTTCGCTTGCTCCAATGTCGGCTGCATGACGAACAGTGTGATGAACAGAGCCAATCCAACCAGGACTTGGTTCGGCGGCGACGTCTGCAGCGACAAAGCGTTGCGGATAAACGACAGAACGACGATCACCCGCGTAAAACAAGTCATCAAAATCAGCGCAGCCGGGGCAAGTGTCAAAACCGTCAGCAACAAGATAATCTTGACCGTATTCGCCACCGAAGGCGGACTGTTGTCGGCCAAGTTGAGGCTTACGCCAGGAATCACTCCGCCAGAGGAGGATGTGGCTGCCCACACGTGTGTCGACAAACCCAATCCAATCAGCGAACACGCCGCGGCAATCACAGCGACCAGCATCCATCGCCGCTGAGTTCGTTTTGTTTGGCATCTAGTCGCGTCCAACACTCTACCCTTCCTCCGAACTCCGACGGCGCAGTTCCGCCAAAGTGGAACCAAGCGCTTGTCCCAACGACGATCGCGGCAATTCGTCCGCCGTGTCGCCATAGGAGTCCGTTACGTCAGCCAGGAGTTCCACGTTTTCCCCGACCCCAATCAGATACAACCTCTCTCCGACTTCGACCACCTGAATCGACCGATTCGGAGCGAGTTGTTTTGCAGCAATGACCTGAATGACGCCGCGCTGCTGCACCCCGACGCGTTTGCCCAAAAACCGAAACACAATCGCCATCAGGAGCAGGATGACGATAAACGCGACCACCAACTTCACGTACGCGCCAGTACCGGTCAGTGTGGACTCTGAAGACGACGTGGCAGCCAGGACCGTCGGCATCGACGCGGCCCATCCTGCGACTGCCGCAATCGCGGCGTTCATTGCAACCATCGACCGTTCCATGCGCTACTTCAACGCCTTTTGAATCGCTTCGATGACGCGATCAGCTTGGAACGGCTTCACGATGAAATCCTTGGCGCCCGCTTGAATCGCGTCGATCACCATCGCTTGCTGCCCCATCGCGGAGCAGACGATCACGCGTGCGGCGGGATCGAGCGCGCGAATTCGCTTCAGCGCTTCGATGCCGTCCACCTCGGGCATGGTGATGTCCATCGTGACGAGGTCTGGCTTGAGTTCCTGATACCGTTCCACCGCCTGCAAGCCGTCCGCCGCTTCGCCGACAACTTCCATTCCATTTTTCGTCAGGATGTCCTTAATCATCATCCGCATGAATGCTGCGTCATCCACAATCAAAATTCTCGGCATACGTTCCACCTCTTCGAAATGATAGGTTTGATCAGCTGCTTACCCGCTGCTCGACGTTGATGATATCCGTGACCCGGACGCCAAAGTTTTCGTCGATCACGACCACCTCGCCAATGGCGATGCGTTTGCTGTTCACGTAAATATCCACCGGTTCGCCGGCCAGCTTGTCCAACTCGAGGATCGACCCAGGCGACAACTCCAGGATCTCTCGGATCATCTTCTTCGCTCTGCCAAGTTCGACTGTCACATTGAGCGGCACATCGAACAGCAGCGACAAGTTGTTCGATTGACTTGGCGCCTCGTACGGATCGTCGAAATCGGCGAACTCCGGCCGATGTATCTGCACACCTGGAGCAGGCGCGGCCTGCGGCTGCGAAGCCGCGGCAGACGGCCTTTCCGCATGCCCCGACGGATCTGTCGGCTGGGCGACAGGCTGTGCCGGCTGGGTCGCGCGAGGGAGATCGACAGGACGATCGGTGGACGCAGCCTGCTGGGACACTGTCGAGGGCGCCGAAGCGTGTTCACCCTTCAGCGCACGAACGATTTCTTTGGCGAATTTGAGTGGAATCAGTTGCATGATCCGCGAATCGATCAAGTTGTCGACTTTCAACTGAAACTCGACGTCGACGATCGAACCGGATTCGTTCAACTGCGCTCTGCCATCCAAGCTCGAAAAATCGATCACTTCGACATTCGGCGGCGAGATGTTGATGTACCGGCCAAACATCTGGCTCATCGACGTGGCGGCACCGCCCATCATTTGGTTCATGGCTTCGCCGACCGCGCTCAGATGAAGCTCGTTCAGTTCTCCCTGTGTATTCGTTCCATCGCCGCCCAGCATCAGGTCCGCGATGGTCTTCGCATCGTTGATTTCAATCGCTAAGGCGTTTGAACCTTGCAGACCTTCCGTGAAATCCACGGCCACGAGGACATAAGGCGTTGGAAAACGTTTCTCGACCTCATCTTGTTGAATCACGGACACCTTCGGCGTCGTGATGTCCACACGATGCTGCAACAGCGTCGACAATGAAGTCGCCGCGGAACCGAAGGAGATATTGCCGATCTCGCCGAGAATATCGGCCTCTTCGCTGGTCAATTGCTCCGCGCCGGTCGATGCAGGTTGGTCGGCTCCAGGACTGCTCGAATTGTTGGCGTTCAGCAATGCGTCAATCTCTTCCTGTGACAACTTCATCTGCTCGTTCATAGCGTATCATCTCCCTCCCATTCACGTAGAATCTTGACCGCATACATTCGATTCTTTTTTCCCACGCTGCCCAGGAAAGCCGGTGTGCCATCCACGTACACGGTCGCCGGGTCGCGAATGGACTGCCTGAGGACGATGGTATCGCCGACGGCCAGATCCAGCACTTCATGTACGGTCAATTGCGTCTCTCCTATCTGAACGCGAACGTCCACAGGGACGCCCAGCATATGCGTTTGCACACGTTCGTCTCCGCCGCGGCCGTCCCGAGTCCGCCCCGTATCCATGTAATAACGATTGCTCAACATCGGCATGAGTGGTTCGATTGTCGAATGAGGAATACACACATTGATAAGACCATAGGTTTCTCCGATGTGCAGGCTCATCGTGACGACCAACACGGTTTCATTGGGCGTCGTCAACTGCAAAAATTGCGGATTGCTCTCCATGGACACGAATTCCGGACTGAGTTGCGCGACACCGCGCCAAGCTTCGGCCAAGAATGCGGTCGCCGGATTCAGCAGCTTGCGGATCAGCGAAACCTCGATATCGGTCAACTCACGCTCGCGATAGGGGCCGAGGCTATCACCTCCCATAAATTTGTCCAACATTGCGAAGACGACCTGCGGATTCATCTCCAAGACGGCTCTGCCCTCCAAGGGCGCCATTTCCAATAAATGCAGGACCGTCAGGATAGGGATCGAACGAATGAATTCTTCATAAGGAACTTGGTCGACTGACTCCACCTGTATCTGGAGAACGCTCCGCAGTTGGCCCGACAAATGTGTGGCCAACTGCCGCGCGAAATTCTCGTGCATTCGGCGCAACACGCGAAGGTGGTCCTTGGAAAAGCGCATCGCACGCCGAAAGTCGTAGGAGCGAACCCGCGTCTCTTTCGTGTCCGCACGAATGCTGGCCGTATCGATTTCACCGTTGTTGATTGCCGACAGCAAGGCGTCAATTTCGGATTGTGAAAGTACTTCGGACACGACGACCGCTCCCCTCTCGCCTCACTGGACTAAAACTTGCGACAAGTAAACATGCGTGACGCTGCCGGTTGGCAGAAGCTTGTTCACGGACGTTCGAATGGCAGCCTTTAATTTGTTTAAACCAGTGTCATTACGGAGTTGATCCGTTGTGAATTGACGCATGATTTCATTGACCTGATCCTCAATCTGATTTTGCATTAAGTTCAGTTCCTTAGTCGTTGATTTGCTGTCCGCTTGCAACGTTAACGTAAATTGAATAATGCCGGCCGAATTGAGATTTGTCGTCATTTGCGGCAGCGTAACCTGCAATTGCGCGGCCTGTTTGGCGCTCAGTGTAACCACTTTGTTGTTTGCGCTGTGCGCGGCCACACGCTTCGTCATGTACGTGAAAGCGCCGACGCCCACACCAGCCAATACTACAATGATCACGACGATGACAACCATCGTCCGAATGGCCTTCTTCACCCTGGTTCCCCCCAGCTCCCCTGCATCGCGCGGGCCAGCCCAATCTCTCTGTAGAAACTGATAAACAATGCGGCAATGGTTTGCGTATCTTCCACCACGATGTACTTGTGCCCGTTTGCCATGGTGACCACGGAATCAGGGGTGGCCTCGACGCTCTCGACGAGCAGCGGATTGAGCCACAGTTCGGATCCCTTCAAGCGCGTGAGTCTTATCATTCGCTCACCTCCTCGGCGCGCGGCCCAGCATCGCCAAGCCGTGCGCCGTTGTGGAACTGCGCCGCGAGTGTGATCGCGTTACGAATTCTTCATGTTCACGAGCGCTTGCAGGATCGTGTTGTCCGTGCCAATCATGTGTGTGTTGGCGACATACGCGTTCTGCGCAACAATCATTTCGGCGAACTGCTGCGACAGGTCGACGTTGGATTGCTCAAGTTCGCCTGACGCCAACGTGCCCATCACGCCCGTGCCTGGTGTCGACACCGTCGGCGTGCCTGCAGCGACACTCTGATAGCTGAACAGATTGTCGCCCACCTTGTTGAGACCTGCCGGGTTCGGCACGCTCGCCAAGGCAAGATAGCCAACGGTTTTGGTCGTCGAAGTGGAACCATTCCCATACGTCACGTTGATGCTTCCATCGTCGCCAATCGTGACATTGCCGATGTTGTACGGCGTCGCCGGAGTCGAGTAAGAGCCTGTCGTAGCCGCGTTCACAAAAGACTGGAGATTGATGGGCTCGAGGTTGCCGGAACTGGTGCCCGATGTTGTCGCGTAATACCCCATCGCCAAATTGCCGTCGGGCAGAACCAAGTTGCCTGCGCTGTCCACCGAAAAATCGCCCGCTCTGGTCAGATATTTCTCGGTTCCGGCTGCATTCTGAATGACAAAATAGCCAGTACCTTGAATGGCCACGTCGGTCGCGTTGCCCGTGGTTTCATCCGGGCCCTGCGAGGTATCCATCTCGGTGTCCGCGACTTGAACGCCGAGGCCAACCTGTTCCGGGTTCGTGCCGCCAACCGTGGTCGATCCCGCATTGCCCCCAGCCAATGTCTGACTCATAATGTCGCTGAAATTCACGCTTTGCGACTTGAAGCCGATGGTGTTCACGTTGGCGATATTATTGCCAACCACGTCCAAATCGGTCTGAAACGCCTGCATGCCTGAAATGGCGGAATTCATCGAGCGTAACATGCTCATTCTCCTTTTGTGTCGTGCTATCGGATCGGTCGATCACCGATAGAAAAGCCTCCCGTATTAGGGTCCAGCCTGTTTACAAACACGACACTGTCGATTTGTGTGACGATTGGATTGCTTGCGTTTTCCATCGCGGTCACCACGGTGCGCGACGGCAGATTGACGACAAACCCCGAGGGCCCGAGGACCATATAGGCGTTCGTGGCTCCCTTTTGCTCAGCCTGCTTGGCTGCCCGCTCCATCGCGTCGAGATCACTGGCAGACAGTTGAATCCCGCGCTGTGACAGACGCTGTTGGGCATGCTGACTGACGTTCCAGCCGTTCGTCGCGGACTTCGCGGCCGCGCTCAAGACGTCGCGGAAAGACGCGCCCGGCTGTGTTTTTGGCTGCGCGGCGGTGGACGATCGCGTCGGGCTCGGCGTCAGAGAACGTGTCGATTCCCAATTCACGTTGTTCAAGACATCTGCACCACCTGCGACAGCGGATAGCTCGTCCCATCGATCACGATCTCGGCCGAGCCGTTGTTCATCGTGATGGCCGACACCTGGCCGCTGACCGAATTGCCCGAACCATCGTCCACCGACACCGTCGTACCAATCAATTGATGGGCAAACGCCATACTGGTCAACGTCGCCAGCGACTGAACCGCGGACAACACTTGTGAATCGGTCTGGGACAGGTTCGTCATTTGCTCGAGCGAGCTGAACTGCGCCAATTGCGCGACCATCTCCGAGGTATCCTGCGGCTGCATCGGATCCTGGTTTTGCAACTGAGCGACAAGCAACTGCATAAACGAGTCCTGAGTCAATTGACCATTCGGATTGACCGTCCCGCCAGTGTCCGGGCCGGTCTGCGACTGTCCCTGTGTCGCGTTAGGCGAGTTGATGGCGTTCGTGCTGCCCGTTGTTGAACTCACCGAAGCTGTCATGCGTTTCACCTCCTTCGGATGCTAAATGGACACGCTGATTCCGTTCGATTGTTCGCTGTATCGCAAACTCGCCAATTGCACAGAATTCCGCGCTTGACCCACACCATCGGTCGAACCCAATCCGGCCACGGCATTGCGCTGCGGCTGCCGCCCCTGACGCTCCTTGTCACTATTCCCTTCTCCTTGACCAAACGACAGCTTCATACCTGCCAGCTGTACGCCGGCGGACTGGAGCGATTGTTGCAAATTCGACCATTCCTGGTTCAACCAGGCAAACGTCGCTGGCTGCGCCGCCGCCACCTGGATCTGCAGCCCATCCGCGTCCTTTGTGACTGTCACGTCGAGCTGCCCCAAACCCTGCGGGACAATTTGGACATGAAACTGCGTCTTACCCTCGTTCAAGCTCGACGAAAGCACCTTGCCGAATTGCGAAAGCGCGTCCGGATCGCGAATGTCGACGCTCGCATTCGCATGGGTCGCCGTCTGCGTATTGACCGGTTGCGTGCCATGCGATGCCGTGGCTGCCTGGGTCATCACTGCAGCTGCCGTGATCGCAGGTTCCTGGCGCTTCGCCTGACTCGTCTGCGGAGCGGACTCATCACCCGCAACCGCCGTCACAACATGCGCCGAGTTCGCAGGTTCCTGGCTGGCAGGCATCTGCTGCGCTTGCCCCGTGTCGGACAGATGGCGATTGGCAGGCGTCGCTGTCGCCGACGCATTCTCACTGGACAGCGCGTCAGCCGCCCGGTCACTGGCCCTACCAAAATCGCTCGCTGGTTGCACAGACTGCTGCGCCGTCGATTGCACCACGGTCGTCGCGTCGATCTTCACCAAGGCGGAATCGGTCGATTTCGTCGCTTCGTCGATCGCGGTCAAACTCGTCACCTGCGCAGATTTCGCCTGCTCGCCAGCCGCCCCGCTCCCACCGGACTTTGCGGGTTCCCGTCCGCCTGCCTTACTCGATCCCTGCGCCGCAACACCACGGATCGGGACATCGACGCGGAGAGGAACCGGACCTTTCACAGGCACTGACGCAGATTTCGACGTCGGGCTTCGCGACACAGATGCGGCTTTGAGCTTGGCCTCACCCGCCGCCTTACCGTCCGCCTGACCGAGATTGCCTGAGCCTGGCAGCGGCGTGCCTGCAATCGATCCAAACATCGCGGCAAAGACGTCGCTGAACACCACGTTCGATCCGTCAAAAGAACGCTTCGCCTTGCCGTTGGCAACCGAACCTGAATCAGCCTCGGCGCTCGCTGTCACCTGCGAGATTGTCATCGTATCACCTCCTTTCAAAGGTTGACCGTCTGGGTGCAACCGTTTCGATTCGTGAGTCCGGTTCGCGCTTTGCCTACGGCGCCGACGTCAACGCGTTGGACGTATTGGCGGCCGCATTGGACGTCGCCGAACTGGTTGGACTCGCTTGCTGGTCCGTCGCCGCCTGTTGCAAAATTTGACTCGCGAGTGCAGGCGACAGCTCCTGCAGAATCGGCCCCGCCACGGATGTGGACATTTCCTCGACGACCCAACCTGCCTTCGCGAGGGACATCTTGTCCAAGACAGCCGCCGCAGCTTGCGGATCCATCTGCGCCAACACCTTCGCTTCGGCCGCCCCCTGCTTGGCATCCGACGAGACCACGCTCAGCTTCTGCCGCAACGTCGCGATCTCGCTCTGCAACGAAGCGACCTGTTGTCGTTGCTGTTGCAGTTCGGTCAAATCCGCACTCAATGTTCGATTCAACGATTGGATAGTCGCTTTTTGGCTGGCGATGGTACCTTGTAACTGCACCATTGGCCCATTCTTAGAGGCGTTCGTCGAGTGTCCCAACAGGCTCATGGCCGTCTGCCACACAGGAACGCCAACGTATTGCAAGGCGCCGCCAATCACGAGAATCGCAACGAGAACCGGTATCACGCCGACGAGAACGATCCACGCCAGCCTTCGCAAAAAGCCCGATTTTTCCTCCTTTGTCTCAACGCGGCTCACACTGGCGGCTGTCTTGGCCTGACGTGCATTCATCGTGAATCCGCCTTTCCGAACCTGAGCATCGCATCCTCATCCGCTTTCGCCTGGTCTTGACGCGCTTGTGCCGCTGAGACTTCAGCGAACGTGCGCTCGACAATTTTGTCCCAAGTCTTCTCATCGACAAAGGCCATGCGCAGTTTTTCCTGTTGGTGCTCCAAGGTCATCTTCGCTTCTGTCCATTGCCGTTCGATGTGGGACTGCCTCATCTCAAGACCTCGGCGATACGCCTCGTAGGCCTCCCAATCCTCACGGCGCACAACCGCGCTTTGGGCTTTGCGGGCACGGCTCTTCTCGGCCTCCAAATCCATCCACAACTGACGAATGCTCGACTCCTCCTGGAGCGCCCGGCCATATTCGATCTCTTCAATACCAGTCAAATCTTGCTTGATTTTGTGATAGCGATCCGCAAATTGAAGAAAGCGGTTCATATGGTCACCCCTGCGAGCGTCGATAACGCGCCGAGCGTCTCCTGCATCGTCGACAATTGATCCGTCTCCTGCCGAAGCAGTTCGTGCACATGCGGGATTCGTTCAATCGCCTCGTCGGCGTCGATATCGGTTCCTTTCCGATATGCGCCGATTCGCAGAAGGTCTTCGATATCTTGATATTTGCTCAACCAATTGCGGACAATGGCCGCCGCCGTCTGGTGCTCCTTCGACGCCACTGTCGAAAACAGTCGAGATATACTGCTCAATACGTCAATGGCAGGAAAATGTCCTGCATTGGCGAGTCTTCGCGACAAAACAATGTGCCCGTCCAGGATGCCGCGCACCGTGTCAGCCAACGGATCGTTCATGTCATCGCCATCGACCAGAACTGTGTAAAACGCGGTGATGGAACCAAATTCCCCCGGCCCAGTGCGCTCGAGCAACTTCGGCAGCAATGCGAACACAGACGGTGTGTATCCTCGCGACGTCGGCGGTTCGCCAGCCGACAAACCCACTTCGCGCTGCGCCATGGCAAAACGGGTGACCGAGTCCATCATGAAGTTGACATGCATCCCCTGTTCGCTGAAATACTCGGCGATCGCCGTTGCGACAAACGCGGCTTTCGTGCGAATCAAGGCAGGTTGATCCGAAGTCGCCACAACCACGACGCTTCGCGCCAGCCCTTCCTCGCCCAGGTCCCGCTCGATAAATTCCCGCACCTCGCGACCTCGCTCACCGACGAGCGCGATGACATTCACATCAGCCGAGGTGCCGCGCGCAATCATCGACAGCAGTGTACTCTTGCCCACGCCGCTTCCCGCGAAGATGCCGATCCGCTGACCGTTGCCGACGGTCAACAAAGAATCGATCGCGCGAACGCCCGTCGACAACACCGTCTCCACGCGACGGCGGCGCAGCGGATCGAGCGGCCTGCCGCCGACGTGCCGACGAACTTCTGCCCGGACCGGCCCGCGACCGTCCATCGGCCGGCCGAGTCCATCGAGAATTCTGCCAAGCATCGCGTTCGAGCAGGCGACGGTAAGCCGTTCATCCCGCGCTTGCACCATTGCGCCCGGCGCAATATCCGCCATCTCGCCAAGCGGCACAAGCAGCAGCCGATCATCCCGGAAACCGACAACCTCAGCCTCGCACCGGGACGTCGCGCCGTGCACCACACACAGATCCCCCAGGGCGGCCCGCGGCCCAAGCGACTCAATCGTCATCCCGACCACTTTCGTCACCTTCCCGTAGCACCGCACGAGTTTCCAATTTGGCAACTGACCTATTGCGCTGTCAAGAAGACTCGCCACGGGAACCATCCTCCCATTGCCGCGAAAAATCATCCAACGACCGTTGCAGTTCGGCCAATCTCGTCGCAATTCGAGCGTCCACGCGAGCTGCGTCACCCACGATGACGCAGTCTCCCACGGCCAGATTCGCGTCGGGAACGACGGTGATCTCGTACTCGCCGTGTCGTTCCGCCAGCCATCGCGGGTGCGACTGCCGGGCGGCGGCGTAGTCATCAGGGTGTACGCGAACCTGCACAGACGTGCTGCCGATCAACTCGGCCAGAACCTCGGAAACGATGGCCCCCACCTCGGCTGGAGCGGCGGTCAGTTCTCGGTGGAGAAGCCGTTCAACCGCAGCCACGGCAAATCGCCGAAGCGCGTCCTCCGCTTGCCGCAGCTGGCCTTCGCGCTGTCGCTCGATATCCTCGCAAATGGCGGCCAAACGCGCCGTTTCCTCGCGTTTCCAAATCGCCAGTTCGACCTTGGCCTCTTCCCGTCCCGTTCGCAAACCTTCGGCATATCCGGATTGCCTTGCCGCGGCCTTCACCTGTTCAGCTTCCGTCCGAGCAGATTCCAAAATCCGCTCGGCCTCCTGCTGGGCCGAGGAAACCAACTCATCCCGCTGCCGCGCGGCTTCTGCCAATTCATGCGACAATCGGAGCAACTCCGCTTCCATATCGGCCTTCACGGCGTGATCGACATCGCCGCTCGCCTGTTCGGCACTGGCACGGTAATGATCGTCGACGGCGGGAACCGGTATCGGCAATGTGTCCGGCGGCGGCCATGTCGCAGCAACTCGTTTCAGCACTTTAGACAATGATGTCGTCACCTCCGCCGCGCGAGACGACAATTTCGCCCAGGTCCTCGAGATGCCGTATGATCCCGACGATGCGCTGCTGCGCATCCTCGACGTCGCGCAGGCGTACCGGCCCCATATACTCCATATCCTCCGCAAACTGCTCAGCCATGCGCTTCGACATGTTGTTGAACAATATCTCTTTGACGTCTTCCCGCGACACCTTCAACGCCAACTGCAGATCGCGGGCGTCGACTTCTCGGATGACACGCTGGATGGCGCGACTGTCCAAGAAGATGATGTCCTCGAACACGAACATGCGCTTCTTGATCTCGTCGACCAGTTCCGGGTCCTTGGCAGCCAATTGTTCCAAAATCGACTTCTCGGTCGTTCGGTCGACGCCGTTCAAAATATTCACAATCGCTTCGATACCGCCAGCCTGCGTACTGTCGACAGCGGTCATCGTCGACAGTTTGGATTCGAGGATATCTTCCACTTCCGCAATCACGTCAGGCGATGTCCCCTTCATGGTGGCAATGCGCCGAGCGACATCCGCCTGCATCTCCGGGGTGAGTTCAGACATGATCATTGCGGCTTGCGCAGGTTCCAAGTAGGAGAGAACCAAGGCCACCGTTTGGGGGTGCTCGTCTTGAATAAAACCAAGAACTTGAGTCGGGTCTGCTTTGCGTGCGAAGTGAAAAGGGCGAACTTGGAGCGACGATGTCAGCCTCGCAAGGATGTCTTGCGCAGTCGCAGCGCCCAAAGCCTTTTCCAGGACTTCGCGGGCATACTCGATACCACCGGTTTGAATATAGTCGCGAGCCATGGCGAGATCGCGAAACTCTTCAAGGATGGTTTCGCGTTTCTCCATATCCACTTTGCTCACATTGGCAATTTCAAACGTTAATTTTTCGACTTCTTCCTGAGACAAACGTTTCAAGACGTTCGCGGCGACTTCCTGGCCGAGTGCGATGAGAAGCACAGCCGCCTTCTGTTTGCCTGACAAAGATTGTGATGGACGTTGCACGCTCTTCACCGCCTCCTCCGAGTTCGGTCGTCATTCAGAGAGCCAGGTCTTCAGCAGGCTCGCGAAATCATCAGGACGCTGTGTCGCGAGCCCAACCAGTTGGTTCCGCAAGATCTCCTCTTCCGTCAACGGAAGTTCTTCCAACTCGTTCTCATACGTGTCCTGAATCCTGGCGACAATCTCCGGTTCTGCGTTCTTCGCGCGTCTCCGTCCTACCATGTACACGCCTCCGCCAATCAGCAGAAGAGCGAGCAACCCCAAACCATACAGGGAATAATGCGGTTTCGACGGCGTCACGCTCACCGACGACGTTTGACTGAACGGAACGGATGAGACGGACACTTGGTTTTTTCCCTGAGATTGACTGGATCCAATCACCGAGGAAACGAATGATTGAATCTGTTTCTGAACCGCCGGCGTAATACTTTTGTCATTGCTGTTCAACAGCACGCCTACCGAATAGCCAAGCACTTGCATCGGATCAGCAGTCGTCTGCTGATTCTGGTAACTAAAGTCATAGTTGGTCGTCGTATCGGTCGAGTTGGAATTGGACGGTCCACTCGCGCCGCCGGATGCGTACGACGTGGTGCTGTTAGGATTGCTGCCAGCCTGGCCTGCCGCCCCGCTGTTCGTGGACGTGCCATTGGTGGTCTGGCTCTTGTCGACCTCCGAACTGGTTACGAAGCCGTTGGTCGATCCCGGCGCGTTGATCAGCGTGTGCGATTGAATCTTTGTCTGATTGAACGTCACATTCGCATGCACGACGACCACCGCGTTCTGCGCTCCAACGATTTGCTGAAGCCCCGAAACAAGCTTTTGCGTCATATCATTTTCGAGCTTTTCGCGCATTTGAATCTCAGTCGAAGCGCTCGAACTTCCCTGATCGGCATTGGGCACATCGCTCGACAATGTATCGCCGTATTGATCAACCACCGTGACATTGCCGACGGTAAGCCCTTGTACAGAATGAGCAACCAATTGCTGAATACCCGCCACTTGCGCCGCCGACAACTGGACGCCGTTGCCCAACTGGACAAATACCGAAGCCTTTGCGTCGGTGACAGGTTGCGTCACAAACAGTTGTTGCTGAGGCATGACGATATGCACTTGCGCGGACTCGACGCCATCGATGGACGATATCGTCGAATTCAAGCTTTGCTGCAACGCGTCCAGAACCTGAATGTTGAATTGGTCTTCCGTCATCCCGATGGAAGAACTCACGCTGGAATATCCAATGTATCCCGACTGCGGGAGACCTGCCATCGACAACTGGATCCTCGCTTCATCGGCGTCTCGAGCCGGAACCAGCACCGAAGAACCTTGGATCTCCTGCGGAATGTTCAACGTTTCAAGTTGTTGCTGAACTTGTCCGAGCGATTTATCGTCCAGTCCGCTCATGATGGTGACATAGTGCGGACGCGTCGCGACAAATATGATCATCGACAAAACGGCCACAACGGCAACGGAAATGATGATGATGTTGCGTCGCATGGCGGCAGACATAGCGGTCCATCGCTCGACAACCCTTGTCCACATTGCACGGAGGGTTTGGTTCAATACGCTCACCCTTACTCAAACTCAATCGCAGGAGTCACATCAGACCTGCATGTTCATCATCGTAGAATAGGCCTGTTGGACTCGCGTCCCTACTTGCGAAAGCATATCGACGGCGATGCTGGCTTGAGATTCAGCGATCATCAGTTGCGCGGTGGACACATTTCCGCCCATCGCGTAAGTCTGAGCAAGTTGATCCGCATTCTGGCTGAGCGAATTCACCTGGTTCAACTCATCTCCCAAAAAGTCCGCAAAGCTCTTTCCTGAAGTAGGTTTGGCTGTTCCTGAGGTCCCCGCCGTCGCCGGCTGCATTACGACACTCGCGCTGATTGGAGATATTGGATTTGCCATGTCACACACCCCTGCTACTTAATACTCAGAGCCGTCGTTGCCATCTCTTTTGCCGCGTCGAACGCGGTGACATTTGCTTGATAAGCCCGAGACGCAGAGACCAAATCGACCATCTGGGTAGCGATATCGACATTGGGTTCTTGAACATATCCGTTTACTGCGTCGGGACTGGAAGGATCGTAGACCGACTGAAGTGGACTGGTGTCCTCCGTGATCGACGAAACTTCAACGCCTCCATCTTCGACGCCCCCATCGTTAGGAGACGTCAACGCCTGTCCGTAGACCGACTGAAAACTCGGCGTACCGCCAACAGCCTGAAAGTTGACGATCTCGGAGCGGTAAGGGCCTCCCTGCGGCGTTCGCGTCGTATTCGCATTCGCGATATTGTTCGCAATGACGTTCATCCACAATTGGTTGGCCGCCAGACCGCTGGCGCTGATGTTCATGCTTGACCAATCATTCATTCACATCAACTCCCCATAATCGCTGTCTGGACCCGCGACAATCGTTCGCTCACATCTTGGACCAGGGTGTCATACCGAACTTGGTTCTCCGCCAAATCCGTCATTTCGTTTGTGAGGTCCACATTGTTGCCGTTGTTGTCGACCGCTGTCGAGGTATCCGTATACACC
This sequence comes from Alicyclobacillus acidiphilus NBRC 100859, assembly GCF_001544355.1. Taxonomy (GTDB): domain Bacteria; phylum Bacillota; class Bacilli; order Alicyclobacillales; family Alicyclobacillaceae; genus Alicyclobacillus; species Alicyclobacillus acidiphilus. The sequence continues at coordinate 167,531 of NZ_BCQI01000001.1, forward strand.
ACTGGCTGAATGTTTGGGAGCGTCGCGATGGAAGTGTTCGTCGACGTGCCCGGCAGTGGAATGTGCTTCTCCCCCATCTGCGCGGAAGAACCATTCTCAAGCGCGCTCTGAAGGTATGTTTCAAATGCGACATCCTGCCTCTTATAACCGGGCGTCTCGGCGTTCGCGATATTGTTGGCGTAAACGCTCTGGCGCAATGTCGCAGCGTTAATGGACGACTGGAGAAGTTGTAACGTATCCAAGCTGACATCCCCGTTCGCAGAATTTGAGTCATTTCGACGACAACCAACAAATTCGGCGGTGCATGGCATATTCCTTCCGACCGAATATCTTTCCAGCGGGGATTTCGTCTCGCGTTCACGATCTCGACGCAAAAAAGGCGAGATTTGTCTCCAAATCTCGCCTATACCACCAATATACGTAATAGACGGAAGATTTATCCACGTCGCGTCGATCGCAAATTATAGAATGAATTGGCTCATGTCCCGATTTACGACAATATTGCCCAACTTCTCATCGACGTACTGTTTCGTGATCTGGATCGACTCAAGCGTGACATCAGGCGCTTCGAATGACAGATCCTCCAAGACTTTCTCGACCAGCGTGTGCAGTCGACGAGCGCCGATGTTCTCCGTGTCTTGGTTTACCTGTTGTGACATCTCCGCGATGCGATCAATCGCCTCGTCCGTAAATTCCACGTGAACTCCCTCAGTTTCCAACAACGCCGTGTACTGTTTCAACAGCGAGTGCTCGGGTTCACGCAGGATCCGAACAAAATCTTCCTTCGTCAAGGCCTCCAATTCGACACGAATCGGAAAACGCCCCTGGAGTTCAGGAATCAAATCGGACGGCTTCGCCATATGAAACGCCCCGGCTCCAATGAACAGCATGTAATCCGTCTTCACCGCGCCGTACTTGGTCGTCACCGTGGAGCCCTCGACGATCGGAAGGATGTCCCGCTGCACGCCCTCGCGCGAGACGTCGGCGCCGCGCTGCTCTTTCCCCGCGATTTTGTCCATCTCATCGATAAAAATGATCCCGTGATTTTCCGCTCGATAAATCGCTTCCGCCGTAACGGCATCCATGTCAATCAAGCGCTGAGCTTCCTCCTGGGTGAGGATTCTGCGCGCTTCGCGAACGGTCATCTTGCGCTTCTTCGTGTTCTTCGGCAACAAGTTGCCCAAAGCTTCCTGCAAATTGCCGAGGCCTTCGGCACCCATGCCTGGCACAAAACCGATCGGCAAGGCCCCCGCTTGCTCCTCGACGTCGATCTCGATATATCGATCCTCAAGTTCCCCCATCTCGAGCTGACGTTTCATTCGGGCGCGTTCGGATCGAATGCTTTCCGAACTCGGCTCGGCTTCCCGCTCTTGATGCGCAGCACCGCCAAACAACATTTCGAACGGATTTTTCATGCTCTTTCGCGCGCTGGGATCCGGGACAAGCGCCTCCACAATTCGGTCGTTCGCGCGGCGTTCCGCGTCGTCCTTGACTTTCTCAGCATACTCAGACTTCACCATTCGGACGGCGGTCTCTACGAGATCTCGAACCATGGCCTCCACATCGCGCCCGACGTAGCCGACCTCCGTGAATTTCGTAGCTTCCACCTTGATGAACGGCGCCCCCACCAGTTTGCTGAGACGCCTCGCGATCTCGGTCTTGCCCACGCCTGTGGGCCCAATCATCAAAATATTTTTCGGTGTCACTTCCGCTTGGAGCTCAGGGCTCAATTGCGCACGGCGAGCACGATTGCGCAAGGCGACTGCCACGGCCCGCTTCGCTTGGCGCTGTCCAACGATATATCGATCCAGGTGTTCGACAATCTGCCGCGGCGTCAGTTCTCGTTGCAAACTCATTGCACGACCTCCTTATCCAACTGATTCGACGATGATGTGATCATTGGTAAACACGCAGATCTCCGACGCGATCTCCAATGCCTGTCTGGCGACTTGTGAGACTTCAAGATCCGTATTTCGCGCCAATGCTCGGCCGGCTGCCAACGCGAAAGCGCCGCCTGACCCAATCGCACAGATGCCGTCGTCTGGCTGAATCACTTCGCCGCCGCCGGAAACAATGAGCAAGTCCTCTGTATTCATGACGAGCAACATGGCTTCCAATTTCTGAAGCACCTTGTCGGAGCGCCATTCCTTGGCGAGTTCCACAGCGGCGCGCTGCAGATTGCCCTGAAATTCCTCCAGCCGCTTTTCAAATTTCTCGAACAGCGTAAACGCGTCCGCCACAGACCCGGCAAACCCAGCGACGACCTGATTGCGATAGAGCCTCCTGACCTTCTTGGCCCCTTGCTTCATGATCATGCTGTTCCCCAAGGTCACTTGTCCGTCGCCGGCCATGGCGCCTTTGCCGTCCTTCAATATGGCGAATATCGTCGTCGCATGCATCGAATTGTCCATGCTATCACACCTTTCACGATTTCCGTTCCGATCTCGGATGCGCCTTTTGGTATACTTTCGCCAAGCGGTCCTTCGTCGTGTGCGTGTAGATCTGTGTCGACGAGAGGCTCGCGTGGCCCAACAGTTCCTGCACCGACCGCAAATCCGCGCCCCCGTCAAGCAAATGGGTGGCAAACGTGTGCCTCAAGCCGTGCACGTGCAGGGAACGAAGACCTGGCACCTCTGCGATTCGTCGCTCCAGAAGGCGCCGGACACTGCGATCCGTCAGACGGCCCCCCTTCTGATTGATAAACAGGGCCTCCGTCGACGCTCGCTTGCGGCGCGCCAAGAGATACCGCTCCAACGCGTCCTGCGCCTGTCGCCCCAGAAGCACGTAGCGTTCTTTTCCACCCTTCCCCCGCACAAGCGCATAGCCTTCTTCCAGAGAAACGTCGCCGATATCGAGCGATACGCACTCGGATACGCGCACCCCAGTGGCATAGATGAACTCAAGCAGGGCTCGATCTCGCAGGGACGCGAAATCGTTCCCCGAAATGCGGCTCAACAACTGGTCCATCTCTTCTTGGTAATAGTGCCTCGGAATGGTTTTGTCGCGTTTTGGAGAAGACAGCAACCGCGCCGCATTTTGTGGAATCTGCTCTTCTTGCTGCAAGTAATCGAAAAAGGTGCGAATGCAGGACAGCCTGCGTGCGACACTCGATTTCGCTTGACCATGGCTCATTTGAGAAGCGAGGAAGGCACGCAATTCGCGAAGCGTAACCTCTTCAGGCGTTCGTATGCCAACCGATTCCAGAAAATCGACCAGAAGGTGAAGATCCTGAGCGTACGCCAATTTCGTGCGCGGACTCCACTTTGCTTCTGAATGCGCCAAAAACTGTTCCACGCACGCTCGCAGATGCATATCAGTTCACCTCGTGAGCAGAGATATGGGCTGCGAGATCGGCGAGTGCTCTATCGGCGTACGCCTGATTGCGCTGCCTCTTATCTTTTATACGCTCAGGCAACGACGGGAACAACCCAAATGTTGCATTCATCGGCTGGAAGTTGTCAGGCGAAGTATGTGTAATGTAATGAGCCAGGCTTCCAATCGCCGTGGTGTTTGGCAGAACGATTGGTTCTCTGCCGAACGCGACCAAGGCGGCGTTGATGCCAGCCAACAGTCCCGAGGCCGCCGACTCCACGTATCCCTCGACACCCGTGATTTGCCCTGCGAAAAACAGATTCTCGCGCTGCTTGGTCTGGTACGTAGGCTGCAAAATTTGCGGACTGTTGACGTACGTGTTGCGATGCATCACACCGTAGCGAACAATTTCAGCCTCTTCCAAGCCCGGAATCATCTGAAACACTCGCTTCTGCTCGCCCCACTTGAGATGCGTTTGAAATCCAACCATGTTAAACAGCGTGGCCGCGCCATTGTCCTGGCGCAGTTGCACGACGGCATACGGGCGCTGCCCAGTTCTCGGATCGCGAAGACCAACCGGCTTCATTGGACCAAACAGCAAGGTCTGGCGTCCTCGCGCCGCCATCACTTCGATGGGCATGCAGCCTTCAAAATATCGCTCCTCTTCGAAATCTTTCAGTTCAGCCGTCTCCGCCGATATCAACGCGTCGTAGAACGCGTTGAATTCTTCCTCCGTCATTGGGCAATTCAAGTACGCCGCTTCTCCCTTGTCGTACCTGGACTGGAGAAAGACCTTGTCCATATTCACGGATTCTTTCGTGATGATCGGCGCCGCCGCGTCGAAGAAATAGAGATAATCACCGCCAATGAACGAGCGGATGCTCTCCGAAAGCGACGCCGAAGTCAACGGCCCCGTCGCCAAAATGACAATCCCTTCGTCCGGTATGGCAGTGACTTCTTCTCGACGCACCTCGATATTGGGATGGCTCGAAACCAATTCGGTGACCCGGGCCGAGAATCGTTCGCGATCGACGGCAAGCGCTCCCCCGGCTGGAACGCTGTGTTCATCCGCCGCTTTCATGATGACCGAGTCCAAGCGTCGCATCTCTTCTTTCAGCAGTCCAACCGCGTTCGTGATGCTGGCCGCTCGAAACGAATTCGTACACACGAGTTCGGCAAACTGTTCCGTGTGGTGTGCCGGAGTCTGGCGCACAGGCCGCATTTCATACAGCGTCACGCGCGCCCCGCGCCGCGCCGCTTGCCACGCCGCTTCCGCTCCCGCCAGACCTGCACCAACGACAGTCACATGTTGATGGCTCATAGGCTCAAACCTCCTCGATTGAAAGACGCACTCTGCAATCCGGTTCACCATGCTCTACAATCCCGACGAGTTAGGACGACTTCCGGGATTCAGACGACTCCGCCAACGGCGCCGCGTGCGGATGCGCCTTCTCGTTGCTGCACACGACGGTGATTTTGCCCTTGGATGTCTTTTCCACCATCGGATGCTGACAAGTCGGACACAATTGCCCCGTCGGCCTTTGCCACAGCACATAGTCGCATTCTGGATAGCCGCTGCAACCGAAGAACACTTTCCGCCGCTTCCCACGTCGTTCGAGAAGAACCTTGCCGCACTTCGGACAATTCACTCCAACTTCCTTGACAATGGGCTTCGTATTGCGACATTCCGGAAATCCCGGACACGCCAAAAACTTTCCGTATCGCCCATTTTTGTAGACCATCATGCGACCGCACTTATCGCACGGCACATCAGACACTTCGTCTTTGATCTCGACATGTTCGAGCGACGCTTCGGCCTGTTCCAAGTTCTGTTCAAATTGGCGATAGAAATCGTCCAACAACTTGATCCAGTCAGCCTTGCCTTCTTCGACCGAATCCAACTCGTCTTCCATGTTTGCGGTAAAGTCCACGTCAATCAGTTGATCAAAATTCTCCTTCAACAAATTGACGACGATTTCGCCAAGTTCGGTCGGAATAAAGCGCTTCTGCTCCAACAGGACATAGCCGCGTTTGATAATCGTGTCGATGGTTGGCGCATACGTACTGGGGCGTCCAATGCCCAACTCTTCCATGGCTTTGACCAAACTCGATTCCGAATAGCGCGGAGGCGGCTGTGTGAAGTGCTGCTCGGGATCGATCTTCGACACCTCGTACACGTCGCCTTCATTGACCGGCGGCAGCAATTTGCCGTTGTCGTCATCGTCCGCATCGTCGTTCCCTTCGATGTAGACGGCCATGAACCCAGGGAAGCGAACAACGGATCCCGTCGCTCGGAACCACGCTCCATCGATCTCGGAATCGACCGTCGTCGTATCGAGGATGGCCGACGCCATTTGGCTCGCGACGAAACGCTCCCATATCAATTTGTACAGACGATATTGGTCCCTCGACAAATGTTCTTTCAACTGTTCAGGATGTCGTAATACCGACGTCGGCCGAATGCCTTCGTGAGCGTCCTGCGCATCCTCGTTTTTGCTGTACTGACGCGGTTTTTCCGGTACAAACGACGGACCAAACGACCCCGCTATCCATTGCCTTGCCTCATCCTGAGCGGTCGCCGCGATGCGCGTCGAGTCGGTACGCATATATGTGATAAGACCCACGGAGCCTTCCCCAGGAATATCGAGGCCCTCGTATAACTGCTGTGCGACGGACATCGTCTTGAATGCGCGAAACCCCAGTTTGCGGGCCGCCTCCTGCTGCAAACTGCTGGTTGTGAACGGGGCCGCAGGGTTGCGTCTGCGTTCCGACTTTTTCACGGACCGCACCGTCAACGGTTTGTTCTCGATCCGCTGCAGCAACGACTTGACCGCTTCTTCGTTCGGCAGCGGCGTGCGTTCGCGATTGTATCCATAAAAACTGGATGTCAGTTTCTTTCCGTCAACGGGCGATGTCACCTGGACGGTCCAGTATTCTTCAGGCTGAAAGCGTCTGATCTCGTTTTCCCGATCCACAATCAGCCGCACTGCCACCGATTGTACCCGGCCTGCGGACAACCCTTTCTTGACCTTGCGCCACAGCAATGGGCTCAAACGGTATCCGACCAATCGATCCAGAATCCGCCGCGTCTGTTGCGCATTCACCAAATCCATATCGATCTTTCTCGGCGACTTAAAAGCTTGCTTCACCGCATCCTTGGTAATTTCGTGAAACACGACGCGGCAATCGTCGTCCGGATTGAGTTCGAGAATATGCTGGAGATGCCATGCGATAGCTTCCCCTTCGCGATCAGGGTCGGCCGCAAGATAGACTTTCTTGGCTTTTTTGCTGGCGTTGCGCAATGTCTTGATGACATCGCCCTTGCCGCGAATCGTAATATATTTCGGTTCAAATCCATGGTCGACGTCCACGCCGAGTTGTGACTTCGGCAAGTCGCGAACATGTCCCATGGAAGCTTTCACCATATATCGGCTTCCAAGATATTTCCCTATCGTCTTCGCCTTTGCAGGCGACTCGACGATAACTAAGTAGTCCGCCAAAACGTCTCCCCCTGTTCGTCGTAACACTAGGCGATGCGGGCAATTTGTTCCACCCATATTATCATCGGAGTAAATTTCAATGCAAACTGACCGCAGTTCTATACTGACGTAATTTGGTTCGCCGATCCATAGTGTATTGTGTCGAGTTTCTTCTATTATAATGGAATCCTGTTGATGACTTGGTGAGCATCATGCACAGCGAAGGGCGGTAAAAAGATGATTATCGGTACACATCACGGCAAATTCCACGCAGACGAAGTCCTCGCGGTAGCCATCTTACGCCAGTTGGAGCCGGATGCGTCCATCGTCCGGTCCCGCGATCCCGAAACATTATCCACGTGCGATATCGTGGTGGACGTCAATCGATCTCCGTACGACCATCATACGACCGACAAACAGTACAGAACCAACGGCATTCCGTTCGCGTCAGCCGGGCTCGTCTGGCGAGACTTCGGCGTCTCGGTCATCACCGCCATGGGCGCGGACGAGGCGACCGGCATCACCCTGCGCGATCTCATCGACGAAAAGGTAATTCAGGCGATCGACGCGATCGACAACGGAGTGGACCTGGAACGCGATGCGCGAATCAAAGGAATTTCCGAAGTTATTGGCACGTTCAATCCGCCGTGGAACTCCGACGGCGACGAGAATGAGGCATTCGAGCGAGCCGTTCGCTTCGCGTCCGAGATCCTGCAAAATTACATACGCAGCGAGTGGAGCAGGCTGGAAGCCATCGATGTTGTGAAAAGCGCGTTCGAACGCCGCCCCCGCCCTGAACTGCTCGTATTGGAACGATTCTGTCCGTGGACGGAGACACTGCTGGAGATCGATACCTCCCAACAGGTTCTGTATGTGGTTTTTCCGGATAAGACCGGGCAATATCGGCTGCAGGTCGTGCCAAAGAATCCAGGCACGTTTGTGGCGCGAAAGCCTCTTCCTGCTCGTTGGGCCGGGTTGGATGGGCCCGAATTCGCAGCGGCATCAGGAACGCCTGACGGCATATTCTGCCACCCCGCCAGGTTTATCGCCGGAGCCGGCAGCCTTCAAGGCATTTTGCAGCTTGCCGAACAGGCGATCCAGGAACCAGTGGAGAATTAAGCGGCTCCTTGGCTTCCGCTTCAGATCCTATGGCCGACGGCAAAAGGACTGCCTAGAACCGGGCAGCCCTTTTGCCTGTTGCGCCTTTGGATCCCATGCCCGTGGAAATGCACAACTACCGGGCAAATACGAAATCGCCAATCGAAGTTATGGATGGCTGAGAGCGTACCCAACTGACGCTCGGAGTCTTCGCCGGATTGTAAAACACCAAGGCGCCGGGGACAACATCCTCCCCACGGCTCAACACGTCCATGGCAGCCTCGTCGTTCAACGCTGTCGGATTGGTATAAATGTAACCATTCTCCACACAGGTAAATTGATAATGTCCGTCGATGACTTGGAATACGACATCCTTCACCGTCTTCCCGTATGAACCGGCTTTCAGCCGATGAAGAATGACGTCGCCCACGGCAATCTGAGCTTTTAAAGGTTCGCTGCCAGCCTCCGCGTGGATGACGTGCTCCATCCAATACAAGTTCGACGAAGTGTCTGCCGATGCAGGGACCTTCGCAGTACCAGATGAAACAGACACGGCCTTCACCGGAGCGGTGGCTTGGCTAGATGCCTTAATCCGAAGAGTCGTTCCCACCAGAAGATTTTTCGGTTGCACGGTTGGGTTCAGGGACTCCAGACGAGAAACGGACATTCCATACCGTTTCGCGATATTGAACAGCGTATCGCCTGGCCGAACCACGTAGGTCGAGGGGCTTGTTGAGGAACCACTGGTTTGCGGCAATTGAAGTTTCGTTCCGGGCTGCAGCTTGGTCGGATCGACATTGGGATTTGCCGATTCAAGCGCTTGAACCGACACACCCTCCTGTTTGGCGATGGTCCACATCGTCTGTCCTTTGGACACGGTGACAGTGCTGGCAAAAGCCGTGGATACTGCAAGACAACCTGTAAGAACCATAGCTGAGATAGATAGTGTTGATCGTACACGCCACAAAAGCTTCAAATCCTCTCGTTTTGCCTCCGAGGTTAGTTGTCGGGTTCGGATGACGAGACACCCGCCGCTCACAGCGATTCACCCCAAGGTCAGTTGACCAAGAATCCCCCGTACGCCACGATCCGTGGCGATTCGGCACAGTATTTGACTTGAGAAAGTATATCAAATCCTTTTGCGAGAGGGAAAGGCAAAAAAATTGACATCTGTGTTCAAGGTCGTTGCGTTCGCTCCGGTGCAGATATCGTGACGAGCGTTCCATAGTCCGTCAGTTCCCATAGACGTTTGGCATCGGCCACAGACATCTCCACACACCCTACGCTCTGCGGAAATCCGTAACGAGGACGAACCAGGCCGTGCAAAGCTTCTCCTCTATAAAAGAAGCTCACATATGGAACGTGGTCGACGCGATATCGCCGACCGCTTGGACTGATTCCGTCCATGGTCTGACTGCGGGTACGAAGGTAGATGACATGAGTGCCAGTGTGTGTGGCCGCAGCCTGAATTCCGGTGGAGCAAATGGCTCGAAACACCCATCGTCCGTCCTGCCACACGTGGACGGTTTGGGGTATCGATTGATCGACATAGACATAACGGTACGGATGTCTTGCGTGAAGCTGCAACTCGAAAGACAATTGTAACGCCCGAAAAACGGCCGGACCCGCAAATCCGTCGACGGGCAACCCATGCTCGAGTTGGAACGTCATCACTGCGCCTTTCGTCAACACGTTGTAGGTTGACGGGTTCCACAACTGCCGCAGACTGTCCGGCACGTTTGGATAACGCCACCGAAACAGACCGATGGCGGGCGAGTCCGGCGACAGATCATACATGGCTTCGACGGGCGTGGTCGGAACGAATTCAAGAGGCAAATAGCCCAATTCCGACAGTACTTCATGTAAATAGAGCACGCTTGCGGTTTCATCCCCTATGGTGACCACCCTGGGCCGCGCAATCGAGGACGGCGTCTCCCGGGCCGGTGTTTGACTCTGGGATGGTGACTGAACCGCAGCCATTGCGGTTGACACGGACAAACCAGCCGCAAATGTGCACACTGCGAACAACAAAAGCATCCGATGTCGGCGAACGGACTTCGTTTGGCGCATGAACGATCCCTCCCGTTCGTAGGATGCGAACGAAACGGGTGTTATACTCCAAGAGTCGGCGAATGCGGAAAGGAAACCTCTGCCGGCAGGTACCGTCCGTCGGCGAGTCGGCGAATCAAACCGGCCACCTCCAGTTCCAAGAGCCCTGCAAACACGTACGATGGCTCCAGGGACAGCGCGATCGCGATTTCTCCAGCTCTTCTTGGCTCATCCTCATCGACTGCGGCATACAGCATCTGCAGATGTTCTGGAACAAACCGATTCGAACGAGACACAGGGTCGGAGCAGCGGCTTCCTTCAAATTGAATGGCCATCATTTGCTCCGGATCGACAAGTGGAATGGCTCCGTCGAACAAGAGCTGATTGGAACCGCGGAACATTTTCGACGTGATCGGCCCCGGAACGGCATACACGTCGCGTCCGAGTTCGAGGGCGCGTTCCACGGTGCCCAACGCCCCGCTCTTTTCCCCGGCCTGAACCACGACCGTCACGTCTGCGAGTGCGGCGATGAGACGGTTCCGTTCCGGAAAATGGTGCTTTGCGACCTGCATCGCAGGGCTGTATTCGCTGAGAGCCAGCCCAGAATCCGCGATCTCCCGATACAGTGAGGCATGACCTGGCGGATAGCAAATATCGAGCCCACAGCCCAACACTGCGATGGTCGATCCGTGCGCGTCAAGCGCAGCTCGGTGGCCGGCACCGTCGATACCAAGCGCCATCCCGGATACGACAACGCCCCCGCATGCCGCAACCGTCCCCGCAATCCACCGAGTCGCCTCCAAACCATAGCTGGATGCCCGGCGGGTGCCCACCATCGCGACACGCATCGGGCGCCGAAGCGTGGACGTGTCTCCACGGGCGAACAGCACCAGCGGCGGATCGTGCAAATCGAGCAACTGTTCAGGATACGCCGCGTCGCCCAAGACAATCACGGAGATGCCCCTCGACCGTAGACTCTCTTCCAAACCATCGACGTGCTTCGAGCAGCCGGCTCGCCAAGCGGCCATCCGTTGCACCGTTTTGCTGCGGCTGTGGCTTGCCGCGGCCCAGTCGCCGCTGTCAGCGCTGTGTAACGCCGTGATCGACCCGAATGAACGCACGAGCGACCGCAGCGTGCTCGGCTCCAAATGCGGACACATCGCCCAGAACAAGCTCAATTGACGTTCGTCCACGGTACACCGCCTCTCTCCCGGCTTCGAGAAGGATTTACGTGCATTCTCTCTCGCCTTCGGACATCTGTCGATGACGCGAACGACAAAAAGCCGTCCGGGACGTTATCCCAGACGGCTTCACGCGGCCGCGAAAGCCACAAAAATTTATTTGGACTTGCAAACTTCCAGCAGACCGCGTTCTTCGATCACGCTGTACAACGTCGCACCCATCTCCGACGGTGTCGGCGCAACGCGGATTCCGCAAGCTTCCATCGTCTTGATCTTTGATTCGGCAGTACCGGCTCCACCCGAAACGATGGCTCCCGCATGGCCCATACGACGTCCCGGAGGCGCCGTGGCACCTGCGATAAAGCCCACGACCGGCTTCTTCATGTTGGCCTTGATCCACTCCGCGGCCTCTTCTTCCGCAGTACCGCCAATTTCACCAATCATGATGACGGCCTCTGTATTCGGATCGTCGTTGAACATCTTGAGGACGTCGACAAAGTTGGTTCCGTTGACGGGATCGCCACCAATACCCACAGCCGTCGATTGTCCAATTCCGCGGACCGTCAACTGATACACTGCCTCGTAGGTCAACGTGCCTGAACGCGAAACGACGCCGACCTTGCCAGGCATGTGGATGTAGCCAGGCATGATGCCGATTTTGCATTCGCCCGGCGTGATCACACCAGGACAGTTCGGCCCAATCAGACGCGTGTGACGGCCCTCCATGAATCGTTTCACCTTGACCATGTCGAGGACGGGAATGCCTTCCGTGATACAAATCACGAGATCGAGTTCAGCCGCAACAGCTTCCATGATGGCGTCAGCCGCAAAAGCGGGCGGAACGTAGATAACCGACGCGTTGGCCCCGGTCTCGCGGACAGCCTGCTCGACCGTGTTGAATACCGGCAGACCCTCGACCGTCGTACCGCCTTTTCCAGGCGTGGTGCCGCCAACCACTTTCGTGCCGTATGCCAAGGCTTGCTGGGTATGGAACAAACCCGCCGAGCCGGTGATGCCTTGCGTAATGACTCTCGTGTCTTTATTTACCAAGATACTCATGCTAGATTTCCCTCCTCACACAAGCCCAACGATCTTCTGCGCCGCGTCCGCGAGCGAATCCGCTGCGACGATCTCGAGGCCAGAGCCGTTCAGTATCTCTTTTCCCTGCTCCACGTTGGTACCTTCCAAACGGACGACCAGCGGCTTGTCCAAGCCGACCTGTTTCGCCGCGGCGATGACACCGTTTGCGATCACGTCGCACTTCATGATGCCGCCGAAAATGTTGACCAAGATGCCTTTGACGTTTGGATCAGAGAGAATGATTTTGAAAGCAGCCGTCACTTTCTCTTCGCTGGCGCCGCCGCCCACGTCGAGGAAGTTCGCCGGCGCGCCGCCGTAGTACTTGATGGTGTCCATGGTCGCCATCGCAAGTCCGGCGCCATTGACCATGCATCCGATGTTGCCGTCGAGCGCGATATACGTCAGGTCGAACTTGGACGCCTCGATCTCCTTCGGATCCTCTTCGTCCGGATCACGAAGAGCAACGATATCCTTGTGGCGGTATAGCGCGTTGTCATCGAAGTTCAACTTCGCGTCAAGCGCCAAGATGTCGCCGTCGCCGGTGAGAACGAGCGGATTGATTTCCGCGATGGAGCAATCCTTCGCGATATACGCTTGATAGAGCGCCATCATGAATTGCACAGCCTTGCGAACCGCAGTTGGCGGCAATTCCAGCTTGAACGCGAGATTGCTCGCCTGGAACGCGTTGAGGCCCGTCGCCGGATCGATGGTCTCGCGGAAGATCTTCTCAGGATGCTTCGCGGCGACTTCTTCGATCTCGACGCCGCCCTCTTGGGACGCCATCATGACGACACGGCCTTGCGAGCGATCCAGCACGAGGCCTATGTAGTACTCTTTTTGAATATCGGTCAGTTGCTCAATCAAAAGACGCTTCACCACTTTACCTTCCGGACCGGTCTGGTGTGTGACGAGCGTCTTTCCCAACAGCTCCCGTGCATGTTGTTCAACCTCTTCAAGGGACTTTGCGAGCTTGACGCCTCCCGCTTTTCCCCGTCCGCCAGCGTGAATCTGCGCTTTGACTACGGCCTTGCCGCCAAGTTCCTTGGCTGCTTCCACTGCTTCTTCAACCGTGAAAGCCACTTTTCCTTGTGGAACTTGCACGCCAAACTGAGCCAAAACGGCCTTTGCCTGATACTCATGGATGTTCACGTGCCACGTCCTCCTTTGATCCCGTCAATACCACAAAAAAACTTGACGAACGTTTGCGCCGTTCGCCGATTCCCTCTACCAGAATAGAACTTCAGATGGGATTTGACAACTTGGAAGGAAAGTTCAGAATTCTCACTTTAAGGAATGTCCATGCCGGATCCACGCTGCAGCCACGAAGGGAGGAGTGCTCAATACACAATCCCGTGCACAATTGAGCAAATGTACGCAAACACAAACGTACAGGCCAGTGTGAGGAGCAGTTTTACGGCGGATCGATGGTGCAGCACGTAGGCAACCAAGCCCGCGACGAGCCCAATGGTCCCGCTGAACAGTGCGCCTGCGAGCAGTCGCGGACCCGCTGCGCCAGGCAACATGCCCCATACCGCGAGAACCACCGTAAGCGCTGCCAAAACGTAGCAAATGACGCGCAGCCAAACAGGATCGCGGAAATGGAAGCGGGCGGGACCTTGTCGATCCGTCTTGCGATTTCGGCGTCGCTGATACGCGCGCAAATCGATGATTTGTCCACTTCGAGAATCTTGCTTCGACGAGCGTCGGCGTGGATTTTCCAATGGAATCCCTCCGTGACATCGCAACTCGTACCGAACGAATCAAAGTCTCCTTTACATTATGGCGCACCTGAGCCGTTATTGCTATATCTAGCTGTAGTCGATCAACAAACGGTTCGGCCATTGCAGGAAAGGATGATGCGGCGTGTTGGGTACATCGATTTCAGCGATTCACAACGGGGTCAGTGCGGAAATCGTCAAGGTGGAGGCGGACATCGCGCCTGGTTTCCCGAAGTTTTCCATCGTCGGACTTCCGGACTCGGCTATCACCGAGGCAAAGCTTCGAATTCGTTCCGCGTTTCACAACAGCCAATTGCCTTTTCCCAAGGGTCGAATCACCATCAACCTAACGCCTGCGCACGTTCGCAAACGTGGATCGGGGCTCGACCTCGCCATGGCCGTCGCCATTCTTCGCGCTCAGGGCACGCTGGCGGAAGGATCGCAAAACGAAGCATACCTTGGCGAATTGGAGTTGTCAGGCGCGCTCTCTTCGGTGGAATCCATCGTCAGCCTCATCCTTCGTCTTGCTCAGGACGGCGTAAGGCGGATCCATTGTCCAGCGGGACAGATGCTGCCTTCCTCCCTGTCCAAGGAGATCGACATGTATCCGCATGTCTCGCTGAACGGCGTGATTGAGATGCTGAAACGGGGCACGCCCCCAGCATGCCAAGCGGTGTGGAGCGGACCACAGGCGGCGCGAGACGACGGTTCGGCGGCCATCCCGCTCGATGCCATCGCGGGCCGCACGATGGAAAAGCGACTGCTCTCGATCAGCGCCGCCGGAAACCATCCACTTTTCTTGATTGGCCCGCCTGGCATCGGCAAGACCACGCTGGCAGCCAATCTCGTGCATCTACTTCCGGATTTGGACGACGCCGCGGCGCTCGAATCGTACGCTTGGCATGAACAGGCGCACGGCGACCATACCACCTATACGCTCCGTCCGCCGTGCCGGACACCCCATCACACACTGACACCGGCAGGCCTCGTCGGCGGAGGCGTGCCGCCGCGCCCGGGAGAGGTCACTCTGGCACACCACGGGGTGCTGCTGCTGGACGAGCTGTTCGAGTTCTCCCGACCGACGTTGAACGCGCTCCGAGAACCCATGTCCCAACATACCGTGCACATCGCGCGGGCGGGGAGGGTCGCTTCGCTTCCCGCTCGCTTTCTCCTTTGCGCCACGGCCAACCCTTGTCCATGTGGATTGCGAGGCTATGGCGAATGTCGCTGCCTGGACAGCGACGTCCGGCGGTACTGGGGACGTCTATCCGGACCCGTTCTGGACCGGATAGACATCGTGTTCTACATGAACCACGACACCGCGACGCACACCGCCGCGGCCGACGGCGAGTGGTCCGAACAGCGTTTGCAAAGCCGCGTCGCAACGGCCCGAGATGTCTTGCGCGACGCTTCGAAGGAGGGGACGACACCCACACAGCGAATGGACGCCGAGGCATCCCGGCGGATCGCGATGTTGAGGAGGCGAGTCGTTGCGTCGGATCGCGCCGAACAGCAACTGACAGCCGTTGCGGCCACCATTGCGGCGCTCGATGGACGAGATGTCGTGCGGGCTCGGGACATTGAGGAAAGTCTGCAATTTCGACGGGCTGCCACGTGACCCGCAGAAAACGGGCCGACGGCCGGTTTCTCAAGTTGCGTCATGGGTATACGCGAGCGTGATCGATGGAGGTCACGAGGCCGCCCCGAACAACGAGACCAATCACATCGAGCGCGACGGTCCAGTCGGCTGGCATGTTCCGCCGCGCCAGATACACGTCAGCCTGCGCGACGAGACGGGCCAGCTTGAGGCTGGTGACAGCGTGCAGCGGCTCGCCGAAGGCCAGCGACCGGCGGGTCTTCACTTCGATAAACACAAATTCGCGCGCGTTTTCCGCAATCAGGTCGATCTCGCCGTAACGCGATCTCCGATTTCGCTCGACGACGCGCCACCCGAGGCAGCGCTCGACATACGCGGCGGCGAAATCTTCGCCGAATGAACCAAGCGCCGCTGGATCACTGCGACAATCGGTAGACATACGCGAGCACCTCGGCGACCGCCTGATACAGTTCCGGCGGAATCACGCTATCCACTTCCAGTGAAACCAACGCGTCCACGAGCGGTTTGTTTTCCATCACCGGGACAGCGCTGGACGTTGCAGTGCGAATGATGGCCTCCGCCACTTCACCCGCACCTTTCGCCACGATCCGCGGCGCGTCTTCACGCTGTTGTTCGTACCGCAAGGCTACAGCGCGCTTCGTCGTCATGGAGCATCAACCTCTCCCATCGTCTCGTCCGGACGTGCAACGGTCCACCCCTGCAATTCCCACCCGACTTTGGCCAATGGTTCTGCCACGACCCCGGGACCATTCTTCAAATGCTTCAGCAAGTTCTCGTGATCGGAAAGAAAGTGGACGAACAGCTGCGGACGCTGCGCCGTGATGAGACACGTCACCGCGTGGCCCTGAACCTCGAAATCGAACCGGATGCGATGAATGAGCTTGCCGCCGCTGCCCATCCGCGTCTGCCGGCGGGCATGCCATTTGGCGGCACGATATGGCGGTCTTTCAGGTCGCGGAGAATCGATAAAGAGCAGACCTCCGCCGGACCGTTCGTACGGATTGTCGATCACGCTGGACGTCAACCGATCCCGCACAACCCAGTTCGTCAATTTCTGTTTGTCAGCCTTGGAACTGGCCTCTTCGATGATATCGCGACTCATCGAAGAAAATGGCAGCAACGGCGAATCGGTCCGGATATTCAAGGACGCTGTCGGCGTGTGCGAGTCTGACGAAACACTCGCAAGCACGTTCCACAACTGCTTGACGACCATTTCTAACTGAGAGGGCTCGGACGACGACACAGGCACGGTTTCGGTCGAGGGCTGCGACAACGGTTCCGACTCAGGCGAGTCGGCTGTTGAGACTTGTGCTGAGACGTGTTCTGAGACGTGTGCAGCTTGATCCGGCGACGATGCGTTCACCGAGCCAGATTCAGACGGTTGTAGTAGCGGATCGGCTGCATCCTGTTGAAACAACTGCTGCAGCACGAGCAGCTTCCATGCCCATTCCGCTTTCAGCAATTGCGGATTTTGCAGAATTTGCAGCGGAACGTGCCGCTCCAGAGCGAATAGTTGTTCTTCAACAGACTGCAGTCGCTGAACCAAGGAAGAAGCCGAATGTCGAGCTCCCGTGACCTCGGTTCCAGGTCGGCCAACGCCTGGCCCGGTCGGATGAATTCGCTGTGTCAGCGAAACGTTGCCGGCAGCCGGAGACGGGCGTTGAACCGGGATATTATCCATTGGGCAACAACCTCATCTGCATTTGACGTGACTGCCGCACTGGCGCAAAACTGGTTCGATGGTATGGCGTCGGGCCATAACGTTCCAATGCCGCGCGATGTTCCTTGGTGCCGTAACCCACGTTGCGCGCAAAACCATACTCGGGATATTCGTCGTGCAAAGCTGTCATCAATCGATCGCGATACACTTTGGCGACAATGGAAGCCGCCGCGATGGACAGTGAACGTCCGTCTCCGTCGACAATGGGCAGACAAGGTATCGGGGTCGCGGCGGGCGCGTTGCCGTCGACCAGAGCCAACTCGACGGGCGTATGGAGACGCTCCAAGGCCCGCCCCATGGCGATCTGGCTCGCCCGAAGGATATTGAGTGTGTCGATCTCTTCCACCGACGCCTCACCAATGCCCACATGGCAGCGTTCCATCAACAGAGTTGACAAAGCTTGCCGCTGGCGTGCGCTCAATTGCTTCGAATCATTGACCGACGCCATCGCTTCGTCGACGTCACGGATCACGACGGCGGCAGCCACGACGGGACCAGCCAGACAGCCGCGTCCGACCTCGTCGACCCCGGCGAAGCACAACCCGCCCGCCATCGCGATATCAAATTGCCAACGCGTCAGAAAAGAGGTGGTAGATTGGACCACAGTCGTTGTCACTCCTATTGCTGTCCAGTCTACCTCGTAAAGGGGGAAGATGACTAGATACGGATTGGAGAATTGATCGAGCTGCTGAAAGCGGCACAGGCCGACTTACGATTCCTCTGGCCACTCCAGCGACATCCTGCCAAGCTGGCCGTCCTGCGCTTCCTTGACGAGCATTTTGGACACGCGTTCGACATCGACCTCTCCGCCGCGGGCAAGCATGCCGCGCCTTTTTCCAATCTGAGTGAACACGTCTTCGACCACCGGCCAGACGGTCTGCACGTCGGACCACTCAACGTCCGGCAGCGAATCGAGATCGAAACGGGCCTTCAGCAATTCCGGGTAACGTTGAATGGCGTAGCAGATGAAATATACTGCAGCTTCCTCGACATCGTAGATTTGGTCCTTGATAGCCCCGCTGACGGCCAAACGCAGTCCCTGTTCGGGCGTATCGATCTTTGGCCACAGCACGCCAGGCGTGTCGAGCAGTTCGATATCCCCCAACTTGACCCATTGCTCGGAGCGCGTCACGCCAGGCTTATTGCCCGTCTTCGCGATGGAGCGCTTTGCAATTTGATTGATAAACGACGACTTCCCCACGTTCGGAATGCCGACGACCATCGCCCGAACGATGCTGCGCCGGAGTCCACGCGCTCGATCCCGCTGCACCTTTGGCTGCGTCAAACGGTGAACACTATCCTTGACCAATCCAAGCCCGTCGCCAGACAATACGTTCACCGCGATCGAGTCGATACCCTGAGCCCGAAAATAGTTCTGCCAGGCTTCTGTCGCCGCCGGATCGGCCAAATCAGACCGCGTCATGACGATGACACTGGGTCGACGCGTCGACAGTTCTTCGAGAACCGGATTTCGACTCGACACGGGCAAACGCGCGTCGACCAACTCGATGACACAATCGACCTGGCGTATGCGCGTCTCCATCATTCTTCTGGCTTTGGCCATATGACCAGGATACCAATGTACTTGCACGTATGTACCTCCAACAGGCCCTATGTATATTTTGTAGTGTTAGCGTGCGGCGAAGAACGCAATTTATGTAGGCTGAAAAGATTCAACAGGACAATACGCGTCTTCCCGGGCCACTGGTAACAAAAAACGCGGAGGAAGACCTCCGCGCTCTTGTTACCGCCGAATTTCCTTGATACGCGCTGCCTTGCCGGAACGGCCGCGTAGGTAGTGCAACTTCGCGCGGCGAACCTTGCCGTGACGAGTCACTTCGATTTTATCGATCTTCGGCGAGTGAAGCGGGAATGTACGTTCCACGCCTACGCCGTACGATACTTTCCGCACGGTGTATGTGGCACTGATTCCACTTCCCCGGCGGCGAATGACGACGCCTTCGAACACCTGAATGCGCTCGCGCTGACCCTCGCGCACTTTCACGTGTACGCGAACCGTATCGCCCGGACGAAACTCCGGGATATCCGAACGGATTTGGTCTTCCACCACTGAACGTAGTAAGTTCATGGCTAGACCTCCTTCCCACAAGTGTTCATGTCCACTTTCTCGACAGAGGACCACTGTAATCACCGAAGCATTGTAACACAGGGATCCCCCGGCCGACAATATCGCAGGACGCTCCTCTTTAAAAAGACTTACAAAAAGACCCCGATTGGTATCCCAACCGAGGTCTCCAAGCGTAGGTCTACAGAGTCTAACAGCAAGATCCGAACATTGCCAACACGCTCATCGATTAATTGAACTGCTCAGGACGTTCATCTGTACGGCGGATGGCATTGGACGACACTGATTCTGCTTCCGACTTGATTGAGTTCTGCCGAACGAATTGCTTAAGCGCATACTTGATTTCCAAATCCCGTACATACTCTGGCAACTCAGGTTTCAACATCGTCAACATCACTCTCCTTGACTGAAATAGCAAATCTCAGCCAAGTTCCCTTCTGGATCATGCGATTGTCCTACAACGCTTACGGAGTTAGCTGTCGGGTTCGGGTGTAGGCGACCCTACGCAAACTGCGATTCACCCCAAAAACTTGGTTCCTCCGCTTCCAAAAACGGAACTCAGCGATGAGTTGCAAGTTCATTGTATGCCATTACGTGAAAATCGGCAACCAATCATCCAATTTTCACCAACCAATCGTCCGGAGATGGCCTTGTTAATTCGCGCCACGCTCAAGCTGTTGAACGAGTGTGGACGGAATTTGCATCTGCGCGACCGTAGGCTGATCAATCGCGGAAAACAGCGTTGTCGTCGACGTCAGCATCGGACCTACGTTGTTCACCATGTTGACCGACTGAGTTTGCACTTGGCGCAGATAACCCGATGTCTGCCCCACGTAAAACACGTATTCAACCCCGCTTGCCGTGTCGTTGAGCGTCTTCGCCGAACTCCCCACCGCGTCGGCGAGGAAAGCAGGCAACGGCGCCATGCCGTTGGGAACCGTTACTCGATAGACATTGCAGTACTCGTCCATGACATACGTCTGATTCATCTCATCCAATTTATAGCCTTGCTTCATGGCTTGTTCAATGACGTCCGCGTAACCTTGGTACGCGTCGAGATTCTGCAGAGGCTGCATCTTAATCCAAGTGCCGTTGTCTTCCTGATATGCGACCTGACCCTGCTGATACATTCCGATGTTGAAGTTGTTTTCGTGGACCTGCATGTTGATGGTATCAGGCAACTGGATCGTACCGTAGACGGTGTAACTTGTCTTGAGACTTCCATTTTGAATGGAGACAGAACTCTGCAAGCGATACAACGTCGCGCCTTCGCTCTTCGTGATGGCGTTCAACAACGGTGTCCAATCGACATTCTTCTGCGTCACCGTCGTGGCAGTCCCTGAAGCAATCGAGGCCGTTTGTACGCCAGGCGCACAGCCAGCAAGCAGGCTCCCGCAAAATACGGAAATCAGGACCGAGGTTGCCCACCTGTGTCGCACTTTCATTGAGCATCCCTCCTATTGCCGCGAGTAAGACGAATGCCCCAGCCGATCACGATGATGAGCCCCAGCAAAATCGCCGCGATGGGCAGCAAGGGCGCATTCGTCTTCTGAATCACCATGTACTCGCCGGTCCCGTAAATATCCAGGGCAAGATCTTCCGGACCGTCCGCCTGGAGCTTCAACGGCGTCACATTGACCACGTTCGTACGGAAGACGCGCCAGTCCCGAACCAATTGCCCGTGTCCTTCAGGATTACCCACGAAGTGATAGGCCGAAAAATACCGCGTCGGCGAGTTTCTCAACATCGAAGGGTCATTCGTGACGATCTCAGGCTGCGCTTGTCCATTCGGCATGATGGCTTCGAATCGGAACGTCGAGCTTGTCGCCGTGTATACCTGGTGCCATTTGCCCGATGAGTCTACGGTGAGAATGTACGCTGGAACGGCATTGACAAATACCGCATCCGTGCCACCGGAAACGAGCGGACCGATTTTCACATCGTTTGGCACTGGGTTGTCCACTGTACCATGATAGGTTGAAACGACCTTCCCTGTCGCCAAATCCACGACATGGAGTTCGTTGTTTCCAATCAACAGCGCTTGGTCATCCGTTTTGGACGTAAAATGTCCAATCCCGACAACCGTGCTTGCATCAATCGGAACCGACACGCTCTTACCGCGATCCAAACCTGTCAATTTGCCGTTTTCAACATCGAGGCCTCCGCTTGCGGGCGACACTCCAAGTTGCCGCAAGCAATCGTCCCAATTTTCAATCTCCTCTTGCGCCGCCTGGTTTGCGACAACTTGAATGGATGATGCGTAAGCGGCAGGGTTTACCGCGGTCGCAACAGCGTCGCGATCGTCGAGATACGGGGTTAGATATTCGGAAATCTGCCCGTCGTTGACATACCAGTGCGCAATCTCGTACGGGAAAAACGCCTGCACGAGTTGCAGAGGATTGACCAGAGCCAGATCCTTGGCTGTCGGTGTCGTCTTGACCAAATGTCCATTTTGTTCTTCCAACTCGACCAACTGATACTCGCCGTTTGCAGTCTGGAGCGCATTGTACAAAGCATCCGGAGAATCGGTCGCATTCATAGCCAACGCTTCCAAGTCTGTCGAAGACGGTACGTAACCATCCACTGTAATGATGGCGTCTCCCGTCGCTTTATGAATGACAGCGAGCGGAGCCTCCTGCATGTCCTGCAGCGTCAGATGCACGCGCGATTCTTGAAGAATCTTGAAATGGTCCAAAAACGCCCAATCGTCGCGGGGAATGAACATCTCCGCCACAACAAGCGCAACAACCCCGATGAACGCAGGCAGGAGTTTCACGCGGCCGAACCACCCGGCAATAATCAGTAAGCCCACGCACATCACGATGGTTCCCAAGGTCGACGTTTTCACGGATCCGAAAGCCAATGTGGACAATCCTTCGCCGATGAGCAGGACGACCATCGTGTACACGACCCACGGACGACGTACCGATCTCGGTATAGAGGTCAGCCACACAACGATCAACGCGGCGTCGATCAGTACGCCATAGACGGCGAGATCCTGAACCACAGGCCGAAGGATCCAAATGTATATGACGTTGATGAAAAGTGCCCAGAACAGATACCAAAGAATTCTCCCGGCACCAGTCAAGAGACTCTTATTCATGTGTCTCCTCCTGACTGTCGAAACTCCGACTCCAAAGTAAGAGCAACCCTACAATCAAAAAATAATAGAGGAAGTTCACAGGGTCCTCGAATACATTCTCGACAAAGTCGTCAATCAATAAAGCCGTGACACCAATCAATCCACCCAGAGCGAGGTAGCGATCCCCGCCTGTCGCCCTGAGAACAACCTTCTGCACAATCTCGACGACGATGCGCACATGCATCGCCAAGAACAACGCCAAACCGACCAGGCCGGACTCGCCGAGAATTTTTGCATAATAGTTGTCGGAGTAGATGGAAAAACCGTGATCGGAAGCGACCATACCGCCATAACGGCCTAAACCGACGCCGAACAACGGGTTGCTCGCCATCTGGTCAAACGCTGTCTGCCAACGCACAATTCGGCCGCCCTGCGACGACTTGATGTAGTAGACCTGGGAAAACAAATCCATCACGCGGTGGTGAATCGGCGGCAAAAAGAAGCCGATGACGCCGAGAACAACCACAATCACGAGGAGTCTTCTGTCGAACGCGATCGCGACGAGGACGATCCCGATGCCCAGCCCCATCCACGAACCTCGCGTATAGGTAAACAATAGAGTCAACAGACAAAAGACGCCGCCGATACCGTAAATCAGCTTGCGAATCCGGTTCTTATCAGCCACCACAAGCCCGAACAACAATGGCGTCATCATTTCCATGTACGCCCCGAGTTCATTCGGAGACTTGAAGACGGAAAACACGCGTGATCGAACCTGCTCGCCTACGTCTACCCAAGTGGCCGGAATGGGCGCGGCTATCGCATATTGAAAGACGCCGTGCACCCCAATTAAAACAGCGATCGAAGCCGCCGCGTACAAAATCTTCTTTGCGTCCTTGGGTTCGAGCACGAACGGCAGCAACAAACCGAACAGCATATAGTAGATATCGGCTCGCAAGCCGTCGAACGCCACCTTCGGCGCAGCCATCCCGGCGAAGAATAAGCCTACCAAGTACAGCGTGTACCAACCGGCGTACTTGGCCCAGCCAAAACCCGGCGGTCGATGCCCGCGCAGGACGCGGTTCAAGGCGATAATCGCCAAGGCGAGCAAAACGAGCTTGTCCCATATGGAACCAAGACCATGAAACTCAGACAATCGAAGTGTGTAGTCCACAATTGGAAAAGCAACCAGCAAGTATGTACACCATTTCGCAACGCGCGCCCCGTACAATCGAGGCGCCTGTACTCCCTCGTTCACCAGGTAAGCCTGGTCTTGCATCCACTTCAACTCCCACCCTCAGAAGGTTGTCTCACACAGCATCCGTCCTCAGCCATGCCATCGCGTGCGCGACGCGGTCGTGGATGCATCGCTGTCTTTTTACCCCATGTAAACTGCTGTCTCTCTCTGCAGGTGCTGCCCTTGAATCCCATGAGAAAAAGAATACCATACTCTGTTTCATTTTAGGGATCGATGTCGAATGGAATCAATAATTTCTCGAATTCTATACACAAGCTTACGATCTCAACACGGTCTGCTTCTGACGCTGCCATTGCAGCAGGTAGCTCGATGGACTAAAGGCCCACTCTCGAACCCCCATGTCTTTATAGATGCCAAAGTGCAAATGCGGCGGAAACTTTCCGGACGTGCCCGGCGGTCCGTAACCGCTGCTGCCCACATAGCCGATGACTTGGCCAGGCCGCACCAGATCTCCTTGGCGCAAGCCCTTTTGGAACGCGGACAGGTGCCCGTAGTAGTAATACATGTTGTTCGCGTCTCGAATCCCAATTCTCCAACCGCCAAGCCGGTTCCAACCCATTAGCTCCACATACCCGTAGGAACACGCCAAGACGGGCGTGCCGTAATCGGCGAAAATATCGACGCCTTCATGGATTCTGCGACCGCCGAAACTCCGCCGCGCTCCAAAGGTGTGCTTGATCGTATAGTTGTACCGCTTGTCCAGCGGAAAGGAGTGGCCGTTGACGTTGAGGCCGAACGCGTGGAACATGCGGGCAAACGCAAACACGCGCTCGACAGCAATCGGGTCTTGGAAGAGATTCCATACGGCGACTTCGTCATCCTCGTCTGACTCTGAGTCCAGCCAGTACGCAAGTGTCTTGATCCGATCCGGCTGATCAAATGGCAGCGCCAGCATATCGCCGTTGGCGTCTTGCCCCAGCCCGCCAAAGACGCTGATAGCCTGAGGCGACACATCGTCCAGATTCGGATTTTCGATCCCGGCCCAAGCAGCCGGATGAAACGCGAACCCGTAATACGGGGCCTCCACCCGTTCGGATCGCGTCTTGATCAACTGCGCATACCGATCAATCCCTGCCAGCACAGCCCAATCGACGTCGTACATCTCGCCATACTTCTGATACAGAGGCACCAAAGCCGCCTGTGTCGCCGCCGGCCGCGGCGTCTCTTTCGCCTCGATGGACACACCAGGAATCGCAAAGGATAAAACCGCAGCAGCAGTAAGGGACAGCCGCGCCATATTCCGCATGTTACAATGGATCTGCAGCATACTTCATCACTCCCCAAACCCAGGTCATAACCTTTACACTTTCCCAGGGAGTGACAATGTATGCCGGAGAATGTATCGCCGGAGTTGATGCCATGACCGTCACACAGATGAAGACAACCGTTCGCTCCACCGAGATCGATGTCAACGGACATGTCAATAACGCCAAATACCTCGAGTACTACGAGTGGGGCAGAGAAGACTGGTACGAACATCGAGGACTCACGTATGCCGCCTTGCGCGATCGCGGCGTGGTGACGGTCGTTGCGCGGGCCGAAGTGGATTACCGCCATCCGGCCAAACAGAACGACGTGTTGACCATCACCACTTGGTTGAACGAGGTGGGCCGCACCAGCTTTCGCATGAAACAACACATCGTGAATGCGACGGGCAACCTGATCAGCGAAGGACAATTTGTGATTGTCTGCGTACATCCTGACACAGGCAGGCCCGTTCCGGTTCCCAGCGAGATTGCCAAGTATGTCGTCACACGGTGAAGATTCGGCCGTTCGTCCGATGCCGATTGCACCATGCGACGCTGCGGCGCGGCGGTGTCAACGTACGTCCAAGACGGTCGCCGGATAACCCAGCGACTTCAGCTTATCCACAAAACGCTGCGGCAGCGGCGCGACAACGTCGATGCGATTCGACATGTTCAAGTGGAACGCGTGAAGATAGAACACTTCATTTCGCGGGCCTCTGGCGCCGTATTTTCGATCCCCGATCAACGGATGACCAATGGACGCCAAATGCGCCCGAATCTGATGGGTTCGTCCCGTTTCAAGACGAATCCGAAGCAACGTCGTTCCACCGCTCGCATACACGGGCTGATAGGATGTCGAACTCTCTTTGCCCCCGTCCACAGCCACTTTCGTAACGTGATCGCCTTCACGGATCAAAGCGGTTTGCACACGGCCCGGCTTCGAGACGCGGCCGGACACGAGCGCGCAATATTCCTTTTGGACGTCGGCCGTCTGAATCGCCGCTCCCCAATCGCGCGCGGCTCGCGACGTCTTTGCGAAGACCACGAGCCCGCTCGTGTTGCGATCCAGCCGATGCACCGGCGCCGGCCGAAATGCTTGTCCAAAGTCCATCGCTTTCGTCCGATAGACGTACGCCTCGACGCGCGCCTGCAACGTGCTGCTGTGTTCACCTTCCGCCGCGTGCACCAACACGCCGACCGGTTTGTCGACAATGATAATTTCGTCGTCTTCGTAGACGACTTGGAGATCCTGACTGACGCCCGCGTACTTCTCGCGCTTCGGCTTACTCGTCAGCGCAAAATCCTCATCTGTCATATACAGATGAACCGTGTCACCTTCGTGCAGGACGACGTCTTGCTTCGCCCTTTTGCCGTTTACTTTGATACGACCCGTGCGGATAAATTTATAGATACCTGACAACGGCATGCCCGGCAGCAACAGCCGGAGCCATTTATGAACCGGCTTGCCGTCGTCAGCTCCCTGAATGGTCACTTCAATCAGCGAAAATCACTCCTATCGAATACCCGTGCGGAAACACCTTCATATGCTAACACAGATAACCCTGGCGCGCTCAGCACAGGGCCGGGATCGACAGATCTTACGTGCGTATCATCCTTACAAGGAAAACAGGCTCCAGAGGAATGGATGCAGGTTTATGCTTAAATCAATTCATTCCATGCTGTTTTCTCCACTGAGGATCTCTATAGTAACGCACAATTGACTTATTTCCCACATCGATTTGCGGTAATATTGTCAGACACTTTTATCATTGCATCACCACAGAAAATACATTCCGACTCACGCGAAACCGTCTTCCTCCTTCCTCGAAAAACCCGACAAAGAAGCTGCCCTTGAACTGGAGCGTGTGCATAAAATCCTTCAAGGACAAACGTTAAAGACATGTTTTCCCCATTTCATCACTGTTACACCCTGTTGCAAGCGAATACAATGACGTCAAATATCCCATTCTCTTCTTAGGGGGAACACCTATTGTCGAAGACACGTGTACTTTCCGAAACCGACGTCGAACAATTTATTGAGTTGGGGTGGGTCCGAGTACCACAAGCATTTTCGCGATCGGATGCCTTGCGCGCACAGCGTGTTGTGTGGGAACAGGTTGAAAAGCGCGGAGTGAAGCGTGACGACAAATCGACTTGGACGCAGCCTATGATTCAAATTAACGAAAACTATGACACACCCGAGTTTCGCGCTTGTGACACTGACCGATTGGCCGATGCCATTGAAGATCTCGTCGGCTACGGACGTTGGACGAATAGAGGAATACCGAATCGTTGGGGCTGGTGGCCTGTCAACTTTGCAAAAGGTGCGGAGTCAGAATGGGATGTGCCGAAAGGAGGCTGGCACTGGGACGGCATTCACTTCCGCCATTTCTTGGACAGTCCGGAGCAAGGTCTATTATGCCTATGCATCTTCTCAGATATCGGTCCAAGAGGCGGAGGCACCGTGATCGCAGAAGGATCGCACAAAGTCGTCGCAAGGTATCTCGCCGAACAGCCAAATGGCGTTGAGCTTGGCGAGGGGATCAAAAGCGTGAATCAAAGTCACGAGTGGTTCCGAAAGCTGACAGGTCAAGAAGAGGGACCTCTGTCCCGTCACCAGGGCACAGCTCGGATCGAATATTTTATGGACCAAGTATACGTCGACGATCACGGTACGAACTTGCGCGTCGTGGAAACGACTGCTGAAGCTGGCGACGTATTCTTGTGTCACCCGTTTCTCTATCACGCCGCGTCACAGAATTTGTCCGGGGTGCCAAGATTCATGTGCAATCGGACGACACCGTTGAAAGACAGGATGAATTTCCAACGAAACGATACGTCCGAGTATTCTCCGTTAGAAATAAGCATTCGTAACGCGACCATGGCATAAGACACATGCACGGAAACGGGACGGAAGATGACCGACGCTGCCATCTTCGATCCCGTCTCCACGCGCACCACCATGCCGCTGGCCGGGATGTCTCCACAGGTGATCGATATTTTCGGAGAACCACGTTCACCAGGGTTCATTGGCGTTGCCAAGCGGCGGCCCCAGGATGACCGACTCTTGAACGGGCGCAACGGCTGCGGCATAGTCTTCTTCGTTTATGCCATATGCCCGATTCATGACTTCCTTCGGTATCGCACGTAGAAAATCCGATCCATATACGATATCCGGCGTCGGACGATCAAAGATCGTCAGCAAGTGAACATCGTTGCTCCGCGCAACAATCCAATGGAACCATCCCTTCGGGAACACCGATACCTGCCCCGGTCCCAACTTATAAACCATCAGTTTTTGAGTAAACGGATTAAAAACGGACGTCTTTACGCTACCCGTGATTACGATCACGGTCTCCGTCGCATTGGTATGCCAATGCGGTTGAATCACAATGCCTTTCGTCATGTGGACATTGAAGAAGCCGTTCGTGATCGCAGGAAACTGTTCTCCAAACAGTTGGGTGATGTAATTATGCGAATCGCGTTGATAATTCACGAACACGTTCGAGTCAGCCGCCAATTCTAAATTGGGGCTCTGCAAGAGAGAATCGTCCATTGTCAAATACCTCCCTACTCTACAGGCCTAGGCTATGCCACACCGAACTGGGCTGCTACTTATACCTGGCCGTGAGTGGAGCCATGGCCACCTGTAAGGACGAAGTTGCGTTCGCGGTGGCGTGATCGCGACGGCGCGAGGGCGCGAGGGCGCGAGGGCGAAGGCGGTGTGGCGCGATCGCGACGGCGGGCGAGGGCGAAGGAGCGAAATAGGCGGCCCTCAGCCGCTTATTTCGGCGAGATGGCCGGGCAAGAGGCAAATAGGCGGCCCTCAGCCGCTTATTCGCCTTCTTTCCCACAGAATGGCGCGATTCGGGCCATTTAAGCGGCGCTGGACCGCTTATTCCTCGCCCATCACACGATTCGACATACTTAAGCGGCCTGCGGACGCTTATTTCGCTGCGCCCCCGATCGCCTCCGTTGCCGGAATCCGCGCGATCACGA
>NZ_BCQI01000002.1 GCF_001544355.1 Alicyclobacillus acidiphilus NBRC 100859
TGGGGTGGCGGCGCCAGCGGCCGGGTGCTCGCGCGGGCGTAAGGGAACTTTTGTCCGCTATGGTGGGGTGGCGGCGCCAGCAGCCGGGCGCTTTTGCGGGCGTAAGGGAACTTTTGTCCGCTACGCCGCCAAAGCCGCGCTTCTGCCCTCATAACGCCATAATGCCAGGAATCGGAAGATTCTGAACTCATCTTCCCATCCATCTTCTATCCGCTTTCCATCCATTTGCAGTCGGCGATTTGCAAATAAAAAAGGGATTTCGAGAAACCTCGAAATCCCTCATCTTGTACGCCCGGCATGGGCGGAATCTTTAGGGTGTAAGTCCCGAACGGGGGGTGGCGACATACCTACCGTTAGCCAAGAGCAAGGGTGTCCACCGTGAGGTGGAATCTGAAGGAAGCTGGAGGCAAACCCTCGACCTGAGGTACACGAATCGCATTTGAGGCTGTCATAGTCGGACGAGTTGCCAAGTCACAACGAAGTCCGAAGTCGCCAAGGGTTATGGCAGTAAACTGCGGCAGGTGCATGAGGGGAAAGAGTCCGTTCTTATCCGGGGAGACCTGTCCGATACGCTAGTAAAGCGAGCAACCGTCGATGAGAATCGGCGCTGAACGGGCAGGAGTCAGCAGACGCCATAGTACATAAGTGAGTACACACCTATGGAAGGGCTGAACATGAAGTGAGGTTGGACTGTATGCGTTCGTATGACGAACAACGACAGCAGAAAACTCCGCAAGGAGCCTCGAATCAGGAAGTAGCGGTGAAGCCGCAAGGGACTGACATGCGAGGGCTTAGTTCGTCGTCGGCACAAATAGAGACCCCAACCTGCGAAGGCACGACCTCATTGTTGGAGAGAGTGCTTGAGCGTGGAAACATGATACAAGCGCTGGACCGAGTCGAATCAAACAAGGGAGCGCCGGGTGTAGATGGCGTAGACGTAAAATCCTTACGAACCTACGTCATGGAACACTGGGTTGGTATACGCCAACAGCTGCTCACGGGAACCTACAAACCGCAACCGGTCAGACGGGTCGAAATCCCGAAACCCGGAGGCGGGAAGCGGGGACTGGGTATCCCAACCGTGATTGACCGACTCATCCAACAAGCATTACTCCAAGTACTGACACCCATCTTCGACCCGACATCCAGCGAATACAGTTATGGGTTTCGACCCGGGCGTAAAGCCCACGATGCCGTACTCCAAGCACAGATCTACATCCAAGCGGGATATCGATGGACAGTAGATATGGACTTGGAGAAGTTCTTTGACCGCGTGAACCACGACATGTTGATGTCGAGGGTGGCGCGCAAGGTGAAAGACAAGCGAGTGTTAAAGCTGATTCGAGCATACCTAAATGCCGGTGTCATGGTGAATGGAATTTCAACGAGGACGGAGCTTGGGACACCACAAGGTGGACCATTAAGTCCACTACTCGCGAATGTCCTGCTCGATGACTTTGACAAGGAATTGGTGCGACGCGGACATAAATTTGTCCGTTACGCCGATGATTGCAATATCTACGTCAAGAGTGGCCGTGCGGGAGAACGAGTAAAAGCGTCCCTAACGAAGTACTTGGAGAACAATCTGAAACTCAAGGTGAATCGGGACAAGAGTGCGGTGGATAGACCATGGAAACGAAAGTTTCTAGGGTACAGCTTTCTGTCACAGAAACGTGCACCAATACGACTTGCCGACAAGACCATTGAACGGTTCAAAGACCGCGTGAGAGAAATCACGAATCGAACACGAAGCATGTCCGTGCAAGAGAGAATACGACAACTCAATGCCTATCTGATGGGATGGGTTGCGTACTTTCGACTTGCGGAGATGAAAGGGCATTGCGAACGGTTTGATGAGTGGATTCGGCGACGCCTTCGTATGTGCATCTGGAAACAGTGGAAGAGGGCACGGACACGAATACGTGAATTGCGTGCGCTCAAACAGCCCGACTGGATAGCGTTTATGATGGCAAACTCACGGCGTGGATATTGGGAAATGGCGAAGAATCTGAACAACGCCATGAACAAAGTGTACTTTGAACAACTGGGTCTAAGGAGTATACAGGAGAGGTACTTGCAACTTCGTAGTGCTTCATGAACCGCCGTATGCGGACCCGCATGTACGGTGGTGTGAGAGGTCGGGGGCTAGCCGCCCCCTCCTACTCGATTTGTGGTGCGGCCAAGAGGACTTGAACCTCCACGGGGTTGCCCCCACTAGAACCTGAATCTAGCGCGTCTGCCAATTCCGCCATGGCCGCATGTCTTAACCGAATTTCGGCAACGAATGAATTATACAAGGAATCGCGAAGTAATGCAACGAATATTTTAGTAAGAGTGAACCTCAACTTTGCAGATGGTCGAGGAGGCCCCCTCATGAAGTTTACCAAGATGCATGGGTTAGGCAACAACTATATATATGTGTCGACAGCGGAGACGAAGTTGCCGGATATCGAATTGAGCGTATTGGCGCGCATGGTGAGTGATGTTCGTCGTGGTGTCGGATCGGACGGCCTTATTCTGATTGAGCCTTCGAGGGAAGCGGACGTGAAGATGCGCATTTTTAACGCCGACGGCTCGGAAGCCGAATCGTGCGGGAACGGCCTGCGCTGTGTCGCGAAATACGCGTATGAACATCGGTTGGTCCATGCTGGTACATTCCAAATCGAGACGAAGGCGGGTATTGTGGAAGCGCGTGTGCATATCGGTCCGGATGAAGTGGTTCGATCCGTCACGGTCGACATGGGGCCGCCGGCGTTCGGACCTGGGGCGGTTGCGTATGCGGGATCGTCTCGCGTGCCAGGGCGTGAGGCTGACGTGATTGTGGAGACGCCGTACGGGCCTGTGGAGGGGACGTTGGTCAGCATGGGCAATCCTCACTTCGTCTCGCACGTGGAGGCGGTCGACGACGCCTATGTCGAAAAAGTTGGGCCGACTATCGAGTCGCACAGCGACTTTCCGGAGCGGATCAATGCCGAGTTCGTGTCTGTCCTGTCGCCGACCGAGATCGACTTTCGCGTGTACGAGCGAGGCTCTGGGGTGACGTTTGCCTGCGGGACCGGCGCGTGTGCCAGTGTGGCCGCGCTGGCGAGCAAGGGACTCGTGTCGAAACGGGTGACTGTGCATCTGCTGGGAGGCGATCTCGATATCGAGATCGGGGAAGACGGGCATATTCTCATGACCGGTGAAGCCGTGACGGTTGCAAACGGGGAATTCGTGGTGTGAGTGGGTTTCTGGCGATGTGAGCGATCCGGTCCACATACCGGCCGCATCCGCCCGCACTAACATCCGCCGCGCGATGGGCAGCCGCCTTATCTGGCGGCCACCAGCGAGACTCCGACGAGGATGACGCCGACACCGACCCAGCGCAGCGGCGGAATGTGTTCATGGAATACGAAGAGAGAGACCAGGATGGCCCCGATGTACGCGAGACTCTGCAACGGGTAGAGCAGGCTCAGCGACATTTTGTTCAGCAGATAAATCCAGATGACCGTCGCGATGACGTAGAGGACTA
The DNA here is from genome assembly GCF_001544355.1 of Alicyclobacillus acidiphilus NBRC 100859. GTDB lineage: Bacteria > Bacillota > Bacilli > Alicyclobacillales > Alicyclobacillaceae > Alicyclobacillus > Alicyclobacillus acidiphilus. The sequence goes on from NZ_BCQI01000002.1 coordinate 3,512, forward strand.
GGCCCGCGATGACCCATGGCGTGAACATCGCGAAGATGATGCTTTTGACGTTGGTCAAATCGCGGTGCTGCAGGCCGTACTTCCACAGCGTCTGCCCTGCGACCAGAAGACAGACGTTCGACAAAATCATGATGACATACAACATCGAGACGCTTCCCTTCGCACTTTCGGTGCTCGCTTTTCCCATCTTCAATCCCTGTACGAATTCTGCAGCAGTTCATAGTTGTCGCGGTGATTGCGGACGATGGTATCCAAGATGACTCCGCACGTGATGGCGTTGGTCGCAAGCACCATCAGGCCCACCGCGAGAATGGCGGACGGCATCTTGGCGATCCGGCCCGTCGCGAAAAACTCCGTGATGACCGGGATGCCGACGGCAAGTCCGGCGAGAAACAGAATCAGCGCGATGGTGCCGAAGAACGCAAGCGGCTTGTAATCTTTGAAGATCCAGAAGACCGTCTTCAACACGCGCATGCCATCGCTGATGGTGTTTAACTTCGACTCGCTGCCCGGCGGCCGATCCCGGTATCGAATCGGGATTTCAACGATGCGAAACCGCTTGTCCAACGCGTGCAGCGTCATTTCCGTCTCAATTTCAAACCCTTCGCTCTTGATCGGCATAGTTTTCGCGAATCGCCGCGTGAAGACGCGATAGCCAGTCATGATGTCGCGAAGGCGCGATCGGAACAGGCGGTTGATCAGCCCTTTGACGAATTGATTGCCGAGATTGTGGAAGGGACGTTTGTTTTCGCTCTCGTACGATCCGTCCGAATGGCGATCGCCAATCGCCATGTCGGCCTCGCCGCGTTCGATGGGCCGAATCAGGTCGTGGACGAACTCGGCGGGGTACGTGTCGTCCCCATCGATCATCACGTACACATCCGCGTCGATGTCGCGGAACATGGAACGCACGACGTTGCCCTTGCCTTGGCGGTACTCCTTGCGGACGATGGCGCCGGCCGCTTCTGCGATCTCGGCCGTCTTGTCGCGCGAATTGTTGTCGTACACGTAAATGTCCGCGTCTGGCAACTGTTCGCGAAAATCCCGAACGACTTTGCCAATCGTCAATTCTTCGTTATAGCACGGAATCAACACTGCAATTCTCATCCAATACGAACCCCCGTCTATTCAAGTCACCATGCCGTTTCACGCAGTTCATCCGGACAAGGCCGATTTCCCGGTACGATCCTGAACGTATCGGTACCCTTCAACGACGAGAACCATGATGCCGAGGAAGAAGAAGGGCATGAGCGGAAAGACGTACCGATTGATTGGAATGAATGGCAACTGAACAATCACCAGGACTGCGACCAATGCGCTGATCCAGCGGAAATACGGGAGCCACGCCGAGATCAGGAGGCCAATCGCGCCGAGGATGACCCATGCGATGTGAACGTGCGCGAACGCGAACATGACTCTCGTCAGCAGCCCCGCGTTCTTGCTGAGAACCGGATCATACCAGGGAGAACCAAACAGCCAGCCAATTTTGTCGATGGTGTACCACTTCAGGTACATCCATGGATGGTTGTGAAATCCTTCGTGAATCCGCTGCAGCGCCAGTGCCTTCTGCTGGGCCTGGCTCAACCCTTTGCTCAGGTTCGTGTCGTGCGCAAAGTTGGGGTCAGAGCCGAACAAAAGCGGGTTGGCGGAATCGAGATCGGTCAAGATCAGTTGGTGCATCGCGACTAGGTTGCGGATCCACCAAGGGAGCATGACGACGACAAAGACGGCGAGATAGCTGAGCCAATTGACGATGTGCCGGCGCACCGCTTCCCGCGTCTGTCTCTGGAACAGCAGCAACAGCGGCGCAAACACCAGCGGCAACACGCTCGGTCGAACCAGCGTCATCAAGCCGAGCAACAAGCCGGCCAAGATGAATGACCGAACGGTCTTCAACCGAAGCGCGCGAAGAAACGACCAGGTAAACAGCATGAGGAAAAAGACGTACAAGGTTTCGGTCAGCAATTGATCCGCGCCGTAAATGACCGGTGGATAAATCATCCACAGCACGCAGCCCACTAGACTCGCCCAGACGGGAAGCCGGAATCGCATGATGTAGTAGAGAACGACCACCGTGATCGCGGCGACGATGTGCTGGATGAAGACTGCGACATGCATCTCGGTTTGGCGGTTGCTGGTGAAGAACATGGCGATCCGATAGGCGAACATCAGGAACACGGGATAACTTGGCGTCACCTGCGCCGCGGGTCCCCAGCTCCAATAGGTGTAGCGATGAAGCGCAATCAGCAGTGTCGCCGAGTGATCGTAATACACCGCGTCGCCAATCAGCAGTACGGGCGACTGCCATGCGCGGATTGCGAAGTAGATGTTGTACAGGAGCGCGACAATCAAAAGCCCCCATACCCATTTTTGTTCGGAGTAGCGTCGGTTCTCTGTGATCAAGTGAGGGATTCCTCCTCAAGGATTCGGTGGTACCTTGTCCGTAAATCGGGCGCGACGGTGCTCCGCCCAACGCTTCCTTGCTCTGATAGATGCTCCAAATGCGCGAAGATGGTTCGTTTCGCGAATTCGAGCGCGGGACCGAGTTCGCGTCCACGATACACGATGTCCACCAGTTCGTCGACTGTCAATGGGCCGTCGGCGAGCGCATCGACGATCTGCCGCTCGCGAAGCAGCCGCCGTTCCAGCAAGGCGCGGCTGGCCTGGGCAGGGTCGGAAATCGCGTCGCCATGTCCGGGCAGCGCGATTTCCGGCGCAAGCTCTTCCACCCGCTTCAACGAGGCGTAGTAATCGCCCATATGGCCGTCCGGCGGGCCAATCCAGACGCTGCCCGTGCCTGCCAGATGATCGCCGACCACAAGCGCGTTGTCCGGGAGCACCCAGACGTGCAGGTGGCCGCGGGTATGTCCAGGGCAGTGGAGCAGACGAATTTCGACGCCGCTGAGCTGGATGGCCGTCGGCGCCACACGTAAATCGACGGTGCCGTCCCGAACATGTTGCCTGGCGGCAGCGTGATCGAGCGGATGAATGTAAATGGGCGCAGGCATCGACGCGGATAAGAGACCGAGGCCGCGCGTATGATCGACATGATGATGCGTCGCGACATAGGCCGCGACGGATTGGATGCCAAGCCGCTGCAGTTCCGCAAGGACGTCGGCCGCCGCCTCCGGCGTTTCGGCGCCGCAGTCGATCACGACGGCCCGCCCACCGTCACAGACGACATATGTATTGGTTTCTCCAAATGGCGGGAGCGTCGGCGTTGGCACCGCCAGCTTCAGCACATTCGGGCTGACGCGCTTTGCGTGTAGAAGGCCCGGCAAGTCATCACATCCTCGATACGACGGCAATCCGCAAGATTCGCTAGCCTACGACCCGCCTGCGACTGTTGGACGGATAGTTTCATGTTAAGAGTTTCGCCAAGTATGGTCAATTTGTTTCTGAGCCGCGGCCCCATGTCGAACCGATTCGGCGTTGGACAGGGACTGGTGACCGATTCTCCTTCGCTGACATATGGATGTCAAAAAGCATTCGATGGAGGAAGTTTGCAATGGCGGAACATCCGAGCCCTACCGAGTACAACGCGCAAGTGGATCAGGCCTGGGACCTTCCGTTGCGGTATATTCGAAGATCGGTCTACGCAGATCAGGTCTGCGCCTCATTTGTCGAAGAGTGGAGCCAGCATTCGGGACTTCGCGAGTACGTCGCGCGCACGTCGCTCGGTCAGGCGCAGCGCGACGCGAATTTCTATCGGAACCTTGTCCTCGGCTATTGCATCCGACTGCATTTTATTCCTGATGACGGCACGCCGGAACGCGTCTCCATTTATCGATCGCTGATTCCATCGCTGTATTTGGCGCGCAACGCCGACGAACGCGCGCAAGAGGCGTTGTCGCACATGGCCGAATCCGCGCATTGGAACGAAGCTTGGTCCGATCCGACCGCGTTTTGGCACCGCGAGCGCATGCGCTGGCTGGCAAGGACGGCCTGGGCGGTTCGGCGCAACGTGCCAACCGAACTGTGGACCGAATTTCGCCGGTATGGGTTGAAGGCGCGGTAAGTACGACGCACCCATGGTACACTGAGGAATGCGGCAGGACCGCGATGGTATGAGAGGTGACGATGGGTGCAATCAAACGATACGAATCAGCGAGATAAACGAGATCCGGGGGCAGCTCAAGACGTTTCGCAGCCACGCGGGCGATATCGGCTGGCCTTGCTCGATCTCGATGGCACGCTCTGGCGGGGAACCGACGTGATACAGGGCGCTCCGGAGTTCGTCGAACGCCTTCGCGATGAGGGAATACGCCCCGTGTATTTCACCAACAACGCGTCGCGAACGCCGGAGCACGTCGCAGAGTTGCTGCGCGGGATGGGGTTTTCCGCCGAGCCCGACGAAGTCTGCACATCCGCCCAGGCCGCGGCGCACCTGCTGAAAAAGCGGGTCCCCGAGGCTGGCGTCGTCGCCTATGTCGGTGCTGAAGGTCTGCGCGAGGCGTTGCTCAGCGAAGGATTCGACGCGCGTCGGGCAGATGGCGAACAACTCCGCGAACCGTGGGTGAATGAGACCGTCGCCGCTGTCGTTGGCCTGGACCAAAAGGTGAACTACATGGATCTCGCCCTGGTCTCGCGCGTCGCCCGGCGCCTCGGCTGGTTTGTCCTCACCAACCCGGACGTTCGACTGCCTGTCGAAGACGGATTTTTGCCTGGCAACGGATCGATTGGCGCGTTCGTTGCAACCGCGAGCGGCACGGAGCCATTGGTGACCGGCAAGCCGGACCCGTCGTTTGTCGCGTATGCGCTGGAACGGTACGGCGTGCCTGCGGACTTTGCGGTGATTATCGGTGACAATCTCCAGACGGATATCCTGGCAGGCAAGCATGCAGGCATTCATTCGATTTTGGTGCGAACCGGGATCACGCCGGATCCTGGAGTCGGCGATCCGACGCCGGACGAAATCGTGGATTCGGTAGAAAATCTTTTTCGACATTGACCGTTGATTTTCGCGAAAAGCCCGCCGCGGTGGGCTTTTTCCTGTCTTTCCAGCTTCTTGTCACAAGTACATATAGCGTGTATAATGACCGTCGTGTACCGTTCGACACCACATATATGGATGGTTGTGGTGTGTCGTTGTGGACAAGCTGTCCTGGGTGAGGGGGGAGTTTCTATGAAATGTCCCTACTGCGATACGGAGAATACGCGCGTCGTTGAATCCCGTCCCGGTGAGGACGGAAATACGATTCGCCGCCGCCGCGAATGTGTCAACGAGTCGTGCGGACGGCGTTTTACGACGTACGAGCGGATGGAGCAACGGCCCTTGATGGTCGTGAAGAAAGATCAGGAGCGTGAGGAGTTTTCGGCTGAAAAACTCTATCGGGGATTGATGCGGGCGTGTGAGAAACGCCCCATCTCCGTGGAGCAGCTGGAAGCTGTGTGCAACGACATCGAGCGCGCCCTTCGCATGGAATACGAGCGGGAAGTGCCTTCGTCGGTGATCGGTGAGCGGGTGATGGACGCCCTTCGCGAGTTGGATGGCGTCGCATACGTGCGATTCGCTAGCGTGTATCGCGAATTTCGCGATGTCGAAACGTTGGCGAAGGAAGTTTTGACACTGCTCGGTGACAAGAAGAACTGACCGAATAGAGTCCTGAAGTTTGGATTTGAAGTTTTGGATGGGGGATAACAATGTCAAATATCACAGGCGAACACATGCTGCAATTCACCGCGGAGGACGTACTGAGTTCGACGGGCGAGAAAATTGTGGCGGATCGGTACTTGCAGAAGGATGTGCGCAAGGAAACGCTCAATGTGGGTTCGCTCGTCGTGGCGGTACTGGACAAGAAGCGGGCGTATCATGAATTGGCGCGTGTTGTCGAGATCGATCGCGATCACGGACAGGTGACCGTCGAGTTGCGCGACGGCGCGAGGGAGACGCTGCCGCTGCAACAGATCGACGTGCTGTTGGAAACGACGCCGCGCGAAATGTGGCGTCGCGTCGCGAAAGGTGCGGCGCAAGTGACGAACGATCCCGCGCGTTGGGAAGAGGCGTTTTACCAGTTGCAGAGCCGTTGGCGCTACGTGCCTGGCGGACGGATCAACGCGTCGATGGGCACGGGGATGCAAACGACGAGTTACAACTGCTTCGTCATTCCGAGTGTCGGCCCGACGCTTCGCGATTACGCCGTGTCGTTTGGCCAAACGCTGGAGATCCAGGCGCGCAGCGGCGGCGTTGGGATGAATCTGTCCAGGATTCCTCCACAGGGAACGCTTGTTCCGGTGTCGGACGCGGATCGGACGACGGAATTGTGTCTCGTTTTGGATGTCTGGCACAGCGACATCTTCGATTTCCTCGAAGCGAGTTATCCCCATGCGACCAAAGTCGTGCGGTTGAATACGGCGTTCATGCGCGCGGTCGACGAAGACGCGGAGTGGACGTTCCAATTCCCCGACACTTCGATAGACGGATACGATGAACTGTGGAACGGCAGACTCGAAGATTGGATTGCGGACGGCAGACCGACCGTGGAGTCGGAGTCTGTATCCGCAAGCGAACTGTACGACCGGATTTTGCAGAGCGACGCGAAAGTCTTGCCGGATCTCGTGGGTTCTGTGCTTTATCCGGGTGATCAGCGCAGCACCATCGCCTCGACGCTCGGCGATATGTGGGAACTGATGTATGAAGGCAAGCGCGTCAACATCGTTCTGTCGTCGCTGCGGCCGCGTTACAGCTATGTTCGGGGGGTCAACGGCCGCTCCTCCGGCGCGTACTCGTGGGGACAACTGTACGATAAGGGCAATCAGGTGTTCGGCGACGGCTTCGGTCCGGTGGGTGTGGGAGAAATCATGAGCGTCGGCTGCCAACTGACCCTGCAAGGCGGTTCTCGCCGCGGTGCCTTGATGTTGATTCTGAACGATCGCCATGCAGATATCCTGCGTTTTATCCGAGCCAAGCAAGTGGACGGCGTGATCACCGGGGCAAACATCAGCGTGGGCGTGTCCGAGCGTTTCATGGAAGCGAAAGCGGCCGATGAGATGTGGTCGATTGGCTTCGTCGGCGAGACGGATGTCGATTCGTTCGATGGCAACTTTGAACAGTGGATCGAAGCGGGGAATCGCTTCATCGCGACGGAGACGCTGCCGGCGAGGGAACTTTGGGATGAACTCTGCCTGTCGGCCTGGAAGTCGGCTGAACCAGGCGTCGTCTTCTTGGGACGGGCGAATCGGATGAGCAACTCGTGGTATTTCAATCCGCTGGTGGCGACCAACCCGTGCGGTGAACAACCGCTGCCTGCGAACGGCATTTGTAATTTGGGCGCCGTGGTGTTGAGTCGATTTGCGGTGGGATTTGAGGATTCGCCGGAACGAGTCGAGTTTCAGGACAAGGGCAAGGAAGAAGTGATCCGCGGCTGGCTTTCCAAACACTTCGACGTGGAGAAGACGGAATTTCTGCTCCACCACATCAAGTGGGAAGAACTCGAGGAGACGACGAGGAGCGGAATTCGCTTCCAGGACGCCGTGATTGACGCGACCTATTATCCGTTCGAGGAAAACCGCGTCAACCAGATGTCGGAACGGCGTGTCGGCCTCGGCATCATGGGCCTTCACGATCTGCTGCTGTACTGCGGCATTCGCTACGGTTCGGAAGAGTCCGTGAAGTTGATTGACGTACTCATCGGGATGATGGCGGAGTGGTCGTATCTGGAGTCCGTGGAATTGGCGAAGGAGAACGGCCCGTTCCCGAAATTCGACGCGAACTTGTTCCTGCAATCCGGATTTATGCAGCAGATGGCCAAGGAGCGCCCGCATGTGGTTGAGGCGATTCGCCAGCACGGCGTGCGCAACGTGACCACGATGACCATTGCGCCGACGGGAACCACGGGGACGATGGTCGGCTGCTCGACAGGATGCGAACCGTATTACGCGTGGACGTATTTCCGCAATTCCCGGCTGGGCATGTTTGAAGAGCACGCGGCCATCGTCGACGAGTACTTGCAGAAGCACGGCGCAAAGGCGGAGCTGCCAAGTTATTTTGTCACTGCGATGGAATTGAGCCCGGAAGAGCACGTGCGTGTGCAAGGGGCTTTGCAAAAGTGGATCGACAGTTCCATCTCGAAGACGTGCAACGCGCCAAACAACTACACCGTCGAAGACACGAAACAACTGTATGATCTCGCTTACGCCCTCGGTTGCAAGGGCATCACGATTTACCGGGATGGATCGAGATCGGAACAGGTCCTTTCGCTGAAGCAGGAGAAGAGCGACGACGGCGATTCGGCGGCGGACAGCGCAGACAAGGCGCCAGTTGTGGAAGCGACGTCACCGCAAGCCTCGGCAAGCACGGTTCCAACCGCGCCGGCGGCGAGCGCGCCTGCTGCTGGGTACGTCAAACGCAAGCGTCCTGAAGTGCTGTACGGTGCGACCTATCGCAAGGATACGCCGCTCGGGAAGGCGTTCATCACCATCAACGACGATCCGGAGACGCACGTAGCGACGGAAGTGTTTGTGAACATCGGCAAGGCGGGATCGGATGTGTACGCTGCGAACGAAGCCTTGGGCCGCGCAATCACGCTGTACCTCCGCGACTCGAACAATCCGAACCGCGAGGCCGAGCTTGTGAAGCATTTCTCCGGCATCGGCGGCTCCAATGCGGTCGGCTTTGGCACAAGGCGCATCACGTCGGTGCCCGATGCGATTGCGAAGGCGTTGATCGAGCATGCGGAAACGTTCCCGATGCGCCAAGTGGCGTATCGGGAATGGGCGAGTGGCCAGGAAACGGCATCGGTGGAATCGACGCCGACGCCTGAGCAGAATACGCTTCGTTCGTATTCCATCGCGAAGGACTGGTGTCCGGAATGTCACCAACATTCGCTGATCCGCACCGGCGGCTGCTACGAGTGCGAAGCGTGCGGATACAGCAAGTGTTAACGGTATAGCGCGTAGGTGGATCGACCGTGGTGGGAACTCGGTTGTGTCATGTGGAAGGGGCTGCCCATGCGAGTGCATTGCACTTGCGGGGCAGCCCCAGTTTGTTGTCCGTCAATTGCCGATTTCCAGATGGTCGCGTATCATTTTCCCAAAATGACGAAGTATTTTGGCACAAAGGGGCGTGTGGGCCATGGACATAGTGGTTGCAGCCAAGGCGACGTTGGGCGAAGGCCCGCACTGGGACGAGGGCAGCCAATACCTCTATTGGATGGATATCGAACAGGGCATCGTGCATCGGTACAAACCTGAGTCGAACACGGATGAGGCCGTTCGTCTAGGCGGATACGTCAGCTGTGTGGTTCCTCGGATCGCCGGGGGACTGGTGATCACGTTGCAGCATGGGATCTTCCGTTTCGATTGGAATGAAGCGCAGCTTGTGTCTCTCGCCGAAACGGAAGCGGATCCGCGATTGCGGTTCAATGATGGAAAATGCGATGCGCACGGACGCTTCTGGGCAGGTACAATGAGGTTGGCGGATGATGGGCCAACCGGGGCCTTGTATTGTCTGGATCCGGATGGCTCGCTTCGAACGGTGCTTCAAGGCATTTCGATTTCGAATGGCCTTGGCTGGAGTCCTGATCATCAAACGATGTATTTTATCGATACGCCGACGCGAACGGTGATGGCGTTCGATTACGATCTCGATTCGGGAACACCGTCCAATCCCCGCGTGTTCGCCACCATCGACGATGGTTCTCCCGATGGCATGTGCGTCGACAGCGACGGCTGTCTCTGGATAGCGCACTGGGGAGGGGCGAAGATTTCGCGGTGGCATCCGAGGTCTGGACAGCGTATCGAGGAATGGAAGCTGCCTGTTTCTCTCGTCACTTCTTGCGCGTTTGGTGGAGCCAATAGAGACGAACTATACGTGACGACGGCCCGTTCAGGGCTCTCTCCTCAGCAGCTGCGGAATGAGCCGGATGCTGGTTCATTGTTCGTCACCCGCGTCCCTGCGCAAGGACAGCCGAGTTACGCGTTTCAGGGATAGGTGGGTACAAGCGGACACTGTCAGACATTGCGATTGGAGGACGACGTGTTGAATGCCAAATGGACGGCGATCGCGGTGGGCAGCGCGGCAGTTGTATGCTCCGTGCTGTCTCCCAAGGTTACCGTAAATGCTGCAAACTTTGCGATGCAAACGAAGTCGATTCAACTGAACGGCGAGGTGCTGTCTCGGCCATCCGGATTCGTCTATCAAGGCACGACGTATCTTCCTGTGTTTTACGTGCAGCAATTGCTGAACTCTCTCAAATTGCAGAACAAGTGGAACGGCAGTGTGTGGCAGATCGCGACGCCGTTTGCCAATCAGCCTTCGTCGACGCTGAAGACCAAGAGCGGTTCCGTTGTGATTGAGATCAACCAGAAAGTATTTGCAGCCCATGTGCAGAAAGTGGTTACGGCTGACCCGTCGTCGCACAAGAACACGACGTTCATCCCGATTTGGTACATCATTCAGACGCTGCAGGCGATTGGGCTGCAGAGCACGTGGAACGGGGCGGCGTGGAACGTGAAAGTGAGCGATAGCGATTATACGAAGACGGGTACCTTGCTGGGATCGTTCTCCACCTTGGCCGACGCAAAGGCGGCCCTCGCACAGTATCCTGGGGGAACCGTGCGCGATGTGAACGGTCAGACGGTGTGGACGGAGCCTTCGTTTGTCGACGTCGACCTTCGTTATCCGGCTCCGTCCGATGTGACGGCCGCCGCGATCGACAAATATTTAACCGCGCACAATTCTCTGATGGCGGGCTTGGGATCGGTCTTCATGGAGGCCCAGGCGAAGTACGACGTGGACGCCAATTACCTGGTGTCGCACGCGCTCGAGGAGACGGGCAGCGGAGGCAGCGTGAGCGAGATTGCGCTGAAGAAAAACAATCTCTTTGGCTATGGCGCCTTCGACGCAAATGCGACGGCCGACGCGGGAACCTTTCCCAGCGAGGCGTACGCGATCCTGTTCCAAGCCTGGGAAGTCCGGAATGATTATTTGAATCCCGATTCGTCGCATTATACCAAGCCGACCTTGGCGGGCATGGCCGCGAATTACGCGTCGGATCCAGAATGGGCGAACAAGATCAACAATCTCATGGACCAGTTCGCCATCGACGTCGGCGATACGGTACAAAGCTATCATCCATACGATCCGTCCAATCAACCGCCTGTGCCCATTGGTGTCACGAGCCCGCCAGTGTATATCTTGAGCGGCATGTCGGCGACCGTGAAGGTGGATCCGTTCTACGGCGACCATGTTCCGGTTTACTCGAGTGCGGGTCTCGGCCACCAGCACATGTTTGGCCGCGTCCTGAAGCAGGGAGATCAAGGCGACGACGTGCAGACCTTGCAGCAGGCCTTGGGGATCACAGCGGATGGCCAGTTCGGCGCCCAAACGGCACAAGCGGTCGAGAGCTATCAATCGGCGCACAACCTGGGCGGCACGCCTGGACAGGTGGATCTTGCGATGTGGAACAGTCTCAACCTGACGCAGGCGCAGGCGACGGTCCAATCGGGGACGACTGTAGGGCCTGACGAGATCGTTCAAGGCATGGTCGGGGGGCAGGTCACCGAGTGGTACCACGTTCCGAGTCTCAACGCGTGGGTGAACGCCAACGACATCGTGCTGAACAACGTGTATCGGGTCGCTGTGAGCGGAACGCCGAAGGCGGCGAACGCGTCCATACCAGTGTTGAACGCGCAGGGGAAGAACATTGGCAGTCTTCATGTCGGCGACTACGTCGTGTCGGATGATCAATTCACCAGTGGGCGCGTCGCGGTTCAGTGGAACAATCAAGCGACTGGGGCGGCGGAAACAGGGTACATTTCCGCAGAGATCGCGAATTTGGTCAAAGTCGATGAGTGATTGGGTGGGGTAACCTTCGGAACGGATCTCATCACGGGGCCTTACACAAAATTGGATTTGGTATCGTGGCGCATGACGGCCACGATACCTGAGTGGTTTCTCTTCTCATCTGGGAACAGGAGTGGCGAAAAGGTGGAGGTCACTGTGTCGCCTTGGCGACAGCGTGATCCCATGAGGGAAAGTAATACAATGCGCGCCGGAGCAGTTCTGGGTAGTGTTTCTTGACGTGCTTTTTGTTCAACGTTCCGCCGTTTTGGGCGCACAATGCGCGGATTTCATCGAGTACACTGTCCGGGCTCGCAATCGGTTCTTCCACATCCATCTCACCTTTCGTCGAGCGCGGTGCGAGGTCAGCACGCCGGATGGCGCAGTTGACCGCGCCCGCCATTTGATCGTAATAGTTGTATTGTTTCCTTATCCTGCGATTTCAAACAGCAATCGCTACGCCAAGCGCGGAAGTAGGGTACAATTCGAATAGCCTGATGACTCCGGCGTCGGGACAATTCAAGGTAAGGGATGTCGCGGACATGTGGATTGTTCATTTGCTGTTTTACATCGTGTTTGCCATCGATGTTCTGACGGCGTCGGTTATCATCTTTGTCGAGCGCGAGAACGCGGCTGTTACTTGGGCATGGTTGATGGTGCTGTTGTTTGTGCCGATCGGCGGCTTTATTCTTTATCTGTTGTTTGGTCAACACGTGAGCCGATTTCGCTTATATCGTTTGCACTCCCGCAACTCCGATTTGGCGAGACAATTGGTAGAGGTACAGCGGGAGCGGCTCGAACAAGGGCACTTAAATTATCGCGATCCGGTGACAAAGGAATACGAAAATCTCATCCACATGAACTTGACGGCCGCCTCCTCCATCTACACGCAAGATAACGACGTTTCGGTCTACACGGATGGCAAGATGAAGTTTGAGGCGTTGCTGGCGGCCATCCGCGAGGCGGTTGACCACATTCACCTGGAGTACTACATTATTCGGGCGGATCGACTCGGCCAGCGGTTGATGGACGCTTTGGTTGAACGGGCGAAGGCAGGCGTTACGGTTCGCTTGTTGTACGATACCGTCGGTTGTGCTTGGACGCCGAGATCGTTCTTTCGTCAATTGGAAGACGCTGGAGGCGAAGTGGCGGCGTTCTTCCCTTCTCGGATCCCGTATGTCAATTTTCGGATGAATAACCGGAATCACCGCAAGGTCGTGATCATCGACGGCAAAATCGCGTTTATTGGCGGTTTCAACATTGGCGACGAATACTTGGGTGAGGTTGAGCGCTTCGGCTATTGGCGAGACACCCATTTGCGGATCGAGGGCAGCGCTGTCTTGGAATTGCAGGCTATTTTTCTCATCGACTGGAATTCCGCTTCGACGCGGCCGTTTGAACCCGACGAACGCTATTTCGCCTTACGGCGGCACTCCGGAAGCGTCGGCATGCAAGTGGTTTCGAGCGGGCCGGACAGCGACTGGGAACAGATTCGGAACACGTATATCCGCATGATCTATGCGGCAAAGCGCACCGTGTACATCCAAACGCCGTACTTCATTCCCGACGAGAGCCTGTTGACGGCACTGAAGACGGCGGTGTTGTCCGGTGTCGACGTTCACGTGATGCTGCCAGAGAAGCCGGATCATAGGTGGGTCTTTTGGGCGTCGCGATTTTACCTGGGTGAACTGCTGCGCATCGGAGTCAAGTGTTATCTCTACCGCAATGGGTTTCTCCACGCGAAAACCGTGGTGGTGGATCGCGCCATCGCGTCTGTGGGAACTGCCAATATCGACATTCGCAGCTTTAAGTTAAACTTTGAAGTGAACGCGATTTTGTACGATCAAGGCATAGCAGGTGAACTGGCGCGTGCGTTCGAACGAGATCTGGCGGTGTGCGACGTCATGACGTGGGACAAGTATCGCCGCCGATCTCGGATGACCAAGATCGCCGAATCCTGCGCGAGACTGCTATCGCCGATTCTGTAGCGAAGTCGGTGACAGCGCAAGAAACGAGGAGTGGCAGATAGATGGATAAAAAACAACTTGCGGGCGAAGCTGCGGTGAAGTATGTCGAAGACGGTATGGTCATTGGACTCGGCACGGGATCGACCGTGTATTACGCCTTGCTGAAGTTGGGCGAACGGGTCGCTGAGGGGTTGCGCATTCAAGGCATTCCAACGTCGGAGGCGACGGCGGAGCTGGCGAATCGACTGCACATTCCGCTGACGACATTCGCGCAGAATCCGAGGCTGGATTTGACGATCGACGGCGCCGACTCGGTCACCCCGGACTTCCATCTGATCAAGGGCGGCGGCGGCGCGCTGCTTCGTGAGAAACTGGTTGCGGCGGCATCGGATCGGCTGATTGTGATTGTGGACGACAGCAAATTGGCGCAGACGTTCGAGGGCGTCTCAATCCCGGTCGAAGTGGTTCCATTCGCATGGGAAACGACTGCCGCGCGACTGGCCGAGATCGGAGGCCGTTGGACGCTTCGGATGAAGGATGGGAAGCCGTTCGTGACAGACAACCACAATTACATTCTCGATACGGTGTTCGATCGCATTCCGTCGGTGCCGGATTTGGAGTCGACGTTGAAGCGCATGATTGGCGTGGTTGAATCGGGACTGTTCATCGGGATGACCAGCACTCTGATTGTTGGCTATGTGGATGGTGCTCGTATCGTCGAAGTACCGACGGCCTGACAAGCTGGGCTGAGGCTGGCCAATCCGCAGCCGGCCCGTGGGTATCGGACAGCCTCAGTTCCAACTAGATTCGCAGACTGGTTTGGTCTTGGTATCTTGCAACGACCTGGCGAACTTCCTCGATACCCTCGAGGGGCAGATGTTTGACGGCTTCCCCAAGTTGAACGGCTTCGCGCAACTGTTCCGCGGTCATCTGTCCGTTCATAAGGTTCATCAGGCGCCGCTTTTGATTGACCGTGTTGGCTGTCACGCCGTACATTTGGGCGATTTCCGCGTCTGACTTGCCGAGATCCTGCACGAGGTGGCGCAAGGTTTCCCGGCTGATGAGTGCAAACGATTCCGTCTGATGCACAGGGAATGCTCCTCCTTTACGGCAAACACATACGTGATCGTGTTTAGCATGTTCGTGTATAGCATGGAAGATCCGACCACCTCTTATTCGTTTTACTGCATACATAGGCCGCCGACAGCGGGGGACGGTAATGTCGACGAGGAGGGATGACTGATGCAAGGTCAGACGCATCGCAAACCGGGTCCGCCCATGCGCAACATCGACGAAGATCAGCTGCAAGCTTGGGACAAAGAGAACGTCGAGAAACTTGCCGTTCACCGCGACGCGTTGGATCGCAAACGCACACCGACGGCCGCGGATGCTGCGGACATCGGAGAGAAGCGGAACAGCCCGTTGCATTGACACAGGACAGGGAGAAGCGGGTTTGTCCGCAAGCAAATCCGCACGCACATGTGTTTGCCAACTCGGCGAAAACAGGCAGCTTGCCCCGGCTCCATGAGTTGGGGCGGCTTCTTGTGCGCAAGGTGCGGCTATCAGGAGTTTTGCTACGAAACGTTTGAAGCTTTACGTATAGTTTGATACTGTGAAGACAGAGTGGCAATGTGAGCGAGGAGTTAATGGCGTGACCGCATTTATGAAACAGGTACTCACCGACTGGCGGACCATCACCATGGTCGTTCTGGGCGCCGTCATGGTTGGTGTTGTATTGTACCTGGATAGAAATCACCGGATTTCGGACATTATCCAGTCCTGGGGCGTCCTCGGTGTCGCATGTGGCATTCTGATGATGGTCATCTGGTGTTTGACACCAATTCCCTCGGAAGGCTTGCTGATTATTTTCCTCAGGGTGTTCGGTCTTGTGGCTGGCACCGCGTACGCTTGGATTGGATCGACCATCAGCGCTATCATCATTTTTTACATCGCGCGCCACTTTACTCGAATCATGTTGCGACGCGTCACTTCGCACGAGCGGTTCGATCAAGTCAACACATGGGTCTTGAAGTGGGGAAGCGGCGGGCTGTTGCTTGCACGGCTCCTGCCCGTACCTGCGTTTATTGTGAACTACGTCGCGGGTATGATACCTGCAACGAGCCTCTGGTCCTACACCTGGACAGCGGTCGTGGCGATGACTCCGTACTATGTGGGCGTAGCCTTGGTCTATGCGGGTGTATTTGGCAACTGGATCTACGTCCTGATTGGGTGCATACCACTCGGGGCGATGGTCTGCGTAGGAGCCTTGCTTCGCAGGAAAAACGTTCGACCCGGCTCTATCGAAGAGCGCCATCGCATGACTAGGTGAGGGAAGTTGACGACGGCCGTTCGCCGCATGCTGGAATCGAGTAACCCGTTGGAGTGGATTGTTGTGAATGTGGATCGCCTTGATATCGTGCAGAGGCTGGACACCATCATGGAGCGTTTCGTGCGAGGAATGCGGGCGCATTTCTCGCACAACCAGTCGTTCGGACTCACGACGACACAGATTTTTGTCATGCGTTACCTGAGTTACGTGGAGCAGGCCAAGTCCTCCGAGATCGCGCGGATTGCCGGTCTGAGTCCTGGCGCCATCACGCAAGTGTGCGACGAGTTGGTGCGGCTGAACTATGTCGATCGCGTTCGATCCAGTGAGGATCGGCGAGTGGTCAACGTCGTGTTGACCGAGGCCGGGCGCCAAAAGCTGAAAGAACTGTCGATTGATCGGGCCCAAAAGCTTGGTGCCATCATGGACAAACTCGGTGCGGAAGACGCCCGGACATTCTTGACCTTGCTGGAACGGCTCGTGGAAATTCTCGATGACGACGCAAGTGCTTCTGGGTGGGGGTGCAAACATTGAATATTGGGTGGATCGGGCTAGGCAATATGGGTGTGCCGATGCTGTGCCACGTTGCACGGGAACATCGAGTGGACGCATACAACCGTACGCCGAAGCCGTTCAAGTTTGAGGATGGAGTCGACGTTTGCGTCGTTTCCGACATCCGACAGGCGGTAGCGGGCAAAGTGTGCGTATTCATCATGGTGTCGGACGCTTCTGCCGTGGAAGACGTCCTGTTTACATCGGGGGCTGCGGACGCGATGGACCGTGGCACGCTGATTGTCAACGCTAGCACCATTGGCGTCGATGAAACGCTCGAGTTCGCGAAGCGAGCGGCGGCGTTGGGACTGCGTTACATGGATGCTCCGGTGCTTGGATCGGTCAAACCAGCCAACGATGGAACGCTTGTCGTCGTTGCCGGCGGTGACCGCTCGGATTTCGATCGCGTAGAACCTGTTTTTGCCACGTTCTCCAAGCGCGCGTTCCATCTGGGGCCGATTGGACAGGGAGCGGCTATGAAGCTGCTGGTCAACGCGTATTTGGGGATGGCGGTGGAGGCGATGGCGGAGACGGTCAGCTTCGGCAACCGATGTGGGTTTGGAACAGAGGTCATCTTCGACGTCCTTGAAACAAGCGCAGTTTGGTCGCCGATGCTGGCAGGCAAGCGGCAATTGGTCATCGACAACGAGTACGCGGCGCAATTTGCCTTGAAACATCTGGACAAAGACCTTGGATTGACGCTGCGGCACGCTGCGGCGACCGGCGTATCGACCCCGGCCATTGCCGCAACCAAAGAGGCGTTTGCGAACGCGGTGCAAGAAGGTTTCGGCGATCTCGACATGTCCGCGATGGTGAAATTCCTGGTGTCGCAAACCAACGGGTGAGACTGGGCATACGTTGTAGGAGTCTTGTGCATTGGAGGACTTCTGCGATGAAAAGCAAGTCTTGCGCGAATCGCGCAGAGTGGTACCATTGGTACGAAATCACGGAGGAACCGCTTTGGTTTCAATCGACTTCCGGCTACGAAGATCTGTCCTGGTGGCTGCGGCGCGTGTCTGCCGAAGAAGTTCAGTGGTTCGTTCAGGCGTATCCCGCACTTGCACCGTACTATCCGGTAACTTCACTGGGAGAAGCGAACTGGCTGGATTCATATTATACGTATTGGTGGCCTTGATATCGAATCGTGGCAGTCCATTTAAAGGCATAGACACGTCTCGGTGTCGTCCATGGTGACCGAAGGAGTTGTCAGTTTGGACCTGAGCATCATCATCCCATCGTTCAACGAAAGAGAAAATATTCGACCTATCGTAAAGCGTATCCACGAGGCCGTTTCTCCGGTGGGAATCGACTATGAAATTTGGTTCGTCGACGACAGCAACGACGATACGGTCGAAGTATTAAACGAAGTAGCCGAATCGGACGAGCGGGTACATGTTCACCACCGGGTGAACGCGCGCGGGTTGGCGAGCGCCGTCGTGCAAGGATTTGAACTTGCAAGCGGACGGTATCTCGTCGTCATGGACGCCGATTTGCAGCATCCGCCCGAACTGCTTCCTGAGATTTACGATCGGCTCCAAAACGGGATCGATCTCGTCATTCCCAGCCGTTTCGTCGAAGGCGGCTCCGATGGCGGCTTGGGCCCGCTGCGCAAGTTCATCTCGTGGACCGCGCGGGTGATCGGCCAACTTGCCCTCCATCGGCTGCGAAAGATTTCGGACTGCACCAGCGGCTTTTTTGGGTTGCGCAGAGACGTTCTGCGAGGGGCGGACTTAAACCCGATTGGGTGGAAAATCCTCATTGAGATTCTTGTGAAGGGGAACTACCGAACGGTTCACGAATTGGGTTACGCGTTTCTTGCGAGGGATGCGGGCGAATCGAAAATGAGTTTGAAGGAACAGTGGAATTATTTTCGTCACCTTGTGCGACTGGTTTCGCAGAGTCCATTGGATCGGCGGTTTTTCCTGTTTTGTCTGATTGGGCTGAGTGGTGTGGTCGTCAACGAGATCGTTCTCATGATCCTTCTCTACGGTGTGCATTTGTCCGATATGAGAGCATCCGTCATCGCATCGTTGGTGGCGATGTTGAGCAACTACATTTGGAATGATCAGATCACCTGGCGCTCCAAAGGCGAAGGGCATAAGTGGAATGTGAAGTTGCCTTTGTTCGTCGGCATCTCGCTTGTCGGAATCGCCATTACGACGCTCGTCATGCACGTGCTGAAATTGGCGGGTGTGTCCGTGCCGATAGGACAGGCTGTTGGCATCCTGGTTTCGACGGTCTGGTCGTACTTGATGAACAACCGCGTGACGTGGCGCGAAGTCGACAAGGCCAAGCGATACGATATCGTCGTCACGCGGGAAGAGACATCCGCTTCAAGAGTCCGCTCCTGAGTTCAGGCTCACATCCGACGGTGCTTGCCACGTTTTTGTCACGATGGGATCCTGAATGGGGTTCTTCGGAACGATCCCGTCGACAAAAAATTGTTTGGCGACATATCGAGCTTCTTTGGGATTGACGATCCAATAGCTCAAATCGCCTGGGCTGTCTGACTGCGGGTCGTGGAACGAGCCGGGCAGCGTGGCGTGAATGGTCTGATACGCTTTGAGTCGATGCGACTGCGCAATCAACATGCCGAGATACAACGGCGGCGCGTCCGTATTGACGCTGTGGATGATGTCCATCGCGATGGCCGGCAACTTGGGCAAGGATTCCGGACGGAGCAACTGATCTTTGAGGGCGACCAGGAACGCTTGTTGGCGTTCGGTTCGTCCGATATCCCCCAGCGCGTCGTGGCGAAAACGAACGAAGCCCAGGGCTTGTTCGCCATTGACGTGCTGTTTGCCTTTGTGAAGCCGAATCACCCCGTGCACTTTGTCGCCTGTCCGATAGTACATGTTGCGCGGAACGTCGAGATCGAGTCCGCCCAATCGATTCACAATGTGAACCAAGCCGTCGAATTCCGTGACGGCGTAGTGATCGATGGGAATGCCGATCAGAGACTCGACGATTCGACAGGTCAAACTTGGACCGCCTGCCGCCAAGGCGTCGTTGATCTTGTGGTATCTGCCATCTGGAAACGCGACTTGTGTGTCGCGCGGGATGGACAACATTTCGATTCGCTTGTGCTCATGGTCCAGACTGACGACGCACAGGACGTCCGAATTGCCGCCTGCGGATTGAACCCGTTCGTCGCTTCCGATTAAAAGGAAGGTTTGGCGTCCTGGCAGCGTGGTTGGTACCTGTGTACGCACCGTTTCGGTCCTGTCGAATGGCGGGACGGTTTGCGCAGTCGCTTCGCGTCTTGGGAACAGTTTCGACTCGGTATGACTTTGGGAAAGAATGATGCCGGTGATGGTCGCGCCTGCTCCGAACAGGCATGCGGCGATTCGGAGCGCTTTGCTGCGTACCGTGGGTTTGGTCGTCCGTTTGGACATTGATGACACTCCCATCTCCTCGGTATCCTGCGTCCAATGTACAAGCCATTGTATTGTCTGAGGAGATGGGTGAATTTATACAGGGAGAATGGATGCAGCGGCTTATTTGTGCTCCAAGACCTGATTGCAGTTGACGCACACGTATTGATAGCGTTCCGACAAGGTGCGGGCGGCAAGAGGCAAGTCCTCGCGGATCACAACACTCGAGTCCAACTGAACTTGGCGTTCTTCGCGAAACCACGTATGATCACAATGAGGGCAGCGAATTGCGTGTTGGTTGTTTGCCATTGGGTTCACTCCAATATGGTAGGATTGTATGTGCAAGTGACAACCGTATTATAGCGACGAACCGAGATGTGGGTCAAAATTCGGCAGCCGCGTCTGCGGTTGGCGGTATGCAATACAGCGTCGAGGAGGACTGGCATTGGGCATGCGGATACGGGCGGGAACTTGCGCATTTGCAGATCACGAGTCCTTCTATCCGAAATCCCTTCCTCCACAGGAGCGACTCCGGTATTATGCCAGGTATTTTTCGGTCGTCGAGATCGACAGCACGTTTTACGGGTTCTTAAAAGAAGGAACCTGGCAGCGCTGGCTTGACATGGTGGACGAATCGTTCCTGTTTCATGTGAAGGCGCATGGAGCTATGACGATGCACGTACGGGGCCTGTCGCGCGATGAACGGCATCGGATGGCTTCGACATTTTTAGACAGTTTGCGACCCGTGTGCGAGCGAGGGCAATTGGCCGCCGTCCTGCTTCAGTTTCCGCCGTGGTTTGACGCGACGAGGCGCAACAGGGCCATCGTGGAACGCCTCGTCGAATTTTGCCGCGATATTCCTGTCGCGGTGGAGTTTCGCGAGCGCAGTTGGTTTGACGGCCCGGAACGCCAATCGAAGACGTTGAGCTGGCTTCGATCCATGCGCGCGACACACGTGGTGTGCGACGAACCAAACAAGGGGAACGGTTGTGTGCCTCTGGTGCCAGCCGTGACGAACGAGGCCCTCGGAATTCTGCGCATGCATGGAAGAAATGCCGAGACGTGGGACAAGCCGGGGCTGAAATCGTCAAAGGAACGTTTTGACTATCGATATTCGAAACACGAGATTCTGGACCTGCTGCCGACGGTCACCAAACTGGCCAGTGACGCCGCCGAGTTTCACGTGTTGATGAACAACAATTCAAACAATGACGCGGTCTGGAACGCGTTCGACTGGGCGGAACTGCTCGGGGTGTCGCGATTGGCCCGGCCGAATCTCGTTCATTCGACGCAACTGTCGCTCTTGGGTGAATTGGATGATTCGAATATCGCTTCACGGAGGTCACCATGAGATATGGTTTTCCAGATTGGATGTTTGCCGCCATCGCCATCGCGGCGTACGAATTGGCTTCCTGGCTGAATTCGAAGTTGCACATTTCGCAGTTGATGATCGGCGCATACTGCGTCGTCGCCGCGTGTGCCGTGATCGTCGGACTGCGGTGGATCGTGCGGAGAATTCGAGCGAGGCGTCGGCGCGATCACTCGCTCGACGAGGACGATTGGCGGAACTATTGACGCTTTTGGCGTCATTGGATAGGCGCCTTGCCGGCGGCGAGAATCGATTCCAGTTGCTTGGCAAAACTCGCGGACAGTCTGGTGTAGAAGGACACATGCGTCTGTTCGATCACGCCGTTGTCCGTCACATGATGCAGCAGGCTCGCGACAATTTTGTAGGCCCGTCCGAAACGGTCCGGCTCATATCCTATGCCTGGAGCCAAGTGCCGGGAAAATTCGCTGTCACTGCATTCAATGAAGCCGAGAATATTGTCGATGGCGATTCGATACGTGGTGCGTCCACGTTGCTGAATAAATTCTTTCGTCGTAAGCTGGTATCGAACACGATTGCGGATTTCAGTTCGTTTTAATTCGCCCCGCAAAGATTTGACTTTCGGAAATTGATACATTGGCGAGTGCCTCCCGTCGCAGCCGCTCGTGGATAGAATGGTTTCTGGTCATTGTACCACACTACGTAGGTGCACGATGATGATGATGGTGAGAATTCAGGCGAATTCTGTTAGCATCGTGGTACGATTGAAAAAGAGTAGGTGTCGGCCCGTTGAATCGCGTAATGACGATAGTCGCTGTCATTTTTGTAGCGTGCAGCATCGTGGTTCGATCCGCCACGGACAACGCGCTCCTTCAATTCTTTGCCGCTGCCGTTGCCATCATTCCACTGGCCGCGATGATGGGGCGTTCGACCGAAACCATCGCAGCCCACGCGGGTGCTCGTTTAGGTGGTCTTCTGTCGGCGACGTTCGGCAACGCAGTGGAGTTAATCATCGGCATCTTCTCGTTGCGCGAGGGGCTCACGACGCTCGTCAAGGCGTCGATCACGGGCTCCGTGATTGGAAACCTGCTGTTCGTCCTTGGATTGAGTTTTTTTATCGGCGGCATTCGCCATCCGATTCAGGAGTTCAATATTCGGGTCGCGCGCAGCAACTCGGGCATGCTGATGCTCGGCGTTGGTGTGGCGTTTGTGATTCCGACCATTTTTGCGCGTACGTCGCCGCACTCGTCGTCCATGACGCTTTCCTTCGGCGTGGCGACGGTGTCGTTGGTGATCTATTTGCTGGGCCTGTATTTCAGCCTGTTTACGCATCGCGATGTGCTGGCGTCCGTCCCCCCGCCGGAAGAGGGTGAGACAGACGCTCATGGCCGTCTGTGGTCATCGTTGCTGATGCTGTTGGCGGCGACGGTCATGGTCAGTTTGGAAAGCGACTGGTTGGTGGACAACGTCAGGGAGATTGCGACTCGCTTGGGCTGGAGCGAGGTGTTTATCGGTGTCGTTGTGGTCGCCATCATCGGCAATGCCGCCGAGCACGCGTCGTCTGTGTGGATGGCGTGGAAAGACCGCCTGGACCTGTCATTGGAGATTGCCGTGGGCAGCACGCTTCAAGTGGCGATGTTCATCGCGCCCGTGCTGTTCTTCCTCGGACTCGTCTTTGCCACACCGATGACCTTCGTCTTTTCGTGGCCCGAAGTGATCAGCATGGTCGTGGCCGTCATGCTGGTCATCGTCCTCATGTTGGACGGGGAATCGAATTGGTTGGAAGGCGCTATGGCAGTTGGCGCGTATGCCGTGCTCGCGGTCGGTTTTTACAGTCTGCCATGAAGGAGTGAATCCGATGAGATGGCTTGTTCGCGTGATTGGTCGGCATTTTGGGATCGGTTTGGCAACTGTCCTGCCATTCGCTTTCGCGATTTGGGTTGTTGTATTTGTCGTCAATCAAGTGGATGGGTTGGTTAGCTGGTACATTCCGTGGGTCTATTTGCACATCCCAGGCTTAGGTTTTGCCATCGTGCTGGTCGCCATTGTCTTTTTCGGATTTCTCTCGCGAATCTACATCAGCCGCGTGCTGTTCTCATGGGCGGATAAACTGTTCATGCGGATTCCCGTCATCAGCACCCTGTACACGACTGCCAAGGAATTGATCGACAATTTATTCAATCGCAAAAACGCGTTTCAAACGCCGGTGATCGTCGAATGGCCGGATGAGCGGGCGAGGGTTTTGGGATTTATCACATCCGAGCAATTGCCTGAGTCCATCGATCCCGATGGAACACATGTGTCCGTCTATTTGCCGAACGCGTTTCAGTTCGCTGGAACCACGGTGATTGTGCCGCGCGACAAAGTGAAGCGCTCAGGATTGACCGTCGAACAGACGTGGAAGTTTGCCTTGTCCGCTGGTTTGGGCCAGACAACCAAGTCCGGTGGGGACGCGCCCCCAAAGGCGGCGACGCCTCCGCAGCAGCCGTCGATTCGCGCGTGATCGAACGGAAACTTGGACTAGTCGAGGGGCGGCTGGTCATCTACAATAGATGGATAGGTTTTTGTGGGGGTGCGTTGGATTGTTCAACACGGGTCAGCAAGTTCGTCAAAATTTGAAAGACATCGAGCCATACAAGCCTGGTCTCAGCGACGAACAGTTGCGCAGGGAACTCGGCAATCGGCCGCTTGTGAAGCTGAATTCGAACGAAAATACGTTGGGACCGTCGCCGCTTGCCGTTCAAGCCATGCAGGCGGAATTGCCGAAATTGCATCTATATCCTGATGGTGGGAGCGATTTGGTTCGCGAAGCCATCGCGGCACACCACGGCGTGGCGCCTTCCAATGTGTTCGTTGGCAACGGATCGGACGATATTATCAAGCTGATCTCCGAGACATTTTTGGATGATTCGGATGAAATCGTGATGCCGTTTCCGTCGTTTTCGCAGTACGCGTTTGGTGCGCACATCATGAAGGCGAAGGTCGTTTCCGTGCCGTTGAAGGCCGATTTCACGTACGATGTCGAACGCATGCTGGCGGCGGTGACGCCGCGGACGAAACTGTTGTACCTGTGTACGCCGAACAACCCGACAGGCACGGTTTTGCGGCAGGCGGAGTTTTCGTGGTTGATGGAGCGTTTGCCGGAACACGTATTCGTCGTTGTCGACATGGCCTACGACAACTATGCGACGTCGGCTGATCGGTTTCAATTCGAGCCGAGGCTGCTGTCCCGACCGAATCTATGTTGTCTATATACGTTTTCGAAGCTGTATGGACTGGCTGGGCTGCGCGTTGGTTACGCCTTGGGCAACCCGGAAGTGTTTTCGTTCATGCATCGAGTGCGGGAGCCGTTTAACGTCAATCGAATCGCGCAGGTTGGGGCCATCGCCGCTTTGCAAGATGTCGAGCACGTGAAACGTTCAAAGCAGTTGGCCATGCAGAGCAGGAAGCAATATGAAGTTCTCAACGAGTATGGCATGCGCTGCGTGCCCACGGAGGCAAACTTCGTGTTGGTCGACGTCGGCGACGGTGTTCGCGTGTTCGAGGCCCTGCGTAAAGAGGGCATCTTGCTGCGCGCGGGTTACCCGGGACTCGACGCGTATGTGCGTATCACATTTGGCACGGAAGCGGAAAATGACCTATGTATCGAAGGGTTGAGGCGCACCGTTTGAGTGTATGCTCGGGTCATCTCGAGCGCATGATGGGAAGAAGCACGACGGCCCCCTTGGTAAACCAACCGGATTAGGGGGCCGCGCGCAATAAAGAATTGACTGTTCGTGTTATTATGTTACCTAGCCTGGTTATATCGGACAATAGGAGGTTGTTGGCAATGGTGTGAGCCATGATCCAGCAGCCATCCGTTGTTGTGAGCGGCTGAACCAGGCCGTCTCGCTGGCTCGAGGCTGGCGAGTTTTAGTTTTCGCTCTCCAGCGTGTTCTCTGGCGCATCGGATTCGGGTTCATGCAACGCGACATGTCGATCCGAGCGAATCATGTTGGCGTCGCGGTAACGCCCGGACACGGCTTGCCCTGGCAGCCAGTCCGAGCTCTTGCCTAAGCGGCTGGCGTTGGTCGCTGCTCCGTAAGGGCCGTCCGGAAATTCTTCGACGGCGAGATCGTATGTGGCGGATTGGGCTTCCCACAATTCGGCGGTGGGGTAGTCTGTTTCGCCTTCTTCGATTGGACCTGGGTCGTAGCTTCCCGAATTTGGGCTGTCTATGTCTCGATTTTGAACATCGGCGTCGCGCTTCAGACGTTTGGTCATTGGTTTCACCTCATTCGTATTGTGCGCTCACGATGACAGGGTATCCATGCAGGAGGTTTTGACGGGATGGGAAAGCAGATCAGAGTGCGTTTTGCGCCTAGCCCAACTGGCGCTTTGCATATTGGTGGGGCTCGGACTGCGTACTTCAATTGGTTGTTTGCTCGGCAGCAAAAAGGGACGTTTGTGTTGAGAATCGACGATACAGACCGTGCGAGATCGACAGAAGCGTCGTATCAACAGATTCTCGATTCGCTTCGTTGGCTCGGCATCGGTTGGGACGAGGGTCCCGATGTCGGCGGGACGTTTGGACCCTATCGGCAATCCGAGCGAATCGACGTGTACCGTACATACTTGGAGCAGCTCAAGGCGACCGATCACATCTACCCTTGCTTTTGTACGGCTGAACAGCTCCAGGCGGAGCGGGAGGAAGCGCAACGGAAGGGAAGGGCGCCTCGCTATTCGGGGCGTTGTCGGCATATTCCTCGGGAAGAGGCGGACCGCCGGATCGAAGCGGGAGAAGCGCACGTGTATCGCCTTCGTGTCTCGGAGGCGGGTGAGACCACGGTGCGCGATCTGATTCGCGGCGATGTTGTGTTTCAGAATTCCGAGATCGACGATTTTATCATCTGGAAGGCGGATGGCACGCCAACCTATCACTTTGCGTCGTGTGTAGACGACGCTGCGATGGAGATCTCGCACGTCATTCGGGCGGAGGAGCATCTGTCGAACACGCCGCGGCACGTCGCGCTGTTTCAAGCATTTGGTGTGGAAGTGCCGTTGTTTGCCCATGTGCCCATGATTCTGGCGCCGGATCGCAGCAAATTGAGCAAGCGGCATGGCGCCACGTCGGTTTCCGAATACCGCGAAGCGGGCATTTTACCCGAGGCTTTGGTCAATTATCTGCTGCTGCTGGGATTTTCGCCGGGAGAGGACAAGGAGATCGTCAGCCGGGATGAGGCCGTTCAACTGTTTCAGTTGGATCGCGTCACCAAGCACGCCGCGATTTACGATGTGAAGAAGCTGGAGTGGCTGAACGCGCACTATTTTCGATCCCAGTCGCCCGATGCGGTCGTGGCGAAACTCTGGCCGACATGGGTGGAGTCGGGGTATGTCCGGGCTGACGAGGTCGATCGATCAACCATCGCCTGGATTCGCACGGTGACGGAGTTCGTCCTGTCGCGCAGCCGCAATTGGACCGATGTGATGGATGGCGTCCGTCCTTATTTCGCAAAGGTCAACACGTACGACGCGAAGGGTGTTCAAAAGCAATTCAGCGGGCAGGACGTTCCGCATCGTTTGCGCTTGGTAGCCGACAGACTGCAGACTGTGGCGCCCTTTACGACGGTCGTGATCGAACGCGCGTTTCGCGAGTTGATTGAGGAGTTGCAGGTCAAGGGCGGGGAGTTAATTCATCCGACGCGCCTCGCGCTGACGGGTATGACCGTTGGTCCGGGATTGTTCGACGTGATGGCGCTGCTGGGCCGCGAAGCATCGGTGCAGCGGTTGAATGCGGCAGCGGATTTGATTGAGCGGGGCGAATTGGTCAACCTGCAAAAATAGATTCTCCGCGTGTTGACAAATGGGCTAAGGGCGAGTATATTTTAAGGCGTTGACACTCGTTCTGATGCCGAATGGTGTAATGGTAGCACGACTGACTCTGACTCAGTTAGTCTAGGTTCGAGTCCTAGTTCGGCAGCCATCAGGCCCTATCGTCTAATGGTTCAGGACGCCGCCCTCTCACGGCGGTAATAGGGGTTCGAATCCCCTTAGGGTCACCACCATGGATGATGAGGGTCATTAGCTCAATTGGTAGAGCATCCGACTCTTAATCGGCAGGTTGAAGGTTCGAGTCCTTCATGACCCACCAATGAATGATACGAAGTGACAGGGCTGCGCCAGACGCTGAAGCGGTTGGCCAGCCTTTTTTGCGGTCCAATGCTGCCCGATGCGGATCATCCCAGACTGGGAATCGGCCTGCGACTCCGTTATCATGATACAGAGATCTATTGACATGTGATGACATGTACATGCACGAAAGAGGCGGCGCGAATGCGCAAGAACCTGTCGGGTGGCGAGCGTAGAAACCTTGTCGACAAACTGTTGGAACGCTACGCCGCAGACGTGTGGAAGGCTGTACTGCGTCGGCACGACGACGCGTTGGAGGCGGAAGAGGCTTTTCTTCAGGTCTTTGTCGTTGCAATCCTCAAACTGACAAGGCCAGAAGCAGTCATTCTTTCGGACGGGTTTATCCAGAGTTGTATCGAGCAAGTGGAGAGCTCCTCGATACCGCATCGCTTGTTGGAAGGGCCGATTGAGGATGAGGTCGTGCCCATCGAGGAATTCGTCCGGAAAACTGCATCGGATGGCGATCCGTCTGCGGACGGAACGAGTGACGGCGCGATCGAGGGCGATGATGGTGCCGGTGGCGATCCGGAGAGTGACGAAGCGGAGCAGGTGCAAATTCCGGTTTCTCTGCTGTCGCGGACGGTTCAGGTGATGCGAGCCAATATCGCGATGCAGGAGGCCATGCGGCACCATCGTGGGCCAACATGGGCTCGAGTTGGTGTCGTCGCGCTCGCCATAGTGGGTGTAGGCGCGGCCATCTACGGCGGCAGTTCGGAACTCGCGTCCTACATGCATCCGAAGTTGCCGCAGAGTTCCTCCAAACAGTCGCAAGGGCCGAACTTGCCCCGCGACGTCGGCGATTTGCCGGTGACGCAAGCGGCCATTTATCAACTTCCCAAGGGAGAAAACGTCGATCTCGACCATGTCGCGATCGACGAAGGCGACGTGTATTTCGGCGTCTTACAGGAACCTGCCAACAGTTGGCCGCGAATCAGCGTGTATCACCACAGTTTTGCCATGGGCAGCTCCCTTCGCGTCGAGGACGGAAACGCGTACTCGTTTGAACTGGTGCCGCCCACAGCGCGCACGGGCTCCACGGACGACGCGTCGTGGTCGATTGCGCAATGGTCCATTTCCGCGATGCGTCAGTGGTTGGTTACAGTGGTCACTTGGACAGACCAAGGTCCTGGCCAAGATCAGATCGTCCAAATCTATGCGATGAATCGTTCAAACGGCAAGTACAGTATTGTCGACACGATCGCGCCGGAAAAAGGCGTTTCGAATCGTGCCGTCGTCGCCGTCGGCGACGGGGAGATCGCGGTGCAGCGAGGTTTGTCCACGGTTGCCGGCGAAGCGCCGCTCGGGTTGCCGATACAGCTGTATTCCCTGTCTGGCACGGATCCGTTGCGGGCATTGACGTACGAAAAATCGATTCCGGCGTCGTTTGGGTTGATGCAGTCGCCCATCGTGATTTCGAATGGTTTGATGTTCCAAGGCATTGCCGGAAAGGACACGACGTCCGACAACAATACGGCCGTTTGGTACTCGCTCTCGCAGGACGGATCACTCAACCGCTACTACGGACCTCCGGTCGATGGACAGGCGCACTGGGCGGTTGAAGGGGTTTCTGGATCATTGTGGTGGGTGGAAACGACGCCGGATTCGAGCGACAATGAAGAGATGCAGTTATTGATGGCTCCGCTCGCGACCACGAAGGCGTCGGTGGCGGCTGACAACCTGAACACGCCGATTGACGCGTTCGGCGTCAGCGGATCGTATTTGGCCTGGGTTGAACGCGTCGGCGGAGGCAGTGATTTGGTCATTGCAAGGGTTCAGTAGTGATGAGGTGAGCGACCGTGAATCAAATGCTTCAAGATAAGCTCGCTCTGCTTCCGACGAAGCCCGGTGTCTACCTGATGAAAGGAAGCGCCGGGGAGATTCTGTACGTCGGCAAGGCGAAAGTCCTTCGTAATCGGGTGAGGTCGTACTTTACGGGATCGCACGATCGCAAGACACAAGCGCTCGTCTCGAATATCTGCGACTTCGAATATATCGTCACCGATACGGTGGCGGAGGCGCTGGTGTTGGAGTGCAACCTGATCAAGCAGCACACGCCGCCTTACAACATCATGCTGCGAGATGACAAGACGTACCCGTACATCAAATTGACGCGCGAGCGCCATCCGCGGTTGCAGATTGTGCGGCGCGTGAAGAAGGACGGCGCGAAGTATTTTGGCCCTTATCCGAGCGCCTTCTCCGCGCAAGCGACGAAGCGCCTGCTGGATCGCCTGTACCCGCTGCGCAAGTGCAAGACGCTCAAGAAGCAAGTCTGTCTTTACTACCACATTCATCAGTGTTTGGCTCCGTGTGAATTTGAGGTGCCGGACGAAACGTATCAGCAAATGACCAAGGAAATCACCAGCTTCTTGAACGGCGGACATCGCGAGGTCGTGCGCGATTTGACCGCGAAGATGACGGAAGCCGCTGACGCGCTTGAGTTCGAACGCGCGTCGGAGTTGCGGGATCAAATTCGTCATATCGAACAGGTGATGGAAGATCAGAAGATGACGACGCCGGACGGGATCGATCGCGACGTGTTCGGCTTCGCCGAAGACAAAGGACTGCTCAGCATTCAGGTGTTCTATGTGCGCAGCGGCAAACTGATTGAACGCTCCGTCGTGATCATGCCGCATTACGACGATCCCGTCGTCGATTTCATGTCCTACGTCGAACAGTTCTACCACGAGCGCGCCGACGTGCCGAGCGAGATTCTGCTGCCTGAGGGCGTGCCGAGCGAAGCGTTGGAGATGGTGCTGGATGCGAAAGTGCTTCAGCCGAAGCGTGGACAGAAGCGGGATTTCGTCGCGTTGGCGACGGAAAACGCCCGGCAGGCACTCGAGGAAAAACTGCGGCTGATTGAGAAGAATATGGATCGTACGCTGGGGGCGATCATGGAACTCGGCGACGTCCTGGCGATCGCCCCGCCAAGGCGCATCGAGTCGTTCGACAACTCGAATATCCAAGGGGCCGACGCGGTGGCGGCGATGGTCGTCTTTATCGACGGAAAGCCGGCGAGATCGGAATACCGAAAGTACAAGATCAAATCGGTCACTGGGCCGGACGACTACAATTCGATGCGAGAGGTGATCCGGCGTCGCTACAGTCGTCTGCAGCGCGAGGGCAAAGCGTTGCCCGACCTCGTCGTGATCGACGGCGGCAAGGGCCAGTTGGCGGCGGCGCTCGAAGTGATTGAAGGTGAACTGGGACTCGACATTCCCGTCTGTGGTCTCGCCAAGGACGATCGACATCGGACGAGTCAGTTGTTCTTTATGGACGAGGACGCGCCTGTCCAAATTGGACGGCACTCGCAGGCTTTCTACTTGCTCGAGCGCATTCAGGACGAGGTTCACCGCTTCGCCGTCGACTTTCACAGGCAGACGCGCAAACGCACTGGGCTGACGTCGATCCTCGACGAGATACCCGGCGTTGGCCCTGAGCGGCGAAAGGCGTTGCTTCGTCATTTTGGCTCCGTGAAGGCGATCGCGGAGGCTTCCATGGACGATTTTCGCGGTCTCGGCATCGGCGACAAGCTGGCGTCATCGGTTCTCGATCACGTCCGGAGTTCGCTGGGCGTGTCGGAAGCCGCCGGCGGCTCAGATGCGCCTTCTGTGGAGCACGACATTTCTTGACCCGTTCGACACCAATCATTACAATTTAGTAGGTGCAAATACGAGTTCGTGATGCGACGTGATCGACAACTCCGTCACGCGCTTCTACGAACACAAGAAGTACCCTATCCGGTAGGTAGCCGTCCAGCGGCTACCGTTACATATGCAACGAGAACTGGCTAGGAGTCGAAAGGAGGAAACTTTGTGGCAGTGGCCCAAGCATCGCGCGGCAATCGGGAATTTCTGTGGCGGCGGTTACATACGTTGTCCGGTGTGATTCCGGTTGGGCTATTTTTGTTGGAGCACCTGTTCACCAATGCGACAGCGCTTGATGGCGCAGCTTCGTACAACAACGCTGTCGAAGCCATTCAATCTTTGCCGTTGCTTCACTTCATCGAATTCTTCTTTATCTTTCTACCCATCACCTATCACGGTGTCTTTGGGTTGTACGTGGCGTTCGTTTCCGGGTACAACGCGGGCCAGTATTCGTGGGCGAGAAATGTGTTGTTCACTGTGCAGCGGATCACGGGCGTGATTACGTTTGTGTTCATTATTTTCCACCTGTGGACCACGCGTTTTTCTGGCAATGCGCCGACCTTCGACATGGTTCACAACCTCGTATCCAATCCTGCGTACTTCTGGTTCATGGTGGTTGGCGTCGTCGCGGCGACGTTCCATTTTGCAAACGGCCTCTGGTCCTTTTGCATCCACTGGGGTATTACGGTTGGCGCCCGCGCTCAGAAGATCACAGCTTGGGTGACCATGATTGTGTTCGTCGTATTGGCAGGTATGGGCGTCGCGTCCCTTATCGCGTTTACACATTCGGCCTAAGGGTCTTCGCCCATTTGACCGATACAGGACAGGGAGCATGGGAGGGAACTTCATCGTGGCAGAACAGACGATCATCGTTGTCGGCGGCGGACTGGCTGGCCTTATGACGACGATCAAAATCGCTGAAGCAGGCGTTCCAGTTAAACTATTTTCACTTGTTCCCGTAAAACGTTCCCACTCCGTTTGCGCCCAAGGCGGCATCAACGGAGCGGTAAACACCAAGGGCGAGGGCGACTCGCCGTGGGAACACTTCGACGATACCATATACGGCGGCGACTTCCTGGCGAACCAGCGGCAGGTGCTTGGCATGTGCGAAGCTGCGCCTGCGATTATCCACCTGATGGACCGCATGGGCGTGATGTTCAACCGGACACCTGAAGGATTACTCGATTTTCGGCGTTTCGGCGGCACGAAACACCATCGGACGGCGTTTGCCGGCGCTTCGACGGGTCAGCAGTTGCTGTACGCGCTCGACGAGCAGGTTCGCCGCTACGAGGTAGCTGGTCTCGTAGAGAAATACGAGGGCTGGGATTTTCTTGGCGCGGTCCTCGACGACGAACAGATTTGCCGTGGGATTTGTGCGCAGGATTTGCGCTCGATGGAGATACACTATTTCAAGTCTGACGCGGTTGTCATGTGCACCGGCGGCAACGGTTTGATCTTCGGAAAGAGCACAAACTCCATGATCAACACCGGATCGGCCGGTTCGGAACTGTATCAGCAAGGCGTGAAGTACGCAAACGGCGAGATGATTCAGGTGCACCCAACCGCGATACCGGGAGACGACAAGCTTCGCCTGATGTCCGAGTCCGCGCGCGGCGAGGGTGGTCGCATCTGGACCTACAAGGACGGCAAGCCGTGGTACTTCCTTGAAGAAATGTATCCGGAATACGGAAACCTCGTGCCTCGCGACGTAGCGACTCGGGCCATTCACAAAGTGTGCGTCGAGATGGGGCTCGGGGTGAATGGAGAAAATCAGGTTTATCTCGATCTCTCCCACATTCCGGCCAATGTCCTCAACGTGAAACTCGGCAACATTCTGGACATCTACGAGAAGTTCGTCGGCGACGACCCGCGCAAGGTGCCCATGCGCATCTTCCCGGCCGTGCACTATACGATGGGCGGACTTTGGGTCGATATCGATCAGATGACCAATATTCCTGGGCTGTTTGCGGCCGGCGAAGCCGAGTATCAATACCACGGCGCAAACCGTCTCGGTGCAAACTCGCTTCTTTCATGTATTTATGGCGGCATGATCGCCGGACCCAATGCCGTTCGCTACGCCAAGAACGTGAAGAGGTCGGTCGACAGTCTGCCGGAATCGCTGTTTGAATCGTATCAGAAGAAATATCAGGACGAGTTTGAGGACATCCTCCGCATGGAGGGAGACGAAAACCCATACCAGTTGCACCGCGAACTGGGGCAGTGGATGAATGACAACGTCACTGTCGTCCGTGTGAACGAGCGGCTGCGCCAGACCGACGAAAAGATCCTCGAACTGCAGGAGCGGTTTAAACGGATCAACATGGCTGACAGGTCGCGTTGGGAAAATCAGATGGCGCAGTTCACGCGTCACTTGAAAAACATGCTGGTGATGGCCCGCGTCATCACGCTTGGCGCGCTCTATCGGGACGAGAGCCGCGGCGCCCACTACAAACCGGAATTTCCGGAACGCGACGACGAGCGGTTCCTGAAGACGACCATTGCGGAACACACGCCGGACGGCCCGAAGATTTCCTACGAGGACGTGGACGTGTCGCTGATTAAACCGCGGTTGCGCAACTATGCGGTCAGCAAGGAGGCCACCAAGGAATGAGCGTGAATATGGAAACAACAGCTCAAGACACGAGGACGGTCCACCTGATTATCGAACGTCAAAAGGACGCCGAATCACCGGCGTATACGGAAGAATTTGAAGTTCCGTACAGGCCTGGAATGAACGTGATTGCGTGTTTGATGGAGATTCAGCGCAATCCGGTCAACAAGAAGGGCGAGCCGATCGCCCCGGTCACATGGGAAATGAACTGTCTGGAAGAGATCTGCGGAGCGTGCACCATGGTCATCAACGGCAAGCCGCGCCAGGCGTGTTCGACTCTCGTGGACAAACTGGAGCAGCCCATTCGGCTGCGGCCGATGCGGACGTTCCCCGTGGTTCGTGATTTGGTCGTGGATCGCAGCCGCATGTTCGACGCGCTGAAGAAAGTGAAGGCGTGGGTGCCCATCGACGGGACGTACGATTTGGGGCCAGGGCCGCGGATGTCCGCGTCGGATCAGCAGATCGCCTACGAACTTTCGCGTTGCTTCACGTGCGGCGCGTGCGTGGAGGCCTGTCCGAATGTCAATGACAAGAATTCATTTATCGGACCCTTTGCGATTTCGCAAGCGAGACTGTTCAACATGCATCCGACGGGTGCCATGAACAAGGAAGACCGTTTGGAGGCTTTGATGGGCGAAGGCGGCATCCACGAGTGTGGAAATGCCCAAAACTGTGTCCAAGTTTGTCCAAAAGGCATTCCACTGACGACTTCCATCGCCGCGATGAACCGACAAGTTACGTATCGTGCGATTGGTGCATGGTTGCGAAAGTAAAGACGGCCGAGCCCTCTGTCCCAGCGTATCGGGCGCTGGCCGGAGGGCTTTGGCGTGGTCGATCTTTTTCTTGGAGGTTTGAGATTGAATACACAGACGCAACAGAGGCGCAGCCGCGCTCGGACGAATAGTTTCATCATTCTCGTCGTGTCAGTGCTCATATTGGGGTTTGGCTCATTCTTCTTATTGCGGTCCATCTTGAATGACCAACGAAGCAACACGCCGCTCAATACGGTGGAGCGCTTCATTGGCTTTGTCGAATTGCAGGAGTTTGATCAAGCGAAGAAATTGATGACGCCGACATTCCAAAACACGCCAGGTTGGCATGCTTCACTGTACAACTTGTATCTTTCGATGGATCCTGCTGAATCGTCCTTTGCATTGACCGGCGAACAAGGCGACTTGGCACAGGTTCAGTTTTCAAGTGAACAAGGCGGCGTTCTCTACGTCAAGAAAGTCGATGGCAAATGGCTCATCGCAAGTCCAAACGAAGTAAGCCAATCGAGCAGCGCGACAGGGAACTCGACCAGCAGCTAATGATTGTGCAAGGGCGAAGGGGGAAGCGACATGCTCGATTACGAGATTTTACTTTACTATAAATACGTGCAGATCGAAGATCCCGACGCGTTTGTTGCGGAACACCTCACGCTGTGCGAACAGCTTGGCCTCCGCGGCAGGATCATTGTGGCCAAGGAAGGAATCAACGGCACCGTTTCAGGGTTGAAACGCGCGACGGCGGCGTACATGCACTTCATGCATCAAGACCCGCGATTTGCCGATATGATCTTCAAGGTCGACGAAGCCTCTGAACACGCGTTCAGGCGGATGTCGGTTCGTCACAAGCGGGAAATTGTGTACTTCGGTGTCGAATCGGTCAATCCCAACGAGTTGACCGGCAAACGTCTGTCACCCGAGGAATTCCACGAGATGTTGCAGCGGGACGACGTGGTCGTTCTTGACGGTCGGAACGATTACGAGTACGAGATTGGCCACTTTCGCAAGGCGATTCGCCCGGATGTTCGCACTTTTCGGGAGTTTCCGGAGTGGATTCAAGCGCACCGCGATGAATTCCAAGGGAAAAAGGTTTTGACGTACTGTACGGGTGGCATTCGCTGTGAAAAACTCTCCGGATACCTGTTGAAGCAGGGTCTCGATGAAGTGTATCAATTGGACGGCGGCATTGTGACCTATGGGAAAGATCCAAAGGTCAAAGGCCATCTGTTCGACGGCAAGTGTTACGTGTTTGACGGTCGAATCGCGGTGCGAATCAATCACACGGATGAAGACACCGTGATCGCGCATTGCAGTCACTGCGGGCAGCCGAGTGATCGATATATCAATTGCGCTTACTTGGACTGTCACCGTCAGCACATTTGCTGTGAGCAGTGCGAGCAGATGACGGCTGGATTCTGCTCTGAAGAATGTGAAGTGTCGGCGAAGCGGGAAGGCCGAATCGATCCGCTGTTCATGCACTTGCAGGCGCAGCATTGACGCTCTTCCTGCCGTTGCCTGGACGGTGTTCCGACACTTAGACGACATATGATTTCGATACCGCGGTGTCTATGCGTATGCAGGCATCGCGTTTTTTTTCGCGCGGTCACGAATCGGTCTGCCGGAGCGACGGCGGAAGAAATCCGTCGCGGCTCAGAAAAATGTGCTCTTTCGGAAAGTACCTGGCGATTCTTTCGTAGGCTCGCTGGTCGGGACAACCGTCCCACCACACGGTTCGTTCTTCGTCCGTGTATCGTTCCTCGAGTCGAAAGCTTCGCGACCTGCGGCCATTCGCGCCGTCTCCAGTGAACAGGCTGTCGATCACGACGTCGTCCACCACGTCGGCGAGACGGCGGCCGAAGTCGTCGCTCATCGGCAGGACCGGTGCCACCGCCGCCTGCGTCCGTATTCCGGCTTCACGCAACGTGTAAAGTGCCCGAAGCCGCAGTGGAATCGGCGGCGCGGCTGGTGAGAAACGCTTGCGGACATCGTCCAGATCCGTCTCCACCGTGATCGAAACGAGCGCCTTGTCGCCGAGCGCCCGGATTCGCTCCAGGTCCGCGGTCACCAACGGGGACCTCGTTTGGATAAAGAGAAAATCGAATGCCTCTGGTTGTCGAATCAGTGCGTCGAGGACGCTGCGTGTCACGCGGAATCTGGCTTCCATGGGTTGGTACGGATCGGTCGCCGAAGACATGAAGATACGAACGCTGCCTCTGCGGCGGGCGGCGGCGAGTTCGCGATCCAATCGTCGTTCGACGGTCCGTTTGACGTCGACATACGTTCCCCATTCGCCAGCGTGGAATCTGGCCACCGGCATGGCCCGCACGTAACAGTAGTGGCAGCCGAACACACAGCCGACGTACGGATTCAGGGTATAGTCGTAGCCGTCGAGATAACCACCCGTGCGCGTCAGCAGCGTTCGCCCCTCCAATTCGGTCACGGTGATCCGGTCCACTCGCTGTCACTCCCAAAACATAGTCGGAACATAACTTGGGGAAGCCCAGAGGGGCTTCCCCAGATCATAACCATCGTTACCAACGATGGTTACCAGTTGCGGATGGGACCATCATCGATACATCCCGGACGCACGATACCTCGAAGGAAATTCTCGCTCATCGGAAGTGATACCAGATGGTTCAGCCAATGTTCTTGTTCGTTTTGCGGAATCTTGTAAACCCAAGCCTGCGCGGGAATGTGTATGTATGCGTCCCCGTCACCGCTGATGCCGAAGTCCACACTGAAGCCGCCAGGTTTGCTCACCCTGCCGGACGTGTCCGTGCGGATGATGCGATAACCTTCCGTCTCGCGATAGCGGTTCAGAACTTCGGAGCGGAAGAACAACTGAGCGAGTTCCGGTTGTTTCTTTTGCGTCATCGCTCCGAACAAGAGCTTCGCGTTCGGCTTCAGTTCTGTGGAAAACCCCATTGGATTATCGCTCAATGGGCACGCCTACCATGGAGCCCCATTCGGTCCAGGAGCCATCGTAGTTCTTGACGTTCTGGTAGCCAAGGAGTTCGCGAAGCACAAACCAGGTATGCGAGGAACGTTCACCGATCCGGCAGTACGCAATGACGTCCTTATCCGGCGTGACACCTACGGAGCTATAGAGCTCTTTGAGTTCTTCTTCGGATTTGAACGTGCCGTCTTCGTTGACCGCTTTTGCCCAAGGAACGTTGACCGCGCCTGGGATGTGGCCGCCGCGTTGAGCCGTTTCCGTCATGCCTGGAGGTGCAATCACTTCGCCCGTAAACTCTTGTGGACTCCGCACGTCGACGAGGGCGACGTTGCCTTTGCCAAGCGCGTTCAGCACGTCGATTTGACGAGCGCGGATGGATGTGTCGAGATCGCCAGCTGGCACCGGATAGTTGGTTGCCGGACGGTTTGGAACGGCGGTGACCAATTCACGGCCTTCGAGTTCCCACTTCTTGCGTCCGCCGTTCATCAATTTCACGTTCTCGTGTCCGAACAGCTTCAATTGCCAGTAGGCGAATGCGGCAAACCAGTTGTTGTTGTCCCCGTAGAGAACCAACAACGTGTCCGGGGTGACTCCGCTCTTGCTGAGCAGTTCAGCCCATTGCTCTTTGTTCAACACATCGCGGCGAACTTGGTCGTTCAATTGCGTCGTCCAGTTCCATGCGATCGCGCCTTCGATATGGCCGCTGTCGTATGCTGTGGTGTCCACGTCGACTTCAACCAGAACCACGTTCGCGTCGTTCTTGTGTTCGGCAACCCAATCGGTTGTAACAAGCACATCCTTTGCCATGTCATGCCCTCCTAGGCTTCTTGTTTCAAGTCGTCGGGGATAAAACCATGTTTTCCGACCCCTTAAATTAACATTAGTGAAACTCGCCCGAGATCGCAAGAGGGAAATGCGCCTTTGATTTGAATTTCGCGATTTTTACGAACGGCCGATGGTTCGCGCGGGCGTTCAATATGATAGATTAGAACACAGCATGTACGTCAACAGCATGGGGGGACACAAAGAATGCTAGAGGAATTTGACCTCGTGATTGATAGAGTGAACACAGCGACGTCCAAGTGGGACACGCTCGCGACGCGATTTGGCAGAGACGACGTGCTGCCGATGTGGGTGGCGGATATGGACTTTGCGTCGCCGCGAGCGGTTCAGGACGCTTTGCTGCGGCGAGTGCAGCACGGCGTGTACGGATACACCGTGAAGTCGCAGGCGTACACCGACAGTATCGTATCCTGGATGGGACGTCGTCACGGTTGGGCCATCGACGGTTCGTGGATAGTCCCTGCGCCCGGTGTCGTACCCGCCTTGGCTGTGATTGTCCAAGCGTTCACGCAGCCAGGGGACGGCGTGTTGATTCAACCGCCCGTGTACCACCCGTTCAAGCGCACCATCGAGAGCTGGGGACGCCGGGTCGTGGAAAATCCGCTCGTCGAACGCGACGGCCGATATGAAGTGGATTTTGACGATTTGGAACAGAAGGCGAGACAGGCGAAGGTGATGTTCCTGTGTTCGCCGCATAATCCGGTGGGCCGTGTTTGGCACGAAGACGAACTTCGGCGCATCGGCGAGATTTGTCTGCGCCATCAGGTGCTGGTCGTCGCCGATGAAATTCACGCCGATCTCGTCTTTGCTCCGCACCGCCACATCCCGTTTGCCTCCTTGAGCGAACGGTTTGCCGCCAATTCGATCACGTGCGCCGCTCCGAGCAAGACGTTCAACCTCGCCGGCCTCAACACGGCCTACGTTGTGGCGCCCAATGCCGCCATCCAAGCGAGGTACGCTGCCATGTCCGCAAAGGCGTCGATGGCGGAACTGAACGTCTTCGGATCGGAGGCGATGATCGCGGCGTACAACGAAGGGGAGGCCTGGCTGGACGCGCTGTTGCTGTACCTCAAAGAAAATTTCAACTACCTGCAGTCCTTTATCGAAACGGAAATTCCGGCGGTCAAGGTGTTTCCTTTGGAAGGCACGTATTTGGCCTGGCTGGACTTCCGCGGTTTGGAACTTGGCGTCCAGGAACTGGATCACTTGCTGGTCCACGAGGCGAGAGTCGGTCTCAACGAAGGACATTTGTTTGGCCGGGAAGGCGAAGGTTTCCAACGCATGAATATCGCTTGCCCAAGAAGTCTTTTGGCCGAGGGCTTGACTCGTTTGCGGGACGCCATCGTTCGCCCATCCGAGTGAAACGACGGAACGCTCCATGCGGCGGAGTCATACTATACCCTGACTGTATCCCGCTCTTGTATTGAAAGCGACAAGGAGGGATAAGGGGATGTCTTCTGCGAAGGACGCGCGCATGAAATCGCTGCTCACGAACCGGGAGAGGGAAGTCTTTGAACTTCTCGTACAGGATAAGACGACCAAAGAGATTGCCGGATTGTTGTTCGTCAGCGAAAAAACTGTCCGGAACCACATCTCTAAAGAGATATGGCTACTGCGCGAACCGCAGGCTGGAGAAATGGAGGTCATTGGATGAGCGACAAA
Organism: Alicyclobacillus acidiphilus NBRC 100859; assembly: GCF_001544355.1. GTDB lineage: Bacteria > Bacillota > Bacilli > Alicyclobacillales > Alicyclobacillaceae > Alicyclobacillus > Alicyclobacillus acidiphilus. Next base: position 43,491 of record NZ_BCQI01000002.1, read on the forward strand.
CTGCGGCTCGAAGTTGCCAAGTTGTTGCATGACAACGCCAAACTTTCGTTGGAGTCGATTGCGAAAATGCTGGGCGAGCCATTGGAGACGATCGCGCAGACGGTAACGGAACTGGAAGAGGAAAAGGTCATTTTGCGCTATTCGGCAGTCGTCAACTGGGACAAGCTCGAGACGAACCAGGTGACGGCCGTGATCGACGTGCGGGTCCTGCCGCAGCGCGAAGTCGGTTTTGACGCGATCGCCAAAAAAATCTACCGTTTCGACGAAGTGAAATCCGTTTCACTGATGTCCGGCGGGTTCGATTTGCAGGTGATCGTCGAGGGCCGCGACATTCGCGAAGTTTCCCGCTTCGTTTCGGAAAAACTGGCGACCATTGAAAATGTCACCGGCACCACGACGCACTTTTTGCTGAAAACCTACAAATCCGACGGCGTGATCTTCGACGACACGGACGGGGAAAGGCGACTGATGATTACGCCATGAGTTCCTTGTATGACCGTCTGTCGCCAGTCGTGGTGAATTTGCCTCCTTCGGGCATCCGCAGATTTTTCGATCTCGCCAATCAGATGCAGGACGTCATCTCGCTTGGCGTCGGCGAACCTGATTTCGTTACGCCGTGGCACATCCGCGAAGCGTGCATGTATTCGCTGGAGCAAGGCTATACCACGTACACGTCGAATCGCGGCTTGCCAGAGCTGTGTGCCGAGATTGCGAACTATTTGACCAAGTTCAACCTGGCATACGATCCAGCAAGCGAAATCATGGTCACGGTGGGCGGCAGCGAAGCCATTGACATCGCCTTGCGCATGTTGGTTTGCGCCGGGGACGAGGTATTGATACCTGCGCCAACTTATGTATCGTATCGGCCGTGTGCCCTGCTCGCTGGCGCCGTGCCCATCGATGTGCCGACCCACGCGGAGGATCAGTTTCGCTTGACCGCGGATGCGCTCGAGGGCGCGATCACGCCGAACAGCAAGGTACTCGTCCTGTGTTTCCCGAACAATCCAACCGGGGCCACGATGTCGAAGGAAGATCTGGAACGCATTGCGAACGTCGCGATCAAACACGACTTATTTGTGGTCTCCGACGAGATCTATGCCGAATTGACGTACGACGGAAAACACACGAGTATCGCGTCTCTCGAAGGCATGAAAGAACGCACCGTGGTCATCAGCGGCATGTCGAAAGCCTTCGCCATGACGGGATGGCGAATCGGTTACGTGGCGGCTCCGGCTCCGTTGTTGTCAGCGATGCTGAAGATCCACCAGTACACCATCATGTGCGCTTCGAATATGGCGCAGCGCGCCGCATTGGAGGCCTTGCGCAACGGCGAGTCGGAGATGGAGCGCATGGTCGAAAGCTACGATCGCCGCCGCCGGCTCATCGTCCAGGGCTTCAACGAGATTGGACTGACGTGCCATGAGCCAAAAGGCGCGTTCTACGCGTTTCCCGACATTCGCTCCTCCGGTTTGTCGTCGGAAGCGTTCGCGGAACGCCTCCTGCGCGAGCAAGGCGTCGCCGTCGTGCCAGGCAACGTGTTCGGCGAGACGGGCGAAGGCTTTGTTCGCTGTTCATACGCGACGTCGGTGGAATTGATTGAACAAGCGTTGGAGCGCATTCGGACGTTTCTGGAATCGCTGAGGTGATGGATGCCGGGCATGGCCTGAAGACATTGACCCTAAGACACTTGTACGCGCCTTCCGAGGCGCGTTTTTTGTTTGCGGCCGTCGATCGATGCGAATGGCATGTCAGGCAAACGGGAAAAGCCGTCCTGCATAGGCTCGAACGAGGGGTGTGAGGCAGATGCGACTCGAGGAGCGTCCAAGGCGCAAAATCGGCGAACGCGAACTGAAGAGCGGCGTCGTCGTGGAGTACTTCTGTGATGAGCGGGGGCCGACCGTTCAGGAATGCGTGGACCGATCCGCGGAAATCGCGGCGCAGGCACTGGCGAGCAAACTTGACTAGGCGGCGAATGGTTTAGCCTTACTTCGCCCTGCGAGGTGGTGGAATGCGCGCGGCTATCTACATTCGAGTGTCTACGGATCACGAGGAACAGAAACTTTCTCCGGACCATCAACTGATGACCTGCCGCGAATACATTGAGGACATTGGCTTGGAGACGGATGATCGGCTGATTTACAACGATGCGGGTTTGAGCGGAACGGAGATGGAGAATCGAACGGAGGTGCGGAGGCTTGTCGCGGACGCTCGAAACGGTCGATTCGACGCCGTTGTGTTCACCGCGATCTCTCGTTTTGCCCGCGATCTCTCCGACGCCCTGGCACTCAAAAAGCGACTGGAAACAGTCTACGGAATTCGCATTATCAGCGTCGAAGAAGGCTACGACACGGCGGTGGACGGACGCAACAGCGAGATGATTTTCACGGTTCACGCGATGGTCGCGGCTCACAAGAGCCACGAAATGAGCAAGGCGATTCGCCGCGGGCTTCGACAGTCCGCCGCAACGGGCAGGCACATCGGCAACGTCCCACCGTTCGGATACGTCAAGACGGCCGGCAAGCGGCTCGTTCCAGACGAACGGACGGCGCCCATCGTCCAGGAGATCTTTCGTCTCTACCTCGCCGGGGTGGGGAGCAAGGCGATCGCGGAAGAGTTGAATCGCCGCGGTGTGCCCACCGCAAGCAAGTCGCGCGGCAAGGGCGACACATGGTGGCAGGCCAGCACCATTCAGCGAATTCTCCGCAACCCAGTGTACGCGGGCGATCTGGTGGCGAACCGTTGGCGCAACGACGTGGACATCAGGTTGTCACGCCAGCTGGACTCGAAGGTGAAACGGCAGATGATGCGCGATCGGGACGAGTGGGTCGTCGTGCGGAACAATCATCCTGCCCTTGTCGATCGCGCCGCGTTCAACCTTGTCCAGGACACGATGGACATGAAGGCGAAGAACAAGGGCTTGCGCAGAACCAGCAACGTGTTGTCGGGCTTGATGAAGTGCGGCGCATGCGGCGGCGCAGTCGTCGTATCGGGACGAAGCGGGCGGAACGGACAGGCGTACAAGTATGTCGGATGCGCCGCCGTGAAGCGGATCGGCAAGCACGCTTGCGCAAATCACAGCTTGGTTCGCTACTCGGATGTTCTGGACGCCGTGTTGACGCCTCTGCGTGCCTTTGCAACCAATCCAGATACGGCGGATCGGCTCGTCGATTGGATACTGCAGTCCACGGTCGATCACGGCATCACCGAACGGCTAGCCCTGTTGCAGCGGCGATTGGAGCGAAATGAGCAGAGGCAGGAAAAGGCCCTGGCAGCCTATACGGAAGGCGGCTTCCCGCTGGACATGATCCAGAAACATCGGGCTGAATTGCTCGAAGAGAAGCGCCGCCTCCAGGACGAGATGGAACGGTTGGAACAACGACGGTTGTCGAAGGAGGCCTTGAGGAGTCAGCGTGATCGATGGATGGAGATGTTGAACGTGTTTCGCCACCTCGACGAGTACGATCCCGTCACCGCGCGGGCCGCGCTGTCGGCCGTCGTCGAATGTGTCGTTCTGACGCCGGATCGGCGCTTGCATGTGTTGTGGAAATGGTGCGCCTGCGATTGTACCTGTGTGAACGCACCTCAAATGTGATGAAAAAGCTCAATGTGAAAGGGCGGTCACAAGCGGTTGTGGAACTGGTTCGTCTCGGTGAGTTGGTGATTTGAGATCGAACACCCCTGCTGCGGGTAGGGGTGTTCTGCGTCTTTTCAGAAGACCTGTGTTGGACGCTTCGCGCAGTTTGGCAATTTGGTTGAATTTTGCTCGTTGACCGTACAATTTGTCGGATGGTACTATTTACGGGATGTGAGATCCGACTGGATGTGGGCGTTGCGTGAGTACATATGGCGAGTACGTCGAAGAGATTGAAAAGTCCCTGCGCTTGGTTGCCGGCACCGTTCGGCGAAGAGGGCGGGTTTTGTTGCGCAGCTACGACATCACTTCACCGCAGTTCGACGCGCTCATCGTGTTGAACAACGAGGGCGAATTGACCATCGGTGAATTGAGCAGCAAATTGTATCTGGCGTATTCCACGACAACGGATTTGGTGGATCGGTTGGAGCGCGCGGGATATGTGGCGCGTCAGCGGGATCATCTGGATCGCCGCGTCGTCCGTGTTCAATTGCGGGAAGCTGGCGTGAACGTGATCGAATCGGTGTTGGTAGCAAGACGAGCCTACTTGGACTCCGTTCTTGAAAATGTAGATATAGAGTCTCGGAAAAACATTCTCCATTCACTGGATTTGCTGTTGATGAATATGGGTAACCGGTAAGGGCCTGACGGAATGTTGAGACATCACGAGCGGCTGATACTCGTCAAGAGGAGCGGTACCCATGGAAAAGTCTATTGATCCGATTGGCATATTCGACTCTGGCATCGGCGGGCTGACCGTCGCGCAAGCTATTGCGAAGGCATTGCCGTTGGAAGCAATCACTTATTTAGGGGATCGGGCCAGGTGTCCGTACGGCGATCGTTCGTCCGCGGAAGTCGCGCGATTTTCGCTGGAGATTGGCGAGTATCTGGTTGGACTCGGCGTCAAGTGCCTCGTCGTCGCGTGCAACACCGCGACTGCGGTCGCGCTTCCTCTGCTGCGGGAGGCACTGCCGATCCCGGTCGTCGGCGTGATCGAACCCGGCGCCCGCGCCGCGGTGCAGGCGAGCGAAACGGGACGCATTGGCGTGATCGGAACGTCGGTGACCATCGCAAGCCACGCGTATCGCCAGTCCATACACGCGATATCGCCTGACGCGCATGTCGTTGAACACGCGTGTCCGGCTTTCGTGCCGTTGGTCGAAGCGGGACGATTCAACGGGCCCGAGGTGGAGCAAGCGGTCCGGGCTTCACTTCGCGTGTTTGAGTCGACAGGCATCGACTGCCTGGTGTTGGGATGCACGCATTACCCCTTGTTGTCCGAGGTCATTGAGCAGGTGGTTGGCCCGTCGGTGAAAGTCATCTCATCGGCCGACGCAACGGCCGCATACGTCGCCAATCTGCTTCAAGAGAAGCGGGTGGCCAACAGAGATGCTTCGGCTCGAAGGTATAGGTACTTGACGACGGGGGATAAACAAAGCATGAAAACCGCCCTGAACCAGTGGTTCGGGCAGGCGGTTGAAGAAGATGCCATCACGCACGTCGCATTGCCGGAAGCGGCGCAGAGGCTCACACAGTCCGTACGGCTATAGATGTATCCCGATGGGGGGTTCCCCTGTTGAACAGCACATGGGAGGTTCACATGAAGTTATTTGTCGCAACCAAGAATCAACACAAGGTGGACGAGCTGAAGCTCCTCTTGCACGAACCGACCATTGAACTCGTACGGTTGCCGGACGGCCTTCCGGACGCTGTGGAGGATGGCGTCACATTTGAAGAGAATGCCATGAAGAAGGCGGTGTTCTACTCGCAGCTCGTATCGGGAAAGGTTCTATCCGACGACTCCGGCCTCGTGGTGCCGATGCTCAATGGCGAACCTGGCGTGTTGTCGGCGCGCTATGCGGGCAAACACGGCGACGACGAGGCGAACAATGAACGACTCATCGAGCGGTTGCGCGAAGTTGGGGTTGTCGAGGTGCCTGCCTATTTCGCGTGCGCGCTCGCGATTGCGCAAGCGGGGCAGGTGCTCGTCACAGTCGAGGCGCGCGTGTCTGGCACCGTCTATACCGAGCGCAGGGGCACGCATGGCTTTGGATACGATCCGCTGTTTACGCCGTATGGGCACAAACACCGATACGCGGAAATGTCGCCGGAGGAGAAATCGCTCTTCTCTCACCGGGCCATGGCGGTTCGAATGCTGCGGGATCGAAAGTCGCAGTGGATGTCCCATGAATCGGTATCTTGATATCACCATGGTGATCGTCTAGAATATCATAGGTAACATTGCCGCTAAGCGGGTGTAGTTCAATGGTAGAACTCCAGCCTTCCAAGCTGGTAGCGTGGGTTCGATTCCCATCACCCGCTCCAGTGTCTCAGTAGCTCAGCAGGATAGAGCAACAGCCTTCTAAGCTGTGGGTCGGGGGTTCGAATCCCTCCTGGGACGCCACGGTGGACACGCTCGAGCATCCCTGTCGGGGTGCTCGATTCGCAAATGCGACGGTTTGGTTTTTCCGAAAGACCGTTTTGATATGCTTTCGTATCGTCGCGTTGTTTGAGCGAAATCCAGCGATCCTAAGAATAGTAAAGCGGTCCGACGGATGTGGACTATTGGGAGGAAATTTTGCATGACAGCTAAGTGGGAAAAAACCGAAGCGAATGTAGGCGTTCTGGAAGTGGAGGTCGCTTCGGATCGATTTGTACAAGCGTTGGATCAGGCGTTTAAAAAAGTCGTCAAGAACGTCAACGTGCCTGGTTTTCGCAAGGGAAAGGTGCCGCGCAAGCTGTTTGAGGCCCGCTTTGGTGTAGAGTCGCTGTATCAAGAAGCGGTTGACATCCTCTTGCCGCAAGCGTACTTGGAGGCTGTCGCTGAGACGGGGATTGAGCCGGTGGATCAACCGTCTGTCGACGTTGTGCAAGTCGAAAACGGCAAGCCATTTGTGTTCAAGGCGACTGTGACCGTGAAACCGGAAGTCAAGCTCGGCGAATACAAGGGACTCGAAGTAGAAGACAAATCGTTCGAAGTGACGGACGAGAAGGTCGAAGAAGAAATTGAAAACATCTTGAAGAGCCACGCTCAAATCGAAGTCGTCGAGGATGGCGCGGTGGAGCAGGGCGACACCGTAAGCATCGACTTCAAGGGCACAGTCGACGGCGAAGAATTCGAAGGCGGCGAAGCGGAAAACTTCCAGTTGGAAATCGGCAGCGGCACGTTCATCGCTGGCTTTGAAGACCAGTTGGTGGGCATGAAGCCTGGCGAAGAACGCGACATCGAAGTGACGTTCCCAGAGACGTACCACGTCAAGTCGCTGCAAGGCAAAGCGGCGAAGTTCCACGTCGTCCTTCACGACATCAAGCGGAAAGTCCTGCGTGAACTGAACGACGAATTCGTTCAGGAGATAAGCGACTTCGAAACCGTCGACGCGTTCAAGGAAGACCTGCGCAAGAACTTGGAGGTCCGCGCCGAACAGGAACACAAGGCCTACATCGAAGATCAAGTTGTGCAAAAGGCTGTCGAGAACGCGACCATCGATTTGCCGCAAGTGATGATTGAACACGAGATCGATCATCAAATCAATCATTTTGCGCAACAATTGCAAATGCAGCAGATTCCGTTCGACGCGTACTTGGAATTCACAGGGACGACGCTCGACGAACTGAAAGACCAGTTCCGCGAATCGGCTGAAAAGAATGTCCGCACGAGCCTGGTTTTGGAAGCATTGACGCAGGCGGAAAACGTCGAAGTTACGCAGGAAGACATCGACAACGAATTGCAGAAAGTCGCCGAATCGTCGGGCCTCGAACTGGATCGCGTGCGGCAGTTGATGAGCATGCGGGATCCCAATCTCGAAGGCTTCGCACGCGAATTGAAGACGCGCAAAACCATCGACTTGCTCGTGGAGCATAGCAAACTCGTGTAAAACACGGTACAATATGTTCAACTGAATGTCCGGTTGTCGTACACAAGACAAGGTGATTCACGCCTTGTCTTGTGACGCAAGTGGCATTGTAGGCGAGGAGGGAACGGCATGAGTCTGATTCCGTATGTGATTGAGCAGACCAGCCGCGGGGAGCGATCGTACGACATTTATTCAAGATTGCTCAAAGATCGCATTGTGTTGCTGGGTACTGCCATCGACGATAACGTCGCGAACGCGATTGTCGCTCAATTGCTGTTTTTAGCAGCGGACGATCCGGATAGGGATATTCAACTGTACATCAACAGTCCGGGGGGTTCTGTTACCGCAGGACTAGCCATATATGATACTATTCAACATATCCGGCCCGCGGTGTCGACCATGTGTGTGGGGATGGCGGCAAGCATGGGCGCGTTTCTCCTGGCGGCCGGTGAAAAGGGCAAGCGGTATGCCTTGCCAAATGCGGAAATCATGATTCACCAGCCGCTCGGCGGCGTACAAGGCCAGGCTTCCGACATTCAAATTCACGCGGAGTGGATGTTGAAGACGAAGGACAAACTGAACCGGATTCTTTCCGAGAGAACCGGCCAGCCTTTGGATGTCATCGTGCGGGACACGGATCGCGACAACTTTCTGTCCGCCGACGAAGCGAAGGCGTACGGACTGGTCGACGATGTGTTGCAAGGACCTGGAGTTCAGGTGTAATGCCCTCATTCCGGGACGAGTGGATCGATTTCACGTTTTGAGTTAGACAGCAGGTGTGGTAACCTCGACTTGGGGAGGGAACATGGATGTTCAAATTTAACGAGGAAAAGGGCCAACTCAAATGCTCCTTCTGCGGAAAGACGCAGGAACAGGTGCGCAAGTTGGTTGCTGGTCCTGGCGTATACATTTGCGATGAATGTATCGAACTGTGCAATGAAATCGTCGAGGAGCAACTCGGGGAAGAAGAAGATTTTGAACTGAAGGACGTGCCCAAACCGACTGAGATCAAGACGATTCTCGACCAGTACGTCATCGGCCAGGAGAAGGCCAAACGTTCACTGTCGGTCGCCGTATACAATCATTACAAGAGAATCAACGCTGGTTCGCAGAAGACCGATGAGGTCGAACTGGCGAAGAGCAACATTTTGTTGATTGGTCCTACCGGCAGCGGTAAGACCCTGTTGGCGCAAACGCTGGCGCGCATTTTGAATGTGCCTTTTGCGATTGCCGACGCGACGTCGCTCACGGAGGCTGGCTACGTCGGTGAAGATGTCGAAAACATTCTTTTGAAGTTGATCCAAGCGGCTGATTACGATATTGAAAAGGCCGAACGGGGTATTATTTATATCGACGAGATCGATAAAATTGCCCGGAAGTCGGAAAACCCGTCCATCACGAGAGACGTGTCTGGTGAAGGCGTACAGCAGGCGCTGCTGAAGATTCTTGAAGGAACGGTCGCGAGTGTTCCGCCTCAAGGTGGACGTAAGCATCCGCATCAAGAGTTTATTCAAATTGATACGACGAATATTCTCTTCATTTGCGGCGGTGCGTTCGACGGCATTGAACCTATCATCAAGCGCCGTCTCGGCAGCAAGGTGATTGGGTTCGGCAGCGGCAAGGATCAACCGGATACGAAGGACACGGCCATCATGCAGCACGTTCTTCCTGAAGATCTGCTGAAGTTTGGGCTGATTCCTGAGTTTATTGGACGCTTGCCGGTCGTGACCACCTTGGATGCGCTGGACGAAGAGGCGTTGAAGCGGATTCTTACGGAACCGAAGAATGCCCTTGTCAAACAATTCCAGAAATTGCTTGACATGGACAGTGTGGTTCTGGAGTTCCATGAAGACGCCCTTGCCACCATCGCCAAGGAAGCGATTCGTCGAGGAACGGGCGCGCGTGGTTTGCGCGCGATTATCGAGTCCATCATGCTGGACGTCATGTACGAATTGCCGTCTCGCGACGACATCCAAAAGTGCATTATCACGAAGGATGCGGCGCTTCGAGAGGCTGCGCCAATCGTCTTGAAGAAGGACGGAAGCTCGATACCGTTTACGCGGAAGTCGGAAGAGACCGCTTAACTGGGAGCGTGTTCCGCACAGTCCTATAGTTCTTTGAGTTGGGCGTTGATGCCGTTGCGGCGGTGTCAACGCCCTCTTCGTTTATGCCTTTCGGTCCGTGGCAATACTGCATAGAGCAGCATGGATTGGGAGGGATTGCGATGACTGCAACGATTTTGGCAGCGATACAAGTGTTTTTTGCGATTGTGATTGGGCTGTATTTTTGGAACTTGCTGAAGACCCAGAATCACAACAAGCATGCGATTGAACGGGAATCTCGCAAGGAGCTTGACAAACTTCGCAGGCTTCGGTCCGTTTCACTCTCGGAGCCGTTGGCAGAGCGTACACGTCCCGAGAGCATTGACGATATCATTGGTCAAGCCGATGGGATTCGCGCACTGCGCGCTGCCCTGTGCGGACCAAATCCGCAGCACGTCATCGTCTATGGGCCGCCTGGAGTCGGGAAGACCGCAGCGGCGCGCGTGATTTTGGAAGAAGCCAAGCGGACGGGTACGTCTCCATTTCGACCGGACGCGAAGTTCGTAGAATTGGACGCCACGACGGCGAGATTTGATGAGCGAGGTATCGCCGATCCGCTGATTGGGTCCGTGCACGATCCGATCTACCAGGGGGCCGGTGCGATGGGCATCGCCGGCATTCCCCAGCCGAAGCAAGGCGCTGTCACAAAGGCCCACGGAGGCGTGTTATTCATCGACGAGATCGGGGAATTGCACCCCATTCAGTTGAACAAGTTGCTGAAAGTGCTCGAAGATCGAAAAGTGTTTCTCGAGAGTGCGTACTATAGCAGCGAGGATAACAATATTCCGTTGCACGTGCACGACATTTTTCAAAACGGTCTGCCTGCGGACTTTCGCTTGATTGGCGCGACGACGCGATCGCCCGAAGAACTGCCGCCGGCCTTGCGATCGAGATGTGTCGAAGTGTTTTTCCGCCCGTTGTCGCGCGAGGAAATCCACAAGGTTTCGCTGGGCGCTGCCCAAAAGCTGGGCATGCCGCTTGGCGAAGGCGTCGCAGAAGCGATTATGGAGTATGCGACGAACGGCCGCGACGCGGTGAACCTGGTTCAAGTTGCGGGAAGCGTGGCGATATCGGAAGGACGAAGCGAGATTTCGATTGAGGACGTCGAATGGGTCATTCAGTTCAGCCGCCTGAATCCACGTCCCGAGCGAAAGATTGGCGAGCATCCGCAAGTTGGCGTGGTCAATGGATTGGCGGTGTTTGGTCCGCAGTTGGGCATGCTGCTTGAGATCGAGGTGACGGCGACACCCGCTTCGACCCACGGTGCCGGCAAGGTGACCATCACCGGGTTGGTCGAAGAGGAGACGATTGGCGGGCGGGATCGAAGCATGCGAAGGAAGAGCATGGCGATGGGGTCGCTGGACAATGTGATGACGACGCTCCGCCGCGTGATGGGCATTCGCGTGGAAGATTACGATCTTCACGTCAACTTCCCCGGCGGCATGCCCGTGGACGGCCCGAGTGCCGGAATTGCCATGGCTGTGGCGATGTATTCCGCGATTCGTCACCAACCCGTGTTGAATACGATCGCGATGACGGGGGAACTCTCCATCCTGGGCTCCGTTCGTCCGGTTGGCGGCGTTGCGGCAAAAGTGACTGCGGCTGCCGAAGCGGGCGCGAAGGTCGTCTTGGTGCCGAAGGCGAATTGGCAGGAGACGTTCCGGCACATGGACGGTATTCAGGTTGTTCCGGTCGAGCGCCTGGAGGACGTCCTGAAACTATCGCTCGTCGGCGGATTGGACGATTACGAGGCCCCGCGGGTGGGGGATATTGTGTCCAACTCGGCGCACAATTCGTATTCTTCCGCGCAATAGTCGAAACGACTGCGTAGACTGCCGCGGCGCGGGCCCATCGCCGTGAAAGTCGCAGTACGAATTAGACTTGGCCGAATCGATTCTGTACAATAAGGCCAATCCAATGGGAGAGTCGAAATCGGAGGTGGGGAAATGGCGGCACAGACAAACTCGAATGAATATGGCAAAACCACGTACCCGTTGTTGCCACTCCGCGGATTGCTCGTGTATCCCTCGATGGTGCTGCACTTTGACGTGGGCCGTCCCAAGTCGGTCAGCGCGCTGGAAGCGGCTATGGTGGAAGACCACTTGATTGTCTTGGCTTCTCAAGAAGACGGTCAAATCGACGAACCAGTTGTCGACGATCTCTACGGTGTCGGGACGCTGGCACGAGTCAAGCAAATGATGAAGCTGCCGAACGGTACAATCCGGGTCCTTGTCGAGGGCTTGGCGCGTGCCGAAATTCTGGAATATACCGGAGAACAGGACTATTTTCAGGTCGAAGTTCGCATTCACTCTGAACCTGACGATGTGCAAGCGACGCCGGAAATGCAGGCTATGATGCGATCCGTTTCACAACAGTTTGAGCAATACGTCAAGCTGTCCCGCAAATTGGATCAGGAGACGTACGCCGCTGTCGTGGACATCAATCATCCGGGCCGTTTCGCCGACATGGTCGCGTCGCACCTTCCGCTCAAAGTGCGCGAAAAGCAGGAGATTCTCGAGTGCTTCGACATTCAGGAGCGACTCGAACGTCTGTTGCAGATTTTGTCGGATGAACGCGAAGTATTGGAATTGGAGCGGAAAATTCATCAACGTGTCCGTAAACAGATGGAGAAGACGCAAAAAGAATACTATCTTCGCGAACAGATGAAGGCGATTCAGCGCGAACTTGGAGACAAGGAAGGCCGTATGGCCGAAATTGAAGAGTTGCGCGAAAAGCTTGAGGCGAAGCAGCTTCCGCCGCAGGTCTACGAAAAGGTTGAGAAAGAGATTGTTCGCCTGGAACGGATTCCTGCCTCCTCTGCCGAAGGAACCGTTGCGCGGACCTACATAGATTGGCTGTTGGAACTGCCATGGACGGAAGAGGCCCGGTCCACGCCGGACGTCGCACGGGCGGAGCGAATTTTGAACGAAGAGCACTATGGACTGGAGAAGGTGAAGGACCGCATCCTCGAATTCATCGCGGTTCAGGCCTTGACAAACCGTCAGTCGGGCCCAATCATCTGTCTCGCTGGCCCGCCAGGCGTAGGTAAGACGTCGCTGGCCCGCTCCATCGCGAAATCGTTAAACAGGCCGTTCGTGCGCGTGTCGCTCGGCGGCGTTCGCGACGACGCAGAGATTCGAGGCCACCGAAGAACGTATATCGGCGCCATGCCCGGACGGATTCTGCAAGGCATGAAGCAGGCGCAGGTCATCAATCCCGTGTTTTTGCTCGATGAGATCGACAAGATGGCGAGCGATTTCCGAGGCGATCCCGCCGCGGCCATGCTGGAGATTCTCGATCCGGAGCAAAATGAGACTTTTTCGGACCATTACATCGAAATACCGTACAATCTTTCGAACGTGCTGTTTATCACCACGGCGAACAATCTGTATGATATTCCGGGACCGCTTCGGGATCGGATGGAGATCATTCAGCTCGCGGGCTACACGGAGTTGGAGAAACTCCATATCGCGAAGGGCCATCTGCTGCCTAGACAGCGCGATCGACACGCGTTGAAGGGCGATCGGCTGCGGATGTCGGACGACGTCATTATGGAAATCATCCGCCATTATACGCGCGAATCGGGTGTGCGGAACCTGGATCGGCTGATCGCGAGCATTTGTCGGAAAGCGGCCCGCATCATCGCGTCCGGCGAGAGCAAGCGGGTGACGGTTACCTCGGCCTTGCTCACCACGTTCCTGGGCGCGCATCGGTTTGAGTACGGCCAGGTCGAAGAGACGGATCAGATTGGCGGCGTGGCGGGTCTCGCTTGGACCGAGATGGGCGGCGACATGTTGACGGTCGAAGTATCGGTCGTTCCAGGCACCGGCAAGGTGGTGTTGACGGGAAAACTGGGCGACGTGATGAAGGAAAGCGCGCAGACGGCGTTGTCCTATGTTCGATCCCGTGCGAAGTCGTTGCACATTCCGACGGATTTTCACGAAAAGGTCGACTTGCACATTCACGTGCCGGAAGGCGCGATTCCCAAGGACGGTCCTTCGGCCGGCATCACGATGGCGACGGCTGTCGCTTCAGCGCTCACCAATCGGCGCGTTCACCGCGAGATTGCGATGACCGGGGAGATCACCTTGCGGGGCCGGGTTCTGCCCATCGGCGGGCTCAAGGAGAAGAGCTTGGCCGCGCATCGGGCAGGCATTCAGACCATCATCATGCCGAAGGGCAATATCAAAGATTTGGAAGAAATCCCGTCGATCGTGCGCGAAGCCGTCCGCTTTGTGCCAGTGTCTCACATGGACGAAGTCCTGGAACTGGCGTTGGAAGAAGCGCCGCTGGTCGACGATTCGGAACAATCGAACCACGACGCTTGGTTTGCCGATCTCCTGTCGGAAGGCAAATACGGTGGAGGCGAGGCTCACCAGTGATTATTCGAAGCGCGGAATTTGAAATCAGTGCTGTCCGGCCAAATCAATGGCCGGAGGGCGGCTTGCCCGAATTTGCCTTTATCGGCCGCAGCAACGTCGGCAAATCGACGTTGCTGAATCGCCTTTTGAACCGCAAATCCCTGGCCAGGGTATCGGCGCAGCCGGGCAAGACGAGACAGATTAACTTTTTTCGGATCAACGACGCTTTTCGATTCGTCGATTTGCCTGGCTACGGGTATGCCGCCGTCAGCAAACGGGAACGAAGCGCGTTTGCCGACATGATCGACGAGTATTTGCTGAATCGGGAACCGCTTGCGCGCATCTTTCAGTTGGTGGATATTCGGCACGAACCTAGCAAAGACGATGTGGCGGTCCATGCGGCGCTGTTGGAGCTGGATGTGCCGGTCAGCGTGATCGCGACGAAATTGGATAAGATAGGGAAATCCCAAGTGCAGAAGCATTTGAAGATCATTCGGACCGCTTTGTCAACGCCTGTGCAAGTCTATCCTATCTCTGCGGAAAAACGAATTGGTCTCGACGACGTGTGGCAATTGATGGAGGCTGATTTGGAGGCGCCTGTGTATCGCGACGTGGAGCCGATCGACGGCGAAGACGCCAAGGACGGCAAAGATTCATAGACGTGTCACAGGCGTACCACGCCGCTTGTCGAAACGCGTGGTATACTATCGAAGGCGACATAAACCTGCGGCAAGAGGGCATCCGGTAGATTGAGCAGGGGAGGAGGACGAGCGTATGCACATCATCGTGGTAGGGATGAGTCACAAATCCGCATCCGTAGAATTGCGTGAGCGCGTGAGCTTTTCGGAAGAGGCGCTCGACGGCGTGTTGACGCAACTCTATGGAACGCGGACGGTACTAGAAAGTCTCGTGTTGTCGACGTGCAATCGAACAGAAATATACGCGTTGGTGAGCAGCGTGCGGGCAGGGCACGACTTCTTTGTGACCCTGATGGCGCAGCATGCGGGATGCTCGAAATCGGAGATCGAACAGCACACGTATATGCTTCAGGGGGAAGATGCCGTCGCCCACGCCATGAGAGTGGCCTCTGGCCTCGATTCCGTCGTGATCGGCGAGACGCAGATCTTGGGCCAAATGAGAGACGCGTTCACGAAGGCGTTCGAAGTGGGCAACACGGGCGCGATGTTCAACAGACTCTTTCGCGAGGTACTGCACGTCGGGAAACGGGCACAGACGGAAACGACGGTTGGACAGCACTCGGTTTCCGTCAGCTACGCGGCGGTTCAGCTGGCGTCGAAGGTGGTCGGCGGTTTATCCAACAAGTCGGCCCTCGTGATTGGCGCGGGCCAAATGGGGACGCTCGCGATTCGGCACCTTGCCGCGCAGGGGATTGGTCGTTTGATCGTCGCGAATCGCAGTGTGGATAAGGCGCGGAACGCAATTGGCGATCTCGCCGAGGTCGTGCCGCTCACGGCGATTCCCGATGTGATGCCGGATGTCGACGTCGTCTTCTCGGCGACCGGTGCGCCAGGGTACACCGTGTCCGTCGACGTCGTCAAGGCGTCGTTGGCGCAACGCAAGGCCCGTCCGGTGGCTATGCTCGACTTGGCGGTTCCGCGCGACATCGATCCGGCCATCGCGGCCTTGCCGATGGCGTACGTGTACGATGTGGACGATCTCGACGGCGTGATCGACGCCAACCTCAAGGAACGCGAACGCCAGGCCCAGGCGATTGAGGCGATGATCGCCGACGGCGTGCAGTCGTTCTCGAATTGGCTGACGGAACAAGAGGTTGTGCCGCTGATTGCGGCCCTGCGGAGCAAGGGAGAGGCGATTCAGCGCGAAGTGATGGCGAGCTTGCTGAACAAGCTGCCAAACCTCAGCGAACGGGAACAGAAGATCTTGAACAAGCACACGATGAGTATCGTGAACCAATTGTTGCGGGAGCCGATCCAAAACGTCAAGGAATTGGCCATTGCTTCCGGGGACGCGACGTACGCCTCGGTATTCGCGAAGCTGTTTGGCATCGATGTTGCAGAGGAGCGTGCGGAAACGTCGCTATCAGCGGCTGCCGGTCACACCGTTGCGGAGCTGTTCGGACGGTTGCTTGGGGAGCAGATGGAGCACAAGCCTCGGCTGCACCCTGTGCTTCGGTGATGCTCGATGATTTGGGTGCGTGTACTGTCGGACACGGCGATGAGCGCCTACGCGCTGAGTTTAACCTTGTTGTTCAGCGATGTGGTCGAACCGCGCCGACGGATCAACCGGGCGGCGGTTGTGCTCTTGTTCGTGGCCTTTGTTGCGATGACCGCGCTCCTGTTCGAACGGTTTGCCCGCCTTCCTGTGTTTCCGGCTTACTCGAAGTCTGACCTGCTGCTGTTCATCGCTTGGTTTATGCTGGCGATCACGCTGGTGCTGGATACCTTCTTTCAGATTGGGCTCGTCGTGTTCTTCGCCAACGTGGTCGGCTTCGGTCTGACGTTGTTCGCGGGCGGCGAACAATCGAGACATCCGTTCCCGTGGTTTCCGCACGGCGATCTGTTGTTCGTTCACATCGTGATGGCCACGATGAGTGAAATCGCGTTCGCTTTCGGATTTGTTTTCGCCCTGATGCACGTGGTGCAGGATCGGAATCTGCGAAGGCATCGGTTCAATCGCTGGTTTCTCCAATTGCCATCGCTTGCGGCCTTGGATCGGTGGGCATTGTTTTCGTCGGCATTGGGCTTCTTTCTCCTGTTCGTCGCGATGGCCATCGGTGAAGAATGGGCGCAGGTCGTTCTTCACCACTGGATTCTCGGTTCCCTGAAAACGGTTGTGACGCTGCTGACGTGGGCCATGTACGCCGTCTATTTGATTCAACGCGTGCGCCGCCAAGGGACGGGCAGGGGCCTGATGGCCTACCAAATGATCTGTTTTGTCGCCACGGTGGTCAACTTGGTGGCCGTTGCCGATCCGGCGCAGTTTCCGGTGCGCCCCTAGCCTGTGAGATGCTAGCCTGCGAGATGATAGATACGAAGATGACGGAGAGGATCGAACGTATGAACACTATCCGCGTTGCATCGCGTACCAGTCAATTGGCCATGACGCAGACCAACTGGGTCATCGACAGGTTGACTGAGATATTGCCAGGTACTTCATTCGAAGTTGTGCCGATCCGGACAAAGGGCGATCAAATTCTCGACGTCACCTTATCCAAGATCGGCGGAAAAGGTTTGTTCGTCTCCGAGATCGAACACGCCCTCCTCCACGGTGAGGCGGATATCGCGGTACATAGCATGAAAGACGTCCCGTACGAACTCGCACCGGGCCTGCAACTGGCTGGCATTCCGAAGCGCGAGGATCCCCGGGACGTTGTCATTTCCGCAAGTGGCCTGCCTTTGAACCAATTGCCAAACGGTGCGCGCGTGGGAACGTCAAGCCTTCGCCGCGTCACGCAACTGCGGATGGTCCGGCCGGACTTTCACATCGAGCCGTTGCGCGGCAACATCGATACCCGGCTGAGGCGCGTCCGCGAAGGCGAGTTTGACGCCATTGTGCTCGCCGCCGCGGGATTGCACCGCATGGGATGGCAAGGGCAAATCACGGAGTATTTGCCGCCTGACGTCTGTCTGCCTGCGATTGGACAAGGTGTGTTGGCGGTGGAATGCCGCGAGTCCGACGCTGATCTCGTCGCTGTGCTGCGGCGCTGGTCGGATCGGGAGACGGTGGAGGCGGTCACGGCGGAGCGCGCGTTGCTTCATGGGTTGCAAGGAAGCTGCCAAATTCCCATCGGCGGTTACGCGACCCTTGACGATAGCGGTGTCATTCATTTGACAGGCCTCGTCGCCGATCCGGATGGGGACGCCTGTGTGCGGGAATCCGCAGCCGGAACGGACCCAGTCCAACTTGGCAAGGCGTTGGCCGACAAACTGCTGAGCCTCGGGGCCGACGAGTGGATCGCGAAGGCGGAAGCTCGTCTGAAGCAAGATGAATGAGCCTGTCCCGGTCATCATCACGCAATCGGGACCGCGTGGAGCCTTGCTTCGAGAGATGCTTGCGGCAGAAGGGCGGATCGCCGTCCATGTCCCGCTGATCGAAACGCGTCCCGTCGAGATTCCTCGGGACGTATTGTCCGGTTTGTCGAGTCGATCATTCGCAGGGTGGATCTTCACGTCGATGCCTGCCGCGAAGTTTTGGTTGGAAGCGATGGAGACCTGCGGCGAAGCGTTGAATTGGCGCAGGGATTCCTTCGTCTGCTATTGTATTGGAGAGGCGACTGCCAACGTGCTGCGCCGCGCTGGCTTGCGCGCGCGCACATTTGACGGCGTGGGCGATGCCGAAGGGCTTGCCCAGGCACTGATCAAGCACGTGCAACCGCCAGCCGCGTTCTTGTTCTGCAAGGGCGCTCAAGCGTTAAGCACGTTGCCTGATCTGATGCGGGCACAATCGTACGAGATTGTGGAAGTGACGACGTATCACACCAGGCCGGCGGAGATCGCCGCCGATCAATTGACGAAACACGCGCCGGCCATCTTGACGTTGTTCAGTCCGTCGGGTGTACAAGCTTTGGTGTCCCATCCTGAGCTTCGCGTTTGGGTAGGCCGATCCGACGTCTGGGTGGTGCCATTTGGCGAGACGACGGCACTCGAAGCGGAGCGGTGCGGACTTCGGATTGCGGCGAAACCGACGCGCCCGACGCACGAAGCGCTTATTGCGGCCATCCATTCTATTTTGAACCTGTGGGAGTGAAGAACCATGTCGTTTACAAGACACCGTCGCTTGCGGAGTCATGCATCGTTGCGCGCGTTGGTGCGCGAACATGCGGTCGCGATCGACGATTTGGTATATCCGATGTTCGTGGAAGAGGACCTTTCCGGCGCGAGCGAGCTGCCGTCCATGCCGGGCGTGCACCACTACGGGATCGAGGCGTTCCGGCGCGAGATCGAACGCCTGTCGGAACTGGGCATCAAAGGGATCTTGTTGTTCGGACTTCCGGCGGAAAAGGACGAGCTGTCGACTTCGGCGTACGCGGAACACGGCATTGTGCAAGAGGCGATCCGTGCCGCAAAGGCGGAAAATCCGGACATGGTCGTGATGACGGACGTTTGTCTGTGCCAGTACAATCCAGCAGGGCATTGCGGACTTGTTCGCGACGGCAAAATTGTCAACGATCCGTCGCTTGAACTGATCGCGAAGACCGCCCTGTCGCATGCCGCGGCTGGCGCGGACGTCGTGGCGCCTTCCGACATGATGGACGGCCGCGTCGCGAAAATCCGCGAGATGCTTGACGATCACGGCTACCTCGACGTGTCGATTTTGTCGTACGCGGTCAAGTACGCGTCGGCGTTTTACGGACCTTTCCGGGAGGCGGCCAATTCCGCGCCCGCGTTCGGCGATCGGAAGACGTACCAGATGGACCCTGCCAACGCCCGCGAAGCCTTGCTTGAGGCACAGTCGGACATCGAGGAAGGCGCCGACATGCTGATGACCAAACCGGCCTTGTCCTATCTCGACGTGACATTGCGTTTGCGGCAAGCGTTCCATCTGCCCATTGCGACTTACAACGTGAGCGCGGAGTACAGCATGGTCAAAGCGGCCGCGCGCAACGGCTGGATCGACGAGCGCTCCACGGTGATGGAAATGATGACCTCGTTCAAGCGAGCGGGAGCAGACATCATTCTCACGTACCATGCTCCAGACGTCGCGACATGGATTCGCGAGGAACAAGGACGATAAGGGGGAGGTCGGACGATGGGATACGAGAAATCCGCCGCGGCGTTCGAACGCGCGCAGAAAGTCCTCGTCGGAGGCGTGAACAGCCCAGTGCGGGCGTTCAAGAGTGTGCAGGGGACACCGTATTTCGCGGACCACGGAAGCGGCCCGTATCTGTACGACATAGACGGCAATCGCTACATCGATTACTTGATGTCGTGGGGGCCGCTGATTTGGGGACATGCCCATCCAACAATTTTGGAAGCCATCTCGCAAGCCGCGGCCCGCGGCACGAGTTTTGGCGTGCCAACCGAGCTTGAGACGGAAGTCGCCGAAACGATGGCGAGGCTCATTCCATCTGTCGAGGTCGTTCGTATGGTGAACAGCGGCACAGAAGCCACGATGAGCGCCGTTCGGCTGGCGCGCGCGGCAACTGGGCGTACGTATGTGGTCAAGTGCATCGGCTGTTACCACGGCCACGCGGATCAGTTCCTGGTCAAGGCCGGATCGGGCGTCGCGTCGCTCGGCCTCCCGGATTCCCCTGGTGTGCCGCAGGCCATCGCTGAACGAACGCTGACTGTACCCTACAACGATCTCGACGCGATGCGGGCCTTGTTTTCCGAAATGGGACAGGACATCGCCGCCGTGATCCTCGAACCTGTGGCAGGCAACATGGGCTGCGTTCTCCCGCGGGAAGGCTATCTGCAGGGCGTTCGCGACATCACGCGGGAACACGGGGCACTGTTGATCTTCGATGAAGTGATCACCGGCTTTCGCGTAGGCCTTGGCGGGGCTCAAGTGCGTTTCGGCATCCAGCCTGACTTGACCACGTTTGGCAAGGTGATCGGCGCGGGCCTGCCCGTCGGAGCGTACGGCGGCCGCAGGGACCTCATGGACTTGGTGGCGCCGACCGGCCCGGTTTATCAGGGCGGTACGCTGTCCGGCAATCCGCTCGCAATGTCGGCGGGTCTAGCGTCGTTGAGGATGCTTGAGGCTGCGGCGGAACGCGGCATCTATGAGCAGATGGAGACGTATGGCAGAAAGATTGTCGAGCGGTTCGTGGAGCTCGGCGAACAGTATGGTATTCCCACTTGCGGCGATGCCATCGGCGGCATGTTTGGACTCTTCTTCCACAAAGGTCCTGTGACCGACTTCGCATCGGCGGCGGCGAGCGATACAAGGCGATACGCAAAATTTTTCCATGCCATGCTGCAAGAAGGTGTCACGTTCGCGCCTTCTCAGTTGGAGTCGGCGTTCATATCCTGTGTGCACACGGATGAAGAAGTCGACGCGACCATCGACGCCATGGAAAAGGCGTTCGCCGGTCTGGTCTAAATGCGTATTCACCGCCCCTCCTCGGGCATGGAATCCCACGCTGTGGTGCCTCTCTTCGACATATGTTGTGAGACGAGGTCATACATTGATGGTGGAATCTTGCCGTTTTGAGGAGGGGCTTTAATGTCTGAAGGAGGGCGTGAACCGCTCATTCGCCTCCCGGTAGATCAAGAGGTGTTTGTGGAGTCGGTGCAAACCGGAGACAGTGTGGAGGATGTGACGGTCGCCACGGAAGTGGTGTCGTTTGACAAGGCTGACGACGTGTTTCAGTTGGAAGGCGCCATTGTGTTCGCTGGCTTTTTGCGGCGGCCAAGCCAACAAACACAAGGTTCGGACGATTCCGATCCGAATACCATGGAAACGGTCCAACATGTACACTATCGCTTGCCGTTCACACTGCTCGTGCCCATCGCGGCGCAGCCGAAAGGGATTGTCAATGTCAAGAGTCGTTTATCTGGGTTTGCGCTCACCGTGTCGGCCGATCACTGGCTGAATGCGACGGGATGGTTGGAAGTGCACGGCCTGTCGGGCGAACAGGGCTATCATTTTCGCTGCGGTGGACAGGAGATCGATGAGAACGTTCAAACGTTGGCAGAACCTGAACTGCTCCTTCGCGGCACCGAAAGCGAGGCGGATTCGGAAGGGTTTGACGACTTTGAGCTGAAAGCCAATGTCGGCGCCGATACCGACGCGGACGTGGCGGCGGGTCCAACGGATGCCTACGACGGCGCTGTCGCAGGCGCAACGGGCGATTGGCGTCACACGCCGTCTGAAGATGAGGAGCCCAATCAGCGCGAATTTGAGTCCAACCAAGCCGACCAGGTCAGCGAAGCGCGTGGTGGACACGGCTGGGCGGAAGCTGAAGGTCAGTCCCAGTCTTTCCGTGCCGCGGAAGATCCTGCCGATGACCAGCCTGAGGCAGCGAAAGCTTCAACCACTTCCGACGTGCGAAACGAACTGACGAATCTGGATCGGTTTTTCACGCCAGCCCCAGAGGCCGAAACAGAGCCGCCGCACTTGCAATCAGCGCCTGAGCAGGCATTCCAGGCTGCAAGGCCGGAATCGACTGAACAGGAACCGAAGCCAATCGCCTCGTTTGAATTCGAACATCAAATCGACCTGGAAACGGCACAAACCGATGCCGTCGATCCTGCGCTTGGCGAGCTTCGAGCAGGCGGCAATGAACCTCCCATCGTCCATTTCTCGGCATCTGTCGTTCGCAGCGACGAGGAATCGGATTGGTCGGCGACCGACGGAGAAGAAGACGATGCGCGGCACGAGGCACCCGCCCCCTCCGTCACCGATCACCATCTGTGGTCGTTTGTCGATTTCAACGGTCCTGAGCCGCGTTACACGCTTCGCTACGTGATTGTGATGGAGGAAGAGACGCTTGAAACTGTGGCGGACCGCTGTGGGTGCCTGCCGAGCGAATTGCAGCGAGTGAATCCCTGGCTCGATGGTCCGATCGTCCCTGGCCAGGCGCTGTACATTCCCAACGCTCCGTTCACGTTGCCCAAGATCGCTGCGCTTTGAGTCGATCCGCCAAAGATCAACAAGACGGGAAGCAGCCCTGGCAGACAGGCTGTTTCCCGTCTTGTGTGTTCGCGCACGCACTCTAAGGTCCGCCGATGAACATGGCGACGAATACGATGAAGAGCATCATCAGTATCAAGAGATCGAGTGCGCTTGGCCACAGTATGGCTCGTAAAAACAAGAGAAAGATGCAAATGGCGAGAATCAGTTTGACAAAGCGGAGCAACCCGCCGAAAAAGCCCATGCGCCGACCTCCTTACCGACAGGACCTCTACATGTATATGCGAACAGGTTGCTCGAGTATTTGTCCTATCAAGCCGGCCCGCAATTTGATAAGATGATGGGAGCAGATTGGGCATTTGAGTTTGGAGGATATTCGATTGGATCAGGCGTTGAATTCAAATCAACAGGGTATATGGAGAGGGTGGTATTGGCGATTTGACAGTCTCCTGGTCATTGCCATCGCCATTCTTGAGGTGGCTGCCTATTATCTGTCAAAAGGCGCGTATTCCTTCATAGCCAGCGGTGAGCTTGGGATGTTTCTGGCTGCGCTCGTCATGGTCCAGAGAGCCAAAGTGCGCAAGCGGGCGAATGCCATCGCGGTGTCTGTCGCGAGCTACGTGATCGACATCATTTTTCAGTTGACGATCGCGCGGTCGTACACCTTGCAGCATGGTTGGGGCAACTTCGCGTCGCAGAATCTCATCATCATGGCGATTGGCGTGTTGTTTTCCGTGGTGTACGCGTGGAGCACAGAGATGTCGACGAAACGGCGTGCGAAGCTGGAGGCGGAGCGGGCGGCCAAGCGGCAGTCAGCGCCCGAACGCGACGATGACGCGCCGAAAGTTCGGGTACATAGGGTCAAGAAGCGGCGGGGACGGGGACGTCGCCCGAAATCTTGACAAACTTTGCTGGACTTGCGTACTATACAACCAGTTGCTATATGAGTTCTGTGACGCTTTTCAGACTCCCGGTGGTACCACCGCGGTATCACTAAGACAAAGAACGCTGCTGTATGAGCGGCCGCTAAACGGTAAGGCGACGAAGGGAAAGAGTAGGGCTGTGTCAATGGCGCAGAGAGGGTGAGCGTGGCTGAAACTCGCCCCGATTTGACCGCTTGAACGTCGTCCCTGAGCTGAATGATATCCGGGTCATCCCGTTATCGATGAAGAGTGTCCTGGCCGCGTCTTTCGGTCGGGAAATTCAGGTGGTACCGCGGAGCCCTCCGTCCTGAAGGACGGAGGGCTTTTCGCGCGCCAAGACGTTGAAGGAGGATGCTGTATGGGCTCAGAGCCAAACATGCTGTCGACGGTGTACGATCCTAAGAATGTCGAAGCCCGCATATACCAGGATTGGGAAACAAAAGGGTACTTTCAGGCCGGGCGGTATCCAGACCGCGAAGCCTACGCCATCGTCATGCCGCCGCCGAACGTGACAGGGGTGCTCCACCTGGGTCACGCGCTCGACAATACGCTGCAGGATATCATCATCCGTTTCAAACGGTTGCAGCATTTCGACGCGCTCTGGGTTCCAGGTACGGACCACGCAGGCATCGCCACGCAAACGCGCGTCGAGGCGGCGTTGAAGGAGTCTGAAGGCAAATCCCGGCACGATCTCGGCCGTGAAGCGTTCGTGGATCGGGTCTGGGCGTGGAAGCGCGAGTACGGCGGGACCATCACGCAGCAGATTCGCGCGCTGGGCTCGTCGTGTGACTGGTCGCGCGAGCGATTCACGATGGATCCAGGGCTTTCCGCGGCCGTTCGCGAAGTGTTCGTGACGTTGTACGAAGAGGGCCTCATCTACCGAGGAAACCGCATCATCAATTGGTGCCCGCGCTGCACGACCGCGTTGTCGGACATCGAAGTGGAGCACGAGGACGAGGTTGGCACGCTGTACCACGTACGGTACCCGCTGGCCGATGGCAGCGGTGACGTGATCATCGCGACGACCCGGCCCGAGACGATGTTCGCTGACGTGGCCGTCGCCGTCCATCCGGCGGACGACAGGTATCAATCGCTGGTGGGCAAGTCGATTCGTTTGCCGTTGACGGATCGGACCATTCCGATCATCGCCGACGACTACGTCGAGATGGAGTTTGGAACGGGCTGTCTGAAAATTACACCCGCGCACGATCCCAACGATTTCGAAGTCGGCTTGCGGCACGATCTCGAGATATTGCAGTGCATCGACAGCGACGGCCGCCTGAATGACCTGGCAGGCCCCTTTCAAGGCATGACTCGAGAAGAGGCGCGCGTCGCGGTGGCTCAGGCGTTGGAGGACGGCGGCTATCTTCAGAAGCGGGAGGAACATCCGCACGCGGTCGGGCATTGTGAACGCTGCGGCACGGTGGTGGAACCGTTCCTGTCGGACCAGTGGTTTGTTCACATGGAAGAATTGGCGCGGCCTGCGCTTGAGCGGGCGAAAGCTGGGGAACTGCGATTCGTGCCGGCGCGCTTCGAGCGGACGTTTGAGCAGTGGCTGGAGAATGTCCGCGATTGGTGTATTTCGCGCCAATTGTGGTGGGGCCATCGCATTCCCGCTTGGTACTGCGACGATTGCGGCCAGATTTCCGTATCTCGGCACGACGTCGAAGCGTGCCAACACTGCGGATCCACGCATGTCCACCAAGATGAAGACGTGCTCGACACGTGGTTCTCGTCCGCGTTGTGGCCGTTTTCGACGCTTGGCTGGCCGGACAAGGAAGCGGGCGACCTAACCCGTTATTATCCGACTGGCACACTCGTCACTGGATACGATATTATTTTCTTCTGGGTCGCGCGCATGGTCTTCATGGGTGTGCACTTCACGAATCAGATGCCGTTTCAAACCGTCGTCCTGCACGGTCTGGTGCGCGACGAACACGGTCAGAAGATGTCGAAGAGCAAGGGCAACGGCGTCGATCCCATGGACGTGATCGATCGCTACGGCGCAGACGCGCTGCGTTTCATGTTGGCGACAAGCACGTCGCCCGGCAACGATCAACGGTTCACGTGGGATAAGGTCGAAGGCGCGCGCAACTTCATCAACAAAATGTGGAACGCCTCCCGTTTTGTTCTGATGAATCTCGGAGACGACTTCGAGCCGCAAGCGGTGGATTCGCTCTCGTTGTCCGTCGCGGATCGCTGGATTTTGCACCGGTTGAACGAAGCTGTGGAAGCAGTGACTCGCCACCTGGAAGCCTACGATTTCGGCGAGGCGGCGCGGGCGATGTACGATTTCGCCTGGGATGATTTTTGCGACTGGTATATCGAGTTTTCCAAGCTGGCTCTGTACGGTGAGGATGAAACGCGCAAAGGCGCCGTCAAATCCGTGCTGTACACGGTATTGACGAACCTGTTAACCTTGTTGCATCCGTATATCCCATTTGTGACAGAGGAGATCTGGCAGGCGTTGCCGAAGACAACGGAAGCGTTGATCGTTTCTGCGTGGCCTGAGCCGGTCGCATCGTGGCGCGATCGCGACGCGGAACAGCAGATCCATTTGGTCATGGACGCGATTCGCGCGGTCCGGAACGTCCGCGCTGAACTCCAGGTTCCACCGAGTCAGAAGGTGTCGATGCAAATCCAATGCGACACAGAGGCGGACCTGCGGCTGTTTGAACAGGTGCGGGACTACGTCATACGCTTCTGCAACGCATCCGATCTCGAGCTTCGAGTGGGTGGGGAAGCTCCGCAGCAATCGGTCACGCAAGTGGTGACGGGCGCGAGAATCCATATCCCGCTGGAAGGGCTTGTCGACATCGAGGCCGAAAAGTCTCGCCTTCGCAAGGAGGAAGAGCGTCTCGTCGGAGAGGTCGAACGTATCGAAAAGAAACTTGCGAATGATCGATTCGTGGCCAAGGCGCCTCCGGAAGTTGTCGAATCAGAGCGAAATAAGTTGCGGGACTACGCCGCTAAACTCGGCGCGGTCCGCGATCGTATAAAGAGCTTGTAAGCGACAGGGAATTGACGGCTCGCGGCGCTTGTGCGTGCGGGCCGTGGGGTAAGGGCAGTTGGGTTCAGTCCCGAAATGAGGTTGGCAAGTTGAATGTAGAGGAATCTCGCGTCTGGATTTCATCGCTGCGGCGGTTTGGCATGAAGCCTGGACTCGAACGTGTGAATCGCGTCTTGGACCAATTGGATCACCCTGAATCCCGGCTGCGGTTCTATCACGTGGCCGGTACGAACGGCAAAGGATCGGTGTGCACGCTCCTTTGCCGATTGCTTGAAGCCTCGGATCAGCGCGTCGGCGTCTACACGTCGCCGGGTTTGGGCGGTTTCAACGGCAGAATTGTGGTGGCCGGTGAGGCGATTCCGGATGAGGCGTTTGCCCGGCACGCGAGCACGGTTCGCGCCGCACTTGAGCGAGGGTTGGACGCGGATCCGCTGACGGAGTTCGAAGTCCTGACGGTCATCGCACTCTTGTATTTTGCTGAACAGCGCGTCGACGCGGTGGTATGGGAGACTGGTCTTGGCGGTAGATTCGATGCAACGAATATTGTTACGCCGATAGTCACATCTATCACAAACGTTTCATATGATCACGTGGAGATTCTTGGCCCAACCCTAGTTGACATCGCTAGAGACAAGTCTGGGATCGTGAAACCGGGTATTCCGATGGTCACCGCAGCGACGGGAGATGCGTACCGTATCATAAATCGTCAAGCGATCACGGTGGGCGCACCCATCTTTCAAGTCGGGCGCCATCTCTCGTTTGTCCAGACGTCCGTGTGCGATACGCATCAAATCGGAAGCTATCGCGGTATCTACCGTGACGCTCACAACGTGCGGCTGTCCCTCTACGGACGTCATCAAACCGCCAATGCGGCTGTTGCGTTGGGGATGTATGAGGCGGGACTGGGTCGTGTGCCGGATGCCGTCTGGACCCGCGCTTTGCGATCGCTCGACGGTGCGCGTTGGCCGCTGCGATTCGAAGTGTTTCGCCGCGAACGGATGCCGGTCGTGATCGACGGCGCGCATAATCCGGACGCCGCGTATCAACTGTCGCGAACGCTGGCTGCCTTTGCCGAAACCGCGCGCTTGCCTGCGACCGGCAGGTGGCGTATGGTGATTGGCGTATTTGCGGATAAGGACGCGAAAACCATGTTGCAGCATGTCCTTCCGTTGGCACATGACGTGATTGTGTGTCGTCCGAATCATGTTCGGGGCGCACTTCCGCAAGATGTCGCGCAACTGATCGGCAGTATTCGCCGCGACCTGCCTGTACGTATCATCGACGACGTCGAAGCGGCAGTGGAGGCGGCGATGGATGGATCGTTGCCCATTGTTATCTGGGGCAACCTGCATATGGCAGAAGGCGCTAGGGAATGGATATTGAAAACGGGGTTGGACTATTGGACATAAGGACGGTGAGGCGCGTGCGTGGTTCAGAACACGTGCATTTTGTTGGCATCGGCGGTTACGGGATGAGCGCTATCGCTCGGGTCATGCTGGATTTGGGATATCAGGTCTCGGGATCGGACGTATCCAGACAGGAACTTACGGACAAACTTGTGGCTCGCGGCGCAAAGGTCTATTACGGTCACGCGAGAGAGCAAGTGGATGGGGCGGATATTGTCGTCCACAGCACGGCCGTGAACGGGGACAACGTCGAGATCGTCGAAGCGAAATCGCGCAATATCCCAGTGATACATCGGAGTGAAATGTTGGCTCGCTTGATGGCGGATCGAACGGGGATCGCTGTGACCGGTGCACATGGGAAGACGACGACGACCTCGATGATCGCGTATGTCATGGAACGCAATCACCTTGATCCAACGTTTGTCGTTGGCGGTGTCGTATCGAATATGGGTGACAACGCGAAGGCCGGAGGTGGCAAATTCGTCGTTGCGGAAGCTGACGAATCGGACGGCTCGTTCCTGCACTATCGTCCTTCCATTGCCGTTGTGACGAACGTCGAGGCGGATCACCTGGAGCACTACAACGGGGACTTCGAAAATCTTCGCCGCGCCTATCAGACGTTTATCAGTCAATTGCCTGAGGATGGACTCGCGGTGTTGTCTGCCGACGATGAGCATCTGAGAGAATTGAAAAAGCATGCCAAGGCTCGCGTCATCACCTACGGATTCGCTTCGGACGCCGATGTCCAAGCAAGGAATATTCAACTGTTGGATAGGACTTCATCGTCCGATGTATATATTCGCGGAGAGTTTATCGGTCGGCTCTTGCTGTCGCTGCCTGGCCGCCACAATGTGGCCAACGCGTTGGCAGCGGTCATCGTCGGGCTTGAGGCGTCGTTGTCGTTTGAGCAAATCGCTGCCGCGTTGCTCGAATTTCACGGGGCCAAAAGGCGTTTCCAAGTCATCGCGGAGAAAAACGACGTACTCGTGATTGACGACTACGCGCATCATCCAACGGAGATCAGCGCCACCATTTCCGCGGCGAAGGCGACCGGAAGACGCATCATCGCCGTGTTTCAGCCGCAGCGCTACACGCGCACGTACTTTTTGTTTGACGCCTTTGCAAAATCGTTTTCCGAAGCGGATGAGGTCATTATCTCGGAGATTTATTCGCCGGCAGGCGAGAAGCAGATTGAGGGTGTCTCTGCCGAAGCGCTTGCCAATGCAATTATCCGCCAGAGCAATCCGAATACGAAATACTTCGCGTCGAAAGACGATATTGTGACCTATCTGCGCCAGCGCGTCAGACCGGGCGATCTCGTGTTGACCATGGGCGCGGGCGACATTTGGAAGGTTGCGGAGCGTCTTGGAAGCGACTTGGAGTACACCATGAAACAAGCGCTCGTGTGACGTGGAGACTGGTACGGCAACGTGCCGGACACAGCGAAGGGGCTGTCCGACAAGCAGTGAATTGCTTGCGGCGCAGCCCCTTTCGTTTTATCGGTTGTCGGCTAGATGACACGTTTTATCGGTTGTATCGCCGCTCTCTTCTCGAGGCTCCATGGCGGTTCGCAAAATGGTAACGAGCACGTGCGTACAAATAATATACGCCCACAAGGATGAACGCGAGCAAGGCGAGCTTCAGTAGGAACGACAGGATGACGCCGAGCACGACGCAACCCAGCAGAACCAGCAGGAACACCCCAATATACGACATTGGACCGCGCATGATAAGAACCTCCTTCGGACGAATCGCCCTAGCAATATGATATCACAAATGAAATTCCGTAGGTTCGACATCGTGCCGGCTGACGGGTGTCCATATCGACCCATTTCGCGCGCGGATGAGGCGCGAAAGTCGACTGACGCCGATTGATTGGGCGAGATCGCCAAACTTGTCGGAATCTCTATCTCTGACCACGATATTCGCCGACATGTTTTTGCAACAATTGTCATAGGTTCTACAGTACAATCACACCATCTTGGTGGAACGAGAGAAGAGGCTGACAGAAGATGGTTTGCATTTCGGGAAGGGGATGGCTATACTGAGCGCAGCCTTGATCCCCCTATCAGCCTTCTTTCGCTCGCAAGAAGTTTGAAAGAGGTGATGGAGTGCGTCTACCTAAGTCGCGAACCGTGTACGCTTCCATAGCGGCTGTTCTGGTGATGTTCGGCAGCGCAGCGACCATCATGGGCAGCACCTATAAGACCGTCACGGTGAAAGACCGCGGGCAGCGCAAGGTATTGCGTGGATTTGCAACGGGCACTGTTGCTGATTTCTTACAGAAGCATCATATCCACGTAGCGAAGCGTGATCGCGTCAGCCCGGCGCTCGACAGTCCCGTTTCCAATCAGGAAACGATCGAGATTGTCAGTCCGAAGACAATCACGGTTAATTACGAAGGACATGTAAAACACGTTTGGACGTTCGCACATACTGTGGGCCAGCTCCTGAAGGGTGAAGGGATTTCCCTGAAGCCATCGGACCGGGTGAATGTGTCCACGAACAGTAAAGTATCGAACGGAGAAGCCATCGAAATTCATAGCGTGATCTCGAGAACGACGACCGAGACGCAGGAAATACCATTTCAGACCATACGTCGCAGTGCAGCCAATTTGCTGGTTGGACATCAAGAAGAAGTGACGCACGGTGTGAAAGGGTTGCTGAAGATACAGACAACATGCGTCTATCGTGACGGCCACCGAATTTCGCAGCACGTCACGAAAAAGGTCGTTCGCGACCCGGTGGATGCTGTCGTGGAAGTCGGAACGGAACGGCCGGCTCCAAAGCCCGCTGTTTCCACTCCGAGTCCAGTTCTTGCGACTCGTGGAACCGTGCCGGATTCAGGACTGATTAAGCAGAGTCTGACGGTACTGGCCACCGCGTATGTCGCAGGCGGAACGACGGCCTCGGGACTACCAGCTGAACCTGGCGTCATAGCGGTCGATCCGAGCGTCATTCCGCTCGGAACTCGGGTCTATATCCCAGGTATCGGCACTGTGGTCGCGGCTGACACAGGCGGCGCCATTGTCGGGGATCATATCGACATCTGTATGTCCTCAGAGGCAGCGGCGGACGACTGGGGGGCGCGAACCATTACGGTGTACTTGTTAGGGTAGAGTCAGGCGATGTATTTTAGACGGCGATAGGGTAAAAGGGCCGAGAGCGCAAAGCGATTGCTTTGCGCTCTCACTTTTGTGACAGTCATCGTAGATTGACAGGCTGGAGGACATTGCCTCCAGCCTGTTTGGCTTGCTGCGTCCCGTCGCAAATACAAACTAGCCTTTGCATATCATCTACCATTCGCTCATAGAGTAGAGCATCAGTACGGAGGCGAAGATCGGACTGTACGAAGCGGAGGCGATGTCTTTGGAGACGCAAATGTCATCGAAACGGGAGAGCGCGATGAGAAAGTCGTCTGCGATCCTTGTTCGACTGGGGGAAGAATCCTGGGAGGTCGAAGGCAACGCGTTGTCTGCCACGCGACGCGTCGAGCAGTCAGAACGACTGACGGTGCAACCGCGGACGAAGGCGCCGATTACGCTGCAGTCCATGCGAGAACGAATCGAGACCACGAGGTCTGTACAGGACACCCGAGCCAAATTTTCCGCGATCGCCTCGGAACCCGCTCGTCCCACCGCCGAGCCTGCGCCGTCCGAGACGACGAAGCTCGCGTTCTATCAAAAGGCCTGGGCATATATCGTAGATTTGATTGCTCCAAGCGGAGCGAAAAGCGCCGCTTCGACCTTGCGCGGAGGGCTCCTCGTCGGGATGATCTTTGGCTGCTTGTCCTTGTTGTTGTTTCATCAAATGTTGCGCATCAATCCGATGACTCAAAGCGAGCTTGTATCGGCAAAACGAACGGTTTCCGTCCCTGTTTGGAACCAACCGACACGCAGCAAGCCGCTGTCGCTGCCTGGCGTACAGATCGCCTTGCTGGAGTCCGGGCCGTTCTCTTCGGTTGACGCGCGAAACCGGGCCATATCGTCGTTGGCCAAAGAAGGCATCGACGGAATCGTGTCGTCGACGTCGGCAAACGAGGTTCTTTGGTCTGCCGGCCTGTCGGCGAGCGCGCTGGCCGGGGAGTTGTCCGAGCTCAAAGCCAAGGGCGTTCCGGCGTCTGCGAAAGTCGTCCAGGTCAAGGCGAGAACCGTGCCTGTGCCTGCGACGACGGACAATCAAAGCATCGATCGCACGCAGAACTGGATATCGACAACCATGGCTGCTCTGCTCGGGGTCACAGCATGGTTGTCGGACGACGGCCGTGTGACCGACGCGCAAACGAGCCTGCAGGCCGCGATTCACCTGTATCCGGGTCGAGAAGCCGTGGACAAAACCGGCATGGGACCGCAGTTGAGCGCAATCGAATCCAATCTCACCGCGATGCAAGCTTCCTTTTCGACAAAACACGAGAAAAAACTGATGCAACTGGTTGTGGCGTCTTTCGACGAATTCATGGCATTGCACGGGATCACAGGAGTTTCCTCGTGATAACACATTGACGAATCGGGGAGATCATGTTCACAATAGGAAGGACACGGATCGGCAAATTTCGTGTCCAACGATAAATAAATTCTTGCGGAAGTAACGACAAGAATACATATATAAAGGATTGGGTTTGTGAAGAGGTGACTCGCTCCGTAATCTTGATGAAAGATGAACGGAGAGGGTGTGCGTTTGGGTGTTGAAACAACATGCTGGTGGGGAACGCGCGGTCGAGGAAGCGCCGAGAGAAAGACTGTTGCGGTTAGGACCGGGGGCGCTTCGTGCGGACGAGCTTCTGGCTTGTATCATGCAGTCCGGGAATGGCAAACAAACGGTACACGAGATCGCGCGCGCGGTGGTGCAAGGCGTAGGGACCATTTACTCGCTGGCCGACATCGAGGTTGCCGAATTGTTGTCGATCCCGGGAATCGGACAAGCGAAGGCGATACAGATTGCCGCCGCGGTGGAACTTGGCAGGAGAATCGCGCAAAAGCCGCCGGCGCACAAGACGCAAATTCGGACTGCAAACGATGCAGCCGAGTATGTTATGGACAGGATGCGGTATCTTAAAAAGGAACATTTTGTTACTTTGCTACTCGACACAAAACATCACGTACTAGCCGAGGACACATCTTCCATCGGAAGTCTGGACGCGTCTATCGTTCACCCTCGTGAGATCTTCCGTCGCGCGATCCGTTGCAGCGCTTCAGGTATTCTCTGTATTCACAATCACCCGAGTGGAGATCCGTCGCCAAGTCCAGAGGACATTGCTGTGACGAAACGTTTGATGGATGCGGGAAAAGTGCTTGGCATCGATGTGCTGGATCACATTGTTATCGGCGATGGGCGTTTTGTGAGTCTTCGAGCGGGCGGGTACATGGAACATTGAGGAGAGGGGTTCTGGACTGAATGTTTTCGGTTCGCGATATGGGCGTCGATTTGGGTACAGCAAATACCCTAGTGTATGTAAAAGGAAAGGGCATCGTCGTACGCGAGCCGTCGGTCGTGGCGATGCGAACCGATAATGGGGCGATTGAGGCAGTGGGTCTCGACGCCAAGAAGATGATTGGCCGAACGCCGGGGAATATCGTTGCCGTGCGGCCGATGAAAGACGGAGTCATCGCGGATTTTCAAACGACGGCGACCATGCTGCGACACTTCATTCGGCAGGCGATGAAGGCGAAGTCGAATTTGTCCGGCAGACCGCGGGTGATGATCAGCGTGCCGTCGGGCATCACCGCCGTGGAACGGCGAGCGGTCGAAGACGCCGCGCTCGAAGCCGGCGCGAAAGACGCTCAAGTGATTGAGGAGCCGATGGCGGCCGCGATCGGAGCAGGGTTGCCTGTGGGTGAACCGACCGGGTCGATGGTTGTGGATATCGGCGGCGGGACGACCGAAGTGGCCATCATTTCCCTCGGCGGCATCGTCACGGCCAGATCCATCCGAGTTGCTGGAGATGAGATGGATGAAGCCATCATTCAATACATTAAGAAAGTCTATAACCTGATGATTGGCGAGCGGACAGCCGAAGAACTCAAGATTCAAATCGGCGCGGCCGAGGAACTCGAGGAAGCGAGATCGCTCGATATTCGGGGCCGTGATTTGTTGACTGGGCTGCCGAGGACATTCATGGTCACCTCGAAGGAAATCAGCGAAGCGTTGTCGGATACCGTCGGCAGCATCGTCGAAGCCGTCAAGGTGACGCTTGAAAAATCGCCTCCGGAACTGGCGGCGGACATTATGGACCGAGGCATCGTATTGACTGGCGGCGGCGCGCTGCTCAGGAATTTGGACAAGCGGCTCAGTCGAGAGACGGGTATGCCGGTGTTGGTGGCCGAAGATCCGCTTGACTGCGTCGCGGTGGGAACTGGCAAGGCATTGGACAATTACGATATTTACCGGAAGCGGACCATCGCGCTCCGAAAGGCGCAGGGCAGAAGTTAAGTTTGAAGGGGAAGAGGGATTCGGGTGTCCCGTTACCTAACGAGTCGGATGTTGTTCATTCTTCTCGGCAGCATCATTTTGCTGATGGTGATCGCTGGACTCACGCTATCGCAGGCGGGTCGCCGGGCGAGTCTGCCCGAACAGGTGGTCATGAGCGTTGAGAATACAGTGTCCGGCTGGATTTATCGGCCAATCAGCAAGGTGACCGCGTTTTTCGGTGGATTGAGCAACCTCCGCACGATGTATCAAGAAAACGCTGCGCTCAAGCATGAGATGCAGAATTACCAGGTGGTTGTCTCGCAATTGCGAGACGCGCAAGCCGAGAACGGACGACTTGAGCAAATGTTGTCCTTCTACAACCACTCGAAGAGCACGTTGCAAGAAATTCCTGCCCAAGTCGTTGGTCGTGAACCGTCGTTGTGGGATTCCGTCCTGACCATTGACGCCGGCTCGCGCGATGGCGTCAAGCCAAACATGGCGGTTGTGGCTCCCGATGGAAGTCTCGTCGGCCGGATTCAAACGGTCGCGGCACACAGTTCAAAAGTCGTACTCATTACCGACACGCAAATTGGCGATGGCGTGGCGGCGCTGGTGGAAGCGTCGTCGGTTCAGCCGTTTGGGGTGGTGTCGGGATCTACGCGCAGTGAAGGCACGTTGTCCTTTAGTTTCTTGGGCCAATTGGTGCAGTTGCCTGCTTCTCAACTGGTGGGCGATCCGGTCGTGACGTCAGGTTTGAGTGACGTCTTCCCGCGAGGTCTGATCATTGGCACCATCACCAAAGTGCAATTCGGGCCGCACAACACGGCCCAATCGGCCATCGTTCAGCCTTCTGCAGATTTGAACTACCTCCAAGACGTGTTCGTCGTTTCCCAGGCGAAATCTGGGGGGGAATAGGTTCATGCGGATGGTGTGGGCGTTTGCTCTGCTTTGGTTGGGACTGATTGTGGAGTCGACGATTTTTGAAATTCCTCCGATGAACGCGATACAACCGGACTTTGTCTTAGTCATCCTTATCCTGGTGGCCCTCATGCGAGGGCCGAATGCAGCAGTGTTGTTCGCGATAGCCATCGGTTTAATTCAAGATATCTGCTATGGTTCGTTCATTGGGTTAAACGCGTTTGCGTACGGCGTGGTGGCCTATTTTGCCGCCGCGGTGTTTGGTCAGTTCATGCAGCGAAATCTCGCGGTGACCTTTTTCACGACCATCGTTCTCACGTTTGTTCATTTGTGGATAGCCTACGGGCTCACGAGACTGTTCGCCGTAACAGCAGATTCGCCTTCGT
Organism: Alicyclobacillus acidiphilus NBRC 100859; assembly: GCF_001544355.1. Classification (GTDB taxonomy): domain Bacteria; phylum Bacillota; class Bacilli; order Alicyclobacillales; family Alicyclobacillaceae; genus Alicyclobacillus; species Alicyclobacillus acidiphilus. The sequence goes on from NZ_BCQI01000002.1 coordinate 79,049, forward strand.
ACGTGCTTACTCAGTCGATGGTATCGATGATGATCAACGGTATCGTCGCACTGATGCTGTACCCGGCCTTTGTTCGGCTGCTGGCGCGGCCCCGTCACAGTCGCTACGACATGACGTCGAACGCCGAAGGGTAAACGAGTTTCCTCCGAGAACATGAAGGAATGGGGCCTATGGGCCCTTATTTTTTGATGAGGAAGGAAATTCAGCGCAGTACCTCGAATAGTGCCATCTGGGCATATGCCCACCTGGAGGGGAAGCGTCGTTGATTGTCAACAGTGAAGTGCTATCGGATAGTAAACCACTTGTAACTGTGAAGGGTACCCGAGATGGTCTCCTTTTTCTACTAGATGAACAGGCAGATGTGGACGAACTCTGCGCCTATATTGAAACGCTTGTGCATGGGCCGTCTGGGACATTGTTTGATGGTCCCGTGATGGACATTGTCGTAGATTATGGCAAGCGGGCACTTTCACCATCCGATAGTCGACGCATTCTCGACGTGTTCCATCGACGGGAGAACTTCGTGCTGAAGGCTTGGGGTGGAGGCACGACAACCCGTCAATCGCTGTTTCAGCGCAAAGCGAAGGCCGGAGTTGAAAATATCTACCATGGTTTGATTCGATCCGGTGAGCCAGTGACGTTTGACGGCGATGTGGTGATCATCGGCGACGTCAACCCGAGCGGGCACGTTCAAGCGACCGGCGATATCTTCGTATTCGGGCGCCTGCTCGGCATCGCTCATGCGGGGATTGAAGGCGACAGGTCGGCCGTGATCGCCGCGACCGAGTTCGCGCCGATGCAACTGAGGATTGCGGACGTCGTCGGACGTGCGCCAAATCTGCGCGCGACGATGGAGTACGCCTATTTAGAGGATAATCAACTCATGGTCTCCGAGATGAAGAATTTCGTGGTTTGGAATAAGAAAAGACGATTGAATCGAGATAGAGGGTGACTTGACATGGCCACAGCGATTGTCGTGACTTCCGGAAAGGGCGGCGTGGGCAAGACCACATCGACTGCGAATATTGCAACGGCCCTTGCCTTACTGGGAAAGAGTGTATGCATTGTCGACGCCGATATCGGTTTGCGCAATCTGGATGTCGTCATGGGCTTGGAAAACCGTATCATCTACGACATCGTCGACGTTGCAAATGGCGATTGCCGATTGGAGCAAGCGCTGATTCGCGACAAACGGTTTGAACATCTCTCGTTGCTGCCAGCAGCGCAGACGAAAGACAAACGCGCGCTGACCGAAGACAAAATGCGGGAGTTTGTCGCGAAGTTGAAAGAAACCTATGAATTTGTCGTGATCGACTGCCCCGCAGGTATCGAAGAAGGCTTCAAGGTCGCGGTGGCTGGCGCGGACGCGGCTATCGTGGTCACGACGCCGGAGAACACCGCCGTCCGAGACGCGGACAGGGTCATTGGGCTGTTGGAGCGGGACAAGCTGGGGCAGCCGCGGCTCATCGTGAACCGCATTCGCCCAGATATGGTCAAACGCGGCGAGATGTTGGACATCGACGAAATTGTTCAAATGCTGGGCTGCGACTTATTGGGGATTGTTCCGGACGACGAGGCGGTCATTCGCAATTCGAATCGCGGCGAGCCCATCGCGATGAATCCGGAGGCGCCGTCCGGCTTGGCGTATCGCAACATCGCCCGCAGAATTCTCGGCGATTCGGTGCCGCTGATGTCGCTTGAGAGCAAATCTGGTCTGTGGGGCCGAATGCGCAAATTGATTGGCGGAAGATAGGAAGATAAGAAGCGTACGTGGAACTTCAGCATACTTGTCCTCCCTCTCACATAACCATGTGATGTATGTGAGAGGAGGATACGCCGATGGCTAGTGTCAAACGGAAATGGCCATGGCAAGTGGGCAAGGCTCGGCATCCGGAATTGAAAGCGGCGGCCGATCCATTCACCACACGAGCGGTCGACGAGTCAGAAGCCCCGGTTGGTCCGGCGCGTTGGGTCGGAGAATCTGGAACAGATCCGTCTCGCGACGGGTCGAGCGTCGTGTCCAATCTGTCCCCATACGGATTTGCGGAAGACGACGCAAGTATGCGCCAGGTCGAAGGCGAAGTCTGGCGGCGGCCCATCGACGTAGAAACGTCTCGCTCGGCGTCCGCGCGCAGGCGTTTCGTGGCGACCACAAACGGAGGTCGCAGCAAAGAACCTCATTCAAATCCTTCCTCGAAGTCGACCCATTTTGTCGTGCAACTGTTTTTTGCCGCAGTATTGGTCGGCGTTGGCTACTTTGTGTCACACGACCCGCGCGTGCCACAAACCGTTGCGTCAGATGCCCAGTCCGTGTTTGCGACGGACTATACGGAGGACGTTCAACCGACCATCGATCACTGGTTCGCCAAATTGCATATCGCACAGCCCGTTTTCAACGTGGCGACCACGTCTTTGCACGAGCCGATTCACGGCACCATTGTCGACGATTACGGCGTGAATCATCCGGAAATCTGGTTGTCGGGCAATGCCAATCAGACCGTTCAGGCGGCGGGATCGGGCACCGTGATCACGGTGGTCAAGAGTGGGAATTCCGATCTCGTGAAATTGGATAACGGCGCGGTTGGGACGACGATCTACGACGGCCTTGGCAGTGTCAACGTGAAAGTGAATGAATACGTCAACGCGGGCGAGTCCATCGGCCGGCTTCCTTCATCGCCGAGTCATCCGATTCTTCGGTTCTCTGTCGTGAAAGACGGAAAATACGAAAATCCGCACGACTTGATCCGCTTCTCGGGGAGTTCTTCATGACCGTCGTTCGTCGCCTGGAGCAATCTGTGGGACGTGTGTTCGGCGTTGGGCGGGTGCGCGTGCATCCGCTCTTTTTGGCCTTGCTGGTCGGCGCATATTGCGTCCATTTGCTGAGCGAAGCCCTCGTCCTCTTTCTGTTTGTCGTTCTCCACGAGTTTGGTCACGCACTCGTCGCCCGATCTCTGGGGTATGAGGTCGAAGAGGTTGCGCTGCTGCCGTTCGGCGGCGTGGCCCAATTGTCGTACGTGCGTATCGGATTCGAGCCAAGGAATGAAGCCATCGTCGCGATCGCGGGGCCGTTCGTGAATCTTCTTTGCGTCTTTTGCATCTCGGTGTTGTACGGATTCGGGATGTTGCCGAACTCACTGTATCAGTCGTGCATGAACGTGAACATGTGGATTGCGACGTTCAACTTGCTGCCCGGACTGCCGCTCGATGGCGGGAGAATTTATCGAGCGGCGCGATCGCGTCATGTCGGGTACGAGCGGGCGACAAAGGAGGCGTATCACATGTCCATCGGCTTGTCGGCGGCGTTGATGTTCATGGGGTTGTTCGCGCTCTTCAGCGGCAGGCCGCATCTTGGGATGCTCGTCTTGGGACTCTTCCTGCTCATTGTGGCGTGGCGCGGAAGGCGGGACTTGCGGATGGAGACGATGCGGTTTCTCGACGCGAAACGCCGATTGGACAACCAGGGCGTGCAGCGGATGCGCACATTCGCCGTCGCGAGCTCAACCCCGATACGGGACGTGGTGGTGCAATTTGCGCCGGATCGGTATCACATTGTCTATTTGCTGAACGAAGACGGTGTCGTCGAAAGTTTAGTAGAGGAGACGGAACTGCTGGACGCCGTGTTCGAAGGTCGGTGGTTGGAGCCGGTGTCGACACTCAGATAGTTTTGGTTTGTGCGAAGTTCGTTTGCGCGAAGTTGCACACTGCCATAAGCCGTGTTATCATAGTTCGGTATATGTGCACTACAACCGCATGTGTTGGGTTTTGAAATGGACATGGTCCATACCCAGCTTAGCGAGTCTGAGTGAGGGAGACAAACGACTATGTATGCAATTGTTGAAACAGGCGGCAAGCAATTCAAAGTAAGCCAGGGCGACACCATTTACGTGGAGAAACTCGAAGGTGAAGTCGGTTCGAGCATCGTCCTCGACAAGGTGTTTCTTGTCCAGAACGACTCTGCGTTGAAGGTTGGCACGCCGTACGTTGAGGGCGCGCAAGTTGTCGCGAAAGTGCTTGAGCACGGCCGTGGCAAGAAGATTGTGGTATTTAAGTACAAGTCGAAGAAGAATTATCACAAGAAGCAAGGACATCGTCAGCCGTATACGAAGCTGTCGATTGAAGCAATCAACGGCTGATGATTCATTTCGATATTCTGCAGCGCGGCAGTGCGGTACTGGGATTTCGCGTCCGCGGCCATGCCGGGTTTTCCGAAGCTGGAACCGATATCGTTTGCGCTGCGGTGAGTGTGTTGGTCTATAATACGATCAATTCCTGTGAACGATTCGCGGGTGTGTCGCTTGAGGTGTCGGATGTCGGCGATACATTGAGTTGTCGGTTGCCGAGTCAACCGACGGACGGTGTTCGATTGCTTGTCAACAGCCTGTTTTACGGCGTCGAGCAGATTGCTGAACAATATCCGGAATATGTCCGCCTGCGTACGGTGAATGCGAAATAAGTCCTGAAAGGGTTGAGATGTATGTTGATGATGAACCTGCAACGTTTTGCTCATAAGAAGGGTGTCTCGTCCACCCGAAATGGCCGCGATTCTATCGCGAAGCGTCTTGGCGTAAAAGAGCCGGACGGCAAGGTAGTAACAGCTGGCAGCATCTTGGTTCGTCAGCGCGGTACGAAGATTCATCCAGGGCTCAACGTCGGCATCGGCAAGGACGACACGTTGTTTGCAAAAGTGGAAGGCCGTGTGCGGTTCGAGAAGTTCGGCGCTGATCGTAAGCGAGTGAGCATCTATCCGGTTGCCGCTGAAGTCGCAGCGCAATAATTTTTGGATAAGGCGGTTTTGTAACGCCAACAGCGGGGCTGCTCCAACGGCACGTCGAGTGCTCGATGGTCAGCCCTTTTTACATATCGGCACGTGTGGGAAGCAGTTCTGTTATTCACGGAGGGACGAAGCGGGAGGATGGATGAACACATATCAACGGCGGGAATCTTTCGCCGACATCGGCACGACGTGTTGAACGAGTTGCAAATCATTCGCGGATATATGCAAATTGGCCGTCATGATGAAGCGATGCGGGTTGTCGACCGAATGGCGAAATGGTTGCAGTCATTGACACAATGGCAGGTTAACGGCGGAGAGTTTGGCGAACAATTGATGTGGATAGCGTCGACATGTCCGCACGTGAAACTGGTTGACATTGAGATCGACGCGCCTGACGAATCATCGGTCAACGCGTTCGCGGCGTGGATGCGCGAAGCGAATGAGACGCTTGGCATGAGGGGGCTGCGAGGCGAGATTTCCGTTCGCCTGGCGGGGAACACCGGACGTGTGTCGTTCAGTCCTTCCGATGAAGTGGAACTCATTGAAGCGTGGCAAGCCGCTTATCCGAATATTGAATTTCTTGAGTAGGGTGGTTCATTCTCATGTTTACCGATCACGCGAGTATTTACGTGAAAGGCGGCGATGGAGGCAACGGGATCGTCTCCTATCGCAGAGAGAAGTACGTTCCTTTGGGCGGGCCTGCGGGCGGCGACGGTGGTAAGGGCGGCGACGTCGTCTTCGTGGTGGACGAAGGGCTGCGCACGTTGATTGATTTCCGCTATCAGCGCCACTTCAAAGCGTCACCGGGTGAACCAGGCGGGACGAAGAACAAGCATGGCGCCAACGCAGACGACATGTTGGTCAAGGTGCCGCCCGGCACGGTCGTTCGCGATGCGAAGACGGGCGAGTTTCTCGGCGACCTCACGAAACACGGGGATCGGCTGGTCGTCGCGCGCGGCGGTCGCGGCGGTCGCGGCAACACGCGGTTTGCGACATCTGTGAACAAGGCGCCGGACATGGCGGAAAAAGGTGAGCCAGGCGAGGAGCGGTGGCTCGATCTCGAGTTGCGCGTGTTGGCCGACGTCGGTCTGGTTGGTTTTCCATCCGTCGGCAAATCGACGCTTTTGGCTGCGGTCACGAGAGCCCGCCCCAAAGTCGGCGCGTATCACTTCACCACGCTGAATCCGGAACTTGGCGTCGTGGAGACTGCGGATGGCCGAGATTTCGTGATTGCTGATCTTCCCGGACTGATTGAAGGCGCACACGAGGGCCATGGACTGGGCCACGAATTCCTCCGACATGTGCAGCGGACGAAGGTCATTGTGCACGTGATCGACGCTGCGGCGGTGGACGGTCGCGATCCGGTGGAGGATTACCGCATCATCGAAGAGGAACTGCGAGCTTACGACCCTGCCCTGGCGGATCGTCCGCGGCTGGTCGCCGCGAACAAGATGGATCTTCCCGACGCCGAGGCTGGTCTCGAGCGGTTCCGTCAAGCGTATCCCGAGCTGGAAGTGTTCCCGATTTCGGGTGCCACCCATCAGGGATTGGACCCGCTGCTGCGCCGTCTTGCCACCATCCTTGACGAACTGCCGGACGTGTCCGAAAGCGTGATAAAGGAAGAGGCGGACGAGTCGTCGCACAAGGTGTATCGCCTGGAACGAAAAGAGCCGTTCGTCATCGAGCGGCAGGGCAACGAATTTGTGGTCAAGAGCGAGGAACTGGAGAAGCTCGTCAAGATGACGAACTTTCAACAATTCGACGCCGTTAAGCGTTTTCAGCGTATTTTGAAGCTGCGCGGCGTGGATGACGGACTGCGCAAACGCGGAGCGAAGGACGGCGACAGCATCCGCATTGGCGACATGGTGTTTGACTTTGTGGAATGAAAGTCGGTCTGTGTATCCCGCTGCGCTGCTGGCCGCGTTAGTGGACCACGCGATCGCGGCGTGGCCGAACGAGTGTGTCGGTCTGGTCGTGTCGCGAGGTGATCGGGCGTGGGCGATTCCGCTTCCGGCAGCCGCCTCGCCGACGCAGGTGTGGGCCTTGGAAGACTGGCTGATCTCCACGCTGTATTCCCTCGAAGACGCGGGTATCCCGATTCTTGCCGCGTATCACAGCCATCCGGGCGGTCTCGCCGCACCCAGCGAAGCGGACGTCCACTTTGCTGCGACAGCCCGGGACCATATCCTTTTGGTGAAAACGAACGGCACATTTATTCCGAAGGTATTTACCTGGACAGCAGATTTGAAATGAGTTTGTAAATATATCCAAAAGTGTATGAGGTTGCTGCTTCAGAGAACAGGCGACAAGGGCGATCAAGCGAACTCCTTTTCCAAGCGGAAAGGAGTTGTTTGTCATGGAAGCATTGACCACTGCACGCATGGTCCACGATATTCTCGACAGCGCAATCCAAATCGGCGGTACCGATGTCCACATGGTACTGCTGGGCTCCACTGTCACGGTGTCATGCCGAGTGAACGGAAAAGCGACATCCATTGCCCAATTTCTCCATTTAGGGGAAGAGTTGATCCGGCGTTTCAAGGCCTTGGCCCGCCTCGACGTCACGACGCGACACACGCCACAGGAAGGCAGCTTTGCTTGGGAGACCGCCACATCACGCGTTCGCATCCGGATCTCCTGTGTCCCGATCTACGGCGGCGAGTCGATTGTGCTGAGGATCCTGCCAAGCGGCGGCGAAGTGAAGGCGTTCGAAGATCTTGGCTTCACGCGAGACCAATTGGCCACGTTGGAACGGTGGATGTACTTGGAGTCCGGCATGATTGTGATCTCCGGAAGAACGGGAGTCGGCAAGACGACCACGTTGTACAGTTTTATGGAAGAATACGCCAGGCGGGGACGTCAAGTGTTCAGCATCGAGGATCCAGTCGAAATCCCGTTGCCGCATTGTCGGCAGATTGAGATCCACCAGCGTTCTGCGTTCGGCTACGCGGAAGCGCTGCGCGCGCTTCTGCGTCAAGACCCTGACGTTGTGATGATTGGAGAGATTCGCGACTTCGAGACGGCGCACGTGGCGTGCCAGGCCGCTCTCACGGGGAGGTTGGTGCTGGCGACCACACATGCAGATGGCCGAGAGGGGACCGTGCGTCGACTGGTCGACTTGGGCGTCGAACAAGTTCTCGTGCACGACGTACTGCGCGGCGTGATCGTGCAGCGACAACATGGTCGAAACGACGCCTTGCCCGTCGGCGGGAGCTACGTGTTGGAGTCGGCCGGTTGGCTGTCGGCGCAGCGGGCGTTGCCGCACAGCGACCGGCAACGGTCGCGGGAGCCGTTGTGGGCGCGCGACGCGTCACAAGGTTGGTTCGAGACATGAAGCAGCGGACGAAGCGGCCTTGGCTGCGCGCGCAGGGGCGTTTCCGGCGGGAACGGGCCTTGGCACGCATGCTGGACTACGCCGGGCAAATGCTGGACGCCGGGATCGATATTCGCAAGGCGTTTGAGATTGCGTCGGCCACAGGCGCGGACGAGGCACGTGAGATGGCGCAGGACGTTGTCCGGCGATTGGAGCAGGGACGCTTGCTGTCAGGCGCGTTCGCTTCGCATCTGAGTCCGTTTGATCACGCGATTCTCGTCAGCGCGGAGCATACTGGACAGTTCGCCAACGGCTTGCGCGAATGTGCGGGTCGGATGACCAGCAGGCACGCGTGGCTGGAGCGCACGGTGAAGACCGCAGCGTACCCATGCGCACTCTACGTCGGTTGCTGCTGTCTCGCCGTCTTCGTACGGCTTCGTGTGCTGCCCGAATTGCGCGGTTTGGAGTTGCAGTTGGCAACTGTCGGCGGCGGAGGCGCGATGTGGCACGCGGTGACCCTGTTGCCGCTCGTTTGTCTGTTTGGCTTGACTGGATTGCCTGTCGCGTATGTCCTGGCATACGGCATCCGCCGTCGCACGACGCTCACCATCCGACTTCCGCTCGATGGACTCCGACGTTTACTCGTCACAGAGCGGTTTGCGTATCAACTCGCCGTTCTGCTTGGGGCGGGTTTGACGCTGGTGGACGCGCTGCAAATCGCGGAACGTACGATTCCGACCGAGGTGCGAACCAGGGTGGGCGATACACGCCCGTATTCGGAGGCGATTTTGGCTGGCGAAGTGTTGTCCCGTCTGTTGGCTCGCTCACCGCATATCGACCGACTGCTGGTGGAACTGACGGAAATCGGCGAGCGTACAGGCGATCTCGCAGACAGCATGCAGCGGGCGGCGTCATTGATGCAGCAGCGAATCGAGGCGCAGCTTGAGACCCTGTCGAGATGGCTGGAGCCGTGTTTAACCGTCGTGATGGGAGGTGTTGTCGGCAGCACGGTCTTCAGTGTGTTCGGGCCCATGTACCAAACGATTGGACAACTAGGCAACAGTTGAGGAGGCATCGGCATGGATGGTGAACATCCGTACGTCAAAGCCGTCGGCGCGACGCGCGTCAAGCGGGTTGAAAGAAACGGATTCAGCTTGTTGGAATTGATGGTTGCCGTCGTCATCGTCGCAATCATGATCAGCCTCATCACGCCGCAGTTGATGAACGCGTCGACGAAGGCGCAGGATACGGCGTGTCAAGGGAATATTCGAACCATTTCGGCCGCGTTGGCAGAATACAACTTGCTGCATCAAGCGCTTCCAACCGGCAGTTCGGCGGAACAGTTGCAAACGTTGGTATCGGAGCAACTGCTGTCGAACGACGCCCTGTCCGGCGCTTACAACATCGTCGATCCGAGTCCGGACAATATTTCGGTGACGTGCGCCTCCGGAGGCTCCCAAAGTGGCTCGTAGCACAGGCTGGATGGTACAGGAACCACGTCGATCTCGTCAGCGCGGATTCACCTTGCTCGAAATCATGGTTGCCCTCGCCTTGTCCGGCATGCTGTTCGCAAGCGCCGCTTCGCTGGGGTTCGGCGTGGTTCGCGACGCCAATCTGGACGCGTCGGCGTTGAAACTGCTGGAACAGCTGAGGCTGGTCCAGAATTACGCGGCCACAAGCACCCAATATGCGTCTGTCTGGTTGGATCCGTTCGATTCGAACTACCACCTGACACATGGCACGACCACGATTGCCAATGACGGGTTTCTTCAGGGGACTCAATACGTGGACGGCTACTTGCAATTGCCGGAGCGAACCATCAACTACGACGACCTTGGAGACTCGCAGGTCGCGGGCACCATCAAGCTGACCAACGGCGTGATCGAGCGGGATATACACCTCTACATGGGGGCGGGACTCCAAATGGCGGGATGGTTGACCGGATGAACCTGTGGGAGTGCATTGTGTGCGTCGCTGTGGTTGTGATCGCGTTGCCGTTCGTCTATATGGCGGAGACCAACGCGTTGGCCGCGGTCGCGCGAGCGCAAGCCGTTGACGGAGCCGCCGTCGCGCTGGGCTCCGCCTCCGACGCTTGGCTCGCTGGACAGAACGTGCCCTCGCTGGTCGGCGAGGAAGGGGTGAGTTACCGTCTGCAGACCGTCAGCAAGCTCAATACCACGGATGTGTGCCCGAACGCGTTCGCCATTCAAATCGGGACTGCCGGGTCAGATGAAACGATGGACGAGGTGGACATCCCAGAGTGCCCAGTCGGCTTTCTCACTCATTGAGGTGGTCGTGGCGTGCGCCATTTCGACGGTCGTCCTTACAGTCATTGGCGCGATGTTCGTCAATTGCAGACTGGTCTACCTTCAGTTGAGCGACCAGCTGGAGTCGACATCGATGGTCGACAATCTTGTCCGAACGGTCGAGATGGACGTCCACGCCGCGAACGGTGGTTCAGTGTTTCTGTCGGAACTCGTGTTGCAAGAAATGTCCGGTGTCCAATACACCTACTTCGTCAACTCGAGCAATCAATTGATCCGCAGCCAGGCTGGCGGCGGCACCGCAGTGATATCGGCCCACGTGAAGTCCGTTCAGGCATCGGTCGACGATGGGATCGTGAACGTCACTGCGACATGGCTGAACGGGAAGGAAGTCACGGTTCGATGTTTGCTCGGAGAAGCGATGGGACAGTCTTGATTTACGTGATGTTGATTGTGGTCGCCGTCGCCGCCTTATGCACCGTTCTGGTCTACGTGGCGCGGCTGTCCTTCATCACTTCCGAGCGATCGATGTCCTATCAAAAGTGTTCGTCGGTTGCAAGGAGCGTCGCCAAGACTATTGTCGAGGGTTACGCGTCCGGGGCCTCTCCAACCGTCCAATCTTGGTCGTGGGACGGATACGACCTCGCGGTAGGATCCAGTATCAACGCAAAGGGGCTCGACGCGGTGCAGGTTCAGGCGCAACTTGGCGATGTCTCTGACACGATCTCCTTCACGTATGATACAATCGCTCATAAAGTGTCCGCATGGCAGGACAACGGACCTGGCATGACGAGGTGATTGACATCGCAGCGCACCGCAAGATCGCGTTGGTCGGCTTTATGGCGAGCGGCAAGTCGACGGTTGGACGAGCGCTTGCCAATACGCTCCACGTGGAGTTTGTCGATCTCGACCGCGAGATCGAACGCATGGCCAATTTCACCATACCTGAACTTTTTTCCAAGTTTGGCGAGACGGTGTTTCGTGATTGGGAATGCCGCGCGTTGACACATTGCGCGGACACGCGAGAGCCCATGGTTCTGTCAACGGGTGGAGGCGCCGTGATTCGATTGGCCAACCGCGACCTATTGAGGAAATCTTTTTTCACTGTCTATCTGCGCGCCAGTGTCGATACAATTATGGACAGGTTGAAACGGGACGGGACGGACCGTCCGCTTTTGCGAGGATCGAATCCGCGGCAGAACGTCGAACGCCTGCTCAAGGAACGTTCCGACTGGTATGAGGAAGTGGCTTCATGCCAGGTGGATGTGGACGACTTGACCGTTGACGAAATCGCCCAGTCTATTGTCGAGCGCACCGCGTCGATATGAGGAGGTGTTCCGAATGGATCACATTCAGAGCGTGTTTCCGAAGCGGTTCCAAGGACATGATCGAGCATACGATGTTCGCTATTTTCGAGATCGAATTCCGGAGCTCGACAATTTGAACCTCTCTGATGCTTATATCGAACGGCATCGCGCCATGCTTCTGGAGTACATCCGCCAAAAAGAGATTTGCCGCCGTTGCACAGGCTTCGCCACGTGCGGCAAACAGGGCGACATGAAAGGTTTCGTGCAAGTTTTGGAACCGACTCCGACCGGTGTGACCGTCGGTGTTGCCCGGTGCGAGCCTTTTCACGAGTTCATGGATCGGCACCGTCTGCAGCGACTGATGAACGCAATCGGGACGACGGAACTCGACGACGCGTTTCAATTCGCCAACTTCCCGGCGGAACAGGCGCGCCGTTATCCCAAAGTCCTGCGATACGCTCAACAGTTCGCCCGAGACTACCGCCCAAACTCGGATCGAAAGGATTCGGCTGGTCTTTATCTGTTTGGGCCGCCTGGGGTGGGCAAGACACACTTGATGTTCGCCGTGTTTCATCAACTGCGCGAACGCGGCGTCCCCAGTTTGGTCGTTCGTTCGGATTCGCTGTTCGATCAGATGCGGCACATGCTGGCCGACGGCAGGGACCTGGAGCCATTTTTGGAGACGTTATCGACCGTTCCTGTACTCGGCATCGATGAATTTGCGCAAGAACGCGCGAACGATTTTACCTTGGAGAAGTTGTTCCGGGTGATCAACCATCGCTTCCATGCGAAGCTTTCGACGTGGTTTACGAGCAATTACAGCCCCCCTGACGCGTATCGCAAGGGCGGGGAGGACGTCAATGACTCGGTTGCGCCGTTGCGATCGCGGGTGATGAATATGTCGATTTTGGTGAAGATGGACGGCGTCGACGCGCGACAGAATCACCTGAAGACACTCACCTGACCAGCGGCAGTCCGACGATCCCGATTTGCGACAACTGGATTGCGATGCGCGGCGTACTCTTGGCAATCAACTGTTCTCGTTTGCGCTGATGCTCTCGCTCCATCGCGGCCTGTCGCTCGGGATCGTCCTCATGCCGCATGCTGCTGTAGTAGGTGTCCAGTTGGGCCAAGTCGTCCATCAGCCGCTCGCGCGCTTCTTCCGCCCAGTGGTGGTCTTTCTGCGCGATTTGCTTCTCCAATGCCGCCTTGGCCCGCTGGACAGCTTCCGCCGCAGTGTGTTTCGCGCCGCCAAGTACACGGCTTGGCGCACACCCCCGCATCGGGATGTGGGCTATTTTGTCGTAGAAGTTGAATTCAACTTGCAGATTTGCGAGACAGATGCCGACCGAAAACCATTCTTCCGAGACCGAATCCGTCACTTGTTGAATCAGTCCGTTCAGCATCATCCATGGCACGTGGACAGCGCCTTCGGGAGCTTGGGCCGGACAGACAGAGACTGTCTTTCCGCGCTCTCGGACACTGTCGAACAGCTTTTCCAGGCGAAAGCAGCCTAGGTCGATTCGCTCCGTTTGCTTCGGTTTGCGAAAGAGAATGTCATAGCCGGTCGGCTGTTGCTGCGCCGCCAACATTTGTTGGTGTTCTTCCACCAGGCGGGCGTCTTCCCGCTGCTTCGCTTCGTCGCTGAAAGCGAGGCGCAGCGTGGTCGGCTCGACGTGCTGGTTGGTCCGCTCCACCCACAGCCAGTAAAAGGGACGGTCGGTCAGCTCCTTGTCCACATCCCGCGGCAGCACATACTCCCGATACATCGGACGTTCCACGGTCCGCTCGGCTCCAACGGCGTCAAAGTAGACATCGCAAAATTTGAGACGTTCCTCATCTGTTCGCAGCGGATGCTGCACATCCATCACCGTCCCTTGCCATTTGTCACGCTTGCCCAATCCAAGTTCTTCAGCTTGGTGCCAAGCTCTTGGTGGGAACTGCTGGTCATCGTCGCTTCGAACACCTTTTTCTCCCACGCGTCGTAGCGAACGTCGCTGACGATGTCGTCGAGTGTGCCGATCACGCTTTCGAACATCCTCACCTTTTCGTACAGGATATGGACAATGTGCTGTTCAATCGTGTCTTTGGTCGCAAGGTTGAACACGTGGCATTCGTTTGTCTGCCCCAAACGGTGAATGCGGCCGATCCGTTGTTCCAAGCGCATGGGATTCCATGGCAAGTCGTAATTGATCATATAATGGCAGAACTGCAGGTTGATACCTTCGCCGCCGGATTCGGTCGCGACAAGCACGCGCGTTTTGCGCGAGAACAGTTCTTTCATCCAGTCCTTCTTGCCGCGCTTGAACCCACCGCGAAAGGGAACGGCGGAGATGCCCCGCTTTTTCAGCATGTACATGATGAAATCCTGCGTCGCCCGGTACTCGGTGAAGATGATGCATTTGTCGTCAAACTGGTCGAGCAGTTCCATCACGCGCGTAATCTTCGTGTACTCCGGAATCTTGCTGCCGAGATCGATCAACTCGGCAAGTTGCTGCTGTCGATCCGCCCGCTGCGTTCGTTTCAACATCTTCTCAAGCGATATCAGCGCCGCGTAGGATGAACTGCAGATCTCGCGCTGCAGCGTCAACAGCGGCAGAATCGACACATGCATCGACATGCGCTCTTCGTATTCGCGTTTCAACAGCGATTGGACGCGATCGTAAAACACTCTCTCCGGTTCCGACAGCTCCAGCTCGACGACCTGGACATGGCGTTTTGGCAAACGCGCGCCGCCTTCCGATCGACGGTTGCGAATCATGATATCGGACACCGTTTCGCGCAGTTTGTTGGCATCTTTTGCCGTTCGTCGATCCGCCATGTGCTCAGCGGCGAACTGCGACGCGCTGCCGAGATGTCCCGGACGGAGCAAAGTGACCAGCGTGTGCAGCTCCTTGAGTTGATTTTGCATCGGAGTGGCGGTCAGCAGCAGCAGATATTTGCTTGGAATTTCGTTCGCCATCTGCCAGTTCTTGGTTCGTTGGTTTTTCAGCTTGTGCGCTTCATCGATGATCACCATGTCCCAGCTTTGGTTCAGTACCACCTCGCGGTGGGGCGGTCGTTTGGCGGTATCGAGCGAACCGACGACGATGTCGTTCTCCCAGGACCACTCGTCGCGCTGCGGGGTCGCATCGATTCGAAACTTGTCGTTCAATTCCTTCGTCCACTGCAAGACGAGGGACGCCGGCACCAAGATCAACGCTTTTTTCACCAGGCCGCGAAGCAGGTACTCCTTGAGGATGAGGCCGGCTTCGATGGTCTTTCCCAAGCCGACCTCATCAGCTAGGATGGCGCGCCCGCGCAGTTCCCGTACCACGCGTTTTGCCGTTTCCACCTGATGCGGCAGCGGTACGAAACCTTGAACGTGCTCGATGGCCAACATTTCCTCGAACGTCGGCGCCATTTTGGCCCTGGTCGCGATGGCGCACAACTGAAACAGGTGCCACGAGCGTTCGTCGAATTGCCTCCCGGCGTGGACCATCGACTCGATGCTTTCTTCGACAGGTATGCCAGTCCAGACGATTGGGACCTCCGAATCGCGGCGAACCAGCGACGATGCGGCGTTCACCGGCGACGCGATGGTGCTCTGCAACGGTTTGTTCACAAGGAATCCCCCTTGAGGCGCTTGTCTCTCTCTTCACGCGTCATGTAGTATGTGACAAGTAACGTGTAATCTTTCATCGCTCTATGGTTGTCACGAAGGAAAGCGGGGATTTGAATGGGCAAACGGACGCCGCTCTACGACAGTCATCTTCGGCTGGGCGCAAAAGTCATCGACTTCCACGGCTGGGAGATGCCTGTCCAATACGCAGGCATCGTGAAAGAACATCACGCTGTCCGCACACATGCAGGTGTCTTCGATGTTTCACACATGGGCGAGATCGAAATCAGCGGTCCGGATGCCCGTGCGTTTGTGCAATATGTAGTGACCAACGATGTGAACCGGTTGGGCGATCAGGACGCGATGTATACGCTGATGACGGACGATCGCGGCGGCATCGTGGACGATTTGCTAGTGTACCAATTGGCGCCGGAATTATACTGGCTCGTCGTCAACGCCAGCAATATCGCCGCCGACCTTGCCTGGGTGCAATCGCATGCGGAAGGATTTCAAGTGACCATCCGCGACTTGTCCGATGAAACCGCGTTGCTTGCGGTACAAGGTCCAGCCGCCGCGGAGATGGTAGAACAACTTACAAACAGGTCGCTGCAGGACGTCCGTCCGTTTTCGTTTGTCCGCGGTCACATCGACGGCGAGGGAGCGATCCTGTCGCGGACAGGCTATACCGGGGAGGACGGATTTGAAATCTATCTCCCTTCAGCCAGCGCCGCCAAGGTGTTTGACAGGCTGATCGCGCTTGGCGCCGAACCGTGCGGCCTGGGAGCCCGCGACACGCTTCGTTTGGAAGCGCGTCTGCCGTTGTACGGGAACGATCTGAGGCGCGACGTGACGCCCTTGGAAGCGGGACTCGGCATGTTTGTCAAACTGGACAAAGGCGACTTTGTCGGGCGGGCGGCACTTGCCGCGCAGAAGGAAAGCGGCGTTCCCCGCAAACTGGTTGGACTGGAGAGTGTCGGCCGCGGCATCGCGCGAACGGGTTATCCCGTGTTCCGCGGAGATCAGCAGGTGGGTGAAGTCACGTCGGGCACGATGTCCCCGACCCTGCAAAAACCTATCGCGCTTGCGCTTGTCGACAGCGACTGCGCAAGCATTGGCGAGACGCTCGAAGTCGAGATTCGCGGCAAGCGCCACCCGATGACGGTCGTCAAAACGCCTTTCTACAAACGCAACCTCGTGAAAAGAGGGGTCAATCATTGAATCGCTTCGGATACATTCCACATACGGACAAAGATCGTCAAGAGATGTTGCAAGCGCTTGGACTGACTGACACAGAAGCGCTGTTCTCCGATATTCCATCGCAAATTCGGCTTCAAGAACCGCTTGCGGTGCCGCCAGCGATGTCTGAACTGGCCTTGGGCAGGCATTTGGAGAGACTGGCGAATCGGAACGAACACATGGGAAAAGTGGTCAGCTTTCTCGGCGCCGGCGCCTATGAGCACTATCAGCCGAGCGTCGTCGACGCCATCATCAGCAGATCGGAGTTCTACACGTCGTACACGCCTTATCAGCCGGAAATGAGTCAGGGCCTTCTGCAAGCAACGTTTGAGTACCAAACGATGATCGCCGAACTGACCGGAACGGACTTGGCAAACGCCAGCATGTACGACGGCCCGACGGCGTTCGCGGAGGCTGGTCTCGTCGCGTGCGCTCACACCAAACGGAACCGTCTCGTTGTCGCGGACAGCGTCAATCCCGAGTACCGCCATGTCCTCGAGTCGTATGCGGACGGTCAGGGAATTGAGATTGTATACCTGCCGCAAAAGAATGGTCGATTGGATCTCGCCGCGTTGGCAGATTCCGTGGACGAGTCGACCGCTGGCGTCATGATTCAATACCCGAACTTTTTCGGTGTCATTGAGGACGTTCGCCACATTGCCGACGTCGCGCACCAGGTTTCGGCTCTGCTCGTGGTCAACACGTACCCCATCGCGCTTGGCCTGCTCGAGGCGCCTGGGCGTCTTGGCGCAGACATCGTCGTGGCCGAAGGGCAATCGCTTGGCAACAGCCTGTCCTACGGCGGACCTTATCTTGGCATCATGGCCGTGAAGGCGCCGCTGATGCGGAAGATGCCTGGTCGAATCGTGGGAGAGACGACGGACAACCAGGGCAGAAGGGGATTTGTTCTGACGCTGCAGGCCCGAGAACAACACATCCGCCGAGAAAAGGCGACGTCGAACATTTGTTCCAACCAATCGCTGTGCGCGATCGCGGCGACGGTGTTTTTGTCGTATATGGGCAAAGCCGGCATGCGCGAACTGGCGGAACAAAATCTCCACAAGGCGCGTTATCTGCAGACCCGTCTCTGTGAACTTCCCGGCGTGGAGCGGGTGTTCTCTTCGCCGTACTTCAACGAATTCGTCCTGCACTTGCCGAAACCTGTGGCGGATGTTCAGGATGCCTTGCTGGAACGGGGTTTTCTGTTCGGCTTTGATTTGTCGGCCGCGTATCCGCAGTTGGGCGACAGCGTTCTGGTGACCGTCACGGAAGTCCGGACTCGCAGTGAGTTGGATGACTTGGTGGCAGCATTAAGGGAGGTATTGGCGTGACCATCCAGAGAGAAGGCGTAGAACCATTCATTTTTGAGGTGAGCCGCCCCGGACGCCGCGCGTACGCCTTGCCGCCGCTCGACGTTCCGGAAGCGGATCTCGCCGATTTGCAAGGTTTCGTGCGCGAAGAAGCGCCACGGCTGCCGGAGGTGAGCGAACTCGACGTCGTCCGCCACTTCACCGCGCTGTCGCAAAAGAACCACGGGGTCGACAGCGGATTTTATCCGCTTGGCTCGTGCACGATGAAATACAATCCGAAGCGAAACGAGCGGGCGGCGAGGCTCGACGGCTTTGCCAGAATCCACCCGTTGCAGCCGGAAAAGACGGTGCAGGGCGCCCTCGAACTGCTGTATGAACTGCAGTCCGATCTCGCCGCCATCACAGGCATGGATGCCGTTAGTTTACAGCCTGCGGCTGGCGCCCAAGGCGAGTGGACAGGCCTGATGATGATTCGAGAGTACCATCAGCGCCAGGGGCAGACCGGACGCGATAAAGTGATTGTGCCGGACTCGGCGCATGGGACGAATCCCGCGAGCGTCAGTATGGCCGGACTGAAGGCCATCACGATCCCGTCCAAGGAAGACGGATCCGTCGATTTGGACGCGCTGCGCAGCGTCGTCGGCGACGATACAGCAGCGCTCATGTTGACGAATCCAAGTACGCTGGGCCTATTCGAGTCGCAAATCCTCGAAATTGCCGAGATCGTGCATGAAGCCGGAGGCCTCCTGTACTACGACGGGGCCAACATGAACGCGATTCTGGGATACGCCCGCCCGGGCGATATGGGATTCGACGTGGTTCACCTGAACCTGCACAAGACGTTTTCGACGCCGCATGGCGGCGGCGGACCAGGTGCCGGGCCCGTGGGCGTCAAGTCGTTCTTGGAACCGTATCTGCCGAAGCCGGTGTTGGAGCGCGTCAACAACCGGTACACGTGGAACTGGGATCGGCCTTTGTCGATCGGCAAAGTGAAGGGCTTTTTCGGCAATTTCGGGGTACTGGTCAGGGCCTACACGTATATCCGGACCATGGGGCCGGACGGGTTGAAACTCGTCTCGGAATCCGCTGTCCTCGCGGCAAACTACCTTCTGTCGCAGCTTCGCGGCACGTACGAAGCGCCGTTTGCGGGACCGTGCAAGCACGAATTTGTCCTGTCGGGATCGAAACAGAAGGCCTTGGGTGTGCGGACGCTGGATATCGCGAAGCGCTTGATCGATTTTGGCATTCATCCGCCGACCATCTATTTCCCGCTGATTGTCGACGAGTGTTTGATGATTGAGCCGACCGAATGCGAGAGCAAGGAAACGTTGGATCAGTTCATCGAGATCATGAAGCAGGTCGCCAGAGAGGCGGAGGAACGGCCGGAATACGTGAAAACCGCGCCGCACGAGACCATCGTCGGCCGTTTGGACGAGGTCAAGGCAGCGCGATCGCCAGTGTTACGATATGCCTTCGGCGGTTGATGGGGCGTCTGAATCGAGGTGGGGCGTTTCGTTCACGGCGATGACGCGGAACGTCCCGTCTTCGACGCCGAGTTTGGTAATGCTCGTGTTGTCGATGGGGCCGTCTTGCAGACCAAGCCAGCGCAGTGCGGCGCGTACGACACCGCCGTGCGTGGCGCAAACGATGAGTCCTTCGTGATGGGTCTGGCCGATGCCAGTCAAAAACGATGCCACTCGTTGCTCGATATCGTGCGACGATTCCGCATCCGGGGCGCCGTTGGGGAACCGTTTGTTGCTCTCGGTGCGCAACAGGCCCTCCGCTTGGCCGAAGTACTGTTCCCGCAGGTCGGGCGTCGTCGTGATGTCGGCGCCGGTCACGGCCGCGATGCACTTCGCCGTATCAAACGCTCGGGTCAAATCGCTGCTGTACATGTGATCCACAGGAACGCCGCGCAAACTTGCCGCCAGCCGTGCGGCTTGCTCTTTGCCGGTATCGTTCAACGGTACGTCCGTCCAGCCTTGGACGCGTCCTTCCACATTCCAATCTGTCTCTCCGTGACGAATGAGCCAGATTTCCATTGGCGTTCCTCCTTTCGTCCAGAGCCAGTATAGCAAGGATTTATGACGCTGTGATACAATGATTGCGGTTTTATGCCTAGAATGATTGGGACACATGGGAGGAATGGCCAGTGCCAAATCCCTATCTATTGTTGATCAACGGGCCAAACTTGAATCGGTTGGGCGTGCGCAAACCCGATACCTACGGGACGCGAACGCTTCAAGACGTGGTCGATCTCGTTCGCGAGACAGCACAGGGGTATGGCGTGGAGGTCTTAGATAAACAATCCAATCATGAGGGCGAGCTGATCGATTTCTTGCAGCAGCATGGACCAGAGGCGCTTGGGATCATCATCAATCCTGGGGCGTTTGGCCATTACGCGTACGCCTTGCGAGACTGTTTAGAGGATATCGACAGACCGACCATCGAGGTTCACATTTCAAACGTGCATAAGCGTGAAGCGTTTCGACACCAGCTCGTGTTGGCTGACGTCGTGCAAGGCCAGGTTGTCGGCTTGGGAACGGATGGTTATCGTTACGCAGCCATCGCGCTATGTCAATTGAATCCATGAAGGATATCGACTTTGGAGGGTAATGGATGATCTCAAGCAACGATTTTCGGACAGGCACCACCATTGAATACGACAATGCGATTTGGCGCGTGATCGAGTTCATGCACGTCAAGCCGGGAAAGGGCGCGGCGTTTGTTCGCACGAAGCTGAAGAACGTTCGTACCGGCGCCGTCAAAGAGCAGACGTTCCGAGCTGGCGAAAAAGTGGCGCGCGCGCGCATCGAGACGCGCGAGATGCAGTATCTGTACAACGACGGTGAAAACTACACGTTCATGGATACCGAAACGTTCGAGCAGATCAACATCAGCCGCGCTCAACTCGATTACGAAGTCAACTTTTTGAAAGAAAACATGAATTGCTACATCGTGATGTACCAGGGCGAATCCATCGGTATCGATCTCCCGAACACGGTTGAGCTCGAAGTCACCCAGACGGAACCGGGCGTCCGTGGCGATACGGCGACCGGCGGATCGAAACCGGCCACCGTGGAAACAGGTTATACCTTGCAAGTTCCGTTCTTCGTCAACGTCGGCGACAAACTGATTATCGACACGCGGTCGGGGCAGTACGTTTCCCGCGCGTAAGCCGCAGCGTCAGACCCGCCAACTTCAAAAAGGCTGTACCGATTTGCCCAACTGGCAGTCGGTACAGCCTTTTTTTGTGACATGGACGGCCTGCCGGAAGCATAGAGTACAAGCTAGAAGGCCAGGAGGCGATCCCCATGTTTCAAGTGGTCGACAAGTTGGTATACGCTATGGCGTCACTCCGGTTTTTGTCCGGAAGCCTCGAGATTTTGGGTGGTCTCTCGATGCTGTATTTGGGTACGGTCCCCCGCGCGTTGCAGGTGAATGGATTGTTGGCGCTTGTGGGGCCTTTCATTCTCATCTCGGTCACGGCAATCGGTCTCGCCGGGATTGCGGGCGAGGTGAAATTGTGGCGGATCGGTTTTATTTTGGTTGGCGTCGCCTTCATCCTGTACGGCTCGAAAGCCTAGTTCACCTCGCAAGGAATGCAATCCTCACGCCTTCTTCTTCATGAAGCTGAACACCAGCGCCATCAGGAGCACAAAGATGATGAGGAAGACGACAATCCAGCGGATCATGACGGATATGTCCACGACGAAACCTCCTCACGTCAAGCCTCTTAGCTAGTGAATGCGCTTGGGTGCGATTGCGTTCCGGCGGATCCGATTATTCGCATACCGTTCAATACATGTCCATATACATGCACTAGGCGAAGGAGGTGGACAGACTATGGCGATCCCGCCGAGTGCAGCCGATCCTTGGACCGGAAGTTGGCGCGAGTTGATGGCAATCCTGCCAACCGACGTCCGCGAATCGTTGCGTTGCATCGACAGCCGCCTGCAACAGGAGGTTGAGGAGATACGGCTGCGTGTCGGCCAACCAGTCGAGTTGCGCAGCAACCGCGGCAGTTTTCGGCTGGAGAGGGCCGGTTCGTCCGGCGCGTCCACACGGGAGCCAATCATCCTGTCCTCCATCCAACTTGACCACATTCTTCAGCAGGTCACGCAGTTTTCCATGTATGCGGTTGAGGAAGATATGCGCAGAGGGTTCATTACCATGCCTGGCGGGCATCGTGTTGGCGTCGCCGGACGGGTCGTGGTTGGGGAAGGGAACCGGGTGAAGGCAATCCGCAACGTGTCGTCGCTCAACATTCGCATTGCCCGCGAGTTTCCGGGCATTTCGGCGCCTTTGCGACGGGTGCTCGCCCATCCGAAGACTGGGCGGCCATACAGCACGTTGATTCTTTCGCCTCCGCGCTGTGGCAAGACGACCATGTTGCGCGACATCGTCAAGCAGTGGAGCGACAATCGCGTCGTGCCACGCGAATTTCCGGCTACTGTCGTCGTCGTCGACGAGCGTTCCGAAATCGCCGGCTGTATCGACGGCATTCCACAGTTCGACCTGGGTCCGCGAGTGGATGTGTTGGATGCTTGCCCCAAGGCCGACGGCATGTTGATGGCGATTCGGAGCCTTTCGCCTGAGTTGATTGTCACCGACGAGATCGGACGGCAGGAGGACGCTTTGGCGGTCCTCGAAGCACTGCATTCTGGTGTGTTTGTCATCGCGACGGCGCACGCCCACAGCGTGGAGGAATGGCGACGCAGGCCGCACATGGGCGAACTGTTTCAATCCGGGGCGTTTTCGCGTTACGTCGTGTTGAGTCGCAGGCGCGGTCCAGGCACCATCGAAGCCGTGTACGATGGCGATTTGCGGCCGATCGCACACTAGGAGG
Organism: Alicyclobacillus acidiphilus NBRC 100859; assembly: GCF_001544355.1. GTDB lineage: Bacteria > Bacillota > Bacilli > Alicyclobacillales > Alicyclobacillaceae > Alicyclobacillus > Alicyclobacillus acidiphilus. Next base: position 101,703 of record NZ_BCQI01000002.1, read on the forward strand.
CCGGGTCCATGCTCAGACTGGTTGGATCGCTTCTGGTGTTGATGTCGACGACGGCCATTGGCTTCCGAATGGCCGCTGCCTATCGCGAACGACCGCGCGAAATCCGCCGCTTGTTGACCGCGCTCAATCATCTTCAGGCAGAGATCGAGTTTCAGGCCAGACCGCTGCCGAAGGCGTTGACGGAAGTCGGCCATCGGGGCGAAGGGACGTCCGGCAAACTGTTTCTCGCTGCCGCGGAACACCTTCGCCAGGACGGATCGAACGTGGGTCAGGCGTTCTCCAGCGCCATCTCGGATGTGCTCGGCCAGAGCGCGCTGCGCCCGTCGGATTTGGAACCTGTTCAAGCCATCGCCAATTCGCTTTCGACCATGGACGCGCGTCACCTCCGATCGCAATTTGGACTCGCCGCAGACACGCTCAGCCAAGCCGAGGAGGACGCGCGCGAAGAAGCCGCCAAGACGGCAAGGCTATGGCAATACCTCGGCATCCTGGCTGGTGTGATGCTCGTCATCTTATTGTATTGAGGTTCACGGGGTACCACAGACCATCCAGCTGACCGTCAGGCCGAGTGGTTCGGCAACGGGTGCGGATCGTTGTTGAGATTGGAGGCGACAGCGTGTCACCGGAGATTCGCGATATTTTTCGGATTTTTGCCGTTGGGTTCATTGCGGCCATCTTTCATACGGTTCTCAAACAGAGTGGCAAAGAGGACTTTGCGCACTGGGCCACGCTTGCTGGTTTTATCGCCGTCTTCGTGATCGTCATCGGCTATGTCGATCGCCTGTACAACGAAATCACCAGCGTCTTTCTGTTGCAGTAGGTGAGGACATGCACATCTTTCAAATGGTAGGCATCGGGTTGACCGCGACCATTCTGTCCTCGGTCATCCGCCAGCAATCGCCCCAGTTCGCAACCTTGATCAGCATTATGGCAGGCGCCGTTCTCCTGTGGATGGTTGTCCACTCGATGACCGGAGTGTTTCGGAGCCTTGACGGAATCGCCAGCATGGCGAAGCTGAACCAAACGTTTTTGTCGACCGTTCTCAAGATCATCGGCATTGCCTACGTCGTCGAATTCGCGGCGCAGGTGGCCCGCGACGCGGGTGAGGGCGCCCTCGGCGGAAAGATTGAACTCGCGGGCAAAGTGGGCATTGTCATACTCGCGCTGCCCATGATCACGGATGTTGTTCAGACGCTCGTCCACTTGCTGCCGTAGGGAGGAGGAAATGACGTGCGAAGGCGCATCATTCCCTTCGTGATCCTAGGAGCTGTGGTCTGTATCCTGTTGGGATTTGGAATCTCCACCGTGCACGCGGCGGACGCCGAGGGCGGGACGTGGAACAGCTCGAACGCCGTCGCGACAGCGAATTCGTCCGCGAGCGGAACATCGTCAACGGGATCCGCTGGTGTGTCGGGGATTGCAGGTGAGAACGCGACGCGAAGCGCCATTCAACAGGCCGCGCAAGCGCAGCTCGACACGTTGCCAACGAAAGATATCGATGAGTACTGGAAGGATTTGCAGAATGAGTACGGTGGCTATTTGCCGGACCTGTCCGGCGGCAGTCTGGTGAAGGCGTTGCTCGGCAACGGAGGGCCAAGCTTGTCGTCGATTGTCCATGGACTCACGGCGTACTTTTTTCACGAGTTGTTCGACGATGCCGGCTTGCTCGGGACGATTCTCATTCTCTCGGTCGTCGCGGCGATTCTCAAGTCGGTGCAGGGCGCCTTCGAGCGGCAATCCGTGAGCCAAATTGCCGATTTACTGGTCTTTTTCGCGCTGTTGGCCCTGGTCGCGCATTCGTTCATTGAAACGATCGGCGCCGCGCGTCACGCCATCGAGACGATGAACCACTTCATGCTCGCGACCGTTCCGCTGACCATCACGTTGTTGGCCGCGTCGGGTTCCATCGCGTCAGCCGCGTTCTTTCAGCCGATGCTGTTGTTTACCGTTCATTTTGTCAGCAATGTGGTCTTCTATCTCGTGTTTCCGCTCATCTTTTTCTCGGCGATCCTCGACTTGACCAGCACGCTGTCGGAACGGTACCAACTCACGCGGCTCGCTGGACTGTTCCGATCCGTCGGCGTCGCGACCTTGGGGTTTGCCTTGGCGGTGTTTATCGGGATCACGACGATTCAAGGGGCGGGCAAGGGCATCGCTGACGGGGTCGTTTTGCGCACGATGAAATTCGGGGTCCAGACGTTTGTGCCCGTGATCGGCAAGGCGATCTCGGATGCGGCTGAAACCGTGTTGAGCGCGTCGCTACTGGTCAAGAACGCGGTCGGTGTGGCAGGACTCATTGTCGTTTGCCTTATCGCCGTGTTTCCGGCCATCAAGATCCTGGCTGTTTCGCTCATGTATGGAGGCAGCGCCGCCTTGATGCAGCCGCTTGGCGAAACGCCGATGGTCGCGTGTCTGGGCACCCTCGGCAAGACGCTGGTGCTGGTCTTTGGATGCGTGGCCGCCGTGGCGATGATGTTCTTTATCGCGATTTGCATCCTGCTGGCGTCGGCCAATCTGGCGGTGATGACGGCGTGAGCGGATTGGGCCATTGGTTGGCGCAATTGATTGTCATCGTGGTCATCAGCATCGTCGCGGAAATGCTTCTGCCGACGCGCGCCACGGAGAAGTACGTGCGGGCAGTGCTTGGCGTGGCGATGATCGCGGCGATGATCAATCCCATCGTTCCGCTTTTGAAGGGACAGTCCGCGAAGGCGTTGGCCAGCACTGCGGCGAGCCTCTTTCAAGGTGCTCCCGCCGCGCCAGCGACGCCGTCGTCGGCGTCGCTTGAGACGAGCTACCAGCAGACGCTCGATCACGAGGAAGAAACGTCGGCGGATCGGCTCGTCGCGGCGTCGCTGCGCTCCACGCTGCCTGCCGCGCTGCGAAATGATATTTCGTCCATCGAGATCGAAAACGCCATGACGCCGTCCGACATGTTGATTCGAGTCAGGCTCGACGGCGGTGGAAAGACGACTGAGGACGATGTGACAGACGCGATTTGCGACCTGTTGGCGATCCGCCCGGCACAGGTGGTTGTCACAGTCGACGGAGGGACTTGACATGGATTGGCAGCGCTTGGCCAAACAGAAATGGCTCATTTTCCTCGCCGCCCTTGGCGTGATCCTATTGTCAGTCAGCACGTTGCTGCCGAAACGGGCGGATCCGGCCACGACGACGACCTTGGGCACGGGTGCGAACGTCGACGATTGGATGAACGGAACGACCAACGGCACAGGCGGCGGAGGGACGACGACACCGTTGCCTTCGGTTGCCGAGATCGAAACCTATTACGACTCGCAACTGGAGCGCATTCTATCAAAAATAGCGGGGATTCGTGCGGTCACGGTGATGGTGACGACCACCCCTTCGTCTGGGAAGACCAGTCAGCCGCAGGTGATCGGCGTGCTGGTGACCGTGAACGCCGATAATTTTTTCACGGCAAAATCGGAAATCGTGGAATCAATTACGAATGTGTTGGACGTGCCTGCATATAAGATTAGTGTAGAGCCTCAAAAGGGAAACTAGACGCTAGACTAGGAGGATGCATGAATGGTAAAGCGACAGACAGTTTGGCTATCAACGATGATGGTGCTATCGCTGATGTTAATTGGTTACTACACAATGAACAATCAAGCGAGTCCTGCGTCTACCACGGCGACCAACGCGTCATCACAGACATTGACGACGACCCCAGTCGAATCGAATGGAACGGATGCGAACAGCGCCAACTCGACGGCAAACTCGTCCAGCACGAACTCGGAAAGTGGACAAATGAGCAGCAGCGACAACTGGTATAACGAGTTGCAATCGCAGATCGACAATACCATCAGCCAGAAAATCAGCAATTATCAAGCGGTTATCGCCAACAACAACGCGTCGGCGGAACAGATCACAGCCGCCGAAAAGGAACTGGGCAAGGAAACAACGCTGTACAATGGGCTGCAGCAGGCCACGGCAGCGGTTGTCGCTGAAGGGTACAAGAACGCGGTGATTGAACCGGACAACAGTCAGACCACGTTCACGGTGTACGTCCAAGCGAAGTCGCTGTCTCCCGCGGACGCGGTGAAAGTGATGAACGTCGTCAGCCAGCAGTTGGATGTATCGATGATGAACATCGACGTGAAGGCGCACCAATAAGCCAAATTTCCTCGTGAGGCGGGGACAGCGAGGGTCGTGCCCGAAGTGGACGGCCCTTTTTTTCGCGTCTTTTCAGGGCCTGCCGCGAGCTCTTCCACATACTTTCTAGAGCGACCAGAGCAGGTATGATATACTTGGACGAGCGTTGTGATTCAGGTTGATCAAGGAGAGACCGTACATTGCTGAAACTGTCCGATATACATGAACTGATTCGCCTTTTGGACGACAGCTCATTGAGCGAACTGAGCTTGGAGTATGAAGATGTGAAGCTTCTCCTGAAAAAATCGTCAGGTGAAACGTACATCGCGCAGCCCGTGAGCGTGCAAGCGCAATCGGCGCCGCAGCCCGCGCCAGCGGCCGCTTCGGCACCCGCCGCGCCGCAACCGACTCCGGCGGCGGATGACGCCAATATGCACATCGTGACTTCACCGATGGTGGGAACATTTTATCGTGCGCCTTCGCCCGATGCGCCATCGTTTGTGGAGCTTGGATCGCAGGTGACGCCAAAGACGGTCATCTGTATCGTCGAGGCGATGAAGCTGATGAACGAGATCGAGGCCGAAGTGAGCGGCGAGATCGTCGAGGTCCTCGCGAAAAATGGAGACTTGGTCGAGTATGGACAGCCGCTGTTCAAAATCAAGCTTACATAAGGCCGAATTGAGACGCTTTGGAAGGAGCCAATTTGGTTCGTCCACGCGTTCTACAGATTTTTACGAGGGGCAGAACAACGATGTTTAAACGTGTACTCATCGCGAATCGTGGAGAGATTGCGGTTCGAGTGATTCGAGCGTGCCGTGAACTTGGAATCGAGACTGTCGCCATTTACTCGTCCGCGGACAAGGACGCCTTGCATGTGCAGCTCGCGGACGAGGCGTATTGTGTGGGGCCTGCTGCGGCAAAGCTGAGTTACCTGCACATTCCCAGCATCATGTCCGTCGCCACGCTGCGCGGCGTCGACGCGGTGCACCCCGGCTACGGTTTCCTGTCTGAAAACAGCGATTTTGCCGAGGCGTGCGACGCGTGCGGCATCACGTTCATTGGGCCCAGTCCGTCGGCCATCGAGCAGATGGGCGACAAGGCTGTCGCGAAGGAAACCATGCGGCGCGCAGGTGTGCCTGTCGTCCCTGGAAGCGACGGATTGGTCTCTGGCGTCGATGAGGCGGTCGAGATTGCACAGGCTATCGGCTATCCCGTGATCATCAAGGCCACTGCCGGTGGCGGCGGCCGCGGCATTCGCGTCGTCAACGACGAGAAGACGCTGCGCCAGGCCGTCGACGCGGCGAGCCGCGAAGCCGAGGCTTCATTCGGAAACGGCGGCATCTATATTGAGAAGTACATTGAGCGGATGCGCCACGTCGAGGTGCAAATTCTTGCGGATCGGCACGGCAACGTGATTCACTTAGGGGAACGCGACTGTTCCGTGCAGCGCCGGTTGCAAAAACTCGTCGAAGAAGCGCCGTGCCCTGTCCTCAGCGAGCGGATGCGCAAGCGCATGGGCGAGGCCGCCGTTGCCGCGGCGCGCGCGGTCGACTATGTCGGCGCGGGGACCATCGAATTCATTTACACTGACGATGAAGAGTTTTACTTCATGGAGATGAACACGCGCATTCAGGTCGAGCACCCCGTGACGGAGTGGGTGACCGGGGTCGATCTCGTTCGCGAGATGATTCTGGCAGCCGCAGGCGAACCGCTTTCCGTGTCGCAGGAGGATATCGTGATGCGCGGCCACGCCATCGAGTGCCGTATCAACGCGGAGGATCCGATGCGCCAATTCGCGCCGTCGCCTGGGACCATCACGTCCTACCTGGCGCCGAGCGGCAACGGGGTCCGGGTGGATTCCGCCTGCTATTCGGGTTACACCATTCCACCTTACTATGACTCGATGGTCGCCAAACTGATTGTGTGGGCGCCCAGTCGGGAACAGGCCATTGCGAGAATGCTCTCCGCGCTGACCGAGTTCAACATCGAAGGCGTCAAGACGACGATACCGTTCCATCTCGCCCTGCTTCAAAATGAAAAGTTCCGGCGTGCAGATGTAACGACTCGCTTTTTGGAGGAGAATCACATACTGTAGCCGAAGCTTGTCATATGATGCATAGACGACACTTGAGGAGGGTATGAACATGCCAAATATGGAGTATGAGCTTACGGAGCACGGTACCGTTCACATTGCGGACGAGGTCGTGCAAATTATCGCTGGCGTCGCGACGAGCGAGATCGAAGGCGTGGCGAGCATGAGCGGTTCGTTTGCAGGCGGACTGACCGAATCCATCACTGGCCGGCGAAATCTCGCGAAGGGCGTAAAAGTGCAATTTGCGGAAAATGATCGATCGTGCGCTATCGATATTTACGTCTCCCTTCGATTTGGCGTCAACATTCCCGACACAAGCTATCAGATCCAAGAGCGTGTGAAGGCTGCGGTGGAGAATATGACCGGATTGCGGGTGGATCACGTCAATGTACACGTTGTGGCGATATCTTTTGGAGCAGATGCCGACAATAAGGCGATGGACGCAGACCATATCATAGGTACGGAGCACAACCCTGTGCTGTAAGGGCTCCGTTCGGCTGATGGAGGGGTAGCATGAGCATTTTGGACCGAGTCCTGCTGTTTCTGTTTTCGTTAATCGGTATTGTGGGAGGGATCATGCTCGCGCTCGTGGGGGCGAATATTCTCTCATACAGCAACGTTTTCGTGTCGACGCCGGAGAATGTCGCAGCCATTATCGTGGGTGTGATCGTCATTCTGCTCTCGCTGCGGTTTCTCTTCTACCGCGTGGGTCGATCACAGTCGTTCGACTACGTTGCGATGACGGGCGATCACGGCCAAATTCGAATCTCGTATGAAACGCTACAGCAATTGGCGAATCGCCGGGGAAGCCAGGTGAAAGGCACAGAAGGATTCGACTCCCGCATTCGGCAGGGACAAGACGGCATCGTGATCTTGGTCAAAATGCAAGTGCTGCCCGACGTAGACATCGCTTCGCTCAGCAAAGAGGTGCAGACCGCGGTCAAGGAATACGTGGAGCACACGAGCGGCGTGATTGTTGAACGCGTATTGGTGCATGTCACGGAACTGTCGTCTGCGCCAAGACAAGGGAAGGCGTGGAATTCCGTATGACGGCCCTGCGGCGCGCCTTGGCCGCGTTTCTCGCGTGGCCGAGGCGATACCATGGACTCCTTGCCGGCGCCTTGTTGTGGGGATGTTGGATGCTCTTTGGATTTTGGCGAACCCTATTGTTGGCGGTGCTCGCCACAGTGGGTTATATCGTCGGCCGCATTCTCGAGGAGAACCAATCGTGGAGAGCACTGGTGGACAAATTACTATCTGATCGATATACGGAGTGAATGGATTGACTCGACACGAAGCCAGAGAATGTGCCGTACAGGCGTTGTATCAAATCGACGCGAGCGATAGTACGGTGATGGACGCAATTTCATTTGTTCTCGAGGAGAAATCGTTCTCTGACAAAGATCTCGAGTATATCTCGCGGCTTACGCAAGGCGTTCTCGAACACATGGACGATACGGACAAACTGTTGTCATCGGTCATGGACCGATGGTCCCCTGAGCGGATCGGCCGAGTCGAGCGCTCCATCCTGCGCTTGGCGGTGTACGAATTGATGTACGAGAAGGACATCGCGGCGGCGACGGTGGTCGATGAAGCGGTTCGGTTGGCCAAAGGATTCGCTTCCGAAGCGTCGGGCAAGTTTGTCAACGGTGTGCTTGCGAAGGTCCTGGCAGCCATGCCGTTTCCCGCGCAAGATCCGGAAACAACAGATGGAGCCGAACAGCGATGACCGCCTGTGTATTGGGTGTCGACACGAGCAATTACACAACTTCTCTATGTGTCATATCGGCGGAGACAGGACAATTGCTTGCCGAGACGAGACAGTTGCTGCCGGTTGACGCTGGGGAAAGAGGGCTTCGTCAAAGCGAGGCGCTCTTTTTTCATGTTCAGCACCTGCCTGTTCTGATGAGCGAATTGATGGGCAGGCTGCAGAGCCAATCCATCCGCCCCGAATGGTCGGCGGTGGGCGTATCCGTGCGGCCGCGGCCCTTTGCGGCTTCCTATATGCCCGTCTTCCACGCTGGCGCAGCCTTTGCGGAGAGTTTCGCGCTGGCCGTCGGGATTCCGCTCACGAGGACATCGCACCAAGAGGGGCATATCGCCGCCGCTGAATACGAGCATCCGATGCACGGACGTCCGTTCGTCGCTGTGCATATTTCGGGAGGGACCTGCGATGTCGTCCTGGCTGTGGAGACGCCGTTCGGTTATCGGATTCAGACCATCGGGACAGGCAGCGATTTGCATGTCGGCCAGTTTGTCGATCGCGTCGGCGTTGCGCTTGGCCTGCCCTTTCCGGCGGGCCCGTCGCTCGAGCGGTTGAGTTTGTCGTGGCGCCCGTCACAAGGGTCGATTGAGCTTCCGGCGCCTGTGAAAGGGGCGGATATGAGTTTTTCCGGCCCGCTCAGCGCCGCGTTGCGGGCGATTGCCGACGGACATCCGCCGGAAGCGATTGCACGGGCGGTCGAAGCATGTGTCGCGCGGGCGGTTAGCAAATCGGTTGAATACGCGTTGCGCCAGAGCGCGCGCGATGTGGCGGACGTGCTGATTGTCGGCGGCGTCGCCTCGAACGCCGCCATTCGGCGCGCCGTGACGGAGCGCGTGCAGCACCGGCTTCGGGGCGTCCGGGTTTGTTTCGCTCCCGCTCCGTTCGCGCGCGACAACGCCCTCGGCGTGGCGCGCATCGCCTTTCGCCGCCTGTCTGGAGGGCCCGAGACGATCGGCGCCAAGTGATATCGGCAAGGCTGTGGGGCAAAGGACGAAAGTTTCATAAATTACTGACAAAACACATAGGGTTTCGTAGTTTTTTTCGAGAACGTCCTGTATAATGAGCGAAAAAAGTTCCCTATGGGTAGGTTCTGAGGAGGTTGCACATTGTCAGAGGCGATGGTTCAAGAGCAGGTCACGGATATGCTGATCATCGGAGGGGGACCAACAGGTCTCTTTGCCGCATTCTACTGCGGCATGAGAAACTGCTCTTGCAAAATTATCGATAGTCTTCCCGAATTGGGCGGACAGTTGGCGACGCTGTATCCGGAAAAATTTATTTTTGACGTTGCCGGGTTCCCCAAGATTCGGGCGAAACAACTGGTCGATCAATTGGTCGAACAGGCTATGGAACGCAATCCTGGCATTCATTTGAACGAATCCGTTCAGAAACTCGTCCGCCGTGACGACGGCTTGTTTGAATTGCATACGGACAAGTCGGTTCACCTAGGAAGAGCTGTGATCATTTGCGCAGGGATCGGCGCGTTTTCACCGCGGCCGCTTCCAGCCGCGTCGGCGAAAAACTTCGAGGGCCGAGGCCTTGCGTATTATATCGATAAAGTCGAAAACTATCGCGGCAAGCGCGTGTTGGTCGTCGGCGGCGGCGACTCGGCGGTCGATTATGCGCTCATGCTCGACGAAGTGGCGGCATCTGTCACGTTGATTCACCGCCGGGATCAATTCCGGGCGCACGAGGAAAGCGTACGGCAGTTGTACGATTCGAAGGTCCAGATCAAGACGTTCTATGAACTGGAAGATGTTCAAGGTGGCAACTGGATTGAACGGGCCGTGATCGTCAACAACCAGACGAAGCAGAAAGAGACCATCGAAATCGACGCGCTCGTCAGCGGCCTCGGGTTCACAGCCTCGCTCGGCCCTATCAAAGAGTGGGGACTGGAAATCGAGAAGAACGATATTGTCGTCAACACGAAGATGGAGACGAACATTCCGGGCGTCTATGCCGCAGGAGATGTCGTGACGTATCCAGGCAAACTCAAATTGATTGCGACGGGATTCGGTGAAGCGCCGACGGCGGTCAACAACGCAAAGACGTTCATCGATCCGCAAGCAAAGCTGTTCCCTGGCCACAGCACCAGCATGAATGCCTAATGGATGCGGGCTGCGCACAGTCAAATCAGGTTCGATTTGACCTTGGCGCAGCTTTTTCGCGCCTGTGATTCGTCGGCTCATCGCGTCAAGGGGGAAACGCCGTTGATGAACGAAATGCCGACCACCGTGGAACAGCAGCAAGCGACGGTGGTCACCGTGACGGAACTGAATCTGATGATCAAACGCCGCATCGAATCGGATCCCTCGTTTGTACAATGCCATGTCTCCGGCGAAATTTCGAATTTCAAGCACCATACCAGCGGCCACATGTACTTTACGCTCAAAGACGAGACAAGCCGCATTCGCGCGGTCATGTTCGCGGGTCGCAACCGGAGGCTGCGGTTTCGGCCGGAGGACGGGATGCGGGTGATCGTGATCGGCAGCGTGAGCGTGTTCGATCGCGACGGCCAGTACCAGCTCTACGTCGACGACATGCAACCCGACGGCATTGGCGCGTTGTATGTTCGGTTTGAGCAGCTTCGCAACCAGCTGCAGTCGGAAGGGCTGTTTCGGGCGGATCGCAAACGTCCATTGCCCGCGTTCCCGAGACGCATCGGCGTGGTGACATCGCCGACAGGCGCCGTGATTCGGGATATTTGCACGACCGTCGAGCGGCGGTATCCTCTGGCCAAAGTCATCCTGGCGCCGGCTCAGGTTCAGGGTCCGGAGGCCGCAAAGACGTTGGTGCGCGGACTTCGGCAGCTTTGGTCGCTCGAGGAGCCGGTGGACGTCATCATCATCGGACGCGGAGGTGGCTCGCTGGAGGAACTGTGGCCGTTCAACGAAGAGGCGGTCGCACGGGCCATCGCCCAGTCGCCGGTTCCTGTCGTATCGGCGGTCGGACACGAAACCGACGTCACCATTTGCGACTACGTCGCGGATGTCCGGGCCGCGACCCCAACCGCCGCAGCCGAGCTCGTCGTGCCGCATCGCCGCGATCTCGCCTTGCAGTTGAGCCAGGCAAACATGCGGGCGCAATCCGCGGTGTACGCGTTGGTGCGCACGTATGGGCAAGCGCTGTCGCGCATCGAGCAACGCCCTGTGCTGGAATCTCCGCTGCGACTCGTCGCGGTGCAGCGCCAGAGTGTCGATTATCTCGAAAGTCGCCTCCGTGAAGCCTTGCGACGGCCGACCCGGCTGGCGGACAAGCGTCTCCAAATGTTTGAGTCGCGCTTGGCCCGGATCGATCTCCATCAGCATGTCGTCCGATCGCGCCACAGAATGGACGGCCTCGAAGGTCGCGTTCGCGAATCGCTTCGGCGCACGGTCATTCGGATGAACGGCCAACTTGACAAACACATTGGCAAGCTCGAAGCGTTGAACCCGCTCGGCGTGTTGCGACGGGGATATGGCGTTGTCTACGACGCAAACGGGGTGAAAATCCTGTCCAAAGTAAAGGATTTGCCTGCAGGAACGCGAATTCAGATTCGGGTGGAGGACGGCACGGTGAAAGCGGAGGTGATTTCCGATGGAACAGACGACAGAGTCGGAGAACAAATTCGACTTGACATTTGAAGGGGCCATGGCGAGGTTGGAAGAGATTGTTCGCAAGCTGGAATCCGGCGAACTTCCGCTCGACGAATCGATTCGGCAATATCAGGAGTCGATGCAGTTGGTGAAATTCTGCCGAGAGCAGCTGGACAAGGCCGAGTTTCAGTTGGAACAGTTGTCCATCGAGCATGCCCAAGCGGATGCGAACGGATCTGGAGAAGTGGAAGGGGCGTGATCGAGGATATGTCGTCGTACTTGGATACTTGCAAACAGGAATTGAACGAGTATTTGTCCCATGCGCTCACAACCAACGGTTTGGCCGCCAAGTTGTACGAATCGATGAACTACTCGCTGATGGCTGACGGAAAGCGTCTGCGCCCGGCCCTGCTGATGGCGACCGCGGAAACGTTCGGGGTCTCCCGTCGCGACGTCCTGCCCGCCGCGGCAGCCGTGGAAATGATTCACTGCTATTCGCTGATTCACGACGATCTCCCGTGCATGGACGACGACAACCTGCGCCGCGGCCAACCGACCAACCATGTGGTCTACGGCGAAGCGATGGCCTTGCTTGCAGGGGACGGCCTGTTGACGGAGGCGTTTCGCCAGTTGTCGCAACCTGGGCTCGACATTCCTGCTTCGAGACAACTGAAAATGGTTCACATTTTGTCCTCGCGAGCCGGAGCGGAAGGGATGGTCGGCGGACAGGCGGTCGATATCGAACGCACGGGTGGACAGGGAAGTCTCGCCGACGTCGAGTTCATCCACCTGCACAAGACGGCGAGGCTGATTCAGGCGAGCATCGAAATCGGCGCCTTGTTCCCGGATCTCTCCGATGCCCAGTGGTCGGCCCTGTCGACCTACGGCGAGTCGCTCGGACTTGCGTTCCAGATGATCGACGACGTGCTCGATGTGACGAGATCGACGGAAGAGCTGGGGAAGACGGCGGGCAAAGACGAGGAAGAAGGCAAGCTGACCTATCCTCGATTCATTGGGGTCGAAGAGACGAAGCGCCTCGCCGAAGAGACGATTCAGGCCGGTCAGCAGGCACTGAGGGACAACGGCATTTCCTCGCCGCTGCTGGAGGAATTGCAATCCATGGTGCTTGTCCGATCCCGCTGATTCGATCCGGCGAGCATGTTTGGTCCTGCCGCATCGAATTTCCAATGGATTTCTGTGGCGGTTCTGGTCGGAATGCGCGCGCGGCACCAGAAACGACTACGATGCACTCATCGTTCATATGGTATAATACATGTACGACTTGCTGACGTAACAACTGAACGTGTTGTTCGTTTGTCAATGGGTGGCGCAGTATTCTAGTCAGCCGTCCGTACCTGAAGGCGGGGCTAAAAATCCGTCAAAGGGCACATCGATGAAGTTCCTGGTGTTGGCTTGGGGCGCCCAGCCCTGGGCTTATGCTGGGAGTTAAGAAAGTTGGGTAGCCCGCAATGGCATGTGGATGCTAACCCACCTTTCGCGGAGGCCCAAGTGCGTAGCTCGCAGTCCACTGGCGTGGAAGGGTTATGGCTTGGGGTATGAACCTGCATGCGGAGGCAATCTGTGTGCAGCGTAGCCTGCCTTGAGTGGTGCTGAAGGATCTCAGGGATTCGAGCGGCATGCCGCGGCCACGGTGATGTCGCTGGTGCTGAGTGAAATCCGTACTGCAAAAGAGGCTAGGGCGCGGTAACGGCTGTCGCGGAAAACGCCTAGACTGTTCGCTACAAGGTGAGGCATCTTGAGGATTATAGTGTGGACTAAGTGGTAATCCAGTCTGACAGGCGGTGACGCGGTCAAGGCGTTCATAATGGGAAACCGCCGTGACGGCGACGTCGCGGTGAATGCTTGGGAAAACCTACTGGACCTAAGCCACAGCGTTTACTCAAGATGTCGCCACCCTTTGATTTTCAATACATATTCCGACATATACGCGTACGCGAGGATCTATGAGAAAAAACGGTTCGAGAACCAACTATAAATTCGTTTTGACCATCGCCGCACTGACGTTGCCTATCAGTGCGGTTTTCGATACATCCACGATTTTTATGAACAAGACGACTTGGTACATAGGCGCGATCGTGGTGACGTGTATTGTCATTATTGGCGCCGTGTTCGACATGTTGGGCATGGCTGCCGCGGCGGCTCGGGAAACGCCGTTTCACGCGATGGCGTCAAAGCGGGTTTACGGCGCTCGCAAAGCCATCAGCATCGTTCGCAATGCCGAAAAAGTGTCGAGTGTGTGCAGCGACGTGATTGGGGATATTGCAGGTGTGCTCAGCGGCGCCGGCGCACTCGCCGTGAGCGTGCAATTGCTGGCGACCATTCACGGTTCGGGATGGATGGGTGAAACCGTGAAAATCGGCATCACCGCCATCATTACCGCCCTCACTGTGGGCGGTAAGGCGATTGGCAAGACCATCGCCATCCATTCGCCGACGCCAATCATTCTGTTCGCCGCCCGAGTTTGGGAGACGGCCGTGCTGGTCGTTCGCCGGGGCATTCCATGGCGGAAAAGCAAGTCAAAGTCGTAGGAAAAGTTGGAGAGGCCTGCGGATGGAAAAGAGAAGGTTGGACGTGCTTCTGTACGATCGCGGAGATTTTCCCAGCCGTGAAGCGGCGCGGCGCGCTGTCATGGCAGGCATGGTCGAAGTCGACGGCGTTCGCGTTGACAAGCCAGGCACGCAAGTGGCGACGGACGCGCCCATTCGTGTGAAACGGGCCGATCACGCGTTCGTGTCCCGCGGTGGACTCAAGCTCGAACGGGCCCTGTCGCGGTTTGGTGTCCCGGTCAAGGATCGGATCGCCATCGACGTTGGCGCTTCGACCGGCGGCTTCACGGATTGTTTGCTCCAACATGGGGCGAGAATGGTCTATTCGGTGGATGTGGGTTATGGGCAGCTTGCGTGGTCACTGCGCCAGGATGCGCGGGTGCGCGTCATGGAACGCCTCAATTTTCGCCACGCGGACGCGGCGCTGTTCGTCCCGAAGCCCAATTTGGCCGTGATGGACGTGTCGTTTATCTCCACGAAACTGCTCTTCGCCAAGTTGGTCGAAGTGTGTGAGCCGGACTCGGATGTCGTCAGTTTGGTGAAGCCGCAATTTGAGGCAGGGCGGGGCCGCGTCGGAAAAGGTGGAATTGTCCGAGATCCGAATGTTCATTTGGACGTGTTAGTGGACATGCTGGATCATGTCACATCCATCGGCTGGTCCTGCAACGGTTTGGATTTTTCACCGATTTCCGGCGGCGACGGGAATATCGAATTTCTCGCGTGGTGGAAGATGAGCGGCTCACCTTCCGAACAAGCCGCCACAGGACAGTGGCGAGACGCCTGTCCCGAACTGGTGAAAACGGCTTGGCAGACGCTCAACGGCGCGTCTGTCGATCTCCGCGTTGATTAAGACCAGCTCCATTCCGTGACGGTTTGGAGTTGCATTGACGTGTTGAATGCTTTGGCCATGGTGGGAGCTTTGGTGTGTTTGACGGTTGTGATTCGCTCGCTGTGGTTCGCCTTTTGGTATCGCAACAGTGAAGAGGGTGTCGAAGGCGGGCTGTCGCAAGTTCGCAAATGGCTTCAGGCAAACGGGTATGACGTATTGAATGTCAAGGGTAAAGCCGAGTACAAAACGCTGTTCGACGATGTATGCATGGAATACTCCGAGAATGCGCCGTTTATTGCGCGCAAGGACGGGCATGAGTATGCTGTATTTGTGGAGTTGGACGAAACGCCCAACGAAGAGATTCACGCTCGATATTTTCCCTTGTCGGTGATCCTCGGTGTGCGCGGGGTCATCGTCGTCGACATATTCCGAGAACGCGTGCGACACGTGGAATTTCAGATTCTGAAAACAAGGCGCCAAGTCATTCGGCAATGGGTGAGGAATAGCGTTTGGTTCGCAAGCGGTGCGCTATTCATCTTCGGGTGGCTTCATCGTGGATAGAGATGGGGGAACGACGTGCGATACATCGCGTTGCTGTACAATCCGAACAAGGCGGAAGCCTGCTCGGTCCGCAAGGAAGTCCAGGAACAACTGACCGTCGCGGGGATCGGCGTGATCGACATTGCGATTGACTACGAGACGGATCTCGTCGCGAATTTTCCGCAGATCCGCCAGACGGAATTGGCCATCGTATTGGGCGGCGACGGGACGCTGCTCGGAATCGCCAGGCAATTGGCTCCATTGTCCATCCCGCTGGTGGGTATCAACGTGGGCCATCTAGGTTTTCTCACGGAATCGGAGCCATCGCAACTAGATGGAGCCATCCGTCGCATCGTGTCTGGCGAGTACCATCTGGAAGGCAGACTGATGCTGGAAGCGTTCGTCTATCGGGATCGAAAGGAAATCGCCCGCTTCACAGCGCTCAACGACGCAGGCATTGGCAAAGGCTCGTTTGCGCGCATGGTGAAGTTGGACGTGCACGTCGACGACGTCTATGTGGATACGTACACAGGCGACGGCGTCATCATTTCGACGCCGACGGGATCCACGGCCTACTCATTGTCCTGCGGCGGACCGATTGTCAGCCCTCACCTCCAAGTCATGCTTATCACGCCTGTCTGCCCGCACTCCTTGTATTCCCGGCCCTGCGTCATCGACTCGTCCGGCGTCGTGCGCTTGACCGTCCACGCCCGCCATCGCGACGTCGCCCTGTCCGTCGACGGGCAGCAAGGCATGATGCTCGACGACGGGGATGAAATCCTCGTGCGGCGCGCGCCGTACGATGCGACATTTGTCAGGTGGCCGGATCGGGAGTTTTTCGATGTGCTCCGAAACAAACTGCACAACGACCAAGGCGGTATGTAGCACGATAGGGAGGCGATAACGTGTTCGTTGAACTGTACGTTCGTCATTTCGTGTTGATCGATGAACTCCGATTGCAGTTCGATCGCGGTTTGCACGTCTTCACCGGCGAAACAGGCGCGGGGAAGTCGCTGTTGCTCGACGCGACCCGCGTCGTGCTGGGCGGGAGAGCGTCGTCGGGCGTGGTGCAGCCTGGTGCGGATCACGCCATTGTCGAGGCGGTGTTCGAAATTCAGCCAGGCTCCCAGGCTGCCTCGTTGCTGGACGACTGGCAGATTGACGTGGGCGACGACGGCATGGTGCTGCTGTCGCGGACCGTCTTTGCCAACGGAAGATCGACCTGCCGCATCAATGGACGCAGCGTCACGGTGCAAATGCTGAAGAGCGTAGGCGACACGTTGGTCGAGATGCAGGGACAACACGAGTCGCAGGCCCTTTTGCAGAAGAGCTATCAGCGGCGTTTGCTCGATTTGTACGGACAGCATTTGCCGCTCGCGGAAGCGACCGCACAGGCCTACAGGGAATGGCAGAACATGGCCAAATTCGTCGTGGAGGCGGAAGCGAACGAGCGCGAGCGCGCGCAGCAAATCGATATCTATCGGTTTCAAATCGACGAGATCGAACGCGTGAATCCCCAACCCGGCGAGGAGGAAGCGCTCCGCGAGGAAAGGCAGCGTCTGCTGCTCTACGGCAAGCTGCAAACGCAGATCGAGCGAGTTGCGAGTTCGCTCGAGGATCCGTCGATCGGGGCGCTTGGCCAGTTGGCTGCGGCGGAACACGACGCTGTCGAATTGGCGAGCCGCGTCCACTCGCTGGCCAATGTCGCGGACTTGTTGGCTTCTGCGCGTGCCCAGGCTGAAGAGGCCGCATTCGAAATCAGCAAATTTTCGGCGCGTATTCAAGCGAATCCGGAACGGCTGGCGGAGATTGAAGACCGGATCGTCGAATTGCGAAGCCTGATGCGCAAGTACGGCGCGTCCGTGGCCGAAGTGCTCAGCCATCTGGAACACGCGAAGCAGGAACTGGCCGATCTCGAAAAGATCGACGCGCATCTCGGCGAACACAAGGAACAGTTGCGCGTGCTTGAGGAGCGCTACCTGCAGCTCGCCGAGGAGCTTCACCAGGCGCGAGTCAGAAGTGCAGCACATTTGCAGGAGGCGATTTTGGCCAGACTGGCGCAACTTCAGATGGGCGACGCAAGGTGGCGCATTGACGTGACGAAAGACGATTCCCTGCAAGGTGAAGACGGCATGGATGATGTCGCGTTCCTGTTCAGCGCGAATCCCGGACAACCTTTGATGCCGCTTCAGAAAGTCGCATCAGGCGGCGAACTTTCGCGAACACTATTGGCAATCAAGGTAGTCGTGGCCGATCTCGAACAAATCGGGACGCTCATTTTCGACGAGATCGACGCTGGAGTGAGCGGCGAGGCGGCGCAGCGAGTCGCGGAATTGCTTCGCATTTTGGGGCGGGATCGGCAGGTTTTGTGCGTGACCCATGCGGCCCAGGTGGCAGCGGCGGGACATGTGCACTTCGAGATTGCCAAGCAAACGCGTGGGAATCGGGCAGTGACGGAAATTCGAACGCTCACCATGGAGGAGCGGCGCAGAGAAGTGGGACGCCTGCTCGGGGCGGCCGCATCGGACGAGACCGCGGTGCGACATGCGGACGCGCTGTTGGAAAGCTTCCGAAAGGACGCCATTGTCTGCACCTAAGTGGGAGCTTTTAAACGTTATATTCCGCCCCTTAGCGGGCACCTTAGGACTACGCTAGACAGGTGCCATGACGAAGGGGAGGGAACGAACGATGGCGGGTCGGTTGCGTACGATCAAGTTCGTGAGTCTTCTCGCGGTAACGGCTGCGTGTTTTGTCCCACAGGTTCGGCAACTGGCTGCGCTGCCGACGGAAGTGACCTTGACAACGCAAGACAAAGTAACGCTTCCTCGTCCGGAAGGCTATCGCTTAAGTCATTCCTCGAACCACTTGGTTGAACCGGACTCATCGTATCCATCCTGTGTAACCATTCAATCCTCATCGCCTGGAGAAACGTCGGTTGACGGCAAAGTGCTGGGGCTGATTCCGTGGCGCACGCGTGTGCGCGTGGTGCCCACTGAACGCGTGGTTGTCGGCGGCCAAGCAGTTGGCATCAAACTGTCGTCAGACGGACCCATTGTCGTCGGCTACCGCCATCTTCGAGACGGCACATCGCCGGCCGCGAATGCCAAAGTTCTGGTTGGCGACGTGATTTTGTCCGTGAACCACCAATCGGTGCACAGTGCGACAGATCTCCAGCGCGCAATGCGCCACGAGGGATCCCCGTTGCAACTGACAGTCAGGCGGGGACGCGCGACGAAACACATTTCGGTCGTCTGTCCGCGAAATACTGGCACGCCGGAACTGGGGTTGTTCGTGCGCGACAAGACCGTTGGTGTCGGTACACTGACATTTATTGATCCCAAGAATCATACATTTGGGGCGTTGGGCCACGTCATCACCGACATCGACACAGGCCAGCCTGTCGTCGGCCAGGGCTCCATCTATCCCGCCATGATCACAGGTCTGCAGCGAGGTCGAATTGGCGCGCCTGGCGAGAAGAAGGGCACATTTTCGTTGCAAGGAAGTACGTTGGGATCCATAGATGAAAACACGCCCTACGGCATCTTCGGCACGATCCCGGCAGTCGCCCAATCTGCGAGAAGTGTTCCAGTCGCTCTTCCTTCACAGGTTCATACTGGCGAGGCAAAGATATACACGGTATTACATGGCAGCCAAGTGGAATCGTTCGACGTTCGCATCGAAAGCGTTGCGCGTCAGTCGGAACCTTCGACGAAAAGCATGATTATCCGCGTTACCGATCCGCGCTTGCTGTCCCAAACGGGCGGTATCGTGCAAGGGATGAGCGGCAGTCCAATCGTTCAGGACGGCCGTTTGGTGGGAGCCGTAACCCATGTGTTTGTATCCGATCCAACTCGCGGGTACGGTGTGTACGCGATGTGGATGATTCAGGAAGCACAAACGCATCGACAGAGTGCCCCAGCCTGGACCGCTTGGTCACATTGGTTCCGGCGGGCTGTGTGACGACAGGATACGACGGAGAGTCATCGTTTTCAGATGGCTCTTTGTCGACAACTGTCGAAGCCGACGACATATAGACGAAAAGTATTACATAGATTTGGCAGGAGTGACTTGTATGTCGTCGAATTCTTAGACTAGCAACGAAAGCTCAGGGGGTATGTTGACTGTGTCGCTTTTGAAGGTCCTCATCGCTGACGATAATCATGAATTTGCTGACTTGCTGGGCGAGTTCATTTCTGCGCAGCCAGATATGCAATTGAGTGGTATCGCGTACAATGGCAACGACGTGCTGAACTTGGTTCGCGATACTGAGCCAGACGTAATCGTATTGGATATTATTATGCCGGTTTTGGATGGCATCGGTGCGCTCGAACGATTGGGCGAAATGGTTTCCCGCATGCCGAAGGTCATTATGCTGACGGCGTTCGGTCAAGAGACCGTCACCCGCCGCGCAGTGGAGCTTGGTGTATCGTACTTCATCCTGAAGCCATTTGACATGCCCCTGTTAGCGGATCGAATTCGTCAAGTGATGCAAGGAAACGCGGCGCCTGTCGCTGCTGCCCAACAGCCGCTGGCCGTATCCAGTTTCTCGAGCCTGGCGCCTTCTCACTTGTCCAACCAGCCTCGTCGCTCGGTCGACGCCCAAATTACGCAAATCATCCACGAAATTGGTGTTCCTGCTCATATCAAGGGTTATCATTACTTGCGCGAAGCCATCGGCATCGTGTACGAGGACGTCGAAATTCTAGGTTCCATCACGAAAATTCTCTATCCGCGCATAGCGGATCGCTATAAAACGACGCCGTCTCGCGTCGAACGCGCGATTCGCCATTCCATCGAAGTGGCATGGGGACGGGGCAATATCGATGCCATTCGCAAAGTGTTCGGCTATACCGTGAGCGCTTCCAAGACGAAGCCGACGAATTCGGAGTTTATCGCGATGATCGCAGACAAACTCCGTATGGAACACAAAGTGGTCTGAAGATTGCTCGAACGCGCTCCAACTTTATCGCGTTGCCGAGATCTCGCCCAATGAATCTGTTCGTATTCATTGGGCGTTTTTCGTGTTTACGAAGGACTGAGTTCGGAAGCGGGGTTGCGCCGACGCATAGTTCGTCTCCGGCCAACGACAAACGACAGCACGGCGAACAGGGCATTGACGGCGCACCACGCCCAGACCGTGAGATCTCCATACGCCGCCGCGATCGCGCTGCACCAGACCAGATTGAGCAAGAATCCGCCTATCGCCGGCCATGCCCGCCACAGAACCAAAAGCCCCGACACCATGCACAGCAACCCAGCCAAGCTTTCGGCTCCGCCTGCGGCGACCAATTGCGAGATCTGGTTCGTCACGCCGTAGCGCGCGAGCCAAATCGATGTAAACATCCCGTAAAGCCCGCAGATGAGCGATCCGATCCAAACAGCGTGCTTCATAACCCAGTCTCCTTTCGGGCTCGTCCATATGTGCTGTCCCTTCATGATATGACGAATCAACTCGTCGATATGCTCGGAATTGCGCAGAGATTTCGCCCACATGCGATGCACTGGTATAATGGCGTGAGAGAAGGAGGCTCGATGGCCATGGCCGCTCCCATAACACTGGATGGATGGTATGTGTTTCACGATCTTCGCCGCGTTCGCTTGCATGACTGGAAGTCCCTTGGACAGACGCGGGCGCAAGCGCTCATGCGCGATTGGGCAGATTTCGCGAACCGTCAGTACGATGTGCAGCGAAATCGCGAAGGTAGCTTTGGACAGTTCGTCGTGTCGGGCAACAAGGCGGATTTGCTGTTTATCTATATGCGTCCTACCTTGAGCGAGTTGAACGACGTCAAGGCGCAATTCGCGAGCACCGACTTGGCAGACGTCACGGAAAGCGTGTATTCGTATGTCTCCGTGGTGGAACTCGGTGGATATTTGGCAAAGCCAGGCGTCGATATCGAACAGGACGAGGCCTTGCAGGCTCGGTTGAAGCCAACGATGCCGGTGCACAGCCACGTCTGTTTTTATCCGATGAACAAGCGCCGGCAGGGTGCGGACAATTGGTATATGCTCCCGCCTGAAGAACGGCGTGAATTCCTGAAGGCTCACGGTATGATCGGCCGTCAATTCGCCGGCAAGGTGAAACAGATCATCAGCGGTTCCGTGGGCTTGGACGACTGGGAATGGGGCGTCACGCTGTTTTCAGACGATCCTCTCCACTTCAAAAAATTGGTCTACGAGATGCGGTTCGACGAATCGAGCGCTCGATTTGCGGAATTCGGACCGTTTTACGTTGGCGTTCAGGTCGACAACGACGGCATATCCGACTGGATGATGTCCTGTGTTTCGGCGTCATCGCGAAACGCCGAGTCAAGATGAGCGGGAGGCGTAACATATGAAGGAAACTGCGACGAGAGCTGCATCCTGGGTTGCCGAGGTAGAATCGCAACTGATCGCGTGGCGGCGGCATTTCCACCGCCATCCGGAATTGTCCTTTCAAGAGGAACAAACCGCAAACTACGTGTACGACACGTTGGCGTCGTTTCCCGGTCTCGAACTGTCGCGCCCCACGAAGACGAGCGTGGTAGCCCGTCTCGTCACGGGGCGTCCCGGCAAGGTTCTGGCTTTGCGCGCGGACATGGACGCACTCCCCATCGACGAAGAAAATGAAGTGGAGTTCGCGTCGCAAAATCCCGGCGTTATGCACGCCTGCGGCCACGATGGTCACACCGCCATGCTGCTCGGGACTGCGAAGATTCTCTCGGAACACCGAGACGAATTGTCCGGGGAAGTTCGGTTCATTTTTCAACACGCGGAAGAATTGATTCCTGGCGGCGCCCGCGAATTGGTGGAACAAGGGGTTCTGGACGGTGTGGACGCCGTTGTGGGGCAACACCTGTGGCAGGGGACGGCGAGCCAGAAGATCGCTGTTCGGGCAGACGCGTTGATGGCGGCGCCAGATACGTTTTACATCACGATCCTGGGGCGGGGCGGACACGCGGCGCAGCCGCATTTGAACGTGGATCCCATCGCGATCGGCGCACAAGTCGTGACGAATCTGCAACACATGGCCTCGCGCATGGTGGATCCGCTGGAGCCGTTCGTCCTCAGTGTCACCAAGTTTGTCGGCGGCACGGCAGACAACGTGATCCCTGGCTCCGTGGAGATGTGCGGGACGGTCCGGACATTCTCCGAAGAGCGCCGAGACTATGCGGCCGAATGGATGGAGAATATCATTCGAGGAATCACCTCGGCCCATGGCGCGAACTATACGTTCCGCTACGAAAAAGGGTATAGTCCGGTCATCAACGACGAGGCGGTCACGGAGTTGGTAAGACAAGCGCTGCTCGCGGAATTTGGCGAAGAGGTCGTAGAAGAAGCCGTCCAAACCATGGGAGGAGAAGATTTCTCGGCGTATCAAAGCGCGGTTCCGGGCACGTTTTTCTTCACGGGCATTCGCAATGACGAAAAGGGTATTGTGTACCCGCACCACCATCCCCGGTTCGATCTCGATGAAGACTCGCTGGCTCTCGGCTGCCGCGCCTTCGTCGCAATCGCCTTGCAGATGCTCGCCTGACGTCGATGGAATGCGGAGCATGAACGGCCCGAGGCATGAGTGGGGTTGTTCGTCCGGGACATCCGCACATCCGAAGGCGGAGAGGCCGTCATACACTACACCAGAACTCGATGAGGGGGGTGTAGTGAATGTACGGAGTATTCGGCGGTTACACCCGTTGGGCAGTCGTGTTCCTGATCATCTTCGTGCTGTTCATCCTGCTGGTGCCGTACACCACCACGACGACCTGCACGACCACGCCAATCGCGTAAAACCATAACCATGGTAGAAGGGAACTGTCTGGCTCCGATCCAGACAGTTCCCAATATACATAGCTCCCGTTTGATCCCGCGCCCGTCTGACCACGCCGGGCTGTATTCTTCCCTTCAAACGCGAATCAACACGCCGTCTTCCTGCAAGTCGTACAAGCGCTCTCCATGGCGTCGCAACCACGCTCTGTGCGTCTCGAAATTCGGCTGCAAACGGCCAACCACGGCCCAAAACGCGGGGCTGTGATTCATCTGTTCCAGATGGGCCAACTCGTGGACGATGACGTAGGAAGCTACTTCGTATGGCGCTCCAATCAATCGCCAGTTCAAGTTGATGTTTCTGCGGCTGGAACAACTTCCCCAACGCCGGGCCTGCTCTTTGATGGTCACGCGCGCAGGGTGCAGGCCGGAACGCGCTTCCCAGACCTGAACCTGTTCGCGAAGCCGCTCCGCCGCCAGGCTTCGCAAAAAGCGATACGTCATCCGATGCAGATCCCAATCGTTCACGTGACCTGGCACGATCACGCTGTGTGCCGTTGGGTCGAGCGTGATCGACCGGCGCTTGGACGCCGTCGTCGCGATGGTGTACGCCTCGCCGCGAATGAGCACGGTGTCACCGGCTGCGATGGGCCGCTTGTAGACGGTGGTCGCCGCGGCTTGCTGCGAGAGGACCCACGACTGATGTTTTCTGATGGTTTGTTCGATCACGTCGTCCTTCACTTGCGTCGGGGCGCTCACGTGAAGCACACCGTCGCGCCAGCGGAGAATGATTCGAACTTGATGAGGACGGGCTGGCACCCGGATATAGGAAATCTGATGTTTGTCGAGCAGCAGAGACTTCACTTGGCCTTTCTCCAATCCGATTCGCCTCGCGGAATCGCGTGCTCCATCCATTGTACAGGATGGGGCATAACCGTGCCTATGCGTCGCAGAATAAGACATGGGATTGGCATTCAAAGGGGGCGTTACTGTGAAGAGGCTGCGCAACGTCGGTCTAATGGTCATGCTCATTGGTTTGGGATTAACGGGATGCGGCCAGAACGGATCCAGTGGGCAAAGCCAACCTTCCGCACAAGGGCAAGCTGCTGCGGTACAAGGCGCTCTGCCGAGCACCATCGCGGATCCACCAAAACATTTGGACATTCCCCACTGGGGGGCGCGCAATCCGCATTTTCACGTCTTGTCTTCCGGTGATCAGATTCGGATTTCGTCGACCGATCACGGTTGGAATGGACAGTTTGTCGATTTGTATTTCGTTCCGTATGCGAACGTAAAAGTCGAAGACGGCGACTATGCTGTTCGCGACACGGCCTCGCCGCAGCGAATCGCCACGGCTCGTATGAAGAACGACCAGACGTGGAGTGTCACGTGGAATACAAAGGGACATCCGCTTCCACAGACATTCTACATACTGGCGAGGACGAACACGGGGCAAGTGAATCTGGAACGAGTGATCAGATCATCTGGGAAGTATATTGATGGAGGCGCGGAGTCGTCGCTCCATTGACTTGTCGTTTCTGATTCGTCGCTTCCAGTTCACCGTTTCGCGGACTTTCGTCACATCTCGTCCGGGCTCTTGAACTGCTGCCACGCGATGTTGAACAACACGCCGCCGGCGATCGCGATCAACACGGAGATGACGGTTCGTATCACGGTGTAGCGAACGCCAAAGAACGGCACTTCCGCGGGCAGTCTCGTCAGGGAGACGAGTTGCCAGGACGTGATGAACGCGAACACGGCGCCAGGAGTCGCGTCCGCCGACAAGAGGCCCGCCGCGATTGGGTAGACCGCCCACCGGGAGCCTGTGCCAAACAGGCCGAGCAAGGCCGCCAGGACGATGCCGAAGAGTCCGGATTTCGGACCGAACCACCGCGCGATGGAAGAGGGTTCGATCAACTGGGCTGCGAGACCGGCGGCGAACATCGAGACGACAATCCACGGAACGGATTGGGTGAGCATCGACCATGACTCATCCAATCCTTCTGCTGCGATGTGGGGGCTGACGAAACTCAGAACCACGTAGCTGCCACAAGTCACAATCGCCAAGACTACCAGGCTCTTATCCACGCTTTTCAACTCCGTTGAAGGGATCGTTTACGGTTCCACCGTCCCGGACGATGCAGCCGAGCCATGCAGCATTTTGACGGTCGACTGCCATGTTTGGGTATCGATCCAGTCCAACGACCAGACCGATATGCCAGCGAGACCATCGTCATTGACCAGCGCAAGGGTGTCCGCATACGTTTGGGCTGTCGGATACCAGATTTCAATATATCCGTCTGGCTGAGGGTAGCGCGTATACATCAGATCGAGCATGGAATTCCACGTTCCTGCAGGCGCGTGCGCTTCAGCCAAAAACGATTGAACACCGCCCGCACTGATTGCGGCGCTGGTCACTGAGCCGTCGTTGTGGACGTGCCAATAACGGGTATAAAACGGGACTCCGAGCACCAGTTTGTCGGTCGGTACGCCGGTGTCGAGCAGATCGTTGACACTTTGCTCAATCCAAGGCACGTCGGCGACGGGACCTGGGTCCTGATCTGAGCTCCAGTGTTCGTCGTACGCCATGAGGACGATCTCGTCCGCGTACTCCGCGAGACCCGCGTGGAAAAACGCTTCGTCATCGCGCAACGGCACAATATCCGGCGAGACGTCTACGGACAAATTGATATTCAGCGGCTGCAGTTTACTATGCAGATCTTCGATGAACTTCGTGTACGCGTCGCGATCGTCGGATGCGATATTTTCGAAATCGACGTTGATCCCGTCCAACCCGTACGTCTTCGCTTGATACACGAGTTCGTCCACCAAATTTTGTTCCGCACGCGGGTTTTGCAGTACGGAATGGGTCAGTGTGGACGAGAACTGGTTGTCGACCATTGCCCACACTTTGATGTGGTGCTGGTGCGCATATTGAACGACCGACGGCAGAACGCCGACGGAAATATTTCCGGATGCATCCTGCAATTCAAACCAGGACGGGCTGACGACGTTGATGCCCGGCGCGTCTTGCATCAATTGAATGCTCGCGGCGGATGTCGTGGCTGGAAGCCAGCCCATGGCGATTTTGTTGCCTGCTATGGCCCAGGTCGAGATCGACGACATCAACGAGGATTGACTTCCGTTTTCGTTGAGCACCTGGGTTGCGGTCTGCGGCAGTACGGATTCGAGTATTTGCTTTGGATTGGACAAGGGCACAGGCAGGCGGGCAAGCAGACTGTCGACCGCCGAACGCATGCGAGATGTGGAAGATTCGCGATAGTCGGCCGTTCCGACAAGCTGATTCAATTCGATACTCGCAAACGCGTTGGCTTCGGACGAGGAGATTTCAGAAAAGAATTTGCTTCCAAACAGGAAGACAATCGCACCCGTCATGGTGGCGACGAACAAGACGAGCGATAGACTGGCTGCTAGAAATTGAGATATCACCTGTCGGACGGGTTGGCGATCCATAGCACACACTCCCTTATGGCAAGGTCCTAAGGGAGTCTATGAATGGCTAGGACGGTTTAGAAGAGTGATAGGCCGGAAACGCTACGAACGATTGGGGGCCCATTCTTGGCGGCCGTCGGCCAATTGCTCCTTTTTCCAAATAGCGACTTCCTTCTTCAATCGCTCAATCAACAAATTGGCGACTTCGAACGCGTCTTTGCGGTGGGGGGCCGATGCGCCGCAGATGACCGCAATGTCAGTCGGTACCAGCGTTCCGATGCGATGCCATTGAAGCGTCTTGACACCTGGATACAAGCGCGCCACATCCGATTCGATTTGCTCCATCTGGCGACGAACCATCGCGCCATACGCTTCGTAGGTCAGGTGTTTCGTCTGTTTGGCGCCCGTCCATTCCCGCACTGTGCCGATAAACAAAACTGTGCCGCCCTGATGCGGGTCTTCCAGGATGCGATACGCTTCGGACACATCGAGCGGTTCCGACGACAGACGGAGCGAGCCAGTTGAGAACGTATCTGTTTCACCGCCCCCGACAGGCGGCAAAAGGGCAATTTCGTCGGACGCTGTGAAATGATCCGCTGCCCGAGCCAGTTGATGGTTTCGCGCGACCATCACGTGGGCGAGGGCCTCCGACGCGTGCGGGTAGCGCGCCGCGACAAACGCGGGCAGTTCTCCGGCCGGCAATTGGCTGGGAATATCGATTTCGATCTTGTCCGTGCCGAAGATCTCCTTCAAGTTCGCAAATAATCTGATCTGAATTTGCATCAGGGATCACCTCATGTCAAAGTAGTAACAGGATCGAATCGGGAGCGTGATCGATGGTGTCTGAAAGACAGTTTACACATTTCACAGAAGATGGGCGACCTGTCATGGTCGATGTGAGTGAAAAGGCATTCACCAAGCGCACCGCAGTCGCGGAAGCGTTTGTTCGCATGCGCGGTGAAACTCGCGAGGCTATTGTACAACATGCCATAAAGAAAGGCGATGTCCTTTCGATCGCGCAGTTGGCAGGCATTATGGCAGCCAAACGCACGTCGGAATTGATCCCCTTGTGCCACCAGGTGCCTTTACACCATGTGTCGCTCGACATCGGGTTTGAGGATACCGATGAAGCGCGTTCCAAAGCCCATTCCGCCGAGGATCCAGAGGCGATCCTTCGCATCGAATGCACGGTGGAAACGGCATACCAGACGGGCGTCGAAATGGAAGCGTTGACGGCTTGCTCGGTTGCCGCGTTGACCGTCTACGACATGTGCAAGTCGATGGATCGGGGAATGTCGCTCGAGCAAGTGAGGTTGATCTACAAGAGCGGCGGCAAAAGCGGAACATTTCGGGCCGATGCGTGAGATGCCGCCTCGTGGAGCCTGCGTGGAGCCGATGGTCGGAAAGATGTACAATGGATAGGTGATGGAAGGCCTATGACACGTCGATGGTAGGGTGATGAATAGATGGAACGCTTGGTTCAGTCGAAGCAGGAAAAAGCGTTGAAGATGGAAGAACAGCGGAAAAATCGTCCTGAATGGCTGAAAATCACCGCCAAGACGGGACCAAACTATACAGCGTTGAAAGACATCATGCGCTCACAATCGCTTCACACCGTTTGCGAAGAAGCGCACTGCCCGAACATCTTCGAATGTTGGGAGCAGCGCACAGCCACGTTTATGATCCTGGGCGACATCTGCACGCGAGCTTGCCGTTTCTGCGCCGTTCACACAGGCAAGCCGTCAGAGTTGGATCTTCGTGAACCGAAACGGGTGGCAGAAGCGGTTGTGGCGATGGGCCTGGAACACGTCGTGGTCACGAGTGTCGCCCGAGACGATTTGGCCGACGGCGGCGCATCCGTGTTCGCGGCGACCATCCGGGAAATTCGCCAACGCGTGCCCGGCTGCGGCGTCGAAGTGTTGATTCCCGACTTCGACGGCAACTGGGACGCGCTGAAAGTCGTCATGGACGCGCGCCCCGACATTCTCAACCACAACGTCGAGACGGTTCGTCGCTTGTCCGACGCGGTGCGATCGCGGGCGAAGTATGATCGCACGCTGGAACTGCTCGAGCGCGCGAAAGCTTTGCGGCCCGATGTGCAGACCAAGTCGAGCATCATGGTTGGCGTCGGCGAAACGATGGAAGAAGTGTTTGAAACGATGGACGACCTGCGGGCTGTCGGCGTCGACATCCTGACCATCGGCCAGTATCTGCAGCCGACCGAAAAGCACCTCGTCGTCGAGAAATTCTACACGCCGACGGAGTTTCTGCGGATGCGCGGGGAAGGTTTAAAACGGGGATTTCGGCACGTCGAATCAGGGCCGATGGTTCGCAGTTCGTATCACGCGAAAGATCAGGTCGTCAGAGCGTAAGGAGGGTGTCGCGTGACAGTCGAGATCGAGTGGCGGGAACTCGGGACGATGCACTATGACGAGGCGTTGCGGCTGCAAATGGACCAAGCGTCGGCGTTGTTGAACGGGGGCGAGGACCGACAAGCCGTCTTCGTCGTGGAGCATCCCCGCACCATCACCATCGGGCGGAACGGTTCGTTCGCCAACGTGGTAAAACCCGTGCAGGAACTCGAAGCTTTGGGATTCACCATTCGCGAGGTCGATCGCGGCGGCGACGTCACCTACCACGGTCCAGGACAATTGGTGGTCTACCCGGTCCTCCATCTGGCTCCGTGGGACAACGACGTATCTGCCTACGTGCGCAAGCTGGAAGAAGTAGTGATCAGATCTCTGGCGGAGGTCGGTATCGTCGGCGAGCGCGTGGAAGCGTATCCTGGCGTCTGGGTCGGCGAGAACAAGATCTGCGCCGTGGG
This sequence comes from Alicyclobacillus acidiphilus NBRC 100859, assembly GCF_001544355.1. Classification (GTDB taxonomy): domain Bacteria; phylum Bacillota; class Bacilli; order Alicyclobacillales; family Alicyclobacillaceae; genus Alicyclobacillus; species Alicyclobacillus acidiphilus. The sequence continues at coordinate 131,207 of NZ_BCQI01000002.1, forward strand.
CGCTCGCGTCAAACGGAGATCGAGCGGGGAGTTTGTGACATACCATGGATTCGCGCTCAACATCAACACCCAACTCGACGATTTCGCGACCATCGTCCCTTGCGGGATTCACGACAAAGGAGTGACGTCCATTCAGAAGGAGTTGGGCGCTTTACAGGACTTCCAGGAATGGGCGGAGCGGATCCAGCGAATCTTCTTGTCCGTATTCAATGCTGTGGTGAGCCCGGAGGTCAAGGTTGGACGCTGACAGTACGGCCGTGCTGGTTCGCGATGTCAGACAGACGTTTTTCTCCCTGCTTGGCATTCCCAGTCCTTCGCTGCAGGAAGGCGCGTTGGCCCGATACTGCGTTGCTCGTCTTCGCGAATTGGGAATGACGGTCGAGGTCGATCGCGCCGGGGAAGAGATCGGCGCCGACACGGGGAACCTGATCGCGTGGTTGCCAGGGGACACGACGTTGCCGACCATCCTTCTTTGTGCCCACATGGACACGGTGCCATCGGCGGTGGAGGTTCGACCAAGGGTGGACGAAGGCGGGATCGTGCACACGGACAAAACAGCCGTCTTGGGCGCCGATGACAAGGCTGGTGTTGCCGCGATCCTCGCGGCGTTGCGGCAAATCCGCCGCCTTCGCCCGACGCATGGTCCCATCCAGGTCTTGTTGACCATCGCCGAGGAGCGCGGTATGGAAGGCATCCGCCGTCTGCAGCCGCAGCGGTTGGCGGCGGACTTCGGGCTGTGCCTCGACAGCGACGGCCCGGTGGGGACATTCGTCGTCACGGGCATGGGATGCGTGAGTTTTCGGATTGAATACGGCTTCAGAGCAAGTCCCGCAGATGTTCGCCAGACGAGCGCGGTGCGAACGCTGCGCCAAGTGCTGGTCGAGCTGCGGCGTTCACCCGCGTTTGCCGATGTGCAATGGGAGATTGCGCAATTTATGGGTGTCGAGCGCGATCACGGCCTCGGCGTTCAGGCCGTTGGCCGCATTCGATCGTGGTCCAACCGCCAGTTGCAGGCGGCGGTTCGGGCCATGCGAACGGCGTTTCAATCGCTGGCGATGCGGACGGACTCGTATTTTATTCTGGAGACCGACGTCTCGTTTCCGGCGTACGACATTCCGGCTCACAGCATGGTTCGCGAGCGGATCGAACAGAGTATGCGCCGTTGCGGTCTCACACCTGTCCCCATGCGGGTTACGGACGGTAGTGACGCAAATTGGCTGTGCGGCGAGTTCGGGCTGCCTGTGGTCAATCTCGGAATGGGTTACGAGCACGCACACAGTGTACGCGAGCGGATTGCGATCTCAGACATTTGCGATGTGACTCGAGTTGTGTTGGACTTTGTAGCGAATCCACCGCGAAACCCGCTTGAAGGAGGGGCTTGGCATGGCCAACCATGAACGAACCATCGACACAGAGCCGATCTTCGAAGGTCGGATGATCCGCGTGAACAAGCTGACGGTCGAATTGCCAAACGGCAAGACTAGCACTCGCGAAGTCGTGGTGCATCCAGGCGCCGTCGCTGTGTTGGCCGAGGTCAGCCAGAATCGCGTGATCTTGGTTCGCCAGTACCGGAAGGCTTGCGAGAAGGAACTGTGGGAGATTCCTGCCGGCAAGCTGGAAAAGGATGAAGACCCGTTGCAGGCGGCGATTCGAGAACTCTCCGAGGAAACCGGCTACGTCGCCGCTAAACTGGAGCCCATCTACCGATTTTACACGACGCCCGGCTTCACGAATGAACGCCTGCATGTCTACTATGCCGACGAATTGACAGAAGGAGACGTGCACCCCGACGAGGACGAGTTTGTCGACGCTCGCGCCTTTACGCGCGACGAAGTCGAGCGGATGATGGCGTCCGGCGAGATTGAGGACGCGAAGACCTTGATTGCGCTTCTGTGGTGGAGAACGCGCGCTTGAAGTCGTTGTACGCGGACTTTCATGTGCACGTCGGGGAGGCCAAAGGGAGACCGGTCAAAATTGCGGCCGCGCGCAGCTTGACCTTGCCGCGGCTGTTGGAGCATGCGAGGTACGTCAAAGGGTTGGACGTCGTCACGGTGATCGATGGTGTGTGCGATCACGTCCTCGAGGAGATCGACGACCTTTTCGCCAAGGGCGAGTTGACTCAGGCACAGGGCGGCGGTCTGCTGTATCGCGGCGAATTGCTCGTCATCCTGGGGGCGGAGGTCGAATTGAGCGGTCCGTTCGGCCGCGCCGCACACTTTGGATGCTGGTTTCCCAACCTGGATGCCGCGAGGGATTTCAACGCTTGGCTCAAAGGTGTCCAACGCAATACGAGCCTGTCGTCCCAACTGGCGCGAACGGATGCCGGCGCTCTGGCGAAAGCGACGCACGAACGCCGCGGATTATTCGTCGTTCACCACGCGTTCACGCCTTTCAAGGGGATTCTTGGGGCCGCCGTGGACCATCTGTCCGAGTTCGTCGACACTCATCAGATCGACGCGCTGGAACTCGGCTTGTCGGCCGACACGGCGATGGCGGATCGGATTGAACACATTCGTCCATTCACGTTTCTTTCCAACTCCGACGCGCATGGGCTTGCAACCATCGCGCGCGAATTTAACCGCATCAGGCTCAATCGCCTGTCTTTTGACGAAGTGGCGGCGCTTGTGCACAAGCGGAGTCCCGGCTCGATCGTCCTGGAGAATTTCGGACTGCATCCAGCCCATGGCAAATATTATCGATCGCGCTGCCGCAAGTGCGGCATGTACCTCGACGATGATCGGCAGTGCGTGTGCGGCACCGCACGGCACCACGTCGTCGGCGTAGCGGAACGCGTGTCGCAGCTCGCGAACGGGGACAGTGCGCTGCATCCGCCGGATCGACCGCCCTACCGACACATTGTGCCGCTTCGATCCATCCCGGGGCTCGGCCCGAAGGCGTACCAGCGGATCCTGGACGCGTTCGGTACGGAACTTGCCCTGTACGAAGATGGCGTGACGTTGGCGGCACTTGCCGACGTGATCGATAGGAAGCTGGCCGAACGCGTGTTTGCGGCCCTGTGCGGCGACGTGTCGTTCCGTGAAGGCGGCGCCGGGCGCTACGGAAGGATGTTGGTAGGCGAAGATGTGAACTAGATTGTTTCGCGTTGTTTCGCATTGTTTCAGGTAGAAGCCAAAGCCCATCGCAAAATGTTAGTCTAGCAGAAGGGGCCGGATCATAGACTCGTCGTAGAATGCTTGACGGACTTCGCATGGACAGGTGCGGGCCGTTACAGGGGGAGACTGCGATGAGAACATCGACCTTTGTGCCGAGATCGACCCGACAGCCGATGGGTGTTCAGAGCCTGACGCGCGCTGCGATGCGCGAGTTTGTCAGGCGGCACCTGCACGTATGGTCGTTTTTGCTGGGCGTCATGTTGTGCGGTTTGGTGTTTGGCGGAATCCTATCGGCACAAATCGGACAAACCGATAAGCTGGTCCTCGGGAACGCGCTGGAAGAGCTGTTTACGGCCATGAAAAACCACTCGCTTGCTTCCGGTCCGGACCTGTGGTTCCAGAGGGCGATCGACGATGGCGAGTGGGTTGGCTGCATCTGGCTGTTTGGCGTTTCGGTCATCGGCATCCCATTCGTCGTCGCCACGATGTTTTACAAGGCGTTTACCGTGGGGTTCGGGATTGGCTATACGACGCTGCAGTTTGGTTGGAAGGGCGCAATTGTCAGTTCGGTTGGCATTTTTCTGCATGAAGTGATTATTCTATTCACGTTGTTTATCGCCGCTGGCACAGCCATTCGCTTTTCGCAGCGCATTCTGGCTCAAGCGCTGCCGATGACAGAGCTGACCATGCAATTTCTGAAATACACGGGCACCTTTATTCTCTGCAGCGGCGGCGTCATGTTGGGCGCTTTCGTCCAGGCCTTTATGGTTCCGCATTTACTGGTCCACTTCATTCGTTAGGCGGTGCGCGATGTCTTCATTTACGTATCGAAATGAATCATTCACATGCGGGCATTGCGGGCTGTTTGTACAGCCCAGTGAACGAACGTGTCGAAATCACTGTCCCCGCTGCCTGTATTCGGTTCACCTCGACGTCTTTCCAGGAGATCGGATGGCCGACTGCGGCGGGCTGATGGAACCTATTCGCATCGAATACAACTCCAAAAAGGGCTATCAGATCGTGCACCGATGCCTGACGTGCGGGCACATCGGACGGAATATTGTGCTTCGAGACGTGGCCGTTCAACCCGATGACGAAGGGGCGATTTTCCACCTGATGCGCCATCCAAAAGCCTGAGTGTGATCCTGGTGTTGGCGAGTCTTGTCGAATCATGGCAGGACTTTTTCTGTTTTTGTGGAATATTCCACGAGACGTCGGCATACGGAACACAAAAAGGGAGTTTCGGCATGGATGAGTGGATTCGCCGTTTCATAGAGTATCTCGCCATTGAACGGAGCTTGTCTGCCAATACGCTGGACTCGTATGAGCGGGACTTGCGATCGTTTCAGCAATATATCAAACGTCGCGGCGATCTGCCTCTTGAGGCTGTACAAAGGCATCACCTCTCGGCCTATCTTGGGCACTTGCATGAAATGGGCCGCGCCAATTCGACCATTTCGCGCAACTTGGCCGCCATCAGATCTTTCTTTCACTTTCTGGTGCGGGAGAATGTCATCGTTCAAGATCCGACCGTACATGTGGAAACACCGCGGATTGAAAAACGACTGCCTCGCGTGTTGACGCCTGAAGACGTCGAGCGCCTCTTGCGGGCGCCTGACCAAACGACGCCGTCCGGCATGCGCGACTACGCGATGTTGGAGTTGTTGTACGCCACAGGCATTCGCGTCAGCGAATTGGTTTCACTGCAATGCGAAGATTTGCATCTGTCCGGGGGATTTCTGCGGTGTATGGGCAAAGGCGGCAAGGAGCGCATCATTCCCGTTGGAGAGTACGCGCTCCACGCGCTTCATACATATATGGAGGTGGCGCGGCCGTCATTTATCAAAAACCGGGCAGTGAACGCCTTGTTCCTGAACCATCACGGAACACAGATGTCGCGGCAAGGGTTTTGGAAGATCTTGAAAAAGTACGCCCAGGAAGCGCAGATCGTGAAGGAGATCACACCGCACACCCTGCGCCATTCGTTTGCGACACATCTCTTGGAGCGCGGCGCAGATTTGCGGGCGGTTCAGGAAATGCTAGGACATGCCGACATTTCCACGACGCAGATATATACCCACGTGACACGTGGTAGATTGAAAGAGATTTATATGTCTGCCCATCCTCGGTCATAAATCGGGTAAGGAGCACGCGCAATGGCAAACGACAAACGTTGTATCTGGATTGTGTTGGACAGCTGCGGTATCGGAGCAGCGCCAGATTCGGAGAAGTATGGGGAAGCGGACGCCAAGAGCAACACGTTCGCGCACGTCGCCCGTCACGCCGGCGGCCTGCACGTGCCCAATCTAGCAAGGTTGGGACTCGGGTGTATTCACCCCGTCGACGGGGTATCCACGGACGATGTAACCGGAGCCTTCGGGAAGATGGTCGAGCGGTCGGCGGGCAAGGACACGACCAACGGTCATTTGGAGTTCGTCGGGGTCGTCTTGGACAAACCCATGCCGACGTATCCGGATGGGTTTCCCCCTGAGATCATTCAACCGTTCGAAGCGTACGTGGGCAAACCGGTACTGGCCAATCGTCCTGCCTCCGGCACCGAGATCATCAAGGAATTTGGCGAAGAGCACATGCGGACAGGACGGCCCATCGTCTACACGTCCGCGGATAGTGTCTTTCAAATCGCCGCGCACGAGGATGTCGTCCCGGTCGATCGATTGTACGACTGGTGCGAATACGCGAGATCCATCCTCACGGGAGATCACGCCGTGGGGCGGGTCATTGCCAGACCATTCGTCGGACAGCCGGGCAGTTTTGAGCGGACGGATCGGCGCAGGGACTTCTCTCTGACCTTTGGAAACACCGTCCTGAATGCCATCGAGGATGCTGGCTATCCCGTGATCGGCATCGGGAAAATCGGCGATATCTACGGCGGAAGCGGCATTTCCGAGAGCGTGCACACGCACGACAACGAGGACGGCATGCGTCAGTTGCTGCGCCGCTGCGAATTGCACGACCATGGGTTGTTGTACGCCAATCTGGTCGATTTCGACGCCAAGTACGGCCACCGCAACGATCCGGTTGGTTTTGCCAAGGCCATCGAATCATTCGATGTGCAGCTCGGTGAACTGCTCAAGGTGCTCGCCGATGGCGATCTGTTGTGCATCACCGCCGATCACGGCTGCGATCCAACGGTTCCAGGTACGGATCACACTCGAGAAGTGGTGCCGTTGCTGATGTACCATAAAGGTTTGCACAGGGCCATCGACTTGGGAACGAGATCGACGTTCGCCGATCTCGGCGCGACCATCGCCGACTTTTTCGGCGTCAGCAAGCCTGATGTGGGCGTGTCATTCCTGGCGGATCTGCAGCTGTCGAAGTAAACGGCCCGAAGAGCAGCGAGTAGAACGTGTAGAAAGGAAAATCTTGCGCAAACTAACCCCTGATTCTGTCCAACGTACTTACATACGACAAACAGGGGGTTGCAAGATGGCACGGAGAAGCAGTTTCGTAAAACGGGTGACCGTCGCCAGCCTGACGATGCTGGCGATAGGTTCGCCCATTTTTGGATCGATACATGCACAGACGGCTGCTGCCAACGTTGTGACGGTGACACCGCTCAGCGAACGGACGCCGGCGAAATCGGAGCCGACTTCTGCGGTCGACTTGGCCAAGAACGCTCGATCCGCTGTGCTGATGGATGCGGCGACAGGCAAGGTCCTGTATCAAAAGGACGGCAATGAAGAGCTGCCGATGGCCAGTATCACGAAAATCATGACGATGCTGCTGATCCTGGAGGCAGTGGACAGCGGCAAGATCAAATGGACGGATCAGGTCAAGACGAGCGACTATGCCGCCAGCATGGGTGGTTCACAAATCTTTCTGGAACCCGGAGAAAGCATGAGCGTGCGCGACATGCTCAAAGGAATCGCCGTCGCGTCCGCGAACGACGCGTGCGTCGCCATGGCCGAATACCTGGATGGCAGCGAGGAAGCGTTCGTCTCGAGAATGAACGAGCGAGCGAAGCAGTTGGGGATGACCGACACCCATTTCTCGAATTGCAACGGACTTCCCGCAAAAAATCACTACTCCAGCGCACACGACATCGCCGTGATGTCGAGAGCGTTGTTGGCGCATCCGGAGATTACATCCTTCACATCGATTTATAGCGATTATCTGCGCAAGGATTCGGATCGGCCGCTGTGGCTGGTCAACACGAATAAATTGGTCCGCTTCTACGATGGCGTGGACGGGTTGAAGACCGGGTACACGCAAGAGGCTAAATACTGTCTCTCGGCTACCGCAAAGCGGGGAGATTTCCGTGTCATTGCTGTCGTGATGGGCGAGCCGAAGCCGACCGTGCGCAACGCCGAGGTCAGTTCGATGCTCAATTGGGCGTTCAGTCACTATTCCTCTGTCCTCGTCTACCCAGCAGGGCAGGTGGTGGCACAGGCCAAAGTGTCGAAGGGAACGAAAGATACGGTTCCTGTGGTGACCCAAACGTCGGTTGGTTACGTCGTTCAAAAAGGATCGAAGAAAGCGCATGAATGCAAAATCGAGATCGACAAGCTACGCGCACCCGTGAAACAAGGTCAACGGGTCGGAATGCTGCATCTCATCGTCGACGGCACCACGGTCGAGCAAGTGCCTTTGATTGCGCAAACCGGGGTCGATCGCGCGAATTTCTTCCAGGGTCTTTCGAAGACGGTGAAGAAAATCGTGACATTTGGCCAGGGCTGATGGTCGCCTGGCCCGACGGCTCGACGGGCTTCGACAGCCTGTCGAGCTCTCGAGAAATTTGTGGACAAATCTTATTGATCAGGAAATATGGATTCGGAACGATCGTTTATTTCTGTATGGTGAGCACCGCCCGTGCGTGCGCCTGACACAGCCTAATCAGGTCGCCTTGACGGCCGCTCGCCATGAAATACTGTCGCTGCGCCTCGCGAATGTCAGGCAGCAGCGCGGGCGGCAGCCGTTCCTGGTTCGATTCCAGCCATTCAAGTTCTTGCGCGGCATCTTCCAGCTCGCCGAAAGCCAAACGGCATTTCGCCCGCACCAATTTCAAACTCGCTTCAACTGACCTTTCCAGCTTCGTGTGTTTCAACGCCTCATCCGCTTGTTCCATCGCCTCTCGATAGTTGCCCATGGCCAAACTCACCAGGGCGAGCTCGTGCTGAACGGCAATCCTCTGCAGCGAGTCCAGCGGCGCGATATTGGCAAGGGTCGACCGAAGCACCGCGTGCGCTTCCTCGTATCGCTGCGCATATCGCAAGGCCATGCCCTTGTTGATAAAACATTGAATCAGCGAATAGGTGTTTCCATTCTGAAGATATTCTTCAATCGAACGATCACAGTATTCTATCGCCCGATCGAAGTTGTGCATGCACAGGCAGGCACAGGCAAGGCCGTGATAGACCCGGCCGTGATCGACTCCGCCGTAGATGGCGTGAAGCTGGAGAATTTCGTCGTACAAGTTCGCAGCTTCCGCGAATCTGCCCTCCAGCAGGTACATACGAGCGAGATGCATATCGATTTTGACCGCGATCGGCATGTAGAGCTGGGGATTGTGCAGCAGCACTTCTCGGGCGCGCGCAAAATAGACCGTTGCCACATTGGCGAGGCCATGTTTGCGCAAGGCAATCGCCGCATGATAATAGTTGTGGACGACCATGGGCAGGTCGTTTCGTTCGTAACCCAATTGAATCAGGCATTCGTACATTTTGACGGCTTGACCATAATCGCGAATTTTCGAATAACAGTCGGCCAGCTCGTTGTAAATCACTTCGGGTTTCAGTGGGGCTCCGAGCGGCCACGACAACCCTTTGAGCAATCCAATGGCCTCTTCGAACTTGCCTTCCTGAAGGCACTGTTTCGCCAATTTGAAGTTCGCCACGTCATCCGCTTTCTCCACCAGGCTGTTGGCAAAATACTCGATGTCCACGCCAAGTCGGTTGGCCAATGCTTCCAGCAGGGCGGGCGACGGAGTCGCGCGATCGGATTCGACCTGACTGACCATACTCGCCGTAACAAGCCCTTCTGCCAAAGATTGCTGGGTAAACCCGCGCTGCTTCCGCAAGTTTCGGAGCTTGGTGCCCAGTGTCTCCATGGTTGTCGCCTCCTCGCCACATTTATTCAATTCTACTACGGATATCCAACGGCAGGAACTAGGAATTTGTCGAAATGAAGAGAAGCCCCACTAGTTTTGTCAAGGAGCAGGAATTGTGTCCTGAAACCGTGAATTCTTGGCGACATTGTGTGAATGAGAGGAGTCGTATGCGGTGCCGTTAGTGGAGACGAGATTTGAGCACGGTGTGTTGGTCATCTCGCTAAAAGGGGAGCTTGACCACCACGCTGTCGAGCAGATTCGGGACAATATCGAACGTCAATTGGCAGAAAACCACTACAGAGGTCTGGTCATCTCGTTTCGAAATATCGAATTCATGGATAGTTCGGGATTGGGCCTCATCTTGGGACGATATCGAACCGTCAGGGAGCACGGCGGCCAGATGGCCTTGTGTGAAGTCGGCGCCTCGCTTCGCAAACTGTTTGAAATGTCCGGATTACTGAAGGTGTTGCCAGTGTACGACTCGGAGGAAGTCGCTGTGCAAGCTATCCAGGGAGCGTGAGAGCCAGATGGATCGAGTCATGGAGGAAGTTCGATTGAGCAACTACCTGCGTTTGCAGTTTCCGAGCAAATCCGAAAATGAGTCGCTGGCGCGCATCACCGTGGCATCGTTTGTGGCCAATCTCGATCCCACGATGGAAGAGTTGACCGAGCTGAAGACCGCGGTTTCGGAAGCTGTCACCAACGCCATCATTCATGGTTACGGAGAGCAGGCCGGGGAAGTCACGATTGAGTGCGCGTTGTTCGATCACACCGTGAAAGTCGTCATCGAAGACAAGGGCGTCGGTATTGCCGATATCGACGAAGCCCGCCAGCCCATGTACACGTCCCGGCCCGAACTCGAACGATCCGGGATGGGTATGACCATCATGGAGACGTTTGTGGATTCCATCGAGATCGAATCGACGGTCGGTGAAGGAACGCGCGTGACGTTGATCAAGACATTCGGCATGAGCAACGACGTCATGTGATGGAGGTCTCTTCAATGGACTACGCAAAAGAGGCTTCTGCAAAACATCACAAGCTGAGCGACGACGAGGTTCGGGAGCTGCTGGAAAAGAGCCATGCCGGAGACGTCGAAGCCAGAGAACGGCTTGTCGTGCACAACCAACGGCTCGTTTGGGCCGTCGTGCAGCGGTTTCTTGGGAGAGGCTACGAAGCCGATGACCTGTTTCAAATTGGCTGTATCGGTCTCATGAAGGCTGTCGATAAATTTGATCTGTCGTACGATGTGAAATTTTCCACCTACGCGGTTCCGATGATCATCGGCGAAATTCAGCGGTTTTTGCGCGATGACAGCACCGTAAAGGTCAGTCGGAGCCTGAAAGAGACGGCGAAGCAGATTCGCCACGTTCGGGATCGGCTGTCGAAAGAATTGGGCCGGCAGCCCCATATTACCGAAGTGGCGGAAGCCATGGGCATGGAACCGTCGGAAATCGTGTTCGCCCAGGAAGCGTTGCGCGCGCCTGCGTCGATTCACGAGACGGTCTACGAAAACGATGGCGATCCCATCTATTTGATGGATCAAATCGCGGACGAGGAGACCGAAGGAAAGTTTGACAAAGTCGAACTGCACGAAATCATCGGTCGGCTGCCTGAGCGTGAACGATACATCGTGTACATGCGCTTCTTTCGCGACAAGACACAGAGCGACGTCGCAAAGGTGCTCGGCATCTCGCAAGTGCAGGTGTCGCGGCTGGAAAAACGAATACTTCAGCAAATGAGAGAGGAACTCGAATAGCCGCGTCAGCGGCTTTTTTTTATGGGAATTGGGACACAATACGAATTGCAATTCGATGTCTGTAGGGGGTGGGGCTCTGTGGCTATGGCTTCAGAAGCGGATAAACGACGCTATCGAGAACTCGTCAAACGCGAGCAGCCAGGGCGGCGAATTGTTCGAAACACGATTCGCGCGTTTGTGGTTGGCGGCCTCATTTGCGAAATCGGCCAATGCGTCCAGAGCATGTTTATTCGCTTTGCCCATTTCAAACCGACGGAGGCGGGGAATCCGACGGTCGCTGTCATGATTTTTCTGTCCGTCGTGTGTACGGCGCTCGGTGTCTACGATCGGTTTGCGCAGTGGGCTGGGGCGGGGTCTGCGGTTCCTGTCACCGGATTCGCCAACACGATGAGTTCCGCTGCGATGGAACACCGCAGCGAAGGTTGGGTGTCAGGCGTTGGCTCCAACATGTTCAAGGTGGCGGGACCAGTCATCGTCTATGGCGTGGTCAGCGCGTTTTTCGTCGCCATGATTCGGTATCTCGTCACGCATCTGTAGGGAGGAGCGGGCATGAGTCGACTAGGTCGAGCAACTTGGGATTTTCAATCGACGCCGGTGTATGTCGAAGGATACGGAACGGTCGCCGGCCAGTTGGAAGGCAAAGGACCTCTCGGAGCCGATTTTGACCTGGTTCTCGAAAACGACCGGATCGACGATGACACCTGGGAACACTCCGAGCAACGCATGTTCGCCAAAGCCGTTCAACTGGCGATGACGACGGCGAACGTGACTGCGGAACAAATCGACGTACTCGTCGGCGCCGACCTGAATGCGCAATTGACCGCCTTTTACTTGGGGACGCGGGCGTTCGCCCGTCCGTCGCTCGGCGTGTACAGCGCCTGCGCGTCCATCTGTGAGAGCCTCGCTGTCGCAGGTCTGTTGGTGCATACGGGGCATGTGGATCGCGCCGTTGCCGGCACATCGAGCCACACGAGTACAGCGGAACGTCAATTTCGCTATCCGACCGAGTACGGCGCGCAGAAACCGCCGACGGCGCAGCGGACGGTTACCGGCAGCGGCGCGGTGGTGTTGGGGACGAGCGTCCATCCCATTCAGGTAACGCACGCGACGGTGGGAACCGTGGTGGACTACGGCATCGCATCCCCGTGGGAAATGGGCGCCGCCATGGCTCCAGCCGCATGCGATACGATTCTTCAACACCTGTCTGACACAGGACGATCCGTCAAGGACTACGACCTGATTGCCACCGGCGATTTGGGACACGTCGGCTTGAAGCTGTTGAAGGAATTGCTCGCTGAAAAAGGCGTCCCGCAACCAGAACTGCGCACCTTCGTCGATTGCGGCGCCATGATTTACGATCCAAATCAGCCGGAAGTGTTTTCAGGCGGCAGCGGCGGCGCGTGCTGCAGCATTGTGACGTTTTCGCACCTGTTTCGCAAATTGTTGAACGGAGAATGCCGCAGAATTTTGGTCAGCGCCACCGGCGCTCTCCTATCGACCGTCAGCGTTCAGCAAAAGGACAGCATTCCGAGTGTCTCCCACGCAATCGCATTCGAACGAAAGGACGTGCAGTGATGGCAACGTGGACAACATTTGTCTGGGCTTTCCTGGTCGGCGGCGGGATATGCGCCATTGGCCAAGTCTTGATGGATTCGACCAAGCTTACGCCAGGTCACATTATGTCGCTGCTCGTCGTCGCCGGGGCGGTACTCGGCGGGCTGGACCTGTACGATCCGCTGGTCAAGTTCGCTGGCGCGGGCGCGTCCGTTCCCATCACCAGCTTTGGCAACTCGCTTGTCCAAGGTGCGATTGCAGAGGCGCAGAGGGACGGGTGGATCGGCGTCTTGACCGGCATTTTTGAAGTGACGAGCGCGGGCATATCGTCCGCAATCGTCTTTGCCTTTCTTGCGGCGGCGCTCGCCAAACCGAAAGGGTGATCCACCTTGCCAAAGCTTCATGAATTGCATGGATCCGAGCCGGTGAAGGAACGCAAGCGCGTGATTGTCGTCACCGACGGAGATCACATGGCCCTTCGCGCGCTCAGGATGGCCGCACGCCGGACGGGATGCCGCGTCATCGCCAAGAGCGCCGGCAATCCCACGCCGCTGTCCGGTGTCGAACTTGTCCAGTGCATTCGGGACGCAGAGGGCGATCCGGTGATCGTCATGTTGGACGACAATGGAGATTCCAATCAAAGCGGCGGAGAAGAAGCTTTGAGCGTTTTGCTGCATCATCCGGATGTCGATGTGATCGCCGCTTTGGCGGTCGCGTCCAAAACGTCGAGCGTGGAAGGCGCGGCGGTGGATTTCAGCATCGATCGCTACGGCAACCGGATCGAACGGGCTGTCGACAAGGACGGCTGCGAATCGAACAGCTACATCGTGGAGGGGGACACAGTGGATATCCTCCGTCGCCTCGACGTGCCCGTCGTGATCGGTATCGGCGACATCGGGAAGATGCACGGGATGGACGCTCCCGAGCGGGGAGCCCCAGTCACGACGGCGGCCATCGAATGGGTCCTGCACCACGCGACACAAGCGCGTCAGTCCGCCCACAACCGATAATCGGCTTCAGCATAGGCTGAAGAGAGTATCGTAGGGAGGTGACGCTAAGTGCTGAGTATGTTGATGTTCCTGCCGCGATTGTTCCAATACTTTGGCATGTTTCAAAGCTTCATTGGGTTCGTTCGTCCCGTATTGCCTTTCCTCTCGCGCATGTGGAGTCGTACGCCGGCAAGAGCCGCCGCGTAAATTCCGCGCGGTTGTCTCATGGAGTATACTGAGAGAAAGAGATTGAATATGGGGAATGACGTGCCATATCGACGATATATGCTGGATCCGGAACAGTTCATGAAAGCATCGAGGTTGTCCAAGAGGGACAGCTTCGCCAAATGCGGTTCGGCAAACGGGGCGGTTGGCAAGGGGCAGTCGATCTGTCTCGGCCCGACCGACCGGTTTTTCCTTATCAACGAGCGTTTGCCGCGCTCGTTGAGGCGCATGGCGACATGCGGAAATTTTTGTCCGTCGGCGTCGGCACAGGGACAAGTATCCGTACAGTTCGGCGTTTGCAGCCAGGGGTCGTGGCGCACGGCATCGAGATCGACGAAGCCGTGTTGAACATCGCCATCGAGTACTTCGACGCACCGAGTCACCGCGAAGTGGATTACTGGATTGGCGACGGCATCGCGTTTTTGACATCGCGATTGATTGTCGGATACGACTGTGTGTTTCTGGACGCCTACATGCGCAACTCGATTTACCAGAAGTCTTTGCAAGAAGACGTGGTCGACGCGCTGGCGGAAGCGCTCGTCGAAGACGGTGTCGCCGTCTACAACGTGATATCCGCACGCTATGAAGAACCGTCGCTTCGCGCGTTTTTGGCCTCCGCGCGTCAGGTGTTTCGCACCATCCTCGATTGGCCTGTCGGCCTTCCGTTAACCAGCCAAAATCGGCTGCTTATCGTGACCAATCGACCGAACTATGCCCAGTCGCTGCTTCGGCATCTCCGCGGCGCCTCCGTGATGGACTTCGAACGGCGCCTTTGGTCAATTCGCATTCGAGACCTCTGACCCCCCGTGTTATAATGCGATCAACGCGAAGCCGGGAGGTTTGTCTTTGTTTTCCCAATGGTCGTCTCCACTGTTTATCCTTCAGATTCTGATTGTCCTGTTGAGCCTGGTGGTTCACGAATTCAGCCACGCCTTGGCAGCGGACTTGCAAGGGGACAAAACCGCCCGATACAACGGTCGTTTGACGCTGAATCCGCTCGCACACCTGGAACTCGTAGGACTGATTATGATTTTGTTCGCGCCCATCGGATGGGCCAGGCCTGTGCCAATCAATCCCAACAATTTTCGCAACCGCCGCGTTGGCTACGTGCTCACGGTGGCGGCCGGGCCCATATCGAATCTGGTGCTTGCTGTCATCGCGTTTTTTGTGTTGAGAACGTTTTATTTCGGCGCGGGAAACATTCTGTTAAGCGTGTTCAGCCTCCTTCTCGAGGTCAATATTTCGCTGTTCATCTTCAATCTCATCCCGATTCCTCCGCTTGACGGCTCGCGCATCCTGCGCGAATTTCTTCCGTACCGTCAAGCGGTGAGCTACAGTAAGCTCGACGCGTACGGTCCATTCATTTTGTTGTTTCTGTTCATCATTCCACAGTTCAACGATCTGTTTCGAGCCCTGATCGATTGGGTTCTCACCTTGCTGTAGAGTTCGATCCGGGAGGCATGCCTCGTGCCGTACGAAGTAAAACTCGCTCAGTTCGAAGGTCCGCTGGATCTTCTGCTGCACCTCATTCGCAAGAACGAAGTCGACATCTACGATATTCCGATTGCCATCATCACGGAGCAGTATATGGACTACCTCCACGCCATGGAGGCTTGGTCGCTCGAGATCGCAAGCGAGTTCTTGGTCATGGCCGCGACGCTCCTGTCCATCAAATCCCGCATGTTGCTGCCCAGAACGCGCGTCGCGGAAGAAGAGGGCGAAGAAGATCCCCGCTTGCCGCTCGTGGAACAGCTGCTCGAATACGAACGATGCAAGTGGGCGGCGTCCCAGTTGTCCAACATGGCTTCAGCTCGGGCGGAAGTGTACTCGCGGTCCCCAATGGACTTGTCGCCGTACCGCAACAGGGACATCCCGGCGCTCGACGGGGTGACGATGTGGGATCTGGTCGACGCGTACCGCAAGTTGTACATGCGGCTTCCGGCCGCCGAACGCGTCGCGGAAATCCGCGGTCACGTCGAACGGGTGGAGGATGTGATGGTCGATCTCGTCGATAAAATCCGCCGTTACCGCAGAATCGAGTTCATGATGCTGTTTCAGTCCGTGCGGACTCGCCAGAGTCTCGTCACGGGTTTTCTCGCGGTATTGGAAATGATCAAAGACGGCACTATCGCCTGTGAACAATCCGAACCATTTGGACCACTTGAACTGATATGGATGGGTGATTAGATGGAGCTCTTGTCAGCACTGGAAGCGCTGCTGTTTGCGGTCGGCAGCGAGGGATTGGATACAAAGGAAATTGCGGCGATCTTTGATATCGCGCCTCCAGAGGCAGCGAGCCTCTGCCTTCAGCTTGCGGAGAAGCTGGACGAAAGAAGCGCAGGCATCGCGGTTCAGCAGGTGGCCGACACGTGGCAGTTGGTCACGCGTCCGGAGTACGCTCCGTATCTCAAGCGAATGGCGCAAAGTCCGATGCAGAGCACCTTATCCAACGCGGCGCTCGAGGTGTTGGCCATCGTCGCGTACAAGCAGCCGATCACGCGCGGCGAGATCGAGGACATTCGCGGCGTTCAGTCGGACAGAGCCTTGGCCACGCTCGTCCACCGGCAGCTGGTGGAAGAAAAGGGCCGGGCCGACGCGCCAGGGCGTCCGATCCTGTTCGGAACGACGGTGGATTTCCTTCGCCAGTTTGGTCTCAAATCGCTGCAAGAACTCCCGCCGTTGCCGGAAAACATGGGCCATGATGACATCTCGCTGTTCCAATTGCCGACGGAACGAGCTCGCGATTAGGGGCTTTCATCGACACGTATGACACATATTGGGTATATAAGGATCCCTCCATACACATAATGTCATCGATCGCAAAAAGGTGGCATGCGTATGGTGTGGATCTTTCTGATTGCAGCGGCGGTCATCGCGCTCTTCGCCATCGTCTTGATGCTTCCGGTCGACATCCATGTCCAGTATGAGCGCGTTCGGGCGAATGACAAGGGGTCGGTTGAAATTCGAACGCTGCTTGGATTGGTTCGACTGCGCCGGGAATTGACAGAGGTGACGGCTGGAATGAGTTCGGAAGGTCCGGCCGTACGGGCGGAAGCAGGACCACCGGGCAAGGAGAAGCAGGACGACGCGTTAACAACGAAGGAACTCCCTAAATTGACCGATCAGGTCCGGGAAATCTGGCAGTTCGCGAGAGCGTCGCTGGGGATTGCCCGGCGTACCTTGCGCTATGTCCGCGTACGCGAACTGCGGGTCGAAGCGCACATTGGACTCACGGATTCCGTTTACACGGGCGTTTCGGTCGGACTGTTATACGCCATCCTCGAAACCGCATTCGGCTGGCTCAGTTATCGCTGCCACTTTGACGACAAACCCGATGTTCATATTCAACCTGTGTTCCATCAAAACGCGTTTCAGTTGCGCACCAAGAGCATACTGAGAATTCGGATGGGACACGCTATCTCTGCGGGTATCCGGCTACTCTTTGCCTGGAAAAGGAGGACATCATAACGTGGATCATCCAATCCAAGGTCTGATGCAGACCGCGATGGCGAATATTCGCGAAATGGTAGACGTCAATACAATCATTGGCGATCCGGTGGAGACGCCTGACGGTACAGTGATTCTCCCGGTCTCACGAGTTGGCTTTGGATTCGCGGCCGGCGGCAGTGAGTTCGAGGGCGGCTCGAGCGGGAAAGGAAACGACGACGGCTCCGGCGAACATCCGTTCGGAGGAGGCAGCGGCGGCGGCGTGTCGATCACGCCCATCGGCTTTCTCATTGTGCATGGCAACAACGTGCGCCTGTTGTCGACGGACAATCAGAATCAATTGTTTGATCGCCTCATCGACATGGCGCCGAGCGTCATGGAGCGCATTCAACAAATGTTGTCCGGCGGATCGTCCGGCGGTCAGCAAAATCGCAATCCACAAAATCAGCCGCCCGTGATGTAACTCAGCGTGTGTTATCCCTGCCGCGACTGGCATACCTTGTACGGACAGGTCCTGTTTGTCCGATGGAGGTGTTCCAGTCGTGATCGATCTCATTTGGTTAATCCTCTTCCTAGCTGGCATCGTCACAGCGATGTTTACAGGTAACATGAGTCATGTCGCGAATGGCATTTTGAAAGGCGCAGAAAGCGGCGTTGAACTTTCGATTGGCCTGGTCAGCGTGATCGCGTTGTGGCTCGGGCTGATGAATATTGCGGAACGAGCCGGCGCCATCGCCTGGTTGTCGCGACTGCTGCGCCCTGTCGCTCGGTATCTGTTTCCGTCTGTACCAGAAGATCATCCGGCCATGGGGGCCATTCTCGCGAATATGAGCGCCAACCTTCTTGGCATTGGCAACGCCGCCACACCGCTCGGATTGAAGGCCATGAAAGAACTGCAAACCCTCAATCCGGACAAGGATACGGCGAGTGACGCCATGTGCACCCTGCTGGCGGTGAACACCGCGAGCATCACGCTGATTCCGACCACCGTGATCGCGTTTCGCATGCAATATCACTCAGCGCATCCGACAGCCGTGGTGGGCACCACGCTGATCGCCTCCGCCATTGGGACGATGGTGGCCATCGTATTGGATCGGATGTACCGTTCGATCGACGCCCGCCGCAGGAGGCATGCCTGATGCAGGCGGTCCTTTCGAGTGCAAGCGAGTGGATTCTGCCGTTGCTCATTGGCACGATTCTGGTCTCGGGTTATATCCGGAAAGTACCGATTTACGAAGCGTTTGTGGAAGGTGCCAAAGGCGGATTTGGCACCTCCATCAGGCTCATTCCGCACTTGATCGCGATGGTCGTGGCAGTCAGCGTCTTCCGGACATCCGGCGCGATGGATCTCCTGGTCAAACTGCTTACGCCCGCTTTGCGTTGGTTGCACATTCCGGCGGAAGTGGCGCCGATGGGACTCCTGAGACCAATCAGCGGGCAGGGCAGCCTCGCGTTTATGATTGACATATTCCAAAAACATGGCCCCGATTCGTGGCTCGGCATGTTGGCATCGACCATGCAGGCGTCGTCCGACACGACGCTGTACATTCTCACCGTTTACTTCGGGAGCGTGGGCATTACGCGTTTTCGGTATGCTCTGAAGGTCGGTCTGTTGAGCGATTTTGTCAGCGTTCTCGCTTCGGTCTTCGCCGTTTCGCTGCTATCTGGTATGATACACTTTTGAGATCAGTGAATGGACGCCTTCAAGAAGGCGTCTCGAGACGGGAGAAAATCATGGAACGACTTCAAAAAGTCCTAGCCCACGCGGGCGTTGCGTCGCGCCGCAAATGTGAACAGTTGATTGTGGAGGGCCACGTCACGGTCGACGGCCAGAAAGTTACAGAACTTGGATTTAAGGTCGATCCCGACTCGCAGGCGATCGCAGTGGACGGCAAACCTGTCAAACAGGAGAAGAAGGTCATCCTGCTCTTGAACAAGCCGACCGCGTATGTCTCCACGGTCTCGGATCCAGAAGGGCGCCGAACGGTGATGTCGTTGCTTCCGACTGTCGCGGAGCGGTTATATCCGGTTGGCCGGCTGGACTACGACACCAGTGGATTGCTGCTGTTTACCAACGATGGCACGTTGACGGAGCGCTTGCTGCACCCTTCGCGCAACATTGAAAAGGTGTATCGGGTGACCGTCGAAGGTACAGTGGACAAGGAAGCCCGGCGGCGGCTTGCGGAAGGCATTGAGTTGGAAGACGGAATGACCGCGCCCGCCATCGTCGAAGTGATGAAGCAGGGGCCGGAGTCCGTCGTCCAAATCGCCATTCATGAGGGTCGCAACCGCCAGGTGCGCAGAATGTTTGCGGCGCTTGATTTGCCAGTCAAACGTTTGAAGCGAATCGCCTTTGGTCCCATCGCGCTGGGCCACTTGAAGACGGGCGAGTGGCGTACGCTCGATCCCGCGGAGTGGAAAGCGTTGTATCGTTCCGTCGAACTATCGCCGCCGCCGTACGCGACACCGACGTTTCCCAACCGCAAGGTGGAAAGACCTGCACGGACGTCCCGCTCCCCAAAAGGCAAGCGATCACGCCGGTGAATTCGCCGTCGCGGCCGGCCCGCGACGAATCCTCCATTGGGCGAAGCTGACAACGCTTCGCTCAGCTTCGTCCGCTCCCGTTCGACAGTTCCCTTGGCAGTCTGTTGTTGTTCCTGATCCTCAGTTTTATAATGAATTCACACTGAAATACGGAGGTTCAGCCATGGTGCAGCCAAGGATTCTCATTGTTGACGACGAGGAACGGATCCGCCGCTTGGTCCGAATGTATCTGGAACGCAGCGGATTTTCGGTTACAGAGGCGGAAGATGGGCCATCGGCAGTTCAACTCGCTTTATCGGAGCCTTTCTCGCTGATTGTGCTGGATTTGATGTTGCCGGGACTGGATGGGAGAGATGTGTGCCAACAGATTCGGCAGCACAGCGAGGTTCCTATCATTATGTTAACAGCAGCCGGAGACGAGATGAACCGAATTCACGGATTCGAGATCGGCGCTGACGATTACGTGGTAAAACCGTTCAGCCCCCGAGAATTGATCATGCGCATCAAGGCGCTGTTGAAGAGAGCGGGTGAAGCGGAGTACGCCCGTACAGATCTGCAGCAAGCTTTGACATTCCCGGAACTCGTCATTCATATTGACGCTCGTCGAGTGGAAGTAGAGGGCAAGGAGGTCAGTCTTACGCCCAAAGAGTTTGATTTGCTCGTATATATGGCCCAGCGTCCGGATAAGGTGTTCAACCGTGAGGAATTGTTGCGCGACGTATGGAACTATCAATTTTATGGCGATCAACGGACGGTCGACACGCATATCAAACGTCTCCGCGAAAAACTTGGCCAGGCCTCAGCGCTCGTCAGTCAGTACATTGTCACTGTCTGGGGCGTAGGATACAAATTCGAGGTAACCCAGTGATTCGAAACAGTGTCGTTACGAAACTTTGGCTCACGATTGTCGGCATGTTTTTTGTCGTTCAAGCGCTTTTGTCCGTATTTCTTCAGCAGGTCTACAACAAGTACGTCGTGGGTCGGGAGCGCGACAGTTTAATCCAACTCGCCCAATCGGCGAAAACCATCTTGTCCGATCCGACGGATCGAACGATCAAAGCTGAGGTTGCCAGCGAACTGGCTTCCACTGTGCAGCAGGCGCAACTGCATTACAGCATTCCCTTCGCGAATGACGCAGACCTCAAGGCGGCGTACGATCGATTGTCCGCAGCGGAGAAGAAAGCTTTTTCACAAGGAAAGCCCGTCATCGTTCAGCGTGCGGTAAAAGGTGTGGAAGAGGTTTCTGTGTACCTCCAAGTTCCTGTTCCTTCCGGAGCACCCGGCATCGTTACGGTCAGCCAACAAATGAGTGTCCTTGACGAGCCGTCACGCGAGATGCGGAACTTGATCCTCTTCGATACCATTTTTGGGATCATCCTCGCGACCGGCCTCGCTTTCGTGGTCTCGAAAAACGTCTCCCGCCCTCTGATTGAAATGAATCGCGCCGCCGAGGAAATGGCACTCGGCAGGTATCGGCAGCGGGTCGCCGTCGTGACCGGTGACGAAGTTGGCATGCTGGGCAAGACGTTTAACGCATTGGCGGAAGAGCTTGCGAATACAATTCAGGAACTGTCAAACGAACGAGAAGGACTGCAGGGCATCCTGTCGTCGTTGCAAGACGGCGTTGTGGCCACCGATATGCAAGGACGTGTCACGCTGGCCAATCCACCCGCGCTGCGCCGGCTTCGCACGTTGTCCGTGGCCGATCACGGCGTCGTCGACATGGACCTTCTGCCAGAGAGATTGATGCGCCTGTTCGATCAGGTCACCAATCTCCAAGCACCCGTGTTTCGCGAGGAACAGTGGGAAGGACGAACCATGGCCGTCACCATGCTGCCCCTGTATGAACCGGATGGCGTACATTTGCGAGGGACGCTTTCAGTGCTCCGGGATATCACGGAGGAGCGGCGGCTGGATCGGCTGCGGAAAGATTTTATCGCAAACGTCTCGCACGAACTTCGCACGCCGCTCAGTATGATGCAGGGGTACGCGGAAGCGTTGCTGGACGATATCTCCGACGATCCGGTCCTTCGCCGGGAATTGACCGAGATCATCCACGACGAATCGCTTCGTATGAAGCGCCTTGTCAATGACCTTTTGGACTTGGCGCAGTTGGAGAGCGGACAGTTCCAAATGAAACTTGAGCCTGTCGACTTGACGCAAATGGTTCGCCGTGTGGCGCGTAAATTCCAAGCGTTGGCCGCTGAAGGAAACGTTGAATTCATCGTCTCGTCGGGCGATGAAGAAGTTCTTGTGCTGCTCGACGAAGATCGGATGGAGCAAGTGTTTACGAATCTCTTGGACAACGCGTTCCGACACACGGAACAAGGGCAGATTCTGTTTGCTTTCGACGTCAGGGGCGATTACGCCTATGTGCGCATTCGCGATACCGGAGCAGGCATTCCGGCGGAAGACCTGCCATACATCTTCGAACGTTTCTATAAAGCGGACAAGGCCCGTACGCGAACCGGTTCAGGAACTGGTCTCGGATTAGCGATTGCCAGACAGATCGTGATGGAGCATAACGGCGACATTCTTGTGGAAAGTCAATATGGGGAAGGCACCACATTCACTGTGGTCTTACCCACTGCACAGACATCATCTTCGTGAAGGCGGGTGTTGCACCGATGGGTTGGGTATACTACTTGAGCTTGGTCAACACGAAATTTCAAGCTGATTGCCTTGCCGCCCGTCTTGAAGCGGGGACTTGGTGGATGCCGAAGCGACCTCCCAAATATGTGGGCGTATATCAGACGTCACGCGGTCGATATGGCGTGAAAGTGCTGTGGGATTGACAGCAACGCCCCTCGTTCTGGTGTCCTTGTTTGCCGTACAAGGGGCACATCGTTTCACGGTTCAGTCGTTTTAGAGCATATCGCCTGCCTGCAGACGGTGCCGTTCCGAAAGCAAGTCGATCAGCATTTTCAACAGCGACGTATCCTCTTCGGAAAGCTTGCTCATTTGCTGTGCGGCTTCAAGGTAAGGGTAGGCGGCTTCATTCAAAATGAAGTTTTGCATGTCCCAAGGCAGTTCCTCCGTTGAGTTGCGGATCCTTGGCGCTACGAACTCACGTGTCGAATCACACAGGGCGTGGAGTGGAACGCCAAGCGCGCTTGCGATACGTTGCGCATATTCGAGCGACGGATGGCGCAAACCTCGTTCGATGGAGGAAATGTGTGGTGTAGAAATACCGGACCTCATCGACAATTCCTGTTGTGACCACGATCTTGCGACGCGAGTTGCTCGAACACGGCTACCAAATGATTCTTTCATCGACAATCCTCCCAAAATTCCAATATAAAGGGTGATACTGTCAATATAGAGCGAAAGTTGTTTTCTTGTAAATACAATATTGGAAATTATGATTAATATTTTGAATAGGTGTTTTCATATGCTCTATCATTGTGATGGACCGGTATCCTATAATTTGGTGAACACAATTCGGATGAACCAGCGTCGTGCAAACGATATCATTGCCGTCACTGGCGCCGGCATCAGTGTGGAAAGCGGACTGCCGGTTGGAGAGAACAGCGTGCTTGGACTGCCGCTGCCTGAATTCTTTCGGACAGCCGTGTGGATGCGCGACCCAGCGTTCGCATATCGAGTCTTGCGCAGTATGCTTCGCGACTGGCGCGGTGCATCGCCCAATCTGGCGCACAGAGTGCTCGCGAAAGCGAATGTGCGGATTATCACCCAGAATATCGATGGATTGCACAGAGACGCTGGTACAAAGCACCTGATTGAATTGCACGGAAATCTGCGTGAGCTCAGCTGTCGGACCTGCGGTGCAGTGTTTCCAAGTTCATACACATTCGATGTCCAGATCGATGTGCCGATCTGTCCGACGTGCAACAGCATATTGCTGCCGGGTGTGGTGCTGGAAGGCGAAGAAGTTCGTCACGTAGCCCGCGCCATGGAATGGGTGCTCGATTCGCGCCTGCTGTTGGTGATTGGGACGGAATTGAACATGGATCCGGTGCGCCGCCTTCGGGAAGCGTGTCAACAAAATGCGGGAGATGTGGTGTGGATCACTTCCGACGCCGAATCATGGGTCAATGCTCTGTTCAGCGAATATCGAAGCTAATTTTGCGGACAAAACCTCCAATTGGTGATATAATTTTACAAAAAATCTCGAATTTTGTTGAGAAAACAGGGAGAATGCTATTTCCTTCTCTTCAAAGCTTCGCTATAATGACTACAGACTTTCCCATATTCCTATGCAAAATTGCCCCCTAATCCGGTTGGTTTACCAAAGGGGGCAATTTGCATGATATGCAGACTTATTCATCGGACCGAGGGATGTTTCTTGGCAGACAACATGGCACATTACGCACTCGTATTGGAAGCTAGTCGCAAATCAAAAGCCATACGTCACGTGTATGAAGTCCTGCGAGCTCGAAACAAATCGCCTCTGGCAGAGCCGAGCATTCAGTTTGGAGACATCGTGGGTATCGATGGAATTCGGGTCGATCCGCAGGAGCGATATCGAATTCTGAATCTCCGGATTCACGATGAACATTTGAGTCCGTACTTTCATACCAACATGAACCTGTTTCAAATGTTGATGATCGACGAAGAGACAGAAATGAACCTCTACCGAGGCGATAGAGGTTGGTTGCTTGCATTTGCCGGCCTGTCTTCAGGTCCTCAGCCATTCGGTCAAAACGGCTTTGACTTACGCTAGGAACCGTCCTTACGCGAATTGACGATTTCCCATTCGACGGGCTCTTCGCAGAATCAGAATAGAAATCTCGACCATGAGGAGCAATAAACCAGCCAAGACCGCGTCGGATGCAAGCGTCGACGATAGGGCGAATGTGTCATAGGTGCCGTGCGCAACCGCGGGTACTACATAGGCCAGCGCTTTATTGCGTCCGTCGAACCGCGCTCGTCCGAAATAGTACCCCATGATGATTGCGAACATGAAATGGGCGGGGACAGCGGTTACGGATCGCACGACAGCCGTGGTAAACCCGGAACTGGTCACGTACATGATGTTTTCGACGGTCGCGAATCCGAGGCCAATCGCTGCGGCGTATACGATGCAATCCATTCGATTCCGAATGAGCTTGCTGTGCAACAGCCCGCGATCGAAGATGGCGGCTTTCAAGAACTCCTCAATCATGCCAGCGACGAAGAACGCTGTGACCAGTCGCCCCTGAAAGCCGCCCAGGGAGAAACCTGGAGAGGCCATCGTGATTCGTTCAATCAGGCCGGCCGGAAATACAATCGCCGCGCCGAGGATGAAAAATCGCAGGACATATCTCTTCGGCTCGGGGTGCAATTGGTCTCGCGTATAGATGAAAATGAGCAAGAGCAGTCCGGGAATCATGGCCAATCCAACGTACAACAACATGCGCAGAACCCCTTTTTTCAGATCGAGAAGATGGGCAACATCTGTAGTTTGATTCACGGAGGTTCAAATTATGTTGAAAGGCGACATTCGGGAGCTAAATCAAACGTACGCAAGTCCGGTCGAATACGAACTCTGTCTGACCACACAATCGGAGCCTGTCAATACGTGGATTGGCCGCGAGGTCCACATCGAGTTCACCGGTGTGCGCCGATGCATCGCGTGTGGACGGACTGCGAAAAAGCTGTTTCAAAACGGCTACTGCTTTCCTTGCGTAACGTCATTGGCAGAGTGCGACTTGTGTATTGTCAAACCGCACGAATGTCACTATCACCAAGGAACATGCCGCGACGAAACGTTCGCGAAAACGCACTGCATGATCCCTCATTACGTGTATCTTGCATGGAGCAGCGGATTCAAGGTTGGACTTACGCGCAAAGGGCGCCAATTGAAGCGTTGGATGGACCAGGGAGCGACGGCGGCGGTCGTGATCGCGGAAGCACCGACCCGTAAGCAGGCCGGCGAACTGGAAATGGAAATCGCGAAGTTTATGCCGGACAAGACAGATTGGCGCAAGATGCTGAAAGAGGAATCAAGACCTGAGACGACCTTGCACGCGCTGCGGGAGCAGGTTATCGAGCGTTTGGACCGCGCCTACCATTCGTTTCTTATCGAAGACGAGGCACAGGCGTATGAGTTTGAATATCCGCGCAGTCCATCGTTTCAAGTGAGTCTGAAGTCGATCAATTTGGACAAGTCCCCGATTTTCACCGGTACCTTATTTGGCATCAAGGGGCAGTATCTCTTATTTGATACGGGTGTTCTCAATGTGAAAAAGTACGGTGGATATGAGGTTGTCATCGACGTGAGTTGATCGAACCCCCGGACGCCAACTCATGATCCCGCTTCCCCTGGGTAAACTAGCTCGGCAAGGGGGAAGAAGAATGGCATGGGTTTATGAAGCGCGTCTGTACGATTCGAAGTCGGTAGCGTCCTACGTGGCCATGTGCATTCGGGACGATTATCTGCTGAACGGGACGTTGGATTTGCGCGTGCAGGTCTATAAGACGAAACGGGGCAACTACGGCGTACGCTATCGGAAGGACATGGCGATGTAAGTTGCGCGGTTCGGTCTGCGGGTGTTCGCCTTGCCGGAGCATCTCACACGAAGCGCTCCCTGAGAATACAATGTACAACGTCAAGTCGTGGCTGATGGCGACTTTTGTTGTTCTTAGGGGTGACGCACATGAAGAAGGCACAGTCGCTCGCATCCAAGCGGAGCGCAAGCGGTTCAATCCCAAACTTTGTCAGGTTGGTTGAACGATATAAGAAGTCTGTCCTAGGGATCGAGGTCGTCCAGTTACCTTATCGGGAACGAACGATGATTTTGCCATGGGATCGCCCTGCTGGGCGGTCAGGGCGATCCGCGTTGAACATCGGTACAGGGTTCGTGTTTCATCCCAAAGGATACATTTTGACCAATGAGCATGTCGTCTCTGAGGCTGATCGCATCATGCTGCGGGCGTTCGGCAAAAAAGAGCCGATTCAGGCGGAGGTGGTTGGGCGCGATCGCCGGCACGACATCGCCGTCTTGCGCGCCGACATCGATATTCCCTCGCCTGTACTCCGTTTGGGCCACAGCAAGGACGTCCGAGTGGGGGAATGGGTGCTTGCCATCGGTTCGCCGCTCGGCTTGGACCACACGGTGACCGTGGGCATCGTATCCGCCAAAAACCGACCGCTGCAGATTGGAGACAGGGATTACCCGAACCTGATCCAGACGGACGCCGCCATCAATCGTGGAAACAGCGGCGGTCCGTTGATCAACTTGCGCGGCGAAGTGGTTGGCATGAATACCGCCGTATCGCAAAGTTCACAAGGAATAGGCTTTGCCATCAGCGCGGATGTGCTGCGCAAGCGCGTGAACGAAATCCTCGGAGAATCCATATCGTAGGCCGATCACTGTGCGGTGTGTTAACATGATAGGTGTACTGTATGTCAGGCAAATTTCTGGCCTGAAAACCTATGTCGTTCACGCACGGAGGTCGCAAACATGTCAGGCGAAATTGCCCAATATGGCCCAGATGAGTTGAAGGAAATTCTCGCGGAAGGTCGGATGCAGGTGATCGACGTCCGCACCCCAGAAGAATATGCGGAAGGGCATATTCCTGGTGTTCCGCTGAAACCGATGCAAGAGGTCGCTGAGTGGATGAACGATCTCGATCCCTCACAACCGTATGTGTTCGTCTGCCGCAGCGGCAACCGTTCACAGCGGGTCGCAGAGTTCCTGCAAGCCAATGGATTCACGAACGTCGCGAACTATCGCGGCGGTATGTTGGTCTGGGACGGAGAGCTGGAGTAACGCTGCAGAAAGAACAGCTGCCTCGGATTTTGTGAATACCAAGTATCGAGAACGGCCTCGACACTCCATGTGTCGGGGTCTAATCGTTTTTGGACGTCGTTTGTCACATCGCGAATTCGAACGTACAACCCTTGTTCCCGGACGCCTTCAACGAGATCGTCCCAACCATGGCGCATGCACGTTCGACGCAAGAAATTGTGCCTGGCGCTTTCACTGTATATCAGAAAATTCCCATTATGTAAAAGCAAGACGACGCCGGATGGCGTAAAGATGTAATCCCCTTGCTCTTCAATGCTGGCTTCGAAGATCCGTGTGATTTTTGCCACTCAACAACCCCCCAATTGGATTCCACTCTACGTCATGATGTCCTGACCCGCAAGTCCAACGCCACCCGTGAGGCGGGCTTCAGACCAGTTCCGATGGGCTGGGCATCCGTCGTCAAAGGCAAGTGCCAGCGTTCATACGATGGGCTGAAGGGGGCTATCTTGTGAATTACCACGACGCGTTGTCACGTCTAGGCGTTATGAACGCACATCCCGGGGGCGCGGACGTTACGCTTGCGTGGATGAACAGCATCACGGTATCGCCAGGAGCGAAAGTGCTCGACATTGGCTGCGGGAACGGTGACACGGCGTGCAAACTGGCCGAAACGTTTGACGCCGAGGTCACCGCAGTCGATCTTCATCCGCGGATGGTAAACAATACGAAGCGTCTCGCGAGTGCGCGCGGTGTCAGGATTCACGGAGTCGTCGGCAACGTCGAGGCGCTTCCGTTGGCGAATGACACGTTCGATCTCGTCGTCGCGGAGTCCGTTCTGGTCTTTACGAATATCCAGCGATCCATCCGGGAAATCCGGAGAGTCGTCAAATCTTCGGGGCAAGTCGTCGACGTCGAAATGATGGTCTTGGAACCTGTAACCGACGAGTGGCGAAAGGAAGTCCGAAGTATTTACGGAGCGAAGGAAGTTCCCGACGCAACGGGGTGGAAAGCTCGCTGGAAGCAAGGTGGATTTCGCGGCAAGGTACTTCGATCCGGCCCGCTGTCCAGTCTCCATGTCGACGCGAACCAACGAGACATGGGTCTTGCCGACGATCTTGCCTTGAGCGATCCGAACGTATTGCGCGTCCTCGAGCGCAACGGGCGGTGGATGCAAGAACACGGCCATCAGATGGGCTACGTCGTGTTCTTGCTAAATCCCGAGTTTGGTTCATAAACTGTGCGTCCACGGGAGATATTACTTCCGACACCACTTCCGTGTTTCGAGCATATCCTGCTCAGGGAGTGCCGATGAAGTATTTCTGAGTATCCCGGTGTTTCCCGGGCGACGGATGTCAGTCAAGCGGAAATACAGAGGTAATTCTCCGCATCTAAGCCGCTCACTGAGGCAGCCAATGCCTTCAACTGGCGTGAACGGTGTGATGGAGCAGGATTGTCGACCACACGTGGTGTTTGTACCGGCGGCCCCGAGCCGCCGGTTGTTTTATGTGAGCCAGGCGTCCGGGATCCTCAATGGCTTGAATCCGAGAAAATCGCTGCTGACCAGTTGGTACACCGTACCGCCAACGAGATCGTTGACTGCGAATCGGTGGGACGGGCCGTGCAGATGTCCGTACAAACAAAGTTTGACACCGTATTGTTCCAGTGTCGTCTGAAAAACGGTTTTCGAAACTTGGTTTTCGATGGGGGGATAATGTGTCATGCAGACGATCGGCAATTCTGTCTTGGCGGCTTCCTGCAGTGACAACTCCAGCCTGTGAAGTTCGCGCTGCAGAATTCTTTCGTCCTCCGCCCCGTGAAACGAAGGGTGTGATGGCAGCAGCCAGCCGCGCGTTCCCGCAAAACACAGGCCATCGATCACGACACAGTCGTTTTGCAGCGCAAACATTCCTTCTCCGAGCAGCTTCCGAACTTTCGATATCCCGTTCCACCAGTAATCGTGATTGCCGCGTATCATGATTTTTTTCCCTGGCAGCGACGCGATCCAAGATAGGTCGTCGACCGCCTCATCGAGCGTCATCGCCCAGGATATATCGCCTGGAATACAGACGATGTCGTCGTCGTCGATGGCGTCGAGCCAGTTTTGTCTCATCTGAGCGGCGTGATCTTTCCATGTCGAGCCAAACACATCCATCGGTTTATCGACGGCGGTTCCCAAATGTAAGTCGCCAATGGCATAGAGGGCCATGTACTCTCCTCCTTAAATGCCCATGATACCACGACTGGCTGGTGGAAAATACTCAGACGATCCTGCGCTTTGTAAGAGAATTCTGCTCCACGTCATGGCCGCCAGCGCGAAGATGGCGCATCTTTGTCTTGGAGGGATGGTTATGTGGTCAGAAGAACAACTCGACGTCATTCATTCGAAATCGCATTCCACATGCGTCATCGCGGCCCCAGGCAGCGGCAAGACAGCCGTGCTGACAGAGCATATTGTGCACTCGATTCGAACAGACAACATGTCACCGCAGTCCGTCATGGCGATGACGTTTACACGCCAAGCCGCGGAACACATGCGCCACCGCCTGCTGCTTCACCCGTCACTGTCTGTCCGCGAAGCGGAGTCGTTGCAACTCGGGACCTTCCACTCTCAGATGTTTCACGCGCTGCTCAGAGATCAAGCGGATATTCCGGTCATTTTGAATTCCCGCGAACAGGCCCAATTGATGCGTGAAGCTCTCGTTCGCCGGCATCGAGCTTCGGCCGCGATCGATGATCGCCTTGTTGCCGAATGGTTGACCATGTACTCGCGCGATGTGGGTACTGGCATGGCGCCGCTGCCGCGCGAGAAGCGAAGAATCTACGAGGTTTACCGACAACTGAAGCGGAAAAGCCGGCGTTGGGACTATGAAGACATCCTCCTTGAAACGGAACGTCTTCTGGAACGACGCGGTCGCGACAGCAGTTTTGAAAGACTGTCCTACCTATTGGTCGACGAATTTCAAGATACGAACGAACCGCAGTGGCGGATCGTTCAGATGCTGCAGGAACGATATGACGTCAGGGTGTTTGTCGTTGGCGATGACGATCAAGCCATTTACGCCTTCCGCGGCGCCTCTCCCAAATATCTAAGAGAGGCGGCTGGACAATTGAAAGGAACGGTTCAGCGTCTATTGACTTACAATTTTCGATCTCGACACACGGTGGTCGATCACGCCCAACACCTGATTCAACACGCGTCGGGCCGCATCGAAAAGCCTCTGCGAGCTTTTCATTCAAACGTTGGATACGTACAAGTGTTTCAGGTTGCGGACGACCTTTCAGAGCGGTTCGCCCTCATTCAATGTTTGACCACCATGCTCGCGACGTTGCCTCCGACATCCACGATTGGCATACTTGGGCGGACACGAGAACGGGTGGCCTCCGTCTGGCATGAAGTGCGAGCGTACTTTGGCTCACAATGGAATTCGTTTCATCGTCGCGTCCAGTTCCGCACGTTTCACGACAGTAAGGGTAAGGAATGGGACGTTGTACTGTTGGTCGACTTGGTGGATCCTCACTTGTCAGAACCAGATGAAGTGGAGGAAGAACGACGGCTGATGTATGTCGCCATGACCCGGGCAAAGACGGTGGTCATCGGATTTGTCCCCGTCCGTCTCAAAAGCCACCGTTGTCGGCAAAGCAAGTTTCTCTCCGAGGCGGCATTATCGACGCAACGATGGTCTTCACGAACCATGACGGATCTGTCCGATTGGATCATGGCCGAGATGCCGTCGGAGCAGTGAAGTTGGCCTTCAAGCCGCGCGATTCCATGCAAAACGTCAGTCCGGTTCGAAATCTGGTACA
>NZ_BCQI01000003.1 GCF_001544355.1 Alicyclobacillus acidiphilus NBRC 100859
TGCCGACGACCGGCCGACTCGGGTGTCGTAAGGGACAAAAGTACCGCTATGGGGACGAAGTGGCGTCGTCGGTCGGCCGGCTCGGGTGTCGTAAGGGACAAAAGTACCGCTATGGGAACGAAGTGGTGACGACGACCGGCCGACTCGGGTGCCGTAAGGGACAAAAGTACTGCTATGGGGACGGTGTGGCGTCGTCGATCGGCCGGTTTGGGTGTTGTAAGGGACAAAAGTACCGCTATGGGGACGGTGTGGCGTCGTCGGTCGGCCGGCTCGGGTGCCGTAAGGGACAAAAGTACCGCTAAGGCGCCAAGCTCGCACCCAGCGCACCCGGTACCCAGCGCAGCTGGGTTATTCTCGTGGCAACAGTCGAACTCGCACCACAATGGTCACAATTCGCACCAGGACCATGACGGCCGTCAAGAAGATGAATGCTGGACCGATGATGTTCGGTATGCTGATCTGGTGCTTTATCGCAAAATGCATTGTCTGCAACTCATGGTGAGTCATCCATTCAATTGGAATGATGCGGATGAGGAACGCGATCGCGAATACAATCACACTTCCTATCCCCGTTTTCAGGTACACCGCACCGTCGTCTTTGGATATTTTTGTGAGTGCTGACAAAATGCCTCCTAAGACGGCCCCGATCACGATGAAGAGAACTAACACGACGATATTGTTTCCGTTGGTCGGAATGTCTTTGATATATTCGTGTGCGAAATACGCCAGGACGACGATTGGGATGATAAAGCGAGATATACCAAACTTTCTCTTGCCGTATGACATCCCTGCGAGCACGACAAAAAGAACAATCATCTCAATCCAGGTTGCTGTGGTCAAAACTGACGCCTCCTTTAGTGTGGAACAACTACACGTCTCATCATAAAGGTGTGCGGTGGATTGAGAATCTCCCTTTGGATGCATGTTCGCGGCGGAGCCTCTCTATCTTTCGATATACGCCGAATCGGCGATTCGCTTCGTGTTATCATAGGCGGTAGAAGGAGTTGGTGCAGTCGATGGACATCGCGGCGATACTTGGGGTTCAGGATGTGCGGGATGTCAAGTCGGTCGTCTGTGTACAGCCGCATCCGGACGACAATGAAGTGGGCGCGGGCGGCACGTTGGCTCTGCTTGCTGCGGCGGGCTGCAGGATCGTGTTCGTGACGGTGACGGATGGTCGATACGGATCGGCAAATCCGGCGGTGAATCCGCTCGAGTTGGCGGCGATTCGCAGGCGTGAGCGAGACGAGGCGGGGCGGCTTCTGAGCGTGTCGAAGCAGATCGATCTCGGCTTTGCAGACGGCGGCGATTATTCTGAATTCGATGTCATGAAAGCGCTTGTAAAGGTGCTGCGAAGCGAGCAGCCAGAACTCGTGATGACCGTGGATCCGTGGATGCCGTACGAGGCGCATCCGGATCACGTGAAGACGGGGCGGGCTGTCGCTGCGGCTGTTCTCAACGCGGGCAATATCTCGTTTCCGGAAGCGGGATCGCCATGTCGCATTCCGCAAGTCGCGTTTTATGCGTCGAGCTACCCGAACGTGTTCATCGATGTGACTTCACATTGGCAGACGAAGATGGCGGCGATTCTCGCGCACAAGAGTCAGTTCGACAACGAGGAGTGGCCGCTGCTGCAGCAGTTTTTCGCCTACCAGGCGGCACAGGCGTACGCGGCGGGCGGGATCGGCCAATCCAACGCGGACGGGGCCGCGGCTGGAACCGGTGTCGAGATCGAAGCGGCGAAGCCTGATTCCGCGCAACCCGAGCCGACGCATTCCGATCCGGCGCCGCCTCAGAGGTTCGCCGAAGCGTTCAAGGTTCTGGCGGCGCGGCAACTGCATTTCTTTCCAATGGCACTCTATAGTTGATGCGAATAGTTGATACGAATGGAGGATGGGCGGATGGAATCGGGCGGCGGGATGTCGGAGGCATCGACTGGCGAGGGCATGCGCGTTCCGACGGGGAAGCGCATGGCGTATGCGGCGAATCAAATTGGCGTCAATCTGCTGTGGCAGGCGTTCAATACGGTGGCGGTCTACTTTTACGTGACCGAGTTGAAGGTGCCAGGGGTGGCGATTTCGGCGGGAATGATTGTGTATGGCATCGTGAACGCGTTCTTCAACTTGCTTGCGGGACATGTCAGCGATCGCACCCGGACCCGCTGGGGCCGCCGCATCCCATACATTGCTGTGTGTTCGCTGCCGTTCGGCCTCTCGTTCTACTTCCTGTTTGCGCCGCCCGCGATCGGCCACACCGGCCTGCTTGTCTACTTTTTCGTCCTGACTTTTCTCTTCGATCTCTTCTTTACCTTCACAGCCCTCAATACGGGCGCGCTGTTTCCGGAGATGTACCCGCGGGATCGCGATCGGGCGTACGTATCCGCCCTGCAGCAGGTCGGGGGCATCGTCGGCATGATTATCGGTGTCGCGCTGGCCAAGTCGCTCGGTCAGACCTTGGGCTGGCACGCGATGGGACTGATTTTTGGGCTCATCGCGGTTGTCAGCCTGTACGTCTCCCTTTACGGCAGTTTCGAGAACCCGTCGCATGGCGAACCGCCGTTTCGCCTCCGCGAGGCTGTGAAGGCCACGTTCACAAACCGCGCTTTCCTGCTCTACGTCGCAGGCAGTTTCCTCGTCCAGTTCACCACGACCCTGTCCACCAGTGTTGCAGCCTACTACACGCAGTATGTCGTACCCGTCGGCGCGATGGAAAATTCCCTCTTTCTCGGCGGCATCTTCATTGTCGCCATGCCGCTGTCGTTCGTGTGGGCGCGACTCGCCATCTGCTTCACGCCCTCCCGCATGATTCTCGTGGCCATCGTACTCTACGTGATTGTCACACTGGCTTTTCTTTTCGATCACTCCGCCCTTCCGCTCCTCATCACCGGCTTCGCGCTCGGCGTGCCAGTTGCTGGTTTCATGGTGCTGCTGAATGTCTTGCTGGCCGAAGTGATCGACAGGGACGCAACTCGCACGCGCCGCCGGCGCGAAGGGATGTACCTTGGCATGAACGGTTTCATCGTCCGCCTCGGCCTGTCGCTGCAATACGCCCTGATGGCGATTTTCTTTCAGCTGAGCGGCTACGACGCCAAGCGTGCCATCCAACCAGACACAGCCATCGTTGGCTTCCGGCTGCTGATGGGCGGTGTGCCGGTTGTCTTCCTGGCTATCGCGTTTGTGTTGTTCGCGGGCTACTTGAGAAAAACTCGCGCTGGCGCGGCACGAGTGTAGGGTGGCAGGGAGTCGGACGGATGGTGGATGGTGGATGGTGGATGGGCGAAATAAGGGGCCGAGGGCGGCTTAAATCTGTCGATCCGGCGGATTGGAAGCAAATAAGCAGCCGGGAACTGTTTATGGTGCTCCGTTCGCATCCGATTGGGCCGATTTTGAACGAATAAGCCGCCGAGGGCGGCTTATTTCGCTTGATTTAGAAAATTCGACATGAATAAGCGGCTATGGGCCGCTTATTCGGTCCGCCTCGCCCTTCGCCTCGCCCCTTCGCTCGGCATCACCGTGTTCCGTGCGTTGCTTCGCTATGCTTAACGTGAACCGGGCGAAATAGGCGGCCGAGGGCGGCTTAAATCTGTCGATCCGGCGGATTGGAAGCAAATAAGCAGCCGGGAACCGCTTATGGTGCTCCGTTCGCATCCGATTGGGCCGATTTTGAACGAATAAGCCGCCGAGGGCGGCTTATTTCGCTTGATTTAGAAAATTCGACACGAATAAGCGTCTGAGGGCGGCTTATTCGGCGGTCCGGTCCAGCCCGGTCCGGCCCGGCCCGGGCGAGACCACTGCCACCCCGCTGCTCGCCCGCCCCGCGGCGCCCATCCTCCCATTGTCGTTTCTCGCAGGCTTCCGTATCATTGTGCCAGAGACTCACCGTAGATTCGGTCTGCGAGAGATGTACATGTAGGAGGAAAAGTTGATGTCGAAAGGTTTACATAATCAAGGCTCCTATCCGTCCCATCCGTCCTACCATCCCGCATCCACCGCATTCACCGCATTCACCGCCGCGGCGTTCGAGAAGATGCTGCGGGACGAGCGGGTGAGGCGGGCGATGGCGGTGATCGAAGCGGACGACGAACGTACCTTGCGGGAGCAGATTGAGCTGACGCAGATTCCGGCGCCTCCGTTTCAGGAGAAGGTGCGTGGGGAGGCCTATCGGGATCGGCTGCTGGCGCTGGGGCTGAAGGATGTGCACGTGGATGCGGAGGGCAACGTCCATGGCGTTCGGAAGGGAGTGGGCGGCGGTCCGACTGTGTTCGTGTGCGCGCACTTGGACACGGTGTTTCCGGAGGGGACCGATACGGTTGTGCGCGATCGCGACGGCAAGTACTTCGCGCCGGGCATCGCCGACGATGGGCGCGGCTTGGCCGCGGTGCTGGCGATCCTGCGCGGATTCGAGGCTGCTGGGATTGCGACGCGCGGCGATGTGATGTTCGGCGCGACGGTTGGCGAAGAGGGGCTGGGCGATCTCCGCGGCGTCAAAGCGCTCTTTCGCAATGGTCCGAAAATCGACGCGTTCATCTCGATTGAGCCTGGCGATGCCGGCGCCATCACGTATTTGGCGACGGGCAGCCGACGCTATCGGGTCACGTTTCGGGGACCGGGCGGGCACAGCTATGGCGACTTTGGCAAGCCGAGCGCCATCCATGCGATGGGCCGGGCAATCGCGGCGATCGGCGACATCGAGGTGCCCGACGAGCCGAAGACGACGTTCACCGTCGGTGAAGTGCGCGGCGGGACGTCGGTGAATACGATTGCGGCCGAGGCGGAGATGATGGTGGATATGAGATCGACTTCCGAAGCGGCGCTCGACGCCTTGGAAGCGAAGGTGCTGAAGTTGATCGACGAAGCCGTGGAACGTGAAAATCGACGCTGGGGCAGCGACGCCATTCGGGTCGAGAAGGTGTTGATGGGCAATCGGCCGTCGGGATCGCAGCCGGAGGACGCTGCGATTGTCCGGGTTGCTGCGGCTGCGGCGATCGCGATGGGGAAAGAGCCGGTGCTGCTCGGGCCGAGTTCCACCGACGCCAATGTGCCGATTCACCTGGGCGTTCCAGCTCTGACGCTGCATGGCGGCGGCGACTTTGGCGGGATTCATACGCTGGACGAGTACTTCGAGCCGAAGAACGCGTTTGCAGGCGTGCAGCACGTTTTTCTTACCGTTCTGGGCCTCGTCGGGGTCGAGGGCGTGATCGAGCCGGCACTGTGAGGCTCACGCGGTGAGGATGGGGCATGAACGGCAAACGGACATGGTATCATGAAAATAAGCCAACAGGTTGAGGAAAGGGATGGGACTGTGTTCAATGCGCTCGAAAGCAATGTCGGGATCGACTTAAAAGATACAGCGGGCCTTGAGGCGGAACTGCGGGCCTTGCGGGATCGGGAGATTTCGTCGGTAGGGGAACTCGAGACGTGGCTTGACGACGAGCAAACGCTTGCCGAGGATATCATGGAGGTGACGAGCCGTCACGCCATCGCATTTCACCAGGACACGCGCAACGAAGAGGCGCGAGAGCTGTACATGCACGATCAAACGGTGGTCCAACCCATCCTTCTACAATATCAGGGCGAATTGGACAAGAAGTTTTGCGATTGTCCGTTCACGCCGCGGTTGGATGATGGGAAATACGGCCTGATGCGCCGAGTGCGTCAAACGAAAGTGAAGTTGTTTCGCCAGGAGAACATTCCGCTCATCGTGCGCGAGCAGGAGATTGTCGCTCGGTATCAGGAGCTGATGGGCGGATTGACGGTGGCGTGGAACGGCGAGAAAAAGCCGCATCCGTACGTTCAGGCGCAGTTGGACAGCCCGGATCGGGCGACGCGGGAAAAAGCGTGGCAGGCACTGGCGGCTGTAAGGCGTGAGATCAAGCCGCAGGTTGACGAGATGATGAACGAACTCGTGCGCGTTCGCCACCAAATCGCGACCAACGCTGGATTCG
Organism: Alicyclobacillus acidiphilus NBRC 100859; assembly: GCF_001544355.1. Taxonomy (GTDB): domain Bacteria; phylum Bacillota; class Bacilli; order Alicyclobacillales; family Alicyclobacillaceae; genus Alicyclobacillus; species Alicyclobacillus acidiphilus. Next base: position 5,945 of record NZ_BCQI01000003.1, read on the forward strand.
AGAATTACCGCGATTACGTGTTCGCCGCGAAGAACCGCGAGTTCACGTTGGAGCAAATTCTCGCTTACCACGACGCAATTGAAAAGCATGCGGTGCCGGCGGCGGATCGACTGGCGCAGGTCTTCCAAGCGAAACTTGGTGTCGCGACGTATCGTCCGTGGGACGCGACCAACTGCTTGCTGCCCGGCGCGCCGTTCGAAAACGTGACGGAGTTGATGGACGGCGTCGCCAAGATGCTCGGCGAAACCGATCCGGCATTTCGGGCGACGTTCGATCATATGCGCAGCAACGGCCTGCTCGATCTCGACGTCCGCGAAGGCAAAGCGCCGGGTGGTTTTTGCATGCCCTTGCCGCGATCGAAAGAGGTCTTCGTGTTCGCGAATTTCAGTCCGTCGTTCTTCGCCGTGATTGCGCTGATTCACGAGATGGGGCACGCGGTCAACTTCTACCACCAGTTTGAGAGCGGGCAGCGATTCAGCGAATACACGATGCGCATGGAAGTCGCCGAGTTGTACTCGCACGGCATGGAACTGCTCAACCTCGACAAGCTGCGGACGTTCTACACGTCCGACGAAGCGTTTGACAACGCGAAGGCGGCGGAGTTGAACCGGGCGTTCCGCATGCTCATTGGCCCAATGAGCGGCGATGTGTTCCAGCACTGGCTGTACACGCACCCGAATCACACGGTCGAGGAGCGCGACGCCAAGTTCCTCGAGATGTGCCGTCGCTTCACGCACCATGCAACCGATATCACAGGCCTCGAAGCCGATCTCGCCAACTCCTGGATCGAGTCGCACCACATCGTGGGCCTGCCGTTCTACAATATCGAGTATTCGCTGTCCGAGCTGGGCGCCATCCAACTGCTTGAGCTGTACCGGGACGATCCGGCGAACGCCACGCGTCTTTTCCGCCAGGGTGCCGCGAGTGACTCGAACATGTCGATTGCGGACATCTACCGCGCCACCGGCGTCGACTTCGACTTCACCGAACCAGCCATCCGGAAGCACGCGGCGTTCGTCGAGCAATTGGTAAGCGAACTGGCGTAACGCGCCAAACGGGTGAACGCGGGGACTCGCCTGCAGGGGACTCGCCACGATCCCACCTGCAAAGGCCGCGAATCAGCGGCCGGGCGGACTCACAACACCTGAATCCCGGCCCCCTGAAGTTTGGCGATGGCTTCCTGGAGCATGTCGTCGGCGGCGTATTCCACTTGGTGGTAATGAAGGCCGCCGGTCAAGGTCGACAGCAAAGGGGCGCCTTCTCCTTCGATTTTCCGCATGAAGTGAGCTACGTCCCGCCTTGAGCTCAGGTACAGATTCCCAATCAATTCGCCGTACACGCTGTGTTCAACACGGACGTCGAGCACGCGCACGCCGCAGTCGACGAAGGTATTCAGTTCCGTTTCGGTATCTTCTGGCCGATGGCAGACGGCCAGCAATGTGCGCTTCAGGTGAGTTGCCGAGTTGCCGAGCAGCAGATAGCCTTTTGGCGTCGACAGGATCTCGATGCCGGCGGCGCGCAGAACGGCGATATCGTGTACGATGACTTGCCGCGTCACGCCGAGCTTCTCGGCGAGTGCTTGGCCGGATACGGGCGTCGTACGCTTCTTAAGCGTGTCGATGACGGCCTGCTGCCGCTGGGTCAGTTCCGCCATGGCCGTCACAACTCCATTCTTGCCCGTAGGGCGTTCATCATCTCGGCCTTCGTTGAAGCGAGCGATTGCGCCAAGCTGTCGATTCGCTCCCGAACTTGGACGCGGATCGACTCGTCCGTCAGCGATGCGAGATTGCCGGCGGCGGTGAGTAGCGCGCTCTGACCGGCGGTCTCGAGGAGGAGGACGGCGAGGCCGAGATCGGACAGGATAAACGGCGTCGCCAAGGGCAACGAGCCGCGGCTGGCCTTCAATGCGTCGAGGCAGGCCTGGGCCAGTTCGATCGGGACTTCTGTCGCGGATGCCATGGCTGCCTGCAAGGCGGCGGTGCGGGCAGCCTTTTCCGCCGCAGTTTGCTTGGGCAGCCGCAAGGCGTTCATGTATGTGTCGAACGCGACCGAGTCAGCGTTCAGGATGCGCTCGAACGACGTGATCGCCTCGTTCATGCGGGCGACGAGATCGTCCAAAGTCTGGACCGTGTCATCCGGCGCCCGCCGCTTTGACACGTTCGCCACCATGGCACTCATTGCCGCACCCAGGGCCGCCGCCAGCGCCGCGACGCTGCCGCCGCCTGGCGTTGGCGCGCTCGAAGCCGCGTCGGCGAGAAATTGGCGAATCGATTGATCAAACACGCTCATCTCGGAACCCACCTTGCCTGTCGATGAATTTCACTCACCGCAATCTGCTGTCGCGCAGCATGCGGGCGAACCGTTCACTGATGGCGATCCCGTCCCCAGCACCCCCATCCCCGCCGCCGCCGTTCAGCGCCCAGCACGCTTCGAGCGCGCCGCGAACGACGCCCCACCACCCAATCCTGGCAGGGTCAAGATGGAGGCGCTTCGCCATTTCGCCAACGCGCCTCGCCAAAACGACATCCGCGTCTCCATCGCGCTCGGTGTCGTTGAGGAGGAACTGGATGGTGTCGAAATGCGGATCGCCGAGGATGCCTTTCGGATCGATCACGACCCAATCGTCCAACCCTTGCCTCAATATGTTCTCATGGTGCAAGTCGCCGTGCAACAGGGTTTGACAGGTGGTCGTACGGAGGAGATGGGCCAGTTTCGCTTCGGCCATCTCGATCCAATCCGACCGCAGCGGACCTTGGACGTCAGCGCCACCATATCGCTCCGCGCCATGGTGAATCCTGGGGCGACGTGACGCGTCCCCGATGCAATCGCGAAAAGACCTGGCAAAACGCCGTGATCGCTGCATCGTCCGACTGCTCGTCGAGCAGCGATGTTCCTGGATCCGCGCGTTGGAGGAGAAGCGCACCTTCTTCCGGCGCAACGTCGATGACGCAAACCGCGCCCCGATCCGCCCACGTCCGCAGCACACGCGCTTCTCGCGCAAGCTCGTCCCCGCGCGGGCCGACTTTGACGATGGCCGGGAGTCCGCCGCCCGTGATGGCTTCCAACAGCAGATTCCACGATAGGTTCGGCAGCGGTCTCAGCAACCGGACATCCAATCGCTTCGCGATGGTCTCCAGCCTATCTGGCAGATGTGTCAACCATTCGGCACCAAGTGGCCCATACAATTGTGGCACCCGGTCCTGAAAGATCGGTGGGATGAGCGAGGCGAAAGGTCTCTTGTCGGCCATGGCGGGACTCCTCCTGCGATTGACTCGCGCATGTATAAGGATGCGTGACGGTTGGCGCGGGCCCGCCGGGCAGGGTGGCGGGTGGGCCCGCGGCGCCGGAAAGTGTGCGGCGAAGGCGTGCGAAGGCGTGCGAAGGCGTGCGAAGGCGATAAGGAAAATAAGCGTCCCTCAGACGCTTATTTCCGAGAAAGGGCCAGATGGAAAGTAAATAAGCGTCTCGGAGACGCTTATTTGCCTCCGTTGCCTCCAAAACGGCGTGGACTCGGCCACTTAAGCGTCTGTGAGCCGCTTATTCGCGCCAAATCATACGATTCGACACACTTAAGCGTCCCTCGACCGCTTATTCTCGCCCAGCCCTCCGCCTCCCAGCCCGCCGCCTCCCGGCCCGCCGCCTCCCCAGACCCCTCCGCACATATATAAAAGACATCGCCCGAAGTGAAGGCGATGCCTGTTAACAGATCATGTCTCATATTTCGTCGTATCTCTCGTCACGCGAAACCTTTAATGCGAAACTTCACCCGGAACTTCATCCGTGACGGATGCTGCGTCGCGGTGGTACATAACCGCTCGATCGCCGTTGCCTGCCGCGACCATGAGCGCCGTTCCGAACATACCGAATAAAAATCCACACAACACACCAACAGATATCCACATACCTATCACACACCCTCGATCTTTGTCACAAAATCGCGTGAGGGCACTACGGCAACTGGCAAGCATATCAGATCGTGTCTGACTTAGCCCCGATAGTTTTGCGTCATCGCCTTTCGACGACTTTGCCTTTTTCGCAACTTTGTGTGACTCGTAGTAGATTATAGCGGACATACGACAGATTTCAATGTTTTTCTACCGACAGAAGTCGACGGAAAACGTCGTGTTACGACAGTGGGTTTTCGTCTTCTGCCGATTTCAGCGCGTGAACGAACTGGTTGACGTCCTTCGTGTTGATGAGCATGGTCACGGCTTGCGTAACGGCCATTTCGAAGGCAGGGTTGACTGCCTCGCCATTGGCGACGCTTGGCACGAGCACGTCGTGCCGGAAATCGGACATCGCTTGTTTGCTGTAGCTGTCGAATAGGTTCATGTTGGCATCGGTGCGGGCAGGGATGGAACCTTTCCAAAGATTAAATTCATCCTGTCCTTGCTTCGATGCCACCAACTTGAGAAAATCCTTCGCGCCAGTCGGATTTTTTGCGCCTTTTGGCAGGCCAAACGAGTCGATCACGTACTCGAAATCACCCTGTGTCCCTGGGAAGACGGTCCAGCCAAATTGCTTTCCTTCCACGAGTCCCCTCGAAAGGAAGTAGGCCTTCGCCCAATCCCCCATCAAGTTGAACGCGGCTTGTCCGTTGGCGACCATTTGATCGGCCTGATCCCAAGACAGACTGGAATGGTTTGCGTTGGTGTAGTTCAGGATTTGCAGGAACGTGTTGGCAGCCGCCTTCACTTGTGGGCTGGAAAACGGGATCTGGCCCTTCCACAGTTGAGTGTATTTGTGCGGCCCCAGTACGGACAGCATGACATTCTCCCAGAGCATGACGGAACCAAGCTGATCTTTGTCGCCGTACGCGATGGGCGTGACGCCGTTCGACTTGAGGACGGCGAGTTCGGCCAAAAACTGCATCATCGTCTTTGGCGGCGACAGATGATTCTTGGCCAGCACCGCAGGGTTGTACCACAACACGTTGCCGCGACCGACGTCGGCTGGGACGGCATAGACATGCCCGTCCTTCGACAGTCCCGAGATGATCTGCTTCGGGATCACAGAGTACAGGTTCAACTGCTTATACAAGGCGTCGAGCGGCTGCATTTTGCCAGCGTTGACCCAGAACATCAGCTCCTGGCCAGCGTGAACCTGAAATGTCTCAGGCGGGTTGCCAGCCTGCATTCGGCTGGCGAGCACCGCCTTTGCGTTCGATCCGCCGCCGCCCTTGACTGCTTCATTGTCGATTTTCTCGGACGGATACAGCTTGCGGAACGTCTTGATGAGCGCGTTCAGACCACTCGCTTCGCCGCCGGCCGTCCACCAACTGAAGATCTGCACTTCGTTGTTCGCGGCCTTCGCGGTCGTCTTGGCGCGATGCGTCGCGGCCCAGGTGATGCCTGCCTCTGGCCCGTTGGCGACGACAATCGTCGCAAGCCCGACGATCACGACGGATCCGCCAGCCCAAAACCACCGTTTCTTCATCTCGGGATCCTCCCCTCCGTTTACGTCGTTTCGAATGTGGCAATCTGCTCGCGAAGTTCGCTTGCCATTTGACTGAGTCGCGCCGCTGTCCTGTTCACTTCCTGGATCGCGCCGAGTTGGCCGTTGGCCGTCGATGTGATCGCCTGCAGGTGATCCGCCATCTCACGCGTGCGTTCGATCACGGCGTCGACGGTCGTCAGCCATGTGCCTACGTCTTCCATCAAGGCCACTTGCGAACGTCGCGTACTGCGAACGACCTTGTCGCCGCCCGTCGTCCAATCGATTTGCGACTTGAGGCTGAGCAGCTGCGCTTCTTGTTCAGTGATCGATTTTGCCACGTGATTGATGACGTCTGAGACGTGCAGCGCGCCGGTGGCGGTGTAATCTCCGTGTTTGACGAGTTGCTCGAAATCCTTGCTCAATTCGTGCGCCGTTTCGGCCATTCGCCGCATCAACTGTCGCAAGGTCGTCGCCATTAAATCAAAGCTTCGCGACAGATGGCCAATTTCGTCGCGTCGACGTTTGAATTGCGAAAGGTCCACATGAAGATTGCCGGTCGCGACATCGTTTACCGCTGCAACAATCGCGAGAACGGGCTTGGATAAAAACTCTCTGGTAAACAGCCATGCCGACAGGATCGCGAGAATGATTGCCGAAATTCCGATAAGCAGCACTTGTATCAGCAAATTGCGGTTCGATCGCAGATCGTCCGCGATCGAAAACTTCACGTTCGCGTCGTAGATTCCACCGGCATACCCGGTAATGGGCACAGTAATCTGCATCACGTTGCCCTGGAGGTTCGTGATGGGTCGCTTGCTGCCGAGCGCGACAACGCTGGACGGGCTTGCCTGCGTGCCGATCCGCTGCGGATTGGTCGACGCGATATCGTACAGCGAATCATTCAACTTATAGATGTCGAACGAGATGATGTTCGGATCCTGCTTTTTCAAATGGAGCAGCACGTTTTCAAATTGATAGTCTGGTACATTACTGAGAAGTGCAGAGTCAATGGTTTGAATAATTGAAACCGCTTTCTCTCCGGACAGGGCGATGATGGTGCGTCGGCTTTCGGAATACACGATGGCGAGTGTGGTCGACAGTACGACAAGCATGACCACGCCAAACAGGATCACGAGTTTTCGAAAAAGTGACAACCGGGCTCCTCCTTGTGAGGCACTTCAGTACTTTTGAGTCACTTTAGTTACGGGAACGGACAGCGTATACTAAGAACACATAACCTGATTCGGTAACAATCGACTATGATCTTCCTATTATGCATGCTATGGCATTCGAGTCCTGTTTGCAATAGATTCGATAGGCGGCTTTAAGGAGTGACCGGCGTCCATGCAATCGAATATCGACGCATCGGCTATGCGCCGGATGAATCGGGCTACGGTGCTGAAACTCGTACGCGATATGAGAACCACGTCGAGAATTGACATCTCGCAAATGACGGGGCTGAACAAAGCGACCGTGTCCAACATTGTCGACGAGTTGATTGCAGAGCAATTGGTTGTCGAGATTGGCTATGGTTCTTCCAGCGGCGGTCGCAAGCCCATTTTGTTGCGATTTAACGGCAATGCGGCGTACGCCATTGGGCTCGACGTCCAGCTGTCGCACGTGACCACGGTGGTGTGCAATATCCGCGGCGAGTCGGTGTATCGGCGAGTCAGTCAGATTCCACGGGGCGAGACTGCCGACGATGCCCGAGGCCACATTGTGGAGGTGATCGTCGACGAGATCCGGCAGGCCATGGATGCCGCGCCCGACAGTCCTTACGGGATTGTCGGCGCGTGTGTGGCATTCCCAGGCATGGTCAATTTTCAGTCGGGGATCGTCTACTATCTGCCGAATACATTTCTTGGAGAATGGGACATTCGCTCGGAACTGGCTGGACAAATTCCCATTCCCCTGTATTTTGAGAACGACGCCAATTGCGGCGTGTGGAACGAGTTCGTGGGTCAGGGCACCAGATTGAAGAACATCGTGTATATCAATGCCGGCATTGGCGTCGGGGCCGGCATGGTCATCGACGGCAAGTTGTATCGCGGCCGCGATGGCATCGCGGGGGAATTTGGACATATGACCATCCATCCCATGGGCGCCAGTTGTATGTGCGGCGGCTATGGATGCTGGGAGGAATACGCATCGGAGCGGAGTCTGCTGCGGTATCTGCGCGAGTCAGGCGAAGCGGATCCGAAGCTGTCGCCAGACACCTCGGTCATGGAACAGGCGTTGACGCAAGCGCAGCGGGACAACCGCGCCTATATTCGCGCCTTGCACGCGTTGGGGCAGAATCTGGGATTTGGCATTGCGAACATTCTGAACGCGTTGAATCCGGACGAGATCGTGCTCGGCGGCAGCATCGTCGGGGCGGCGACATTTCTCTTGCCCGAGATCGATCGCGTGCTGAAACACCGCGCGTTACTGATGAACAAACGGGTTCCGGTGCGGATGGGGAGCGTGAACGCAGTAGCCGTTGGCGCGTCTTCGCTCGTCGTCCACGAGGTGTTGTTTGCGTCTGCCGGAGAATCATTTTCAATTCCTGCGTCTGATCTCTAGCGTTCAAGCACGCGCACGGTTATGATGATTTCAAGTCCAATGACAGCATCGAAGAGAGGAACGAATAGACAACCATGAGAGTCACCTTATTTGTCGACGGCGCAAACTACTATTACATGCAAAGGGACAAACTGAAATGGAATATTGACGCACAGAAGTTGCGAGATTGGGCGGCGTCCAAAGGGGAATTGGTCGACGCCTTTTATTACATTGGTAAAAGTGCGCCGTCCGATCTCCGTGAGCAGAAGTACTTGGACATGTTGACCTACAGCGGTTACTCACTGGTGACGAAAGAAATCAAAGAAATTTTGCAAGACGATGGTTCCATTACCCGTAAGGCAAACCTCGATATTGAGATCGTCCTCGATATGTTTAACACCATCGACAATTACGACATGGCTATCCTGGTCAGCGGCGACGGCGACTTTGAACGCCCACTGCAGTTGCTGCGGGCGCGCGGAAAGAAATTCCTCGTCCTTTCGACGGCAGGCTTCGTCGCGTCGGAAATACGCGCCGTGGCCGGCATGCACTTCATCGACGTGTCGACGCTTCGCGACGAACTGGAGCGACTGTAGAGCGCTTTGGCGCCAGCCAGAATGTCGCGACGAAGGCCGCGAAGCTGACGCAGGCAATGACATAAAATCCTGTGCTAAGGTGAAACGCGTTGCCGAGCCAGCCGACAATGGCTGGCCCGCCAAACATGCCGAGCGAGTAGATGGCCTGGTAAAAGCCCATGGCCGTCGCGCGGCGGGCGGGATCGATATGTTTGATGGCGAGCCCCATGAGCACAGGCATACACAGACCTTGCCCGAGCCCGTTCGCGGCTTGGGTGAGGTACAGCCAGCCGAGCGAAGGCAGCAGCGGAATCGCGAGCGTGAACACGGCCGCGATGGCAAATCCGAGAGCCACGACGTTTCGTTCGCCGAGGCGGCGCGAGAGAATGCCGCCGCTGTACAGGGACGCGAAGGCGTTTGGCAGCGTCGACGCCAAGGTCAGCAGGCTCAAATCGGCCTTGTTGGCGCCGAGCGCAGTGGCTGCCTGAGGCGTGAATCCGAACATCGTGGAAAAGGTGATGACCTGTGCGAGAACCGCAAGCGCGGACACGCCGATCACGATGCGATCCCGGCCCACCGCCACCAGTTCGCGCGGTTGGATTTTTGCGCTGCCCGGATCCGGCGCGCGATCGCGGATGCCAAACGAGCAGATGAGACTGACACAGCCGCCTCCGACGGCCAGCCAGAACGCCGAGTGCCACCCGAACCGCTGCGCCACCAACCCGCCGAGCGTGGTAGCGAGCAACTGGCCGATGGATGTGAAGAAGCTGATGACGCCCATCGCTTTCGGGGCGTGATCGGCATCGTGATAGCTCGCGTAGAGGACGGTGAACACCACCCAGCTTCCTGCCGCGACGCCCGCCAGCAGACGGAACACGAGCGCTGCCCAGACGGAACTGGTGAGGGCGAAACCGAGCGAGCTCACAATTCCAACCACGATCCCGGCGATGATGAACGGCTTGCGCGTGCCCAACCGATCCGACCATACGCCTAGCGGTATCCGTACGAGCATTTGAGAGAATCCGTAGGAGCCGATAATCACGCCCGACATGGTCAGAGACCCGCCGAGCGCGAGTACATAGGGGGACAACAGAGGGACGTACGTGTACGTGGAAAACCAGTAGAACATTGTCACGATATAGAAGAGGCCAATTCGATTCGCTGTCAACGAGTCCACATCCTAACTCTTCCGACTCACTCTTCCGAAGGAATCCGCGGAGCAGTCGGCGCCAACGCCGAGCTGTCAGCTCGCGCCGCGCCTGCGCAGGACCGCCGGAATGGTCTTCGCGATAATCTTCAGATCACCTATATAACTCCAGTTGTCGATGTATGCGAGATCGAGATCGACCCACTCCTGGAAATTGATTTCGTTGCGCCCGCTGATCTGCCAAAGACACGTCAGCCCAGGTTTGACGCTCAAGCGGCGCCGATGTTGGGGATCATATTGATTGACCTCGGACGGGAGCGGCGGGCGCGGCCCGACCAGGCTCATCTCGCCCCGCAGCACGTTGAAAAACTGCGGGAGCTCGTCCAGGCTCGTCTTGCGCAAAAACCTGCCTATGCGGGTGATCCGCGGATCATTTTTGATCTTGAACACAGGCCCGTCCATTTCGTTCAGATGGAGCAGCTTGTGGCGAATCGCTTCGGCGTCCGTGCGCATCGAGCGGAACTTGTACATCGTGAACGTCTTGCCGTTCAGACCGGAACGGGCTTGTTTGAAAAAGACAGGTCCGCGATCATCCAGCTTGATGAGCACGGCGATCACGAGCATGACTGGCGACAGGATCACAAGCGCGATCCATGACACAAGAAGGTCCGTGGCCCGCTTGAGGAGCAGTTGCTCAGACGTGTGCGGTGTCTGCGCGATCACCAGAAACGGTACACCGCCAGCCCCGTCCACCAGCGTACTGTTGGCGATACGCGACGAAATGCTGTCCAGCATCAACTCCACCTGCACACCCTGGAGCTCGCACTCCCTGATGACCAACTCAAACGCAGGGTGCGAGACGACCAGTCCCAAAACCACCGCGTCGACTCGATGTTCTTTCAGGACGTTGCGCAATTCCTCAATTCTACCCAAGTAATCGGCATCCAGACCGTTTGGTTGATCATCCAAGTAGCCGATCACGCGAAGTCCCAACTCAGGATGCCCAATGGTTCTGTTCAAGTAGTCATGCGTCGACGGCGTGCTGCCGATGATCAATCGCGTGCGCGTGTTTCTTCCGTTTGCCCTCGCCAGTTCCAAGGCGACCCGCAACAGAAGGCGAACACACAACATCAGAACCGTGATGTCGATGATGCTGATTGCCAGGAACATTCGACTCAATTCGAGCCGCAGCGCGTACGACACAAACGCGAACCCAAGCGCCCCGACAAGATTGATTCGAATCACGGCTGAAACCTCGCGTACAAACGGGTTCAACCGCCTGACTGGATACTCGCCGACGAATACGATGGAGAGGACCCAGCAGATCATCATCGCGAGGAACGTCTCGTAATAGGTTCGGCCGTGACTTCTGAAGATAGCGTGATGAAGCAGTGGAGAGATGATGAAGTACGTGCATTGGAAAGAAAGTAATATGACACAAAAGTCCAGTACTCGTCCGAGCAAGCGACTCGATGCACTTACCCGTTGGCCCATATCGAGTCCTCCCGTCTTAACCCCTGACACAGCTTCGCATCTCTATGCTTTCTAGTTCTGGTTGCTGGTTGGCGGTGCGCAGTTTATCTCTACAGACAAATTATATAGATTCGACAGGATTTTTCCAGACCGACAAATTTCTCATGTGCAACGAATTTTTCTACTAGCGAAATAGATGAGAGACGACCTGGTCAACTGCGGGTGCGGCGAGCTGGGTGCGGAACGGAGGGGGAACGGAGGGGGAACGGAGGGGGAACGGAGGGGGAACGGAGGGGGAACGGAGGGGGAACGGAGGGGGAACGGCAGAAGGTTCTGAAAGTATTCGTGGTATGTGTGAACCGCGAAACGCGACCGTAGCAGAGACGACCGGGGCGGGGGTGAGCGGGGTGAGCGGGGTGAGCGGGGTGAGCGGGGTGAGCGGGGTGCGAATAAGCGGCTGAAGGACGCTTAAATGTGTCGAATCAGCGGATTTGCGCCAAATAGGCGGCCGTCAGGCGCTTAAGTGAAGGAACCTGCTTCGTGTTGGGGGTAGTGGAGGCAAATAAGCGTCCTGGCGACGCTTATTTGCTTTCCATCCGGTCATTTCTCCGAAATAAGCGTCTGAGAGACGCTTATTTGACCGTTCACCTTTGTTCTCCCTCCGCAGACTGCCGTCCACCTTCGCCGGCAGCAGTCCGCCCACGGCGTCGGGCGACCGTAACGGAACTTTTGTCCCTTACGTCGCACTCGTCTGCCGCATTCCGCCGCGATCGCGCCACTGTAACGGATCTTATTCCCTTATGCCGCGCAAGCCCGCCGCCCGCCGCCCCTATCGCCCAGCAACGCTCTATCAATCTGCAAAACGCTCGATCCTTAGACCGTCACCCGCGAAATCCTGTCGAATCACGCGAAAGAGTGCAAAATCTTGTTACAATATACTTCCTATGGATGCAATATTCGCGTAGAATAGGTAGCAGTTGTATATTAGGGTTCACGTGGCTATATCCGCGTGTCGAAACAGGACTTTTCATCACTACGACCCACGGAGATACATAGGAGTATCGAAGTAGGATTCGTATGGAGCGGAGGGAATTGAGTGAATAGAAAGTTGATAGGAACCATCGCCGCCCTTGTTAGTTTGAGCACGGTGGCCCCCGTAGCCTTTGCTGCGACATCGACGAGCAACAGCCAGTTTTTGTCGAGCATATCGCTTGATGGAAAAGTCATTGTGAAGCCATACGGGATCGTACAAAAGGAAGGGTCCGTCAATACGACGTACATGCCCATCTACTATTTGGATGAAGCTTTGAAGCAAGTTGGCTTCACGGCGACATGGGATGGCGGCTCGAAAACATGGGCATTGACCAGCAGCCAGAAAAACTACGATTTTTCGACGCTGTCGGTCGGCACAGGCAACACGACGATCTTGGTCAACGGGACGGTCATCAAGAAGATCAACACCATCGTGCAGAAGGATCCCGCAGGTGGTCCCAAAGCGAAGCCGACGACATATGTTCCAGTCTATTACTTGCAACAGGTTCTCGACACGCTCGGTGTCCAGGTCTCATGGAACGGCAATACGCATGTGCTCGCTGCGACGTCGCCTAAGGTTGTGACGACAGGTTCGCTTGGGCCTGCGTCAGGTTCGGCACAAACGCTCAAGCAGGACGTCTGGGTCAAGGGTAACGGCGTGACCCTGCAGAACCTCAATGTGAGCGGAGATGTGTTCCTTGATCCCGGCGCCAACGGCACTGTCACTTTGTCGAACGTCACCGTCAGCGGGCGAATCGTCGTTTTGTCCGGTGCTGATCACTCCGTTCACTTGACCAACACGACCGCGTCGTCAGTGGACGTGCATACGAGCACACCGGTGGACGTCGACATTGTGGACAGTTCAATTGGTTCCATCCAGTTGACGAGCACAAACGATGCCAACACCGTTACGCTGAACGTCACAGGTGGGACGGTCGGCCCGGTCAATGACGATTCGACTGCGCCGGTGGTACTCGCAGGCGATGGTTACACCGTGGTGAACGTCGACGGTACGAATACGGTGGAAGTGACGGGCACCGTGAAATCGATCACGGTGAACTCGAAGACCAAGGTCAACATCGTTGTCGATCAAGGTGCTTCGGTCGGCACGTTGACGATTTCAGCGAATGCTGCAGCGGATGCGATTTCCATCACGAACAACGGCACCATTTCCACCTTGGCAAACCAAGCGGCGGTGGCGGTGCAAGTGGCGGGATCGGGTAGCGTGACAACGATCACTGGCGAAGCGACTGGCACTGGCCTCAGCGGCAGTGGCGGTGGTGCAGCTGGCGGTGGAGCAGTTGGCGGCGGTGGGAGCACTGGTGGTAGTACCGGCGGTGGTGGCAGCACTGGCGGCAACTCCGGCAGCAATCCTGGCGGCGGTAGCAACCCTGGTGGTGGCAGCAGTTCCGTCACGCTTTCTTCCGACGAAGTTGCCACGCTGGAACATCTGAATGCTGAGCTCGCATCTATCCACTCCCAGCTTGAGGACAACGAGACGATCCCGAACGGTTTACAGGCTGTGGAGAGTTTTGAAGCGACGTTACATGGGCTGAGCAAGGATCAAATTGCGCAAATTCTGTACGGTTCAACCTATGCCGGGGTGTCTTCGAATGAACAAAAATTGATCGATGCCGGAGCCGACATCCTACCGCTTCTCACGTTTACGAACATTTCATCGAGTGCAAGCGCGGATGCAAGCAGCGGCAGTCTGTCGGGTTCCACGGATCCGTTGTATGAAATCTATGAACAGCTCAACGGTCTCGATAGCAACATTACGGTGGACAATCTTTATGCGTTCTACAATGAGTTCAAGTCTGCTCTTCCGCAGGCCGCACTCGACGCGCTCGATTCTGGAACTCCTGTCTCAGGCTCCGCCATCCTGGAAGATGCGCTCACCACGGCCGCAACGAATGACACCACGTTCCAAGGCTTACTCGGTGAGTATGGTCTGAGCGTCTCGGACATTTCGGGAATCTATCAGAGACTGAGCGCACTCAGTGGGTTCAAGGCCGCAGAAGACGCATTGGTGAATGCGGTAGGAAACACGATGTTCGACCCGATCACGTCCATCTCGACGGGTGGTACACTCCAACTGCAACTGTCGAGCAGCGCCCCTGGTCTTCTGAGCGGATTGACGATTCCAGCGTCCCATGTGACGTGGACGTTCAACGAGACCCCGGTCTCCGTTGATTCATCGGGCACGGTCACCACGCAACTCACGACTGGACAAACGGGCATTCTCACTGCGACGGTACACGGGCTTGTTGTGTACAGCGCACATGTTACTGTTTCCTAATCATGGATTCCTCGTGTTACCAGAGACCTCCGACAGTTGAGCGGGGGTCTCTCTTTCTGTGGGTTTCGGTGAATCCAGCAATTGGGCAGGGGTTGACGATGGAGTGTCGAATCCTAAAGAGGGCTCAGCATGGATTGATGACGTGTGGACGCCCTGGGAGGTTAACATGAACATATCCAAATATGTCAGATCAGTTCCGATAGCGATTCTCACGTTGTCCACCGTTGGCGGCATCGCGTTTTCCTCGCAGGTTGCCATGGCAGGAACTACTTCGATATCCGATTTGGAGCAAACCATCACGACAGATCAACAACTGATTCAAAGTTCAACAGGACAATCGTTGGCCTCAGGCGTTCTGTCGATTATCCAATCTCCAACATTCAACTGGAATGAAGTTTTGTTCGGGACGGATGCGCCAAGCGCTTGGCAGCAGCAGGTGGCAGTTGCCTTGAAACCTGACCTTGAATCTTTGGTCAGCTTTTCTTCTGTCAATGCTTCGGATTTGGTTACCTCGATTGTGACAACCATGACGACACTTAACCCCAGCGTTCAGGAGTCGGACGTGGTTGGCTTCCTGTCTTCGATCGTGAACAATGCGGTGACCATTTTCGGCCAACTGCAGGGTGAAACAGCGATTCAGGCCGCTGAGACGCTGCATGCCGATTTTGTCGCGTATATGGCGCCTTACGCGAATATCCAAGCCATCTTCTCCGCCTCAGGACCGTCTGCTTCCTCCGGATCGGCAGGTGTCGGCGGTGCTGTTGGGGGCGCAAGTGGAGGAGGAGATTCCGGGGCCGCTACGACACCAACTGTTCCCGTTGGGTCGGGCAACGCATTCTCGACTCTCCTGCAAACGCTGAACGTTACTTCCGCGGCGCAGACGTTTCAAGTGCCGGTGTCCGGTGCCAACGTCACCATTAACGTGCCAGCAGGCGCGTTTTCGCAGCCGGAGACGATCAGCGTCGTATCCGGGACCGCCTCGGACCTGTCAAGTCTCCTCGCGGCGAACGCCAGCTACGCGACACTCGCGCCGCTTGCGACGTTCGGCGTTTCGTTCTCTGGCGCCGCACCGACCGTGCCCATCACCATCACCGTGACCAGCAGCCATATTCCAGCAGGCGCGCAGGTGTTGAAAGTCAATGCCGATGGTTCGCTCACGCCAGTGCAAGCGACGGTCGCTGCGGGACAGGTGACGTTGTCCATCACGTCCGATCCCGATTTCGTGATCGCAGCCCCGAACACGACGGACTCAGGAAGTGGAACAACATCGTCTGCGGGCACAAGCTCGGGGGCGGGATCGAATAGTATGACAGGCATTCCGAAAGGGCCAACGCCTTCGTGGAAAGGTTACTTGACCGTGGAAATCGACGTCAATGGCGTGCCAAAGTACGAAGTTCCTGGCCTGGTCCACGGCGGCACCACATACGTTCCCATTTGGTACGCGATGAAGGCGCTCAACGCCATCGGCTTCACGAACACGTGGAGCGGGAGCGGTTGGGGCATTCAAGCTCCGGCACAGGTGAACCCGGATTACAGCAACCTGAAGATCGGGACGGGCGTGCCGATCTCGCTTGATGGCAAAGTCGTCGAAAAAGTGCCAACGATGACTGCAATCGACCCAACGTCTAAGAAAAAGACGACGTATATGCCGATTTGGTATGTGATGCAGGCACTCGATAGGGCGAAGGTCACGAGCAATTGGAAAAGTCCAGTCTGGACGTTGAATTTCGTGGCAGGCATGACCAACCAACCGCAGTAATGGACACGGCACGCGGCGGATGGATCGCGGAGCAAGCAAGGACGCGTGAAGGGAGATCGCTATGAAGAAATGGATGTGGGTTGTCTCTGCCGTCGTGATCGTCGCGGCGGCAGGAGGCTGGTATGGACAGCATCGTCTCAAAGAGATTGCCGCCGATCAAGTCGTCTCGCTGTTGAGCCAACCACAGACCAAGCAAGAGATCAACGACGCGATTTCACACATGCTCAAGCAGGGCAAATCTGGATCCGGTTCGACCTTTGGCTCGGCTGGATCGGGTTCGCAAGCGAACGCCGTCAGCGCCGCACTGGCCACAGTCGGTCAATCGATCGCGAACGCAAATACCACATCTGCCACACGAGGTGCATCATCAAGCGGCGCAAGCGGGGCGAATTCTGGTTCAGCGCAGAGCGAATTGCAGGGAACTCAAGGCGGGGGAGATTCGTCGAAACCGGGAGCCTCCACGGGATCGGCTGCGGGTAACCCCGGAGCGAACGGAGAATCGGGCTCGGGTGCGAATGATTCCGATGTGCCGAAGTTCACGAGTGAACAGCAGGTTATCCAATATGCGATGAGTCACTTCACGACACAGCAGCTGCTTTACTTTGCGCAAGCGTACGCGAACCGCGGCAAGTTGACCACAGCTCAAAAGGACGCCATCAAGCAGCAAATCTTGTCGCAATTTACACCGCAGGAGATTCAGGCGATGGAACGGGCCTTGGGAGGCTGACGTGCCGCGATCGGATCCCAATCAGATCGCCGTCATCCATCCGGCGGTCGGCCGGCCACCATCTTGCGAGGGCCTGCCAGCGACCGTTCGGCACACCACGCCTCCTGTCCCGTTACTTCCGCTTACGATCTCGCGAACAAGCCGCGAAGCCCCGACCGGCCTGTTCGCGTTTTGACTTCGACGGGTTGACACTCGCCATTGTCCCATATCGCATTGGCGTTGGCGATGAGAGTTTCCGTCACGTCGTCGCCGAATTTGGCTGCGATGCGATCATACGCGTCCATCAGACCAGGCGGGCGCGTGGTCGTGTTGTGGGCGTCGGAGGCAATCACGTCCAGTTTTCCCTGTTCGAGCAGGTTCCAGGCGAGTTTGAACGATCGGTGGTTGGATACACCTTCCTCGGAAACAAAGCACTGCGCTGTCCCCTGCATGAGGACGCCGGAATCCCGCAATGTGTCAATCAAGCTCGGATCGCGTTGTATGGCGATGTTGCGTTCCGGGTGCGCCACGATGGGAATCAGGTGGCGAATGGACAATTCATATAAGAACGACAGTGCCAAGTCCGTGATCTCGGCTGTGGCAAATTCGACGAGAACGTATCTCGTGTTACCAAGCGTGGGAATATGCCCGTCGCGGATATCGTCTGCGAGCGAGGGAGCAAGTCGAACTTCGGCTCCGCGTTCGAGTGTGACGGATGTGTTCTGGTGAGATGGATGCTGCGATCGATGGGTTGAAAGGTGATCGAACGCTTGGTCCATGTCCGCGATTTCTACCGCAAAGTGCGGACTGCGGAAGTGGGATGTACAGAACACCCTATCCGTGTGTGTCTGCTGCATGCTGTTGAGGAGGGCGACGGAGGAATCCATATCCTTTGGGCCGTCGTCAAGGCCGGGTAACACGTGAGCGTGTATGTCCGTTATCAACATCGTGCTCTATCTCCTAGGCTCGAGAGGTCATCCGGCCATTCTATCTATTTTGCCCGGTCGGAAGCCTCTGCATGTAATCTCCATACGCTATTTTAGCATAGGCCAATGAGAACGGGCCTGCCGAATTTCACCATGGACAGGCCCGTATATTTGCATATGAGATGGTGGCAGCAGCTTACTTCATCGACTCGTAATCCGGAACAACGCCAAGTACCGGAACATTCAAGTAACGTGCCACGTCGTCTTCCGTGCGAAGACGATTGTCGAGATATTCCCGCATGAACGCAATGCCGACACTGACGAGAATCCCGAGGATCAAGGCAATGGCAAGATTCAGCTTCTTGTTTGGCTTCACTGGCTTCGCAACGGACGGCTGGACCGCTTTGTCGACGATTTGCACGTTCTGCACATTCATCAACGTCTCAGCTCGTTTTTGAAAATCCGATGCCAATTGATTGGCCACGGCAACCGCCTGAGACTCACTCGGTGCAATGACTTTGACATCAATCACCTGACTCTGCGTTGGTGAAGATACAGAGACCATGCCATCGAGCACACTCTGTGAATACGGCAAATGCAACTGTTGAATGACTTCGTCTTCGAGCGAAGCGCTTTTGATGATGGCGCTGTACGTGTTGACCAGGGCCTGGTTCGCCTGAATGTCGCTCAGCAGATTGAGTTGCGTGTCGCCCGTGATCTGCTGATTGACCAAGAGCGTCGTGTCCGCCTCATACTGCGGTTTTATCACCATGAACGACAAAATGCCGCTGACGATGACCGCGATAATCGGGATAGAGATCACAAGAATCCAATTGCGACGGATGATCTGCCAATATTGCCTCAGTTCGATTTCTTCCATGGTTTGTTACACCTTTCCGGAGGTTGCCCGATCTTCTCCGACACCGGACGTCTTTGATGCGATCGCTTTATACAGATACACTCGTATCAGACGAGTAATAGTAGTAGTACGACTCGTTCTTCTTTCGCTTTGCGCGATTCAGAACAACGCCGAGAACCCGAGCGTCAACCTGCTGCAACGATTGGATCGCACGTCGGACAAGATTCCGATTGGTGCGTTGCGAATCCACGACGAACAAGACGCCATCGACTACCCTAGTCAGGTTCAACGTGTCAGAAACCGACAAGGTCGGCGGTGTGTCAAGTACAATGAAGTCATACACTTTACGCAGTGATTCAATCAGTTCAGCCATCGCCTTACTTGAAAGCATTTCGGCTGGATTCGGTGGAATGGGGCCACTCGTAAGCAAGAATAAATTCTCTGTTTCTGTTTGCACGATGCACGATTCAATCGCACGTTCTCGAATCAAAACCGTGCTCAACCCAAACAGGTTGCTGACCTGAAAGCGTTGATGCACTTGCGGTTTTCGCATATCGGCGTCGATCAACAACACTTTTTTCCCGGCAGCCGCTGACACGACTGCAAGATTGGATGCCGTCGACGTCTTGCCCTCGCCTGGGGCCGTACTCGTCACCAGAATCACGCTTGTTTCATCTACGACACTGGCAAACTGAATGTTAGTACGAATTGTGCGATACGACTCGGTAATGGGCGACCGAGGATTCGTTTGCGAAATCGGCTTCTGCATCCGCTCGCGCATTGCCAACGTCAGGCACTTCCCTTCAATTATGACAACTGTCATTTAATGACTTGACCGATTTCGACATCAAACGGCAATTTCCTTCATGTTCACGGATGTGTAACAAATTTCTAAATATGTTTTGCAGAGTGATAGAGCATTGCTGGGCAAAAGTCTTAGAAGCATGAAAGAGGGGAGTTATTCCAACGTTGCGGCGGGCGAGTGCGACGGTGTGCGGGCGGGATCGCGTCGTCGGGCGGCGGGCGAGTGCGACGTAAGGGACAAAAGTTCCGTTATGGCGACCTGATCTCGCCGGAGGGTGGCAGGCCCGCGCAGCCGGTGAAGGTGTGCGTTCAAATAAGCGTCGCTCAGACGCTTATTTCGATGACATGGCTGGGTGGAAGGCAAATAGGCGGCTCCAGGCCGCTTATTTGCCTCTATGGCCCTCGGAATGGCGCGGTTTGCACCACTTAAGCCTCTGTGGGACGCTTATTCGGGGGCAAATCGGACGATTCGACACATTTAAGCGTCTGTGAGACGCTTATTCGCCCCGGGTCTGCCGGGGTCTGCCGGGGTCTGCCGGGGTCTGCCGGGGTCTGCCGGGGTCTGCCGGGGTCTGCCGGGGTCTGCCCCAGTCGCCCCATGCAAATCACAGTTCCTTCATACACCACTGCAAAGCCCTGAGAAGAAGGGCCTGAACGCCGGGATGAGTCATGCCTTCGAGTGTGTGTGCAGGTGTGATGCAGGCGACGCGGCCTTCTCCATATGCGTGAGCCCAGCCAGCGTAGGATTCACCGTCGCCGGACTGCGATGTCACCAGGATTTCTGTTTCGCCGGTCTGGACGACGACGAAGTAGTGTTCGTCGACGAATTCAAATGGTTCAAGACCAGCAACAATCGGGTGGCTGCCTGTCGGCGTGTACGTGACCGGGGACATGGCTGGGTGGTGATCGAAATAGCCTCTCAGCATCTCGGTATACGCGCCGGGCACTGGGTACAGAGACATGCCGGCGTGCCATGCCAGCCAGGCGCCGCCTTGACGAACATACGTCGTGATGGCTTCCTCTTCGGTGGGCCCCATCCAAAGATGTTTGTCTTCTTCGTTCGGTGTCACGCGGTTCTCCTTGAACAGAATAGCACCGACGGGATTTTCCGAGAGATGTTGAACCAACTCTTTCGGCTCGACGATGCGAAGCTCATAACCCTTTTCGGCGAGCGGTGCAAACCAAATCTGCAGAGCCTGCTCAATGGGTTCCGTCGGGTGGTAGTAGTCGCCAATTGAAGCGTAGACTGTCTTGGATTGTGTCATTCGAATTCCTCCTCGGTGATGATGGAACATGGCGATCGCGTTCGCGCCGCTCGCATTCCAGGTGTCCGCCTTCAACGTGACCGCTTTCATGTCGCCCGCCTTCACGCAGGCGGCCGCTTCGTCGACTGACACGGCCGTAGTTTCCGGGTTGTCTGGGAAGTATCCGGTCCATGTCGGTGCGATTTTTGATAGATTGTACCCATATAACTCTGTGGTCCCCACCGCGGCGCACCCGCGCGCACCCGTGGCGCACCGCATGGCGCACCCGTGGCCGCGCCTGTGGTCCACAGATGACGATGCTGCCAGCTTCCGACCACATGTTGAAAATGAATTTCTTTCGCCCGCGAGATGAGGGTCTGTTCAAAAGATAGCACGAATCGGGCAATTGTACGAGTGATGTTGAAATGGGGGATGGCGGTGAACGTTCTCGTCGCACCAGATTCATTTAAGGGCTCATTGACGGCTCGATCGGCGGCGGAGGCGATGGCGTCCGGCATTCGGCGGGCGGATCCGGACTGCACGGTTCGGGTGGTGCCCATCGCCGATGGCGGTGAAGGAACGGCGGAGGCGATGATCGCGGCGCAAGGCGGCCGCCGGGTCGAAGTCGAGGTGCGCGATCCGCTGGGACGGATCGTCACGGCGGCATACGGCGTTCTGCCGGATGGCACGGTCGTGATGGATGTCGCCTCGACGTCGGGACTTGGGCTGGTCGCCTCGACGGAATTGGACGTGTGGAACGCCAGCACGCACGGAGTCGGCGACATGCTGCGCCACGCGCTCGACGCGGGGTTTCGGCAGTTTGTCGTGGGGCTGGGTGGGAGCGCGACAAACGATTGCGGCATGGGCATGCTGCAGGCACTTGGCGCCAGATTGTGGGACGCCGCGGGACAGGAAATCACACGGGCGACGCCGGACACTTGCCGGGCGGTGCGGAGACTGGATCTGTCTTTGCTGCATCCGGCCATTCGGGAAGCTTCCATCCGCGTGGCCTGCGACGTGGCCAATCCGCTGTGCGGGCCAGAGGGCGCGACCGCGGTCTATGGACCGCAAAAAGGGGTTCGGCCGGAGTGGATTCCGGAGTTGGATGCGGTACTGTTCAAGCTTGGCAGCGCACTGACGGACGCCAGTGGCGTGGACGTTCTCGGGCAGCTGCCTGGCGCTGGTGCCGCAGGGGGCCTTGGCGCGGCGTTCGTCGCGGGCCTTGGCGCGAAACTCGTCGGCGGAATTGAGCTGGTGTTGTCCATGCTCGATTTCGATAGCCGTCTTCGATCCGCCGATCTCGTGTTCACCGGCGAGGGCCGCACGGATGCCCAGACCGCGTTCGGCAAGGCGGTGCTTGGCGTTGCGACTGCGGCGGCGAGGGCTGGCGTGCCGGTCATCTGCCTGTCTGGGGCTGTGACCGACGACGCTCGGGTGCTCTATCAGCGCGGGGTCACGGCGCTCTTTTCCGTGGCGCAACAGCCTGCATCCTTGGCCGAGGCGCAGGCGAATGCTGCCGACTGGGCGGCGAGATCTGCGGAATCCGCGATGCGGCTCTTCTTGGCGGGGCGCCAGTCGGCGCTGAAGTCGAGGGAACCGCAGCAATTGCGGTAATGCCAGGAATCGCGGAAATCGTCGAAAAACAATTTGTGCGGGCCGGCAAATTGATAGACCTACATGAGACGACTTTGACTATACTAGATATGGTAGCCCGATACAGGGTAACGGGGCGTGAAATCGCTTTCCGAGTTAAGGGGATGTCTCAGGTGGACTTGTTTGATTTGCATGGTCGTACGGCGCTGATCATCGGCGGAACCGGGGTCCTCGGGCAATCCATCGCGCAAGGACTTGCCGCGCATGGCGCCGCTGTTGCCATCGCTGGACGCAGTGAGGAGAAGGGGAGCGAGATCGTCCGCGAGTTGGACGCAGCGGGAGCGGGGAAGGCGGCGGCGTTTGCGGTCGACATCGTCGATCGCGCCTCCATTGAGCGGCTCGTCGCGGATGTCTGCGGGTGGAGCGGGCGGATCGACATCTTGGTCAATTGCGCCGGTATCAACAGCAAAACCCCGTTCTTCGAGATCTCTGAGGACGAGTGGGATCACGTGCTGTCCACCAACGCCAAGGGCGTATTCCTAGCGTCGCAATGCGTGGGCAGGCACATGCTGGAGGCAGGCGGCGGCAGTATCATCAACATCTCATCCGTCTCGTCTGGGCCGCCCTTGTCCGGCGTCTTCGCGTACTCCGCGTCAAAGGCGGCGGTGAACAGCATGACCCAGTATCTCGCGCGCGAACTGGCGCCGACCGTCCGCGTCAACGCCATCATTCCGGGCTTTTTCCCAGCAGAGCAAAACCGCAAAATCCTGACGCCCGAGCGCATTGCCAACATCGAGCGGCATACGCCCATGCGACGTTTGGGCGAACCGCACGAACTCCAGGGTGTCGCCGTGTGGCTGGCGTCGGACAGAGCTTCCGGGTTTGTGACAGGCGCCTTGATCCCAGTCGACGGCGGCTTTACCGCCATGACCATTTGATCAATTCGAATTGAGGTGGTTAGGATGACAGACGTTCGGCGTCTCGTTCACGAAGCAGTTCAATCGGTTCGGATCACCGACATGCATACGCACCTGTTTCCACCTTCGTTTTCAGCACTGCAGAAAAGCGGTGCGGACAATGTGATGACCTACCACTATTTGATCGCCGAGGCCCTGCGCGTCGGAGATCTCTCCTATGAGCAATTTTGGGCCATGGATACGGCTGCGCAGGCGGACTGGATTTGGACACAGTTGTTCGAGAAAGTGACGCCAGTCAGCGAAGCGGCGCTTGGCGTCGTTCAGATTGCCCGGGCTTTCGATCTCGATCCTCGAACGGACAAACTCGCGGCGCTCCGCGAAGCGCTGGACGCGGCGCCGACGGAAACCTATGTCAATCGGATTTTGGACATGGCCGGGGTCGAGTCGGTGGTCATGACGAACGATCCGTTCGACGAGATCGAACGCCGGTATTGGGAGAAGCAGTTGCCGCGTGGTCCGCGTTTCCACGCCGCTCTTCGCCTGGACGTCTTGCTCAACGATTGGGCCGGGGTTGTGCCGCGCCTGAAAAGCCAGGGCTATGACGTCGGCGAAGAGATGACGGAGGTTCATCTCGCGGAAGTTCGGCGATTCCTGAAGGACTGGGTCGGTATCATGGAGCCGCTCTACTTCGCCTTCTCTGCCCCCGACACGTTCGCCTTCCCAGAACAGACGCCGCGCGGGAAGCTGATTGCTGAGGCGATTTTGCCCGTATGCCGGGAACTGAAGCTGCCGCTGGCGCTGATGATTGGCGTGCGCAGACAGGTCAACCCGGCATTGCAATCCGCCGGAGATTCGACAGGCAAGGCGTCCATCGTTCCCATTGAGAATCTGGCCCGCCAATTCCCCGACAACAAATTCTTCGTCACCTTCCTGTCCCGCGAAGATCAGCACGAGCTTGCCGTGACGGCCCGCAAGTTTGGCAACGTGATGCCGTTTGGCTGCTGGTGGTTCCTCAATACCGAGACGCTCGTCGCGGAAATTACCCGAATGCGCCTGGAACTGATTGGACCCACATTTGTCGCGCAGCACTCCGATGCGCGCGTGCTCGAGCACGTGATTTACAAATGGCAGAGGGCGCGGCACGTGATCGGGAATGTCTTGGCTGACAAATATCAATCGCTGGCCGATACGGGATGGACGGTCCGGGAAGACGACATCGCCCGCGACGTCGACGCGTTGTTCAATCGAAACTTCTGGACGTTCGTGCATCGGTAACTCGCCGGTGGATGGCGGGCGTGAAACAAGATCATCAAACGAGGTGAGCGGCATTGACTGAAGCGCTTGGGCGCGTATTGACGTTTGGCGAACCATTGATTGTCTGCGTGCCCGACCAGGAGGGCAAGCTTTCGACGGTTCGATCCTTTCACACCGACTGCGCCGGTGCTGAGTTCAACACGGCTGTCGGATTGGCGCGGCTGCAGACACCGGTCGCGTACGCGGCGTTGGTGGGGGCGGATCCATTTGGCGATTTGATCCGCCGTGAACTCCGCGCGGAAGGTGTGGACGATTCCCTGCTCGCATCGACCGCTGCCGCGCCGACAGGGATGTATTTCAAACAATGGTCCGGTTTGGGCCGGGACACGCACGTGTTTTACTACCGCGCGACCTCGGCCATCGCGACGCAACCGTGGGACATCGAGCCGATCCTTGCGCGGATGCGGGACGGTTCGCTGACTTGGGTTCACGCGACCGGGATCACGTGGATGATCGGCGAATCCGCTCGATCCCGCTGCCTCGACATCTTCAAGGCGGCGCAGGAAAACGGACTTTCGATCTCGTTTGACGCCAACCTTCGCCTGAAGTTGGGCGGGATCGACGCGTGGAAGCAGGTGATGGACGAGACCTTGCCGTTCGTCACCTGGTTCCTCCTGGGCGACACGGAGGCGCAGCAACTGTACGGCACGGACGAACCGAAGGAAGTCGAGGCCATGGTCCGCAAGGCCGGGTTTCGCGGGCGTGGCGTTCTCATCAAACGCGGCGCGGACGGCGCGACCCTGGCGATGGACGGAGGATCGACACACATCCCTGCGTGGCCGGTGCCACGCGTCGTCGATACGGTTGGGGCGGGCGACGGTTTCAACGCAGGCTGGATTGCCGGCATGGTGCGCAGCTGGGAGATGAAGAAGTGCATGGCGCTCGGTTCGCTCGTCGGCGCCTACGCCGTCACGAACCCGGGCGATTACAACGGTTATCCGACTTGGGATGAGGCCGTGCAGTCGCTTGAAGGACAGGAGGGAATCACGCGATGAAGATGGGACAAGTCGCACAGTTTTTGGAGGACGCACGCGTCGTGGTCGTCGTTCGCAGACTGCCGGAGGAGGTGTTTGCGGACGTCATTCGGGCGTTGATCGACGGCGGCATCCAGGCTTTGGAAATCACGATGGACGCCAAAGGCGCAGCCGGTTTGATTCGACAGGTGCGCGACGCGTATGGGGATCGGGCGACCATCGGCGCCGGCACCGTGCTGACCGAAGGGCAACTGAAGGAAGCCGTGGAAGCTGGTGCGGAGTTTTTGGTTGGACCGCATTTCGATCCCGCCCTGCTCTCGCTCGCCAACGAACGCGGTCTGCCGCTGATTCCCGGCGTGTTGACGCCGTCCGAGATTCAAAGCGCGCGTCTCGCGGGCGCGGAGGCTTTGAAGATATTCCCGGCAGGCACGATGGGCCCGGGTTACATCAAGGATTTGCTGGGGCCGTTCCACGATCTCCAAGCCATGGTGACCGGAGGCATCACGGAGGACAACGCGCCGGAATTCATCCGCGCGGGGGCGAAGGCCGTCGGCATGGGGAGCAGCCTGTTCCCCAAGGACGAGATCGCGAACCGGGATTATGCGGCCATATCGCGCCGCGTGGATCGCGTGCTGGCGTCCCTCGCGTCCTTGGGTGATTGACCTCGACAATGCAGTGAGGAGGAATGGCCATGCAGCTATCGTTCCGCTGGTATGGTCCGGCCGATCCGGTGACATTGCGCCACATCCGCCAGATCCCTGGCATGGAGGGCATCGTGACGTCGCTGTACGAGACGCCGGTCGGACAGGCGTGGGACAAGGACGAGATCGATGGACTTCGGGCACAGGTGGAAGACGCGGGTATGAACATTGCCGTGATCGAAAGCGTGCCGGTCCACGAGGACATCAAAATGGGGCTTCCTGCGCGGGACGCCTATATCGAGAATTACATCACCACGCTGCGGCGGTTGGCGCAGGCGGGGATCCGAACGGTCTGCTACAATTTCATGCCCTTGTTCGATTGGTTGCGGACGTCGCTGGCCTACGAACTGCCGGACGGCTCCAACACGTTGGCGTACGTGGACGAGGAAGTCGACGAAGACGCTTTGCTCTCCGGCAAGCTTCGATTGCCGGCGTGGGATATGGAAGCGGATGGAGAGCGCATGACACGTCTGCTCGCGGCGTATCGCGAGATGGGCGCTGAGGATTTGTGGCAGCATCTCGCATATTTCGTGCGAGCCGTCATGCCGATGGCGGAGGAACTGGGCATCCGCATGGCGATTCATCCGGACGATCCGCCTTGGCCAGTCCTCGGCATCCCTCGCATTATCGTCGACGGCGCCGCTTTGCGCCGCCTGGTCCAGTTGTACGACAGTCCCTCCAACGGCGTGTGTTTTTGCGCCGGATCGCTCGGCTCCTCGGCGACCAACGATTTGCCGGCGATCCTGCACGAGTTGTTGGAGGCGGACAGGGTCAACTTCGTACATCTGCGTAACGTCAAGCGCATCGGGCCGAAATCGTTTTACGAGTCGGGCCACCTGAGCAAGGATGGCTCTGTGAATATGTACGAGTTGATGCGCTTGCTCGCAGACTTTGAATACGATGGCCCGATTCGGCCGGATCACGGCCGGATGATTTGGGACGAGACGGGCAACGCGGGGTACGGTTTATTCGATCGCGCCCTTGGCGCCGCGTACCTGAACGGCCTCTGGGAAGCCGCGAGCCAATCAGGCCAGTCGCGCCAGTCGCCTCAGGCGAACGCCGCATCTCGGGTAGAGACCGCATCCAAGTGACTCTGGACCTGCAGAAAACGTAGAGAAAGGGATGGAACCTATGCCAAACTTCGAAATCCCATCCACCATGAAAGCCGCCTACCTCGTTCGCCCGATGGACGTGGAGATTCGCGAGATTCCGGTTCCGGAGATCGCGGACGACGAGGTGCTCATTCGCATGGAAGCCGTCGGCGTTTGCGGCTCTGACGTCCACTACTACGAACACGGCAAAATTGGGCGTTATGTCGTCGAACAGCCGTTGATTCTCGGTCACGAATGCGCCGGCACGATTGTCCGCGCAGGCAAAGCTGTGACGAATGTCAGCGTCGGGGATCGAGTCGCCGTGGAACCCGGCGTGACTTGCGGCCGTTGTCCCGCGTGCAAGGCCGGGCGCTACAACCTATGCCCGGACGTTCAGTTTCTCGCCACGCCGCCCGTCCACGGCGCATTCGCCGAATATATCGCGCACCGCAGCGATTTCGTCTATCGCATCCCTGACGACATGTCGTTCGAGAAGGCGTCGCTGGTCGAGCCTTTCTCCGTCGGCGTTCACGCACTTCGCCGCGCCCGCTTCCAGGCCGGGGAAAGCGTTGTGATCATGGGCATGGGGCCGGTCGGGCTTACCGCCGTGATCGCCGCGAAGCAAGCCGGCGCCTCCGCGATTGTCGTCGGCGACGTCGAACAAAACCGGCTGGACGTCGCCATGGCGCTGGGAGCCACCAAGGCTGTGAACGTCCGGACGGAAAGCCTGCCGGACGCCATCGCCAGTGTCGCCGACGGTGTCGGTCTCGACGTCGGCATCGAAACGGCGGGCAACCCGGCAGCGCTGAAGAGCCTCTTCACCGCAGTCCGACGCGGCGGGCGCATCGCGATTGTCGGCCTGCCGCCGATTGAAACGAACGATCTCAACATCCCCATGATCGTCGACAACGAGATCGAGATGATTGGCGTCTTCCGCTACGCGAACACCTATCCGGCCGGCATCGCGCTGTTGAATTCCGTCGACGTCGATGTGCTGCTCACCGACACATACGGCTTGGAGGATGCTGGAGCGGCCCTAGAGCGCGCCCGCACGAACAAGGCCGGCAGCATCAAAGTGATGGTCTACCCACAGCGCGGCAAGTGAGATGAACGGCCGTACGCGACGCAGCGGCTGGGCTGGGCAGGCGCGGACTGGCAGCGGATCGACATGGCCGCTGCCGATCACGCGGCTTGCCCGTGGCTCGACCGGCGGGTCAGTTACATGCAATGATCTCGGCGGTGAGCAAAACCGTGATCGACGTACGCTCGCTCGTGCAAAGCGTGCAGGGCTCGTCGACGAATTGGATATCGACGAGGAACTTGTGCGTCGTCTGATTACCGATCAGTTTCCCCATTGGGCGGAACTACCCCTGCGGCGAGTCGAGCCAGCAGGCACGGTCAACGCCATTTATCGACTTGGCGACGAATATTCAGTTCGGCTCGCACGGCGGGAAGGACCCACGACACCAGGAAGTCGCGAGTTCACATGGTTGCCAAAACTTGCACCGCTGGTTCCACTTGAAGTCCCAGTGCCCATCGCTCAGGGGCATCCGAACCACGAATATCCCTGGTTTTGGGAGATACATACGTGGCTTGACGGCAAGACAGTGCCAATTGAGGAGATCGACGTGATTCAGGCAGCGCTCGATCGCATGGAAGTTGCACTCACCATTGGCTCGCGATGCGTTCCGCGAGGCTCTTCCAACGGACGACGAAACGTGGGCAAGGGCCCGAGGATGGGTCGTACTCCAAGCGGTCGCAATTCTCGCTTATTATACGCAGCAAACCAATCCGATTCTGTACAATGAGGCAAAATCATGGCTCGATTTGGTGCTGAGCGAAGAATTATTTTGAAGTACGAACACAACCGGGGCCCATATGGAAGACGGCGGTTCAAAGAGAAGGGAAAGATGCTATGTCTGCGAAGCAAAAACACTCCTTAGCCATGAAGCGTGCCATTGGTTTGTGCATTCAAGGCGACGTGACAGGGGCTTACGAATATCTTCTGCGCCAAGCCGACATCGGCAGTGAGGAAAGGGAATTCGCTCGACAACTGAGGATACGATTTCTGGAAAATAACCCTGATTTTCAAATCAACTCAGCGGATACCTGGGTTCAAAATGTGGTTGCGATCTACTATCGATATTTCACGTGTGTCCTCACCAAGCGAATGTCATTAGATCAAGGTGAAGATATGTTGTTGGCGGAATTGAGCAATGTGGTTGCCGCTCAAAACATCGAGGAAGCCGAAGAAAAACTGAAACAGGAGTTCCACGCACGAGGATACTATTTCCTGGGCGGAAAGACGCTTCCTTTTTGGGGGCCTTACATTTGGAAGGCACAGGATTCACGGATGGCGATGTCAAACCACTCGCGAGATTCGGGAAGAAACAACCCCCGTAGACGTCCAACAAGACAGTAACATCGTCTCCTTCGGCCGCCTTGGTATTGTATATGGAAAAATGAGCATCGTAAAGAAGGAGACAGCGCGACGAAGGGGAGGATTTCGTGTTTGCACGTTTTCGACGATCCGACCAGGCAAGTTCTCCTTCTGGAAGGAAACCGCGGACAGCATCCGATCTGAACATCTCAGAAAGTGACGAACCCATCCCGGATCGTCCGGAGTCGATGCATCGGTGGTTAGACACCGAGTGGGCTCGTTGCATCGATTTTCAAATGAGGGACATCGAGGTGTGCGGTACGCGTATCACGCTGTTTTGGCTGCGCGGAATCGTCGACTTGTTGCGCTTGGAGACGGGGATAATGCAGCCTTTGGAGAGTGTGTCGAAGCGGCGTCTCCAACTGCGTGACCTGGCGTCCGTGTTGCACACGGTGATCGTTCGTGAGATTTCGACGCTAGGCGAGTTCAACGCTGCTGTCACGGATGGGCAGGTTGTCCTCCGTATGTGGGGAACCTCGCACGCTCTTGTACTCGAAGTGAGTGATCCACCAGGACGTCCCATAGACAAACCGGAGAATGAACCGACTCTCGAAGGTCCACAAGAGGCGTTCGTCGAGCACATACAATTGAATCTTGCGCTCATCCGTAAACGGATCCGCAGTCCGCGGCTAAAGGTGGAGTCGATGCGAGTTGGAACGTACTCCCATTCCACCGTTTGTGTGGTATATGTTGAGGGCGTTGCAAAGCCTACACTGGTAGCGGAAGCGAAGCGGCGGATTCAGAAGATCTCCATCGACAGCTTAAACGATATTAATAAATTGCGAGAATTGATTGGTGACGCGCCATTTACATTATTTCCGGTAACGGACGAAACGGAGCGTCCGGATCGCGTGACCAGCAATTTGTTGCAAGGCCGGATCGCGATCATGGTTGATGGAGCACCGAATTGTTTGCTGGTTCCGGCCCAGTTCATCCATTTTTTAGTCGCCGCTGACGATTACTATGTTCACTATACTTTGACGATCTTTCTCCGTATGTTGAGACATCTGGCCTACTGGTCGTCACTGTTTCTGCCTGCGCTCTACGTGGCACTGTCGTCCTACAATCAGGACTTACTTCCGACCCCCTTGCTGATCACCGTGGCGGCTCAACATCGAGGTATTCCATTTCCATCGATTCTCGAAGCTTTGGTGATGTTGACCATCTTCGAGGTTCTGCGCGAGGCGGGAACCCGTTTGCCGAGGGCTGTGGGTCAGTCGGTCAGTATCGTGGGTACGCTGGTGGTCGGGGATTCGGCTGTGCGGGCCGGGTTGGTATCGCCCGGGATGGTGATTGTAATCGCCAGCACCGGTGTTGCTTCGTTTGCCTTACCCGCCTATGGATTCGTGAATTCGAGCCGCCTCATCCAGTTTGCGTTTGTGCTCGCGGCGGGGCTCGGAGGGTTGGTTGGCGTTTTGCTCCTGGCCCTCATCCTGATCACACACCTCGTGTCGCTGAGATCGTTCGGCGTTCCTTACATGGCGCCGGGAGCTCCGTTTGAGTGGGCCGATATGAAGGACATGTTCATTCGAGCCCCGTGGTTTGCGATGAGACGTCGTCCCAAACACCTGGAACCGATTGACAGTGTGAACAATCGAACGCCTGTTCCGGGTAAATCGAAAGCGTCCAGTTGGGATTTGAGCGAATCATGAAAGCGTTTCGAATTCGTTGGTGGCAACGAACGCGAGCATTGATGGTTGTCGGCGTGGGATCGGTTCTCTTGACAGGATGTTACGACATTCAGGAAGTCGACAATATGAATCTTGTGTTGGCCATCGGCGTTGACGAAGACAGAGCGCGTGGAGTGAACGTTACGGCGGAAATTGTAAACCCTGCCAGCGTACCTTCCTCAGGGGGTGGTGAATCGAGCACGAGCGGCGAGAGGCGTGCCACGCTCATTCGGCAGGCAACCGGTGTGTCCATTGAGGATGCTATTGGCAACTTGGAGCGCGAAGTACCACATTCGGTCTATCTTGCCCAAAATATGTTAGTGGTGTTTGGTCAATCCTATGCGAAACACGGCGTCGAACGAGCGTTTGACTATTTAGAACGTGATCGTGCGTTTCGAAGAAATCAGTTGTTTCTCGCGACACCCGAACGCGCCAGCGACGTTCTGTCGGCGTCGGCGGAGCCGGAGGCACTGAACGCGTTGGGCATCCGCGAACTGGTCGAGCAAACCTCGAGACAATTGCCTATTGTCCAATCCGAGCAGCAACAGGTGATGAAGGAATATTTGTCGCCTTCGCAAGCACCGGTCATGGCCTCCATTGCGCTGAATGATTCCCAGCATCCTGTGGTACAAGGCATAGCCGTCTTTCGAGCCGGTCACCTGGTGGACACGTTGTCCATTCGAGAGATGCAAGGGCTAGGATGGATGCTTGGCCGTACGCGCCAAGTGGCCATTCGTCTTCCCTGCCGCGACAAAGAGAACGGAACAGGGACCACCATTCGTCTTCTTGATTCCGACACGCGGTTCGATTCGGAACCCGTTCCGGGCGGTTTGCGCGTGCGTCTCACCGTCCATGCGCGAGCGGAAATCGGACAACTCTGTCCATATGAACAACTGGACGAACAGAAACTCGCACAGTTGAATCAGATGGCTTCCGCGTACATTGGGCAAAGCATGCAATTGGTGCTGAACAAGCTCCAGCGGGACGATGTGGATGCGTGCCAATTCGGAAGACGCGTGTTTATGCAACACCCCGCGTATTGGCGGCGTATCAGCGCGTCGTGGCCGACCATCTTTCCTAAGGTACAGATGGACTGTCAAGTGAAGGTCCAGACAATCCGTACCAACCTCGCATTCAGCGCACCCGAATCGACTGTATCCAGAAGCAGCGCGGTTCCCTCGGGGGTGGGGCGTTGACTTGGTTGGCACTTGTGGCTTCCGCTTCGGTCGTCGCCATCGATTGGCGGTCGTTGCGAAGCGCGAAACGTCGAGAGATTGTACTTTATATAGTCTTAATCTGCATGACGCTGACGATGGCAGTGTGCCTGGACATACACCTGTTTCATCGCATTGATTTACTGTCGCCGGTGAACGCGTTGTTTCGCCCGCTAACCGAGTGGCTGTATCGAGTTCTGTAGAGAGTGGGTGTCACATGTCGAAAGCTCAAATATCTCGTTCCCAGTTTGTCATGACGCTCACGTGGAGCATTCTTGGCACCGGTATCGTTTCTATTCCGACCGCTGTGGCCCAATTCACGGTGCGGGACGCCTGGCTCAGCACATCGTGTTTTCTCGTGGGAGGATTCATTGCGGTCGTCGTCACTTTGTTCTTCATCCGACGGTTTCCGAAACGAACGCTGACCGCCGCGCTTGTCGATACGTGGGGGGCGTGGATAGGGCGTATCTTCGGGATCTGGATTCTTCTATGTTTGTACGTGATCAACTGCACGGTGCTTCGGGAAACGGAAGTATTTGTCGGTATCACAATTCTTCCGAAAACATCGGAGTCAACGATTGGCGCGGCGGTCATGATTGCCGTCGCGTACGCGGTATATGCTGGCGTGGAGGTGATTATGCGCGATGGAGAGTTCATCATGCCGCTCGTGATGTTGATAGCGCCCATCCTGTTCTTTCTATCGCTTCAGCATACGGATGTCCACGAACTGATGCCGGTACTGGCGGACGGCTGGACGCCGGTTTTGCGCGGCGGGGTTGTTGCGGCGCTGGCCTACGCACTGGAATTGTTGATAGGACTTCAGTTCGTGTTATTTTTGCGAAATGGGCGCAAGGCGGCGCAGGATGTAGGAACGGCGGCGGGGCTCGTTACGGTCGTGTTGACGCTCGTGACCGTCGTCACGGTTGGCGTGGTTGGGCCCTCAACCCATTACATCACTTACCCTGTTTTGGAGGCAGTTCGGAGTATTCGAGTCGGACGCTTTATCGAACGACTCGACACTTTGTACGTCATCGTGGTTATCTCGATGGTGTTCATTAAATTGGCAGTGTTTCACTACGCATGGTGCGTTGGTATGAAAGACGTGTTTCGGTTGTCTTCCCATCGCGTCACTGCGCTCACTGGCGCGCTTCTCGTGTGGGGTGGGGGTACCGCGATGTTTTCGAGTTCGGACGAGGTGCAACGCTTCGTCTCCCACACTGTGCCGCTGTACTTCGTGGTCACGTTTGTAGGTATTCCTTTGCTGACGGTGGCCGTGATGGCGGTGAAAGTCGGCGTGCAGCAAAGACGCGTTGCGTCGGCCAGGCGGTAAGGAGAGGATGCGACAGATCTATCGTCATTGTGCTGGGCACAGTACCGTCCGTCATCTTCCCAAAGGGAGTTGAATCACGCATGAACGGGTGGATTATGTCATTTCGCTCTACGGCATGGTCGTCTTCAGCTGACGCGTGGATCTGGATGTTCATGCTGTCCTTCGTGGCGTGGGCGCTTGTGGTACTTCTGACGGTGCTAACCTCTCCGTTTTGGCTGAGGTTGATCATCAAGAAAGCAACAGGTCGCGCGACTGCGCTATTGTTCACCGAGCCATACACGAAAAATGTGCTGGAAGGGGTCACCGCTCTGCGCAAGGTAGGATTGCAGTGGACGGTCGAAAACGAACTGCGGGCGCATACGGGCACACCACTTGAGAAGCCCATCGGAACATCAAGGACATTTCCGCACTTTGACGGTCTGCTGTTCTCGTCCGCCCAATTGCATCGCCGACCTCTGGATCACTCGGTATCCATCGAGATGGAGACTGTCATTGGTCGCAGGGCGAAACGTCCATTGGTGATTTCAATGCCAGTGATGGTGACAGGCATGGGATATGGAGTGGCCCTGAGTAAATCATTTGAGCGTGCCATCGCAAAAGGGACAAGCATGGTCGGAACTGCGTTCAATACCGGACAGGGACCCGTATTGCAGGAATTTAGGGATTTGGCACGGCACCTTGTGGTTCAATATCACGGTGCGCCTTGGAAACCTTCCGCGCCTGTGTTGCGTCAGGCCGATATGGTCGAAATTCGATTTGGGCAAGGAGCCAACGCGGGGGCGGGAACGGTGGTTTCCGCCAATGGATTGAATGAGCGCGTGAAACGCGATCTGAAGATGTCCTCGTCAGATTCATACACATATATTCCTGCTGGGCAGCCGGAGGTCCGACGCATGCACGATTTGCAGAACCTAATACACAGACTGCGCTTGGACTCGGATGGAGCTCCGATTGCCGTCAAACTGGCGGCAGGTCACGATATTGAACAGGATATCAAAATTGCTGTCCAAGCGGGTGCTGATGTGCTCGTGATCGACGGGGCGCAGGGTGGAACACATTCGTCGCCGGCGATTCTCGTGGACGATTTTGGTCTACCAACGCTTGCGGCGCTATGCCGTGCTGTTCGCTTTCTCGAACACAGTGGTTATCGAAGTAAGGTGGACTTGATTATTTCAGGGGGAATACGGACACCCGGCGACATGCTCAAAGCATTGGCCTTGGGAGCGAATGCGGTATATATTGGAACCGCCGCCCTGTTTGCCGTTGTTCATACGCAAATCGTAAAAGTGATACCAATGGAACCGCCGACACAGCTTGCATGGGCTAACGCCGAGTTGTTGAGCAAGTTTGAAGAGGACGAGGGCGCGCAAAGTTTAGCTCGCTTTCTCAATGGCTGTATGGAAGAAATGAAGAACGGAGTTCGCGCGCTGGGGAAACAATCAGTCCATGATGTAAACCGCGAAGATCTGGTGTCCTATGACGTCGATGTGGCTCGCATCACTCAATTGCCATTGGTGTAATCAGGAACCCGCAGCCTGTCTGGACGGCCGGCAAGGGACTTGTCGTCTTGGGTGTCCAGTGCGATCCCGCTCACGAATTTGATTCGGGAACCGCACCGGCCTCTACCGGATGACTGGAGTCGAGCTGAGGGGATCGGTGCCTTGCGAAAATGATGTACCCTAACAAGGCAATACCGCCAATCCCGGCATTCACGAAATACATCGCTTTTGGGCCGTACCCTTCCAGCAACCAGCCGCCGACTACCGATCCAACGATGCTGCTTAAACTGCTTGCCACAGCTCCATACAGCGTCTGAGCGGTTGCGCTGCGGCCTTTTGGACTGAGGTTGGCGACAATTTGCACGCCGGCGCTCCAATAAAACGCATATCCGACTCCATCCAACACTTGAATGGCGATGACGAGTGCTGGCGGCGGCGCGAACCCCATCAAGACATATTTCGCGACGTAAAACGCGCTGGCGATCACGATGACCACGCGCGCCCCGAACTTTTTGATGATCGGACCGGAAACATAAAATAAAGGTACTTCGACCAACGCCGCGACGGTGAAGTTTAGACCCACCCAGCCAAGTGGGTAGTGTAACGCTTTGAAGTAGAGCGGCAGATATGTAAAGTTGACGGTGATTGCCGTTGCGAGTACGAAGCAAAGTCCAATAAACACCATCAGCCGCGTGTTTTTTGCGACGTTCCAAACGCCTCGAACCAGCATTTCGGTCGAATGCGTCGAGGCTGGTGTTCGAGGAAGAAATCGAGCGACGAAGACAAGAATCAGTGAAAGTCCAGCGTAAAAGACAAACGAATAGCTAATTCCGATCACGTGGTACACGTAACCTGCGACCATCGTTGTGATGGCAAAGCTGAGTGCCCCCCATAGTCGGACTTGACCATAGGAAAATCCGTACTCGTTACCTGATTGAATCGCCATCGCGTCGGCGATCGGGCCGGTTGACTGCACCACGGCGTAGAAGAAGGCGACGACGAGAAGCAAAGCGTAAGGATGGAAAAGAGCATACAAAGCGTATATCGCGGGCGAGATGATCGCCGACAGGATGAGCAGACGCCGGGTATCCGTCGCTCGATCGTTGACGTATCCCAAGAGCGGCTGTGCGAACATGCCAGCGACAGCTCCAACCGCCATCAACACGCCTATTTGTTCGCTGGAGAGACCCCTCCCGCTTAGGTACAGGCTTAAAAACGGCTGGGTTGAGGCCATCGCCACGAAGAACAAGAAGTAGTAACCGCTGAATACGCTCTTCATTCCAGATCTCTCCCTATTAAGGACATGATATAGTTTACGTCAAGTGAGTTCGCTGAGGCAGCAATATGAAACAACGGCGCTGAAGAAATCTTTGAGAGTGCAATCCGGACGGAACAGTATCATGTTGAAATGAGGATAGGTAGACGAAGGGACTGTATGTCATGGCGGAGCTGATTCGCGAAGAAAACACTATTGTCTTGCGAATGTCCACATTAGAGAAACTAGAGGGAGTTCACGGCGATATACGAGTAGCTGTTTCCACCGTTCAGTCTGTGACAGTGCTTGACGATGTCATTCATGCCGTTCACGGCGTAAAGATGCCCGGCAGCCGTATTCCTGGCGTATTCGCCATGGGAACGTTTGTATCTAATAACGAGGGAACCAGTTTTGCGATGGTTCACCATCAGCATAAACGAGGCTTGAAGATCACTTTGAAGGGGGCACCATACGACGCGCTTATCGTAGGTGTGGATGACCCTGAGAAGGTTGTCAGGAGTTTAGGACTCACGGTTGAATGAGCTTGAATGCCTCCATGTATCTAACCAACTTCGGGCGATGTATGGGACGTTGGCACTGCGTCAGCTTCATGTATAATCGGGATATGTGCCTTGGCGGGAGAGTGTCCGCATTGCTTGGCTTGATCACGGAGAGAGAGGTCTGCAGACATTGACATCCATTAATCGCGAGTTTTTGCAGTCGGTAGCCGAATTGGTGAAAGGGGCCGGCGAGATCGTTCAAGATATCGCGCGTGAAGGGTTTGACACGAAGTTCAAGGAAGGCACGGATCCGGTGACGACGGCCGATCTCGCCGCAGACAAGTTTCTGCGCGAGAAGTTGCTGGCTTTGCTGCCTGGATCGGGTTGGTTGTCGGAGGAGACGCGCGACAATCCGGCACGGCTGAATCAGGAATACGTGTGGATTGTCGATCCCATCGACGGAACGCGCGAATTTGTCGAGCAGGTGCCTCAGTACGCGGTGTCCGTCGCTTTGGCGAGATCGGGTGAGGTTGTTCTCGGCGTGGTTTGCAATCCTGCCAAGGGCGAGCTGTTCACCGGGTTGGTTGGCGAAGGCGCGTGGCTCAACGACGAGCCGATTCAAGCGGTGCATCCTGCCGGTGAAAAATTGATTGTGCTTGGCAGCCGATCCGAAATCAAGCGCGGTGAATTCGAGCCGTTTGTCGACAAGATGATCGTGGAAGCCGTCGGCTCCATCGCCTACAAGTTGGCTTTGATCGCCGCTGGCCGCGCGAATACGACGTTCAGCCTCGGACCCAAAAACGAGTGGGACATTGCGGCCGGCGTGGCGTTGATTGAGGCTGCAGGCGGAAAAGTGACGGAGAAAACGGGGGAACGGTTCGTGTTTAACCAGCCGGACACGTTGGTGAGCGGCATCATCGCGGCGACCGCGGCGGATTATCCGACGGTTTGGTCGTTGATTCAAGAAGCCAACGGCCAATCTGCACCATGAGCGTCCTGTACGACCTTCGGCGATTTTTCCTGATTCCGGGCGCCTGGAAGCTGCTTGCCGCGATGCTGGTGTACGGCTGCGGCACCGGAATCCTTGTGCCCATGAACGCCATCTACTTAAAAAATGGCGTGCATTTGAGCAAATTGGAGATCTCGCTGGTTGTATCGACAGCCATCATCGTCAATCTGTCGATCACGCTCGCCAGCGGTCTCTTGAGCGATCGCCTGCGCCGTCGCAAGCCGTTCCCGGTCGTCGCGTCGGCGCTCTGCGTGATTGGCCTGTTCGGGTACGATCACGCTAGCACATTCGCGACCGCGCTGGTTTTCTATATTCTCGCAACCACGCCTTCCGGCGCGATCGTCGGGCAATTATACGCGATGGCGCGCAGCCATTTCGTCGAGGAAGCGCCTGACATCGTCGACATGGCTTTGGTGTGGCTGCGCACCTTGATGAGTTTCGGCTTTTTCGTCGGTTTGCTGCTCGGGAGCGCATTGTACACGGCGATCTCGTTTCACGGCGTCATCCTTGGCAACCTGTTTTCCTATGCCGTTCTCTTTCTACTCTTCCTCAGCTATCGCGAACGCCAAGGCACGCCGCCTACGAAGCGGCAGGCTGGCACCAGCGTCAACTGGTTCGTGCTGATGGCCGTACTCATTATCCTTTGCAGCGACAACATTCGCAGTCTCTATTTTCCGTTGATGGTCGACAACCTGTACAAGAATCCCGTCCTCGTCTCGCATCTGTGGACTGTGCAAGTCGTGTTCGAGTTTGTCTGGATGACGCTCGGCGGCATTGCCGCGCAGCGGTTCGGCGATACGCGCGTCGTGATCGTCGCCATCGTATGCTCCATTTGCGTCTACCTGACGTACGCCTTGCACCCGATTCTGCCGTTGCTGTTCGGCGCGCAGCCCATCTACTCGTTCTTTGTCTCGGTTGAAAACACGGTCGCCATGGGCATGATTCAGCGGATGTTCCTGCATCGCAGCGGTTTCGGCAGTTCGCTGTACTTCGTGCTGAGCCAGGCCGCGTCGTTTATTGGCTACATGATACCCAATGTCATCCCCGGCCTGTCCCCGCACATCTTTTTCATTCCGAGCGTGCTGAGCTGCGGCGCGTTGCTGCTATTGGCCTTTCAAGCCCATCGCGTCCGCCAGCAGCTCGAACGTGCGTAACCGGTCTTCGAAATCCGGCGTCCGGGTCGACACAATGACCTCGTCGACGCCGTATCGCCTCGCGAACGCCTCCAACTGTTGGCGGACGGAGACGGGATCGCCGACAATCATTCGCTCCCGGTTCTCGCGAACGACCATCCGCTCCCTGGCGGTATACGGATAATCGCGAGCCATTTCGTACGTCGGCGTGCCTTCCATGCGTTGTCCGTTCGCCAGCATCAGGAGCGAGAGGTCCATCGTCATGGCCAGCCGTTCCGCGGCTTCCGCCGTGTCCGCGCAAAAGACAAAGACCGCGACGGACGCTTCCGGTTCAGCGTACAGGCGGGAAGGCTGAAACCTGTCGCGATACATTTGTACGGCCTCGACGCCGCCTTCCGCGTTGATGAAGTGCGCAAACGTGAACGCGGTGCCGTGCTCCGCCGCGATGGCCGCCGATCCATAGCTCGACCCGAGCAGCCACAATTCCGGCACACCTTCGGGGATTGGGCGGGCTCTCAGGCCGTAGAGCGGGTGATTGTCCGGCAGCGAGTCGGTGATGTACGCAATCAGGTCGGCCACCTGTTGGCTGTAGTCCGCCTTCGGCACTCGGCCGCCTTGCAGCGCGATGGTCGATCTCGGCATGCCGCCAGGCGCCCGCCCAACGCCGAGATCGATCCGGCCTGGGTACAACGCCTCCAGCATCCGAAAGTTTTCGGCGACTTTGTAGCTGCTGTAGTGCGGCAGCATGACGCCACCGGAGCCGAGCCGAATCCGCTTGGTTTTGGCGCCGATGTGGGCGAGCAGGACCTCGGGTGTGGATCCGGCGAGGCCGGGCGCGTCGTGGTGTTCGGAAACCCAAAAGCGATGGTACCCGAGGTCGTCGGCCAATTGGGCGGTCCGAACGGTCTGGGCCAGGGCTTCACTTGCGGTCGATCCCGTCGCGATAGGCGATTGATCGAGGATGCTTACACGCATGAACAATCCTCCATTCATCCTCTGATGCCGATGTCTGTCGCTGCAAGACCGATGTACTCTCGCAACGCGGTATACGTATTTTGCAGCCCTTGCATTGATGGCAGCCAAACAAACGAGTACCGCTGTCCGCCGCGATTTGCCAAATACGCGGTGGGATAGGGTGTTACCTGAATGCCTGCGCGCCGGAAGTCCATCACAGCCCGCGGCATATGATATGCGGACGTCACGAGAATGGGCCGCGCGAAATGGTGGCTGCGCAGGATGACCGCTGAATCGGCAGCATTCTCTTCCGTATTGCGGCTGTTCGGTTCGACATACACCATTCGAGCCGGAATGCCGAGCGCTTCCAACTCTCGCAGGCCAATTTGAGCAAACGAGTAGGAAACGCCGCGAGACACGGTTTCCGGTCCACCGGAGAGTAGAATCGGAACGTGCAGCCGCCGATAGAGCGCCGCCGCCGTCACAATGCGACTGGACGAATCCCCATATAGATTGCCACGGCCATCGACGTCGGGCGTGCCAATGGTGAAGCCGGCGCCAAGTACGACAATCACGTCTCCTTTCGGAGCGGCTGGCTGTGGGTATGCGTCTTCGAGCGGCCGTAGCAAGGCGTTGCCGACCATGGTTGTGCACGCGAAATACATCAACGCAATGGCGATCCAACGCGCCGATACTCGTCTCTTGCGTCCCTTCGTCTTCTTGTTCTTGCGCCTGGACACCAGCGCAAAGCCGATGGCCACCGTCACAAACAGGCCAGGAGGCACAATCAAGCTTTCAATGATTTTGATGAGGTAGAACATCCCTGTGCCCCCTGCTGGTTGTCCGATTATTCCTCAAACAGGACGAGATATTCCGCATATCCTTCCCGAGCCATATCCTCTTTCGGGACAAAGCGAAGCGCGGCCGAATTGATGCAGTACCTGAGTCCGCCTGCTTCCTGCGGACCGTCCGGAAATACGTGGCCAAGATGCGAGTCGGCCTGCTCGCTTCTGACTTCCGTGCGGACCATGCCGTGACTGTAATCCGGTTTTTCGATCACGCGGTCAAGCGAGATGGGTTTCGTGAAACTGGGCCACCCGCATCCCGAATCGTACTTGTCGCGCGAACTGAACAGCGGTTGCCCCGATACGACATCCACATAGATGCCTTCTTGGTGATTGTCCCAATATTCGTTGCGAAATGGCGGTTCGGTAGCGTTGTTTTGCGTAACCTCGTACTGGAGGGGAGTCAGTTTGTTCTTCAGATCTTCCTTGGAGGACATGCGTCTCTTCCTTTCTCGTATCTCACTTGTCGTGCCAGCGGTGACCGATGCGACGGGGCAGACCGATTCTTCCGCTTAAGATACACATCTAATGTAGCAAGAGTTGTTCTTGCGATGCAAAGCCCCAACATATCATGGATCATCGATCGAACCCTATGAATGAACCACTGTTCGAAAATATTTTGCGATTATGGTAAATGTCTGACAGTTTATGCGTTACTTCGACATGCTGGATACAGAATAATGGACGTGGGTGATCCTATGAAGACAATGCATATGCTGGACGACGTCGATATTCAACAGAGGTTGACAGAGTTTCGTCAAAATCGCGATCGATCGATTGCGAGAACATAGCGTCGGTGAGGATTATTTATGGAGAAGCGCAAGTACGATGAGTTGCCGTTGGATCGGTGGATGCAATATGAGTCGATATTTCAGAACCACCCGTTAAGCATGATTGGTATCGATATGACCGGCCGCATCTCGGATGTCAACGACGCGTTCGTGCGGTTGATCGGCTTTTCTGCCAACGAATTGTTGGGGCAACACGTTCAATGCGTCATGAATCCAGAGGACGTCGTCTCATTTGTCCGCAAACATGTGCATCGCGTCGGCGACACGACATTGCACGACCGTACCGCGATTCGTCTCCGCACCAAACACCATCGTTTGGTACCTTGTCAATTTGTCCAAGTCCCCATGGGAATGGACAGGCCATGCCTCGACGTATATTTCATCGTGAAGCCGATCACCAATGAAGATGGGCTTGAAGTCGTTGTTGACGCGCTTCAAAGCGCGATCGAGGAGCATGCGTGGGAACGCAGCGATTGGTCGATGGTATGTGACAACGCCGAGGATTATTTGTATAGATCCCAATACTTGTCGATTGCCGGCCAACTCGCCGCTGGTGTGGCTCACGAAATCAGAAATCCACTGACAGCGGTCAAAGGGTTTTTGAAACTATTGCCCACGCTGTCGGATCGAAATCAAGCGATCGATATTATGATGGACGAAATTGGACGAATCGAGCAGATTGTCAATGAACTGCTGGTATTGTCCAAATCACAACAGCATGGATTTGCGGATGAAGATATTGGTTACCGTTTTTTTGAGGTGATCCAGTTGCTTCGCGCGCAAGCGATTTTGGAGAATGTGGAAATCGAATTGAACATTGAAGACGACCTTCCGCCTGTCGCGTGTGAGGCCAATCGGATGAAGCAGGTGTTTATCAATTTGCTGAAAAACAGCATGGAAGCCATGCCGGGCGGGGGCAAGGTCGACGTCCGGATCGCCAAGCACGGAGTGGACAAGGTGTCCATTCAAGTCCGCGATCACGGTGTTGGCATGACCAAGGAACAACTTCGCCAACTGGGAGAGCCGTTTTACACGACGAAAGACGGCGGAACCGGCTTAGGCTGGATGATCAGCCGGCGGATCGTTCAAGAGCACGCAGGGCGCTTGAGTGTCGAGAGCGAGCCGGGAAAGGGGACGACTGTCGTGATCGAACTCCCAATCGCGCAGTCGGTTTCCCCCTGACGCCGATGTGGTGATGGGACACTTCAGTGCGTCTGTTGTCTCGCCTCTTTGAGTTCCGAAACGGGCACGTTGGTCACGGCGCCGTTGTCGTAGCGTACTTCGGCGTACGGACTTGTGTCGAACAGACGATTGATGTAGATTGGCGTCCCTTCGTATTCAACGGGGATAAACGATTCTGACTCGAAGATTTCCTTGGCGCGCGACATCTCCACGAGAGACACTCCCTTCCTGAAATCATGTCTAGGGTGTCTTCTCAGGGGGACCGTTATGCACCGCGGATGCCAAGCGATACAGCTTCCGAGCCGGCTCAGCCGGATCAGGAACGTCCGGCTAGCGGCCGGCTCCGGCCCGGGTCGGGCTTATCCGGCGATGTCGTCCACGGCCACCGCGTCATCACCCGCAGCGAGCGCTGTGAGTTTTGGCAGGAGGCTGGCGAATTCAAGTTCGCTGAACTTCTCTGCGGCGCCATTCATGTCCAGTTCGAGGCGGAGGTCTCGCTCCATGATCGAAGAGAGCGCTTCGATATCGGTGTGAATGGTCGCCAAGGCTTTACTGAGAAACGCTGCCGCCTTGCCGCACAACTCATCCTCGGACGTCTTCAACAGCGGTGAGAGCGGCGATCGCGAAATACCAAGCGACTTCAACAACGACTTGAATTCGGCTTCTTCGGAAGCGGACATGTCTTCAATAAAGTGATACAGATTTTCGATGGTGCCGAACTCCTGCAGCAGCGGGATCGCCGCCTTTTCGCCGACGCCTTTGACACCGGGAATGTTGTCGCTGCTGTCGCCTTCCAAGGCTTTCTTGTCGATCATCTGCAGAGGCTTCAATCCATACTCTTCTTCAAAGGTCACAGGTGTGTATTCAAATGCGCCGTCTGGGACCAGCAACTGTTTCGACTTGAGACCGCGGGTCTCATACATGTCCTGCGCCTTGCTCGTCAACAGCCACACGCGCGTCCTGTCTGTGACCAACTGAAGGGCGTCCTGATCCTTGGTAAGAATGTATACGGGCATGTCCTGTTCAAATTTTCGCGACAGCGTTCCAATGATGTCGTCCGCCTCGTAATCGTCGAACCAGAACTGCGGAATTTTCATCCCGGACAGCAGCGATTGCATGGTGCTGTATTGTTGCCCCAGCGTCGGCAAGGCTTCTTCGCGATGTCCTTTGTAGTCAGGGTACAGACGTCTTCGAAACGTGTCCCGCGAAACATCCCACGCCACGGCAAAGTGCGTCGGCTTCTGGACGCTGAGCAGATTCATCAAGATCCGTGTCATCGGCAACACGCCATTGGTATAAATTCCGGAGGACGTCTGCAGCGATTTCCTGCGAAGCAAGGCGTCGCGCTCTCCTGCCGACTTCAACGTGTAGAATTCCCTCGGTACATTTCCGAAAAACGAGGTTGTTAGGATGGATGATCCATCGACGATCACGAGTTTCGCCACGCATTCGGCCCCCTGCCTATAAAATGCAAATTGCCACCCGAAACGGTGGCAATTTGGTACAGCCTTCGCAAAATTCCTCCGGATCAACCGTGATGCGCGGATGTCGATCCCTCTCCAAGTTCGTCGAGGAACGCCGTTGCCAGACGAAGTGCCTTCTGGATGTTTGGATCTTTGAGAAGTTTCAGGAGACTGAATACGCTGTACGTCGTCGTATCGTGCTCCGCACGTTCTTTCGCAGCTTGATAAGCTTTGAGTCCCTTTTGCGCGGTGGTGAACACCGGATG
Source organism: Alicyclobacillus acidiphilus NBRC 100859 (assembly GCF_001544355.1). Taxonomy (GTDB): domain Bacteria; phylum Bacillota; class Bacilli; order Alicyclobacillales; family Alicyclobacillaceae; genus Alicyclobacillus; species Alicyclobacillus acidiphilus. The sequence goes on from NZ_BCQI01000003.1 coordinate 50,887, forward strand.
CGTGTACTTCTGCAGCATTTTTGCCGCTCCGTCGAGCGTATCGCCGTCGGTTACCACGTCTTCCGCAGCCTGATAGACTCGTCCGAGCAGATATACGATTTTGGACAGACGGGGAAGTTGCTCAATGAGGGTGGTCAAACTTGCCAAGGTCTCCTCATCTTTGGTGAGGGCGGTCATGACCTGAGCCAGTTGCGGAAGTTTTTCCAAAATCGTGTTTAGGGATACCTGAACTTGAGGGTCGAGCAGAACGTCCGAAACGTCTACTCCTTCTTTGTGCGTCGCGTCAGTCACGGTCTTGTTCCTCCTTGCTCTCCACTGCACCTATGGAACCGCGTGCGTTCATCCTAATGTAAATCGTGAATTTCCATCCCTCAGTATAGTGGACATGGACGGCGTTTGTCACGCTTTGAGTATATATTAGCAAGAAACGACAACCAGAAGATTCCCCAGCAAGGTGAAATCTACCTTATGATGGACGCGGCTTGCCCGTTGTCATTCGGTTCGTAAAACTCTAAGATAAGGCGGTACAGAGTCTCCGCAATGGAGTGGTGGTTCCTTTGACCAGAAATCCGTGCATGCAGACTGGGACACATATCCGAAGTGTGGGCTTTGCCGAGCACGGTGAACCGTACGTCCACAACGCCCGAGGCGGACTTGATTGCTACCTATTTAGATTGCAGACGGACGGTCGCGCGCACGTCCTCATCAATAAGGACATGATGGTGGTTGAATCGGGCGATCTCGTGATGTTCGCCCCAGGTCATGCGTATGAACTTCGAATTGAACCAGAGTCGGCCCAGAAGTCCCAACCGGACGTATTGTCGACCGATCTGTTCTTACTTTGCGAAGGTCCATGGTTAGACCATTGGTGGAATTCGCGTCCGCGCAAAACGCATTTGCGATTGGCCCTTCACGAGAATTGCGTCTATTTGTGGAGACTATTGATTGAAGAATTTCGCCGCCCAGGCAAAACCGATGAGGAACTGTGCGACTATCTGTTGCGTGCATTGTGCCTGACCATCGACAAGAACGGCTACGATCCAACTTCCGCATCGCCGATCCCGCTGGCCGCCGAGCGCATTCGCTCTTATATCGAACGCCACGCCGCGGACGAATTCACCCTGCGCGACGTCGCAGACGCCATCGGGCTGTCGATATCGAGAACAGTGCACATCTTCAAAGAAACGTACGGCCAAACCATCGTTCAATACCTCCAGGATGTTCGGCTGCAAATGGCTTGCGACCGCATGCGGTTCAGCAATTTAAACCTGGAACAAATTGCGGACATGTGTGGCTTTCGGTCATACTCCTACTTCTACCGCGTATTTCGATCCAAATACGGCATCTCCCCCCGAGCCTTTCGCCAACGAGCCCAGTAAGCCCCCTGCACGGGGACTTACTGGCTGCTCCTCGCCGACAGTTCGCCGACAGTTCGTCGCGATCGCACCGGAGTGAGCGACTCCGGGCCTGGGAATGAGCCGGAGAGAGCCGAGTGGCTCCGGCCGATTCCGGCGGCAACCTCCGGCAACCTCCGGCCGAAATAAGCCTCCCAGAGCCGCTTAAGTGTGTCGAATTCTCCGAGCTGCAAGGAATAAGCGGCCTTGAGCCGCTTAAATGGAGCAACCGACGCCCGCCCCGACGGATTCGACCGAAATAAGCGTCCCAGGGCCGCTTAAGTTTATCGATCTCGCCGCTTTCCGAAGAATAGGCGGCTGTGGGCCGCTTATTCGGCGTGACCCCACTCCGCCCCTCGCCACATCGGCCCCTCGCACCACCACCGCCCCGGCCGACTCCGCAACCTCCGGCAACCTCCGGCCGAAATAAGCGTCCCAGAGCCGCTTAAGTGTGTCGAATTCTCCGAGCTGCAAGGAATAAGCGGCCTTGAGCCGCTTAAATGGAGCAACCGGCGCCCGCCCCGACGGATTCGACCGAAATAAGCGTCCCAGGGCCGCTTGAGTTTATCGATCTCGCCGCTTTCCGAAGAATAGGCGGCTGCGGGCCGCTTATTCGGCGTGACCCCGCTTCGCCCCTCGCCTCATCCGGCCCCTCGCACCGCCACCGCCACCGCCACACCCCTCGCCTATTCATAATCTTCGCGCTTCACGGTATTGCTCGACTGTTTTTGCGGGACAGCAAAATGAGTCAATAGATGACCAAATCGTGTATATCCAGTCGGTTAGGATTGTGGTTAAATGACTTTCGTGTCACTTGTTACAGGGTGTGGGAAAATGGGAGAGGAGAGAACTTCGTGGAAGGCGTGTACCGACGACTTCGTCGCTTTTATCGCCCATATCTGCCCTTATTGTACGTGAGTTTATCGTTGATGTTGTTGACGACGGCGCTTCAGCTTGCGTACCCGTACTTATTGAAAATGATTGTGAACCGAGTTGTGATTGGGCATCAATTCGGTGAACTGTTGCCGTTGTCGGCGGCCATCCTCGTGGCGGCGCTGATCAAAGGCGTGTTTAACTTTACGCAGGCTTACCTTGCACAGGTTTTTGGCAGCAGGACCAGCTTTGATTTGCGGAATGCACTCTATAAGAAATTGAATCATCAGCCATTTTCCTATTACGACCGCATTCACACTGGAGACCTGATGTCGCGCATGACCGCCGATTTGGACGCGGTTCGGATGTTTTTCGCGTTCGGTATCAACAACCTTATGAGTATCGTCCTCATCGTGTTCATGGGCATCGGATTGATGCTTTCGATGAACTGGGTACTGGCTTTGGTGCTCACCGCGCTGATGCCCATCCTCGCCGTGACGGCGCTTCGCTTCAACTCGCGCCTGCACCCGGTCTTTCAGAACGTCCGGCGTGCGCTTGGGAGGTTGAACTCCGGAGTTCAGGAAAACTTGATGGGGATGCGGACGGTGAAATCGTTTGCGAAGGAACCGTTCGAGATCGACAAATTCAATGAGCGGAACAACGCCTACTACGATGCCAACATGGACGCGACAAAATTGTGGCGCACATTTTTTCCATTCATCGAGTTTGTCGGTAACATTGGCGTCGTCCTCATTTTGATGGTGGGCGGCTGGCTGGTGATGTCCCAGCGAATGAATCTGGGCGACCTTATCGCGTTCCTGTCGGTCGTGTGGTACATGATTTGGCCGATGTCACAGTTGGGCTTCTACCTGAACAACTGGACGCAGGCGACTGCGGCCAGCGAACGATTGCTTGAAATTCTTGAATATCCGGACGATTTTGATGCGGAGACGGAGCACGTCTCGAAGGAGATGCAGGGACGCGTCGAGTTTCGCAACGTCTCTGTCAAATTTGGCGACAAGAATGTTCTCTCGAACATCGATTTCGTTGCGGAACCTGGGCAAACCATCGCGCTTCTCGGACTCACCGGTGCTGGCAAGTCTACGTTGACGTCGCTCATCGCGCGATTCCGGGATGCGTCGGAAGGGCAGGTGCTCATTGACGGGATCGACGTCAAGGAGTGGGATCGGCACCGCCTGCGGTCGCAGATTGGCGTCGTGTTCCAGGAACCGTTCTTGTTCTCCACGACGATCTTCGCCAACATCGCGTACGGCAGACCGAACGCGAGTGTGGAGGAAGTCGAGCGAGCTGCGAGAGTCGCGGATGCGGCGGAGTTCATCGACGCCTTGCCCGAAGGGTACATGACGCTGGTTGGCGAGCGCGGACTCGGGCTGTCAGGCGGACAAAAGCAACGTGTCGCCCTGGCGCGTGCCATCTTGTTGAATCCGAGCATTTTGATTTTGGACGATGCGACCAGCGCTGTCGACATGGAGACCGAATACGAGATCCAGCAGGCGTTGCAGCAGGTTATGGAAGGAAGAACGACATTTATCATCGCGCACCGGATATCGTCGCTCAAACGCGCTGACCAGATCTTGGTCTTGGACGACGGCAAGATCGTGCAGCGCGGCACGCATGATGAACTCGCGAACCAGGAAGGACTTTATCAGGAGATTTTCAGAATGCAGTTCCAAGATTTCGCTTCCATGAGCGAGGTTCCAGTAGCGATGCAGACCGGAACGGAGGGCAATTGCTGATGAGTGTGCATGAGACGTCCACCAAGCCTTCCGACGAGATGCTTCGGGCGCCGTTTATCTATCGCGACGACGAGGCGCTCGAAAAGAGCTTTCAATTCACACTGATGAAGCGGCTCGCTTCCTATATGCTGCCGTATCCGGGGTTGATCGTGGCGGCGTTCTGCGCGACGCTCGGCAATTTGGCCGTCACGCTGATCGCGCCGTATCTCGTCGGCCGCACCATCGACACGGCGATTTCCAATCACCACGTGAGTTCGCTGATGACGTATGGCGCAATTTTGGCGGGATTGTACGTGTTGAACTTTGCGGCGTCGTCATTTCGAATTTATTTGACGAACCAATTGGGGCAGCGCGTCATCCAAGGGTTGCGCAAAGAGTTGTTCGAGCACGTTCAGGGACTTTCGAGCGACTTCTTCGACAGCAGACCGGCCGGATCGATTCTCGTTCGTATTCTGAACGACGTGAACTCGCTGCAAGACTTGTTTACAAACGGTGTCATCAACTCCATCACGAATCTGTTCACATTGATTGGCGTCATCGCAATTATGTTCTCGCTGAATTGGCAATTGTCGATCATCACGCTCATTGTGGTGCCTTTCATGTTCATCCTGTCGCTGCGGCTGACCATCCAAATCCGGCGATCATGGCAACAGGTTCGCTTGCGCCTCAGCCGGATCAATGCGCACTTGGCCGAAGGCATTCAAGGCATGCGCGTCACCGAGTCGTACGTGCGCCAGGAAGAAAACCAGGAATTTTTCGAGTCGATGAATCGGGATTACATGAAGACGTTCCTGATGGCGCAGCGTTGGAGTATCCCGTTTGGTCCGCTCGTCGATATCACGGGTGCCCTTGGAAGCGCACTCCTCTTCTGGTACGGCGTGCACCTGCTGCACAACGGCGTTGTCACCGTGGGTCTCTTGGTCGCGTTCGCGAACTATCTTGGCAACTTCTGGACGCCGATTGGACAGCTTGGCCAGGTCTACAATCAGATTCTCGTCGCGATGGCATCCTCGGAAAGAATTTTTCAATACCTCGACACGCGCCCGAATATCGTGGACAGGGACGGAGCCTTGCCGATCCCGCCCATCAAAGGTCACGTCGAGTTTCGCAATGTGGGCTTTTCCTACGAGCTCGGCCGCCGTGCGCTGACAGACGTGTCTTTTGAGGCGTTACCGGGACAGACCATCGCGCTCGTCGGGCACACCGGCGCTGGCAAGAGTACCGTGATGAATCTGCTGGGCAGGTTTTACGATCCGACCGAGGGCCAAATCCTGATCGACGGCAAGGACATCACTTCGGTCTCACTCGACAGTTTGCGCAGCCAAATCGGTATGGTGCTCCAGGAGACGTTCATTTTCTCTGGAACCATCATGGAAAACATCCGGTACGGAAATCCGGCCGCCAGCGACGACGACGTCAAGGCCGCGGCGCGCGCCGTGTTCGCCAGCGAGTTCATCGAGCGCCTGCCGGACGGCTACCACACCGAGGTGCTGGAACGCGGCAGTCGGCTCTCGCAGGGGCAGCGTCAATTGATTTCGTTCGCGCGGGCGATATTGGCCGATCCGCGCATTCTCATTCTCGACGAAGCGACGGCAAGCATCGACACGTATACGGAGCACCTGATTCAGAAGGGGCTCGAAGTGCTGCTCGCGGGCCGCACCGCCTTCGTCGTGGCGCACCGATTGTCGACCATCCGCGACGCAGACCAAATTCTCGTCTTTGATGGCGGGAAAATCGTCGAGCGCGGCGATCACGCCCATCTCATGTCCGTCGGCGGCTATTACTACGATCTCGTCGCGGCCCAATATCGCTTTCTCGCCTAAGCCGATGTGACGTACGGATGTGTTTTGCTCGATGGATCGCAGCTTTAGTTGCGGACCGAAAAGTTGTATACTGTGCGGAGCCCGGCAGTTCTGGCCGGGCTCCTGCTTTGAGGCTTGAGCTCGCGGTGTCGCCGTTCCAGCTGTTGGATGGAGCGTTCGACGGATCGGCAGCAAGGAGCGCTTCAAGCTTGCTGATGGAGGCGAATGATGGACAGCAACCACGTTTCAAACGCAGTTTCTAACGGACGCAAGTTTTCACCATACATTAAATTTACGCGAGACGAATGGCGCAACTTGCGCGCGTCCACTCCGCTTTTGTTGGAAGAATCCGACTTGGCCGCATTGCACGGGCTCAACGAGCGGGTTTCGCTCACGGAAGTCGAAGAGATTTACCTGCCGCTCTCCCGACTCCTGAATCTGTACGTCGGCGCCACACAGAAGCTGTATCAAGCGACGCATGACTTTCTCGGACATACAGGCAGCAAGGTGCCTTATATCATTGGGATCGCAGGAAGCGTGGCTGTAGGCAAGAGCACCACTGCCCGCATCATTCAGGCGCTGCTCGCGCGGTGGCCGGATCATCCCAAGGTCGACCTAGTCACGACGGACGGCTTCCTCTATCCGAATGCGGAACTCGAACGCCGAGGAATTATGCACCGGAAAGGTTTCCCGGAAAGCTACGATTTGCGCAGGCTCATTCATTTTTTGGCCGACGTGAAATCCGGCATGCCTGAAGTGACCGCGCCGGTATATTCGCATTTGACGTACGATATCGTGCCGTCGCAAGTCATTTCGATCCGGCAGCCCGACATCGTCATCCTCGAAGGTCTGAACGTGCTGCAGACCAAATCCAGCGGCAAACACGGCAAGTCGCTCAATATCAACGTCTCGGACTTCTTCGACTTTTCGATCTACGTCGACGCTCCGGAACGCACGATTCGCGAATGGTACATCTCGCGTTTCTTTACTTTGCGCGAGACCGCCTTCAGGGACGAGAAATCCTATTTTCACCGTTACGCCACGCTCTCCGACGAAGAGGCCGAGGCGACGGCGAGCCGGATTTGGGAAGAGATCAACGCCAAGAATCTGCGAGAAAATATTCTGCCAACCAAACAGCGCGCCGATCTCATCCTAGAAAAAGGCGACGAGCACCGCGTCACCGGCGTCCAACTGCGGAAAATCTAGCGGCCGATCGGGCAGGTTGTGGCCGGGTGGGCAAAGCGGGGTATCGGGGTAGCGGGGTAGCGGGGTAGCGGGGTAGCGGGGTAGCGGGTAGCGGGTAGCGGGTAGCGGGTAGCGGGTAGCGGGTAGCGGGTAGCGGGTAGCGGGTAGCGGGTAGCGGGGTAGCGCAAATAGGCGTCTCTCAGCCGCTTATTTCAGCGAAGTGACAGGATAGAAGGCAAATAAGCGGCCCTCAGCGCCTTATTTGCCTCCGGCGCCTCCAGAATGGGGCGATGTCCGCCACTTAAGCGTCTGTGAGCGGCTTATTCGTGGCAAATCACACGATTCGACACACTTAAGCGTCTCTGGGCCGCTTATTTGCCCCCGACCCCCGACCCCCGCCCGCCCCCCGTCCCTCGTCCCTCGTCCCTCGGCCTCCCGCTTGCCCCCGCCCCGATCGCGGCATCGCGGTCATCGAGCCCTCTCGCTGTATGCACCCAAATTCATCGATGCAGTCTTGCACTTACTGTGCGATGAGGATACACTGTAGTCGTCGGGACGAAATATGATGCACAGGGACGAATAGGGTCCCGCAAGTTAGCTCGATATCAGCTCGATATCAGCTCGATAGTCGGCTGAAATGATCATCGTCGGGTTTGGCTCTGCCGGATCGGCGGTTCGCCGGATCAGCTTAATCGAACTGGCGGTTACTCTTATTCCATACGTTTATTCCATACGTTTCGGACAGGTGGACTGTTAAGACTGGATTGGCTCAGAACGTTGGCTCCATTTCCTTCAGAATGCGCCGTAGCCAAAAGGGGAAACGTCATGAATACGACGGATTGGGTCGCGGTACGAAGAATCGTTCCTGAGTTGATGGACGTGTTTCAGAACCGTTTGCGGATTCTGCAACGCGTGGCTGCGCTTGGTCCTGTGGGACGGAGAGCGCTCGCGCAGGCCATCGGACAGTCCGAACGGACGCTTCGATCAGAGTTGGATGTGCTGAGAAGTCAAGGTTTGTTACATAGTTCGTCGAGTGGCGTATCACTATCGGACGAAGGACACACGTTACTAGGGATGTTGGAACCAGTGGCTGCGGTCGTGGCAGGGCGTTCCGATGTCGCATGGGCGCTTTCGCAAGCTCTCGGTATTCCGAAGGTCGTCGTGGTTGAAGGCGACAGCGATGTGGATGAGTGGGTGAAGGAGCGAATCGGTGCGACGGCGGCGGAACTGTTGCTGCAGTCTCTGCAGGATGGCGACATTGTCGCCGTCACCGGCGGTACGACGGTGGCCGCGTTGGCAAACGCGATGCCGGCGAAGTCGTCCGTTCGGGACATACAGGTGGTTCCGGCACGCGGCAGTGTCGGTGAAACTGTCGCTTACCAGGCGAATACGGTGGCGGCGACGTTGGCGGATCGTCTCGGCGGCAAGTCCATCATGCTGCACATACCAGACAGCCTGTCCCCGCAGGCGTTCGAGCAACTGCTAGGAGATCCATATATTCAGCAGCGGTTGCCGCTTATTCGATCCGCCTCCGTCGTCGTTCACGGCATTGGCGACGCCTTCGCGATGGCGAGGCGCCGGCAAGCGTCCGAGGAGGAACTCCGCGTCCTTCGTGAACGAGAGGCGATGGCTGAAGCCTTTGGTTACTACTTTAATCGCGATGGAGAAGTCGCCTATTCGATGAAGACCATCGGTCTGAGATTATCCGACATCGAGCACGTCCGCGTGGTACTCGCCGTAGCGGGGGGGTCGGACAAAGCAACCGCCATCGCCGCGGCAGCAAAGGCTTATCGCATCGACATGTTGGTGACGGATGAGGGTGCAGCACATCGTCTGCTTCAAACCGATTCTCACAAGTGAGGAGAGAATGAACATGGCAGTGAAAGTAGGCATTAACGGATTTGGCCGCATTGGCCGTAACGTATTTCGCGCGGCGCTGAACAACAAGGACATCGACGTTGTCGCTGTCAACGATTTGACGGACGCGCAAACTCTGGCGGCTCTGTTGAAGTACGATTCCGTACATGGCGTGCTGCAAGAGGACGTTCATGCTGAGGGCAATGATCTCGTCGTTGGCGGCAAGTCCGTCAAAGTTTTCGCGGAACGCGATCCAGGCGCTATCAAATGGGCTGAGGTTGGCGTGGACATCGTGATCGAGTCCACCGGTATCTTTACCGATAAGAGCAAGGCAGAAGTGCACATCACCAAGGGTGGCGCGAAGAAGGTCATCATCTCGGCTCCGGCGAAGGGCGAAGATGTGACCATCGTGATGGGCGTCAACCACGAGGTGTACGATCCGTCGCAGCACCATGTCATCTCCAACGCTTCGTGCACGACCAACTGTTTGGCGCCGGTGGCGAAGGTGATCGACGACACGTTCGGTATCGTCAAGGGCTTGATGACGACGGTTCACTCATACACCAATGATCAACGCATTCTCGATCTTCCGCACTCCGACATGCGCCGTGCCCGTGCCGCCGCGTTGAACATCATTCCGACGTCCACTGGCGCCGCGAAGGCTGTCGGCTTGGTGCTGCCGCACCTGAAGGGCCGCTTGAATGGTATGGCGATGCGCGTTCCGACGCCAAACGTTTCGATTGTCGACTTGACAGCGCAAACGAAGAAGAACGCGACGGTGGAAGAGGTCAACGGTGCTCTGAAGGCAGCCGCAGAAGGTCCGTTGAAGGGCATCTTGGCTTACAACGAATTGCCGCTTGTCTCGCACGACTACAACGGCGACGCACACTCCTCCACGGTGGACGGCCTGTCGACGATGATCATCGACGACATGGTGAAGGTCGTCGCTTGGTACGACAACGAGTGGGGCTATTCGAATCGCGTGGTCGATCTCGCCGCCTACATCGCTTCCAAGTAAGACGAAGGAATGCTGCCGTCGAGATCGGGCAGCGGTTGATTCACCTCATAAGATGCGCAATGGCTCCGGCGATGAGTTGACTCGCCGGGGCCATTTTTACATGGGATCGCTCTACTGGCGGTCGCTTCGCTGGGGGTCACTCCGCGTTCAACATCGAAATGATTGGATTGGACGTATCCAGCTCGGTGACGTTGGTGATGGTGAAGCCGAGTGCCGATGGTTGCGTGACATCAGTCACTTGTCCGTTGGTGAAGTCGATCCAACCGCTTTGAAACGCGTAGAGACCATTTTCGAAATCGAACCGGAATCCGAAATCGTGCACCTGTTTCTTGCCGACAGTCAGCTTCGTCGTGGGGACGACCGAGATGTAGGCGGAGGTTGGATCAGGCGAGTCTGTAGGCTTCTCTGCTGCCGCGCCAGCAAGTGAACTGACGAGGGAGCCGTTCTTGTTCCATTTAATTTGATGTGTTCCTGACTGCAGAGCGACCGCTTGGTAGTGAGACTGATCGGGGCCGAGGAACTGGATGCTTCCACTCACATGACTGGCTACGTTGATGGTGACCAGCGCGCCGCTGTTCGGCTCTTTAGCGGCGACCTCCAGTTGCTTGGTGAACTGCGTGTTGAATGCCGCGACCGATTCGCCGAACGTCGATTGGAAGGCTTGGTCCGCGTTTTCGTGCGTCAGGGCGTTGGCGAGCCTGGCGATGGACGATATCCCGAATTGGTGAATGAGATTGCACATGGCAAGCCAATCCTGCAACTCGTAATCGTACGTTTCCGTTCCCGCGAGAATGGCGCTCTCGTCTCCAGTCAGGGGAACCAGTTGGTTGCTTTGAACGACCTGCAGGATGTCCTCTGCGTATTCTCGTTCGTCGCCCTCAAACTGAACGAGCGGCTCCAACGATTTTTGTGCGTTAAAGCCCATGTAGACAGCCATGCCTTCATTCATCCAACTCGGGATCGACGAGATATTCTGATTGATGGTCGCGTGCGTCAACTCGTGGGTCAAGGTGTTGGCGAGATCAGCGTCCGACGGGTTTTGATTTAACGGAATGATAATCGTATTGCCCAAAGTGAATCCGTTGGAATCCTCCGATAAACTTTGCGCGTCGCCTTTGGAGACGCCGATGCTCTTGAGCAGCTTGGCATACGAGCTCGACGATCGCACCAGATAGATGGTGGCCGGCGTCGACATGCGCAAGCCGAGAAACGAGCTCACTCGGCCGACAGAGCCGACTTCCTTGAGAATCGACGTGACGTGATTGACGTCGGCCGTTGTCACATCGGACCCGTAGGCCTTGACTTTGACGAGACTCAAGTTGCTAGGATAGGGAGAGTAGGCGTAATGCGCCTGCGCGGCGGTGTCAACCTTGGCCCGCTGCGGTTGCGCCGAATGGTCGAGGGATGCAATCGCGTCAGCCGATCCCGCTGGTCTGCCAGCGGGCAAAGGGAGAGGGGCGATGTCGCCACTGGTGTGAACGCGCGAGACAGCGGCTGACTGACTGTGTTTGAAAACGTTTGCCCCAAATGTCGAAAACGACGACAAACCGCTCAATACGACAGCCGAGGACACGATAGCAATAGCAGTATGGGCAGCTTTCCTCATGCTGGACAATCCTCTCGGGCTAAATGAACGCAACACAGCGTCTATCTATCATTTAGCCCGAATTTGCCTTTGAATTCAAGACTTTCCTGGGGGCGAATCGGGACGAATTGTTTACGCTTGCGTTTCCATATCGCCGCGCAGGATGGTCTGCGCCCGATCCGGTCCCACGCTCACATATCGAACCGGAACGCCAACCCATGCTTCCACTTGGCGTACGAAGGCCTGCGCGTTCGCAGGGAGATCGGCAAATGTTCTGCAGTCGGAAATATCCTCCTGCCAGCCGGGCAACGTCTCATAGACTGGTTGAACGAGTTCCATGTCGTAGGCGGGCAAGGGCCATTCGTACTGAGTTCCGTCTTTCTCATAGCGGACGGCGACTTGGATCTGGTCCAGTCCAGACAGGACGTCGAGCTTCATCAACGCGAGTTCTGTATATCCGTTGATCCAAGCGCCGTAGCGCAGCGTCGGAATGTCCAGCCAGCCGCATGCCCGCGGTCGGCCCGTCGTGGCTCCATATTCGTGGCCTTTGTCCTGCAGGTACGTTCCGTAGGAATCGTTCAACTGTGTCGGGAACGGGCCCTCTCCAACCGCGGTCGTGTACGCCTTGGTGATGCCCGTGATACGCCGGATCGCCGTCGGCGGCACGCCCGCGCCAGCTCCGATGCCGCCGGCAATTGGATTGGATGAAGTCACGAACGGATAGACGCCCCAGTCCAGGTCTCGCATGATGCCCAACTGTCCTTCGAACAACACGTCTTTCTCGGCCTGATGCGCTTCGTACAGCAACGGAGTCGTATCGGCGATATACGGCAGCAGTTTGTCCCTGGCTGCGAGCAGAGAGGTCCAAATTTCGTCAAACGTCCCGTACGACGCGAGGCCTGGAATGCGGTTGATCTTGGCCTGGAACGCGGTTTCGAGGCGGGTGCGAAGACGATGGAGATCGCGCAGTTCACCGACCTGCAGTCCGAATCGCCCCACCTTGTCCTGGTACGCGGGGCCAATGCCTTGAAGCGTGGTGCCGACTTTCTTCGATCTCTGTTCTTCTTCCCACTTATCCTGCCATATGTGGTACGGCAGAACCATATGCGCCCGTTCCGAGATCACGAGGCGTCGCGTGTCGATGCCAGCGGCTTCGAGTGTCGTCAACTCGTCGACCAACTGCTGCGGGTGCAGCACCACGCCTGCGCCAAGCACGGAGATGGTGTGATTGTGAAAGATGCCGGACGGAACCAGGTGCAACGCGAACTTGCCGTACTGGTTGACAATGGTATGACCAGCGTTGCCGCCGCCCTGGTAGCGAACAACCAGATCGGCTTTCTCCGCCAAATAATCGACCATTTTGCCTTTGCCTTCGTCGCCGTATTGGGCGCCTACCACCGCGTGGAACAATGCGTTTCCTCCTCAGGTCCCGACTGTCCGTGCGACCGTCGCAGCTCCTTCGTGCTGCGGCTTGTCGCGGACCGGACATCGCGTCATGTACAACGATAGTGTACGCTTCGTCGATATATGTGTAAAATGAATAATAAGTATGATTTTGATACGGAATTCGTATGGGAGGCGGGCGAGTGGAACAGCTCTACGAGACGTTTTTGCGGGTTGTGGAATGTCAATCGTTGTCCCGAGCGGCATCGCAACTCCACACGACGCAGCCGACCGTGACTAGGCAAATTCAACAGCTCGAACGGCTGCTTGGGGTCTTCCTGTTTGAACGATCCTCTAGGCGGCTCATTCCTACGGAGGCAGGCCGACGCGTGTACGAGTACGCAACCGAAGTGGCTCAGCTCGAACATCGATTGCTGGAAGACCTCGGCATGCTGGTCGATCCCGAACGCGGCATCATCCGCATCGGTTCCGGACTGTCTCCTGCCTTGTATCGTCTGCCATCCATTCTTGCCGCATATGCCTCGCATCATCCAAGCGTACAGTTTCAGGTGGTCACCGGCTCATCCAAAGAAACGCTCCATCAACTGAACGCGCGTACGGTCGATATCGCCATCGTCACAACTCCGCCGAATGACTCCAGTTCGTTCCATGCCACCGCACTGTGGCAAGATCAGCTGGTGGTCGTCGCACCGCCTCGCCACGCTTTGGCGGGGCGGGATTGCGCAGCTGCGGATTTGGTGAAACATCCGATGGTCGTCATGCATCGCGATTCGGGATTGCGCCGCCTTCTTCACGATAGGTTTGCCCAAATTGGTCTCTCGGAGGTCATTCAACCCGTGGTTGAAACGGACAGCCTGGAAGCGATGAGCCGTTTCGTCCAAGCCGGGCTTGGCGTCGCCGTGATCCCGTGGTCGGCCGTGCAGGACGATGTTCGAAACGAACGTGTCCGCGTGATCCGGCTGGCGGACATGGAATTGGGATCGCGAACCATCACCGTCGTCACGCGACGACATGGCATTTTATCTGCCGCCGCCTCCAGGTTTGTCGACGAACTTCCGGAAATCGTCGCCGCGATGGGCCCCGACACGTCTTGGCCCGGGTGAAGGCGGCGCCTTGGAGGCGCATTGTTGTTTCGTTCGCGCTCCCGTATCATGTTGCGAAGAACCGGAGTCAGTGGAACCCCGAGCGAGATGGAGAGGGACAAATAGATGTGGTCAGACGAAGCACGGATGCTATCCGACGAAGTGTGGCAACGGATGCCGCGAGATATTGAGATTGATGTGGAAGAAAACAAGGAGTCCGCCGAAGCAAATATTGAACTGGACGACTGGATCGCGAAGGCCGTGGGGCGCGGAGAGCGCAGGCCGACCATTCGAGTGTGGCGACATGCGGACGTACAGGGGCTGGTCGTGAGTCGGCGAGACGTCGCTGGCGATGCTGGGCAGCGTGCGATGCAAGTGATGCGGGATCGTGGATGGTCCGTCTTCGTCCGACCGACGGGCGGGACAGCCGTTCCCCATGGCAGAGGCGTGTTGAATTTGTCGCTTCTGCTGCCGCGAACGCGAGAAAAGGCGACCACGGACGACTATTATCGGCTGCTCTGCGGCAGTCTCATCGCATGGCTGAGTTCCCTCGGCCTCAAGGCTGCGACCGGCGAGATGCCGGGAAGCTACTGTGATGGCAACTACAACGTGATCGTCGATGGCAAAAAGCTGGTCGGAACGGCCCAAGCGTGGCGCGGCGGGTTGGCTGGAACCGCGTCGCGCCACCCAGGGTACGTGCTTGCGCACGCGTGCGTGATGATCGATGTGGATCTCGCCGCCGCACTGTCGGCCATCAACACGTTTTACGTCGAAGTGGGCAATCCGTATCGAGTCGATCCGGCTACGTCGACGACGCTCGTCGAGCGATTGCGCGCTCACGGCATCGCGGAGGCGTTCACAGCGGAGCAGGCGCAAAGGTCGCTCGCCGACTTCCTTCATCGTTACTACGAGAGTTTGGGCATCACGGTTCACCGTCAGTCTCATCCGGAACTGACGGCTCGTGATGGCGAGCCGGATCGTCAGGAGTAACCGGATCGTCAGGGGTGCCCGGACTGTCGAGAGCCGGTACTGTGACGCTGCCATCGGAGGCGTCCCGCAGACGATTCTTCGCCGGCTGAGCAAAGGCCTTGCTGTTGATTGGCAGATCGACGCGAACTGTGGTCCCGTGGCCGATGCCTTCGCTCCAAATGCCGATTCGGCCGCCGTGCGCTTCGGCCACCCAGCGGGCAATCGACAAGCCCAGGCCAGTGCCTTTGCTCGATTGCTCGCGCGAGCGCGACGGATCGACCGTGAAAAATCGATCAAACACGCGGTTCAGATTCTCCTTGGCAATGCCAAGCCCGTTGTCTTTCACCGAGAGAATCACATGGTTGCGCGACTGATGGACGGAGATCGTGACTTCACCGCCTTCATTGGAGAACTTGACCGCATTGTCAATCAAGATGACGAGCAACTGGTGGAGTCTGTCGCGATCTCCGACAATCCGCACTGGCTGAGGCACGTCGACCTGAAGTCGAACGCCTTTCATCTCCGCGATCGTCTCATACAGCTCCTGGACGCGCAGCACGAGTTCGCGAAGATCGATGGGCTGCCAGTGCAGCGGCATGCGCTCGGAATCCGATCTCGCCAGTGTCAGCAGGTCTTGCACCAGCTTCGAGAGCCTGCGGGCTTCGCTGTGCGCGTTGTTGAGCCACTCGAGGTTGGCTTCGACGCTTTCGTCCGTATGCTCCATCACAATCCCAAGGTTGGATTGGATGACGGCGAGCGGCGTGCGCAGTTCGTGCGATGCGTCGGCGACGAATTCGAGCTGCCGAGTCCAGGCTCGCCGGATCGGCTGCAGCATCCGGTCCGACAGGATAAAGCCCACCAAGGCGGCTCCGAACACGCCAAATGCGCCCACCGTGACGATCACGACCCGCATCATCTGCAGGATGTGCACCGTCTGCGAATCGTCCATCACGGTAGCCACATACGGCTGTCCTTTGTGCGGCTGCTTCACGAGGGGAACGAACAAAATCCGGTAATGTTCGCCGCTTGCCGTGAAGTCCAAATAGGTTCCAGACGTGTCGATGTTCTGCAGTCTGTGTTCAATCTGACTCGCCAATTCGCTGTCTGGAATCGAGTCAAAGACGCCGCCGTAGGAGATGATGTAGCTGACTTGAGGAGAACCAGTCGTCCCGAAACTTGGAATGCCCGTCTCCAAAGCGGATGCCACCACGTTTAAGTACGCTTTGCGAAGCTGCGCGTCGACTCCGTGCATCACGTAGCTTCGGAGAACGGCAAACACGGCGAACGACGTGATGCTGTAGAGAATGACAAGCAGCACAACAGACAACAATGTGAGACGAATGCTCAGCCCTCTAAACAAAAAGAGACTTCCTCTCCATATGGCGCTTATCTGGAATCATGGGAACCTGCGTCGGGATCGAACAAATAACCGACGCCGCGCACGGTGGAGATGTACGACGGTTTGTCGGGCTCGTCAATTTTCTTCCGCAGAAAATGCACGTAGTTTTCGACCGCGTTTCCAATCACATCCGCATCAGGTCCCCAAACCCGATCAAGGATGATTTCCTTCGACAGCACTTTGCTCTGGTTTCTGAGGAATAGTTCCAACAATTGAAATTCCTTCGCGGTCAACGACAACACCTCGCCGCGCCGAGTGACGGTTCGCGTGGTAAAGTCGAGGCGGAACGGTCCAACCTCCATTGCGTCGGTACCGCTGAATTGCCCAGTGCGCCGCGAAAGTGCGCGTACCCGCGCCAGTAATTCCTTATTGTCGAACGGCTTCACCAAATAATCATCGGCACCCGCATCCAACCCGTTGACCCGATCTTCAACCGTATCCTTGGCTGTCAACAAAAGGACAGGCGTTTGCACATCGTGCTCGCGCATGCCACGCAAGATATCGACTCCACTCATGCCTGGGAGCATAATATCGAGTATGACCAAGTCGTAACTGTCCGTCAGCGCAAAGTCATATCCTTCTTCACCGTCGTGCGAGGCATCGACAACGTATTGATTTTCCTTTAGTAATTGCCGAAGTGCTGCCGCAAGGCGGCGTTCGTCTTCGACGAGCAATATACGCATAAGGGCTTGACCTCCAGAATTCGGGTTGGTATGCTCATGTCTTATCGTTATTGTCCATTTTACTATTGAAAGCGGCTTGAAAGAAGGCGGCTTACGCCGTTTTCGACATCAAGACGGCATCAGGACATTGAGAGGGGGAATCTCAGGAGCGAGCGTGGTGGATATGAAGGTCTCTGACAGACTGCATATTCATCCGTATCCGTGGATATGACAATCAGCTATTTCTTCACATCGCAGGTTGAAATCTGCAAATCATGTCATCTATTTTGACGCGTTAGAAATAAACTATAATTCAGAACATTTCCGGAAATAATTGCTCAATCCAGTCATTTCGCGGATTATTAAGAAAAACTCGCTACATCAGCCCATTTTGTGGTGTGTTTACAACGAATATAGCGGTGTTTATAATCTACCGTATATCGCAGGTACCGAAGCTTTTCTTACTCGTTTTAGTATATTGATATATCTTTCAAATACCGGGAAACATCCACTTCCCGACAGGTGTAAGGGGGGAGGATGAATGGCCGAACCATTGTTAGCCATTCGAGACCTACGGACTTATTTCATTAGTAAGAATACAGAAGTGCGTGCCGTGGACGGGATCGACATCGACGTGCAAAAGGGACAAATTCTTTGCGTCGTCGGTGAATCAGGTTCCGGGAAGAGCATGACTTCTTTGTCGATTATGCGATTGGTGCCGAAACCACGCGGAAAAATCGTATCTGGCGAAATCGTTCTCGATGGACAGGACCTGTTGAAGCTCACCGAGCAGCAGATGACGGGTGTTCGCGGCAACGACATTTCGATGATCTTCCAAGAGCCGATGACCGCGTTGAACCCAGTGTTGAGCATTGGTGATCAAATTACTGAAGTCATCCTCCGTCACCGCAAGATCACGAAGAAAGAAGCGCTTCACCGCGCCGTCGAAATGTTGAAATTTGTCGGCGTGCCGCGCGCGGAACAGATTGTGCGTGAATATCCCCACCAACTGTCAGGCGGTCTCCGCCAGCGCGTCATGATCGCGATGGCGATGGTTTGTGAACCGAAATTGCTGTTGGCGGACGAACCGACCACGGCGCTCGACGTGACCATTCAGGCGCAGGTGCTCGAATTGATGCGCAAGATGCGCGACGAGTTTGGCACATCCATCATTCTGATCACGCACGACCTCGGCGTCGTCGCCGAGATGGCCGATCACGTCGTCGTCATGTACGCGGGCCAGGTGGTCGAATCGGTTAACGCCGACGAGTTGTTCGAACAACCGCTTCATCCGTACACGAAAGCCCTGTTGCAATCGATTCCGTCGATTGACGCGGATCACGAAGTGTTGTACTCCATTCCCGGAACGGTGCCGGACGCTGCCTCTTTCCCTGCGGGATGCCGGTTCGCGGAACGCTGTCCGCTGGCGCAGCCGAGTTGCTTTGAGAAGGCTCAGGCCCTGCGCGAAGTGCGGCCAGGCCATTTGGTCCGTTGCGATCTCGTCGAAGAGGGAGGGGTGTAACGATGGCAGACACATTGCTCGAAGTTCGCAACTTAAAGAAGTACTTCCCAATCCGCGCAGGCGTCTTAAAGCGTACGGTTGGCCACGTCAAAGCGGTCAACGACGTCTCGTTCGACCTGAAGCCTGGCGAAACCCTCGGTATCGTTGGCGAGTCTGGTTGCGGCAAATCGACAACCGGACGGATGATCATGCGCGTCCTCGATCCGACGGAAGGAAGCATTGTTTTCGACGGAGAGGATATCACTAAACTAAGTGGTTCGAAGCTTCGCGCTATTCGTCGGAAGTTTCAAATGGTTTTCCAAGATCCATATGCGTCGTTGAATCCGCGTATGTCAATCGAAGATATCATCGGTGAGCCGCTTATCGTCAACAATTTGGCGAACCGCAAACAAGCCACGGAGCGAGTTGCCCAGTTGCTTGAGACAGTCGGTTTAAGGGCCGACGACCGAGCGCGCTACCCACATGAATTTTCCGGCGGCCAGCGTCAGCGTATCGGGATTGCCCGGGCGTTGGCGGTGAATCCGAAACTGATCGTGGCGGACGAAGCCGTTTCCGCACTCGACGTATCCATCCAATCGCAGATTCTGAACCTGATGGTCAACCTGCGAAAGGAATTCAACCTTTCATATATATTCATTTCGCACAACCTCGCCGTCGTTCGTCACATCAGCGATCGCGTCGGCGTGATGTATCTGGGCAATTTGGTCGAGTTGGCGCCGAAGGGTGAGTTTTACTCCAATCCGCTTCACCCGTACAGCGTGTCGCTGTTGTCTGCCGCGCTGGAACCGACTCGTAAGCAGAAGCGTCAGCGTATTATTCTGAAAGGCGATGTTCCCAGCCCGGCAAACCCGCCAAAGGGATGTCCTTTCCATACGCGTTGCCCGCGCGTCATGGATGAATGTCGAATTCACCGTCCAGTCATGAAGGATGTCGGCAACGGCCATCTCGTTGCTTGCCATCTTCACGCGTAAAGCCGCGTGTCTGGCGATGAAGATATAACACTTGTTTATCAACACATAGGGGGTTAAACGATGGCGAAGGTGAAAAAGACAGCAATGGCCACGCTTGCTGTGGCTGCTTCCGTCGCTGTGGTGATCGCGGGTTGTTCCACGAACACGACGAACAGCGCTAAGCCGGCCAACACCGCGAACACGAACACGGGGGCGGCTTCAACAAGTACGTCGCAGACGCTGGTGATTGCGCAGACGACGAAGTACGACGATCAGTTCATTCCAGACATGGACGCGAGCCTGTACACGGCGAACATCGTGGGCTATGCGTACGACCCGTTGCTTACCGTCGATAAGAATTTGAACTTCGTTCCAGACATTATTCAGAGCTATTCCTACTCGAAGGACAAGAAGACCGTCACCATGCACATCAACCCGAAGGCGAAGTGGTCGGACGGCCAGCCAGTTACATCGGACGACGTGCTCTTCACGATGAACTACTTGGGCTCGAAGACGTACGCGACCACTCTGCAAGGCCAGTATGGCTATCTGGTGTCGCCCCTCGTCGGCTCCAGCGAATTGGCTTCCGGCAAGGCGACGGACTTCTCGAAGGTTGGCGGCTTCACCAAGGTGAACAACACGACGTTCGAATTGCATTTCCAAACAGTCGATGCGGCGGCTCTGTATTCAGATATTGCCTCAATCCAGCCGATTCCGGAGCACGTCTTCTCGAAGATTCCGATGAAAGATTGGGTCACTGCGTCTGAAGACAAGATGCCGACGGTCACGGACGGCCCATACGAGTTCGTCCAGGTCAACGGCCAGGATTCCGTTGAAATGAAGGCGAATCCGAATTATTTCCGCGGAAAACCGAAGATCCAAAACGTCGTGTTCAAGACCGTTTCAGAATCCGCATTGCCTGGCCTGTTGGCTGATGGATCCGTGAATTTCGCAATGGAAGGCCTGCAGTTGGCCGATGTCGACAAGTTGAAGAAGATCCCGAACATCAAGGTAGTTACGCCGCCGGAAAACGGTTTTGACTACCTCGGTTTGAAGCTTTACAAGCCGGAGTTCAAGAACGTGAAGGTTCGTCAGGCGTTCGAATACGCGCTCAACCGCAAAGAGATGATTCAGGGCATTGAAAAAGGCTACGCTACGCCGATTGAGGGTCCATTGCCCCCGGTCAGTTGGGCATACACCTCGAAGGGTATGAACCCGTACAACTACAACGTGGCCAAGGCCAACCAGTTGTTGGATCAAGCTGGTTGGAAGAAGGGCGCAGACGGCATGCGCATCGACCCGTCCACAGGCAAGGAAGCCAACCTGACGCTGTCTTATTCCAGCGGCAGCACGGTTGACGCGCAGATTGCGGTTGCCGTGCAGCAGGCGTTCAAGGCGATTGGCGTCAAGGTTA
Source organism: Alicyclobacillus acidiphilus NBRC 100859 (assembly GCF_001544355.1). Taxonomy (GTDB): domain Bacteria; phylum Bacillota; class Bacilli; order Alicyclobacillales; family Alicyclobacillaceae; genus Alicyclobacillus; species Alicyclobacillus acidiphilus. The sequence goes on from NZ_BCQI01000003.1 coordinate 71,760, forward strand.
CCATCAACCCGCCGATGGACTTCAACACTTTGGCGACCAAGGTTGAGAACGACGACAAGAGCATCGAGATGTGGTTGATGGCATGGAGCCTTGGAACGGATCCGGATCCGCGCGGTCTCTGGGATTCCACCGACGCGATGAACTTCCCGCGTTGGAAGGATCCGAAGAACGACAAGTTGATTGCCGCTACGTTCGACGCTGCGTCGTTCAACAAGGCAAACCGCAAGGCGGCGTTCGCGAAGTGGGCTCAATATGTGAACCAGCAATTGCCGTACATCTTCCTGTGGGCTCCGGATACTCCTTACGCGTGGAGCAGCAATCTGCAGATTCCTGCGAAGGATATGTCGACGCTCGGACCTATCAATCCGCAGGATTGGTCGTACAGCTAATTCAGATATTGTGACTGAAACGGCAGACCGCGCGCATCTGCGCGCGGTTCGCCAGAGAGGGGTTAGGGATGCTTACTTACATCATACGGCGCTTGCTGGGCATGATTCCAATGCTGATCGCCATCAGTATCTTCACGTTCTTGATGATGCACCTAGCGCCTGGCAACGCGATTGACGCCATGATCAATCCGCGAATCAAAGACCTGGCCCAGGTTCAGAAGACATTGGAAGCGCAGAATGGCTTGAATCTACCACTTCCAGTCCAATATCTTCACTGGTTATGGAACGTCCTTCATGGCAATTTTGGCTTTAGTTTTTCGCAGCACCAGCCTGTCAGTTCATTGCTCGGACCCGCGATTGAGAATACGTTGATCCTTGCGATTCTTGCGGAGATTTTGATTCTCATCATAGGTATTCCCATTGGTATCATGCAGGCTCGTCGCCCTTATAGCAGATTGGATTATTCGACATCCATTGTCTCGTTTGTGTTCTTCTCGGTTCCGTACTTTATTTTCGCGATTTTCCTGATGTATGTGTTTGCAATTCACTGGCCGATTTTCCCGGCTCAAAACGCGGTAGGTACAGGTCCGAATTCGGGTAGCCTGATAGACCATATATATCACGCTCTGTTGCCGGCTATCTCCATTGCGCTCACGAGCAACACGGTGTACAGCCGCTATACGCGCGGTTCGATGCTCGACGTTTCACGGCAGGATTACGTGCGTACCGCCCGAGCGAAAGGTTTGCAGGAGGGACAGGTATTTCGGAAGCACGTGTTCCGCAACGCGATGGTCCCGATTGTCACGCAGTTTGGTTTCGATATCGGTGGGTTGATTGGCGGTGCCGTCATCCTGGAAGGATTGTTCACGTACCAAGGTATGGGGTTGCTGACCATCAACGCGGTGTCCCAACGCGATTACCCTGTCATTATGGCGACAACGTTGCTGATTGCCATCGGGGTGTTGATTGGCAACTTGGTCGCAGACATTATGTACGCCATAGTTGACCCGAGAGTTCAGTACAACTAAGAAAGGAGGTCTGCATGATGTCCGTAAATACACAGGCAGTGACCAATCGGTCCACGGCGGGCGCTCGTTTGAGCAAGAGCCCAACGCGCCTGGCTGTCGAGCGTTTCATGAAGAACAAGATGGCGATTGCCAGCGTTGTGGTATTGTTGATTATTGTCGTTCTGTGTTTCGGCGCACCGCTTTTTACGCACTGGAGCCCGACGATACAGGATCTGGCCAACACGGATTCACCGCCGTCGGCGCTTCACTGGCTGGGCACGGACGACAATGGCACGGACTATTGGGCCCGCGATTTGTACGGCGGCCGAGTGGACTTGATGATTGGCTTTTTCGATATGGTAATTGTCATGTTGATCTCCATCATCTTGGGTGGCCTCGCGGGTTACTACGGCGGATGGGTCGACTCGGTGATCATGCGGGTGGTTGACTTTATGTTCAATTTTCCGTTCCTGCTTCTCGTAATCGTGTTGCAGTCGATTTTGAACAACACATCCGTCCCGTTGCTGATTTTGATTATCGGCTTCACCGCTTGGCCGGCGCCGACCCGAATGATTCGCGGACTATTCATGACGCTTCGGGAGGCGGAGTATGTCACGGCAGCGCGCATCTCAGGCGCTGGCGCGTGGCGGATCATCCTGCGTCACATGCTCCCTGCCTCGCTGGGACCCATCGTCGTCAACAGCACTCTGTTGATGGCTGGCATGGTCGGAGCAGAGGCTGCCCTGACGTTGATTGGCTTCGGCGTGAAACCGCCGACGGCAAGCTGGGGCGCTGTCCTCAACTCGAGCATGGACTACTTCACGCTGTCGACGGAGCCATATGCGTGGGTGCCGCCAGCCTTGTTTATCACGCTGACGATTCTCTGTATCAACTTCATCGGCGACGGTTTGCGCGACGCGTTTGACCCATCGTTCGAGAAATAAGTTTTCGACAATCACAACACGGCGCGTTCCCGCTTTGGGAGCGCGCCTTTTCTATGTGTCGATCGCGACGAGCGGCGTGATCGTTGATGAGAAGAAGTGGTCGAGGACGACTTCGGTCGTGTACGGCCTATGCCGGATGCTTGTGTAGTGAATGCGGAGAACGGTGTTCCTCTGAACGCGCTCGCTTGCTTCTTCCTTTGACGTGTGAAACACACCAGCAATCTGCGCCAACGTCACGACTTTGTGTTCATTGGTGCCCACGTGGAGCGCGGTCACCTGTTGACCTCCAATCAGTGGCGGGCATTGCTGCCTCTGCTCCCGCGCGGAATCGGCAACCTCCATGCGAACATCCAGTGCTGGTCCGTTGCCGTAGTTTTTGACGGTAATCACCAACTGACCTCGTTCGTCCCACGAAATGTCGTCCACCGACAGGATCGGCAGAAAGGTCTCTTGTGCGGTTCGATGCATTTGATACCACGACGTAAACGCAATCGCCAAGGTCCCCAGTGAAGAGACGATGGTTGCGGTTTCGACGAGATCGAGGGATGTTTGGGACCACATGGTCATCCTCCTCTTCATCGTTATCGTCCACTTCTTGCCGCAGATTTATGAAGACCCCAGGTGAGAGAATGGAATATTCCAAGATGTGTACGCTAAGGGCGAACGTCTGTGGAAGGGGTATTCACGCATGTATGGTACCGTGGTCTCGCTGATTCCATTTATGATTGTCATCCCGATAGCATTATGGACCAAGCAAGTGATCCTTGGCCTCGGTGCAGGCCTCGTCTGTGGTTCATACATTCTCCACCCTTCGTTGCTCGGCGGGTTGACATCGCTGCTGCACTACATCGCTGCCGAGGCGGCTTCATCCGGGAACCTGAATCTGCTGCTGTTCCTATTCCTATTTGGCTCCTTTGTCGGCCTCATCCGCGTGTCTGGCGGCGTTGCCGGATTCTCGCAGTGGATGGAACGAAGGATCCATTCCGCCCGTGGAGCGTTCAGTCTGACGTGGGTGTCCAGTGTCGCCACGTTCATGGCGCCGGACTTTCGCATCATCACCATCGCGCCTGTCGTGCGCAACATCTTCAGCCGCCTTGGCGTTGCGCCGGAGCGGGTGGCGTTTGCCATCGACGTCACATCGACTCCGCTGTGCGCTGTGGTGCCGCTTGGCACCGCCTTCGTCGGATACATGGTCGGTCTGATGCACACCGCATCCGATCACGCTGGTCAAGTCAACGCACCCGCAGCGGCCTCGCCGTACCGCCTGTTTCTCGCCGCCATTCCGTTCAACTTTTTCGCGTGGGCCATGCTCATTGTCGGGTTTGTCCTGACTTTTGCGCGGCACGCCAAGGCCGCGACGGCAGCCAGCGGCCAGGCCAAGCCAACGGTGATTCGCCATGCGCGCGAGATCGAACATCAACCGTTTCGCCTGGCCCGGCACATCCGTGCTGCAGCCGCGATGGAGACCGGGACCATCGGCGTTGCGCCGCTGCCCCCTGGAGCGCGCCGCGAATGGAGTCGATCCGCTGACGGCAATGAGCAGCAAGCGCCGGACGTGATCGAATGGCTGTCCAACCAAAGCAAACCGCGAGCGCTGCACCTCGTGCTGCCCATTGCCCTGCTGCTCGCGTTGACGATGGGTCTGACGTACTGGTCAGGGTATCAGAACGGCGGCAGGACCGTGTTCCAGGCGCTCACTCAGGCGAACGCTTCGGCGGCGATGCTGCAGGCGGTCATCGTGACGGTTTTGTTCATGTTTGTGTTCTACTCCATTCGGCGCATCCCCATCAGCCGGACGATGGCTGGCTTTCTGCACGGGGGCAACGAGATGATGTCGGTCAACGTCCTCCTGGTGTTGATTTGGGGCGTTTCCGCGGTTTCGGCCGATCTCGGTTTCTCACAGTTCTGCCAGCGCGAAATTGCGCAGTATGTGCCGCACTCGCTGATCGTTCCGGCGTTGTTTGTCTTCGGGTGCGCGATCTCGTACGTGATCGGCTCTTCCTTCGGTACGTGGGCCATGCTGATGCCACTCGCCTTTTCACTTGCAGGCACTGGCACGGCGAATCTGGCGGTCATGGCGGGCGCCGTGTTTGCCAGTGGGACGTTTGGCGGCTTCGCGTCGCCCCTGAGCGACAACACCATCGCGATGTCGACGGTGATGAAACTGCCGGTGATGAAATATGCCGCGTACAAGACGAAAAGCGCCATCTTGACCGCAGGGGCGTGTGCGGTTCTCTACTGGGTCGCTGTGGCTTGCTTCAGATTGTGACACTGGGGTATGTTAGAATAGTGCGTCCGCCGAGGCGGAGACATGGGTTGACGAAAAGCAACCGTGACGGATTCCACATGCGCATGAGGAGGAATGCCCATTGAGCCCGCAGTCATTGTTGCGACAGTACCTTTTGGAACACAAATGGGGCTATCTTCTCTCGACTCTCGCAATCATCGCTTCCGAATTCATCAATGTTCAATTCCCCAACATTCTCGGCCGATTCACGGACGCCTTGTCGGCCCATCGGTTGACCTATCACAGTGTCGCCGTCTACGCCTTGTTGCTGCTCGCGGTCGGCGTGGTGTATGTATTCTTTTACGCCATCGGCCAATCGCAGAACGGGCGGGCCGCCCGCCGGTTCGAATACTTGCTGCGGCTGCGGCTGTTCGAACACTGGGAGTTGCTGTCCGCCGAGTATTTCCGGAGGCGAAGCATCGGAGATCTGCTCAACCATGCCATGAACGACGTTCAACAGGTCAGAGAGGCCCTGTCTGGCGGTTTCAACATTTTGACGAACGCCATCTTTCTCATGCTCGCGACGCTGATCATGACGTTTGCCACAGTAAGTTGGAAACTGACCTTGCTCAGCATGATCCCGCTCGTCTTCATCCCGTTTTTCATCGTCTGGATGGGTCCGCAGGTGAGGAACTCATCGCGGAAGGTCCAGGAGGCCTTGTCCAGCATGTCGGAACTGGCCGAGGAGAGCTTCACTTCGATTCGGCTGATCAAGGCGACTGCGAACGAAGACGTGGAGAGCGCCCGTTTCGAGCGGCGCGTAGATCAAATCGTCGGAGAACAGATCTCCTTGTTCCGCAAATCCGCGACATTTCAGAGTGTGATTCCAACCGCCAGCTCGTTGTCGTTCGCCATCGCCTTGCTGTATGGCGGGTGGATGGCGTTGACGAAGCAAATTCCACTGGGATCGTTCGTCGCGTTTACATTCTATCTTGGACAACTCGCCATCCCGCTGCAGCAGATTGGCATGGTCATCAACAACTTTCAACGTGCTTCCGCATCGCTCATCCGTTTGCAAGTGTTGCTCGACGAGAAGCCGGGGATTTCGGATCCGTCAGAGCCCGTGACAGTCGACGCCATTCACGGAGACATCCGGGTCGATCTCGACTCGTTCCAGTATGCCGATGGCACGGTGGCGGCCTTGCACGATGTTCATTTCCACTTGCGGCCCGGACAAACACTCGGGATCGTCGGCCGCACGGGCAGCGGCAAGACGACCTTGGTGAACCTTCTGCCAAGAATTTTCGATCCTCCGCCAGACTCTGTCTTTCTCGACGGCCACGATATCAGGTCGCTCCCGTTGAAGACGCTGCGCGAGAGCATTGCCTACGTGCCGCAGGACGGATTCCTGTTCTCGGCGACCGTTCGCGAGAATATCGCCTTCGGCGATGCGGACGCTTCGGAAGATGCGATTGAACGCGTGGCCAAGGCGGCTTCCATCTACGACGACATTATGGAGTTCCCAGACGGTTTCGACACCCTGATTGGGGAACGCGGCGTCGCTTTGTCCGGCGGCCAGCGCCAACGAACCGCCATTGCGCGGGCGTTTTTGAAACAGGCCCCCATCCTCGTGATGGACGACAGTTTGTCCGCGGTGGACATGGAGACGGAAAAGCGAATTCTGCAGGGGCTCGAGGACGTCCGGAAATCGCGTACGACGATTATCATCGCGCATCGCCTGTCGGCTGTTCGACACGCCGATTGGATTCTCGTGATGGACGACGGAACCGTCGTCGAGCAGGGTACACATCAGGATCTGCTGAATCAAAACGGCCTGTATGCCACGATTTACGCCATGCAGGAAAAAGGGGAGGCGAGCGCTTCGTGAGCACGAAGGAGAGCCCGGTCCGACCCAAGCCAGGCGTGTCCTCATTGGGTCGGCTGCTGCCGTTTGCGAGGCCTTATGTTTGGCAATTTATCGCAGTGATTGCACTGGTCATCGTGTTCAACACGTCGAGCGTCATGCAGCCCTATCTGGTCAAAGTCGCGATTGACAACGACATCTCCACCAACCATCCCAATATGCACGGGCTCGTCGTGATCGCGGCAATTTACGTCGGAGTGGTGGTGATTGGCGTTGCGGCGAACTATATGCAAATTATGGTCCTGCAACGCGCCGGCCAGAGCGTCATCCGCTCCATCCGGCTTGCGTTGTTTCGCCACATCGAACGGCAAGCGATGCGATTCTTTGACTCCAGGCCCATCGGCACCCTTGTCGCCAACGTCTCGAACGACACCGAGACGGTGAGTCAGTTCTTCACAAACTTTTTCCTGAGTTTGATACGCGATGGACTGTCGATTGTCATGATTGTATTCGCCATGTTCCGTTTGGACCCTAGGATTGCCTGCTACGCGATGATTTTGGTGCCCATCATCGCAGGTGTGTCCGCCGCCTTTCGCGGCCAGTTGCGAAGGCGCTATCAACGCACGAGAACGCTTTTGTCCAGCATGATCGCGTTTCTCGCGGAAAATCTTGCCGGCATGCGCCTCACGCAAATTTTTCACCAGGAAAAGCGTCAGCGTGCGGCGTTTGAACGATTGGACGCGCAGTACCGCGACGCCAACATCACGGAATATTTCACATCCATGTGGTTCAACAGGACGCTCGAACTGTTGGGCAATGTCGCGGTGAGCGCCGTGGTGTTCATCGGCGGCAACGCCGTGCTCCACGACGCCATCAAGTTTGGCACACTGTACGCGTTCATCCGCTACATTCAACAGTTCTTTCAACCCATTAACGCGATGACGCAACAGTGGAACACGTTGCAATCGGCGGTGGTGGCGGCGGATCGAATCGGCCAAATATTGCAGCACGAACCTGAAATTCAGGATAAGGCGGAGACAGCCAGGGTCGATCTCGACGCCATCCAGGGACGCGTCGAATTCGAACATGTCACATTTGGCTATAAACCGGACCAACCCGTCTTGCGTGATATCTCCTTCACGGTCGAGCCTGGTCAGTTTATCGGTGTCGTCGGCGCCACCGGCGCAGGAAAGAGTTCCGTCATGGGGCTGCTCACGCGCTTTTACGAGCCGCAGGAAGGGATTATCACGCTGGACAGGATACCCATTTGGGATTATTCACAGCGCGATTTGCACGCGCTGATTGGGATTGTGCAGCAGGATGTCAGTTTGTTCACGGGAACCGTCCGCGACAATATCCGGTTGTTTCGCGAAGAGATTCCTGACGAGGTCGTTCGCGAGGCTGCTCGGGTCGTCGGTGCGGACGGCGTGATTGAACGCCTCATTCATGGGTTTGACACGCAATTGTACGGGAAAGGATCGAATCTGTCGGCGGGGGAGAGACAGCTGATATCGTTCGCGAGGATCGTGGCCCTGAACCCGAAGGTGTTGATCCTGGACGAAGCCACGGCGAGTCTCGACAGCCATACGGAGGCCTTGGTTCAAAAGGGTTTGCAGGCGGTTACGGAGAATCGAACGACACTCGTGATTGCGCACCGCCTCTCGACGATCCGGCACGCGGATCAGATTCTCGTCTTTGATAAAGGGCGACTGGTCGAACGAGGCACTCACGCGGAGTTGGTAGCCCAAGGTGGATTGTACGCAAAGTTGGACGCCGAGAGCGGGATCGAGTCGCGGGTGATTTCCTGAATCCGTCCTTAGAGCAAAGGAGCGCCGCGGTGTGCTATGATGGGATGCGTGGCTCATTATGCATCGGTCTAACCTGGCCACTTTCCACGGTGCAGGAGGCGTTTCTATTGCAATTACCGAGGCCTTTATCGATTCGAGAAGTGTTTCAAGCCGGGCTCGTCGTGTTTCGCCACCGTTTCCGGACGCTCATTGGCGCGTCCTTGCTTGTGCTCGCACCGTATCTGCTGGCGAGCGCATATATCCGCATTCGCTTTCTGACATTTTCGGACAACGATGTGGAATCCACGCTCAAGCAGCTGGAACATGCGACGACCTTGTCGCAATACCTTCGCGCGATGCCTCCGGGCAGCGCGGCGTGGATCGCGCTGCTCGTTCTTTTGTACATATTCCTGGTGATTCCGCTTTTCTTTGGTATCGTCGTCCACGTGACCTCGCAACACGTCACGAAACGCAGTGACGTGACGTTGGCGGAAGCGGGCAACGTCTCGTTTCGCCGCCTGCTGCCGAGCGTCGTAACGATGGTCTTGGCATGCTTGCTCTTCGTTTTGGCAATGCTCCTATACTGGTTTGTCCTTGGTTTGATGGTGTCGCTGCTGTCGGCCGTCTTAGCGCCACTCGCCGATGTCGTCGGCGTCATCGGCAGCCTGGCGTTTCTCGTCGGCTTGCTCTGGTTTGCTGTACGAGCCGTCTATCTGCCCGCTATCGTGACGGAAGAAGGCTTGTCGTTCGTTCGTGCGGTCATCCGTTGTTGGCGGATGACGGCGGGCCAAACTGCACGCTTGGTGGGATTTTCAATCTTTTTGACGTTCTTCTTAAGTATTGCCCAAACGCTGTTGACCGTGATTGGCGACATCCTGTTCGCGACGGAGGGAGGGCAGTTGCTTGTAACGGTATTGGTTGGCCTTTTGATCACGCCGTTCGCGTATGTCTGTCTATCCGTCATGTATCTCGATTTGCGAACGAGGCGCACGGATTGAGGTGAAGTGTTCATTGCAGAAAATTGAACGAGTGTTCCGCGTCGAAGTGTTGATTCTTCTTGTCTGGTGCCTCTATTTCGCCGTACGCGCACTGGCGCCGCTCAGCGATCCCGATACGCCATGGCATCTTGCCACTGGAGAATATATCCTTGTCCATCACCAAATTCCCACGACGGATCCGTTTTCGTGGTCGATGCGCGGACAACCCTGGGTCACGCAGGAGTGGTTGTTCGAAGTCGTCTTGGCGTGGCTGGCCAACCACTTTGGCTTTTCCGGCATATGGGGTCTTACGGTCATCTTGCAAACGGTCACGGTCCTGGTCGTTTACCGCCTGTGCTCGTCGCTCTCCAGCGGACAGCGGGTCTTTTCTGCCCTCGCGGCAGTGATTGCGATCGCGGCCGGCATGGCTTTTTGGGTCGTCAGGCCGCAAATGGTTTCGTACATGATGTTCGCCATCTTCCTGCTCATTCTGCGCCGCGTTCGCGAAGGGCGCGTGTACTATCTCTTGTTCGTACCGCCGCTTGTCCTCATCTGGGCGAACGCGCACGCTTCCGTCTCGATTGGCATCCTGATGCTGTTGTTCGAAGTCGCGGTGTCTTTCGTGCCAACGATTGGGCGCTTGCAGGCCGTTCCACTGCCGAACCGGACGCGCGTCTGCCTGGTGCTCACGGCTGTTGTCTCGGTTGCCTTGGGCTTGCTCAATCCGAATCACGTCCACGAGTTTACATACGCCCTGCTCTCAAACAACAGTTTGATGACCAATTCCATCAACGAATGGCACTCTCCCAACTTCCATTCAGACTACTACAAATACGGCGTCATACCGTTTCTCGCAGGCGTTCTCCTAATCACCATTCTGCGTTATCGCCCCGTGCCCATCCAATACGTGCTGTATTTCGGCGGTTGTTTCGCGATCACGCTCGTGTACCAGCGCTTCATGCCGTATCTGGCCATTGCTGGGGCGCCACTTCTCGCCAGCATGACCTTCGACTGGCTTCGTGTCTTGCTGCGCCCATCACGACCGTTTCGCTACGTCTGCGCCATCCTCATGCTGGGGGCCGTCGTCGATTTCGCCACGAAGGTTCCACAAGTGCAAGGTTCCGTGGAATCGCATATGAACGCGGGCGCGTATCCGGTGAACGCGGTAAATTACTTGATTGAACATCAAGTTCCTGGGCCGCTGCTCAACGCGTACGATTTCGGAGGCTATTTGATTTACCGAGGTGTGCCGACGTTCGTGGATGGACGAACCGACATCTTCCTTCAAAGCAGCGTCTTCCAGGATTACATGGATCTGCAAAACTTGGCTTGGGACGCACCGTATCTGTTGACCAAGTACAACTTTCAGTCGGCCATCCTGCCACCGGGGTACGCCCTCAGCGTGTATCTGTTGAACAATCCGGACTGGACGGTCGTATACCAAGGAACGCAGGCGGACGTCTTCGTGAAGAAACACACCGCGTCCACCTCGTCCGCGCCCTTGTGAATGTTGCGGGATTCCGCATTCGCAATAGGCTTCTCCCTAGCATAGGCTACAACGACCTATCTCACAGGGAGGCTTTAGAGACCATGCGAATTCATCGCGTTCGCCAAGGTGAGTCGCTATCGCAGATAGCGGCCACGTATGGCGTGTCAGTTCGGGATTTGATCAGGTATAACGAGTTGCCCTCGCGCAGCGAGATCGTGCCTGGCCTCGCGTTGCTTGTGCCGAAGGGCGATCCGTTGGCGGTTCAGGCGTACACCATTCAGACCGGGGACACCGTTGAATCCATCTCCCAAAAATTCGGCATTTCTCCTGCAGTATTCAGCAATTGGACGGGTTACTCGACCACCGCGGCCACGCTTCCGGTGGGCTCACGCGTATACCTGCCCGTTCGCCGCACGAGTCTGAAGACCATTGAGGTAAACGGCTATCTCCTGCCATCGGGCACGGACAGCGACAGGGAAATTTTGCAGGACGTATCGCAAATGACCTATTTCTGTTCATTCAGCTATCAGGTGAGAGCCGATGGGAGTCTCGTGGCCCCGAGAGACGACATCGCCCTGGCTGCGGCGAAGCAGGCGCGGATCCAACCACTGATGACGATGACCAACTTTGACGGCAACAACTTCAACACCACCCTCGCGCATACGATTTTGGCCAACGATTCGCTTCGGCGCCGCGTGATCGACAACGTGCTCTCGACGTGTACCGCGAAAGGATTTGGCGGCGTCAACGTCGACTTCGAACACATGCAGCCTTCGGATCGCCCGCTGTACAACGCGTTTATCGCCCAACTGCGCGACGCGCTGCACGCGCGGAATTTGACCGTTTCCATCGCGATGGGCCCGAAAACAGGAGACAATCCGAATCAGTCGTGGATGGGCGCGTTCGATTACAGGACGTTGGGAGAAGAAGTGGACTTCCTGATGCTGATGACTTACGAGTGGGGGTGGGTCGGAGGACCTCCTCCAACCCGCGTTTGACTACAACTTGCGTGGACTGCTCGCGGACGTTCACATCACGCGTAGACGTGAATGCCGCGCACCTTGTTGGATTGGACCGAATCGGAACAGTTTCGCGGCAAGCGTCGTCAAGGGAAGAACCAGCTTCGAGAATTTCCATGTTATTTTCGAAGCGATCACGCCAATCACCATGCCCGCAATCACATCGGTTGGGTAGTGGACGCCAACGTACACTCTTGCAAACATGACGATCACAGCGACGACTGTAAATGTCCAGCTTATCCACTTTACGTTGTATCCCCATGAACCCGCCGCAAAACCGAAGCTGCCCGCTGTGTGATCACTCGGGAACGACCCATCGTGGCTGTGCGGAATCAACTGTGTGAACGTACCTTTCTGGAACACTGTGAACGGTCTGGGACGAAACCAGATGTGTCCGATGACGACGTTGATCATGAGTGCGACGATACCGGACAGCCCTGCCATGACGAGTGCGTGTCGATGTTCAAGGTCTCGCTTTGGCAGTGCAAACCATGCCATCACAAACAGGACGGCATAGATTTCAAGGGCGTCTTTGGCGAAAAAGATCATGACGTGGTCAAACAGCGAATGATGTCCAGCCATACCGTTGATGAGATGATACACCGTCGTGTCAAAAGGATTGAGGAAAGCTCCGCGAATCATGCATATATCCCCGCTTTCTGTCTGATAACACCCTTATAGACAGTCGATGGTGTGAAAAAGTTCATCTGAAATTTTGTAATGGAGAAATGCAATCCTACGAAAACGAACGTAAAGCTTGCGGTTGGGTGAACTTTTTGACTGGACCCATCGTCCATATAGACAGCAACGAGTACTAGCCACGACTATCCGCGCGTTTCACGAGGAGGAGCTCCATTGCACGTAAATATACACATGATGCTGCAGCATTACGGGTACTTCGGCGTGTTTTTTATTTTGATGATCGAGATGATTGGTATACCATTCCCAGCCGAAACGACACTCACGATATCCGGCTTCGAGTGGGCGAGTGGGGCGTTTCGATTGGTTCCACTCTTGTTCAGTGCGGCCCTCGGGAACATGGTGGGTTCCACGATCGCGTTTTTCATCGGACGAACACTGGGCCGCCCCGTCGTTGTCCAGTTTGGAAAATACGTTGGAATTACGGAGGCGCGTTTGGACAAGGCGAACCTGTTGTTCCATAAGTACCAGAGTTGGATCGTCGTGATCGGAAAGTTTATCGCCGGCGTACGCGTGTTGATTCCGTATCTCGCCGGAATCAACAGAATGAACTTTGCCTTGTTTTCCATCTGGAACGCTGTCAGCGCCTTTGTCTGGGCAGGGGTGTTTATCGTTCTGGGCCGCTACATCGGTGTCGAATGGTCAAAGTACCATCAAACGCTGCACCAGTACTTGGTGCCGGGCATTTTTGTGCTTGTCATTGCGATGGGTGTCGCGATCGCGCTGAAAGCAAGAGGCAAAAAGGGGGCTCATTAGTTCGCCCCCTGGGCATCCGCTTTCCCGCGATTTCATTTCAGGTTACCTTCATCACTTCGGGAGGTTGATTGGTTGGACCAGAACGACATCAACCTAATCCGAGCTGCGCGTAAAGGGGACACCAATGCCTTCGCGCATATCGTTGGCAATTACAAGGACTACGTGTATCGAACGGCACTGCACATCGTGCGGGATTGCCACGATGCCGAAGATGTCACACAAGAGGTGTTCATGAAGGCATATAAGGCCCTGCGGAAACTCAAGGATGAGCGGACATTTCCAGCGTGGCTGGCTCAAATCGCGACACGGACTTCGCTGGATTGGCTTAAATCCAAGCGCCGCCACCCAACCACGGATTGGGAGTCGGAGGAGGAAATTCGCGGCGACACGGGCGTGATGGCCGTTACGACCATCGAGGTGGACCAAGCCTTGGCAAGTTTAAGCGAGGAGCACCGTGTGGTGACCCTGTTGCGAGCCGTGTACGGATTCGAGTACGAAGAAATTGCGAACATTCTCGATATCCCCATTGGAACGGTCCGATCCCGACTGCATCACGCGAGACTGCAGCTGCGGCAATATCTGAAAGAAGAAAGGGGAGATGAGCGATGAATTGTCACGAGGTCCGTCCGATGTTCACGGCCTATATCGACGGAGCACTCTCACCAGGGGAGTACGACACGGTTGCCCGTCACGTCGCCGGATGTCCGTCGTGCCAGGCGCTGTTGGCAGAATTGGAGGAGACAACGTTCGTCTTGGTCGATTTGGTGGAATCAACGACCGCCCCTATGGATATCGAACAACGCGTCATGGCGGAAATCCAAGCATTGAATCAGACGCGCCAAGCCAATCGGCTCTCCCTTGTGCCAGCGATTGCGGGGATATTGGGTTTCGCGATCATCGCCGCCATCCTCCTCTCTCCAGCGGGGATGATCATTCGAGTCACGTTCCGGTTGCTGTATCGGGCATCCGGCGGGATCGCAACAGTACCTGTGCTGCTCGGTCACTGGTGGGTCATCGTCTTCGCGATCTCAGCCTTGATGCTCATCTGGTTTTCCGTTGCCGCGGTATTGCGATTACTCCGTTCCGTCCAAAGTGAGGTCCTGCTATGAAACGCTGGTGGGTATGGATCGGGATCGTCGTCGTGGTCCTCTTGATTATTGTGGTTCCGTTCGTTCACATGAGAAATGTTCTTGCGGTCAGGCAGACAGATACGCTCATCAGCCAGTCGACGACGACCATCCCAAAAGGGCAGAGCATTGCAGACGTCGTGGTACTCGGTCACAACGTGAACGTATCAGGCAACGTCTATGAGCTCCTCTTCGTAGTGAACGGAGACATTCATCTGGGGCCGACTGCCCGCGCCGATATGGTCATCGATTTAGGCGGAACCGTTCGGGAAGCTCCCGGCGCCCACGTCAATCAGTTGTTCCACATTTCTCTCACCACACCGTTTTGGAACGGGGCCCTCGTCGGCGTTCTACTCGCAGCCATGGTTTGGGGAGGATTCTTATTCCTAAGCATTGTCATGGTCATGCTCTCGGTGATTGTGACATGGGTCCTGCGCAATCGTCTGCATGTGCCATTGAACACCATGGATCGCTCAATACGCAAAACAGGTGTGATCGGTTTACTAACCAGCATCGGGGCGATAGCAGTCATTGCGCTGCTGTCGATCACGATCATCGGCATCCCGCTGGCCGGCGTCTTCGCGCTCGTTTACGCCGTCGTCGGTGTCATCGGCCTCGGACTGGTCTCACTATGGTTAGGGAAATTTGCGTTTCGAAATTCCTCCACCGAGCGTCCAGCGTGGCTCATGACGTTGCTTGGCTCAAGCCTATTGGCCGCGTTCTGTAACATCCCGTTTGTTGGGCTCGTGTTGTTCGCGCTGTTCTGGTGCGTCGGCGTCGGCGTCACGACGGTGTGGGGCTGGAACGCTTGGCGAACACGGAAGTCGCGGAGAGGGTAAGGAGACGCGGAACGGAGCGCGGGGGCGCGGAGGCGCAGGGGCGCAGGGGCGCAGGGGCGCGGAGGCGCGGAGGCGCGGGGGCGAATAAGCGCTCGCTGGCGGCTTATTTGTGTCGAATCGGAGGATTTGAGCCGAATAAGCGGCTGAGAGAGGCTTAATTGCCTGAAATCCTGCCATTTCGGCGGCCTCGGAGGCGAATAAGCCTTCTGTGGCCGCCTATTTTGCCTTCGATCCGGTCACTCCATCAAAATAAGCGACTGAGAGACGCTTATACGTGTACTACCTTCATCACCACTCCGCGATCTCGCCTTGCGCCTTCGCGATCACGCCGCCATAGCGGAACTTTTGCCCCTTATGCGGCTGCGGCGCCATCCGCGCCGTCACGCCCGTGCCGCCATAGCGGAACTTTTGTCCCTTATGCGGCCGCGGCGCCATCCGCGCCTTCGCGATCGCGCCGCCGTAGCGGAACTTTTGTCCCTTATGCGGCCGCGGCGCCATCCGTGCCTTCGCGATCGCGCCGCCGTAGCGGAACTTTTGCCCCTTATGCGGCCGCGGCGCCATCCGCGCCGTCACGCCCGTGCCGCCATAGCGGAACTTTTGTCCCTTATGCGGCTGCGGCGCCATCCGCGCCTTCGCGATCGTGCCGCCATAGCGGAACTTTTGTCCCTTATGCGGCCGCGGCGCCATCCGCGCCTTCGCGATCGCGCCGCCGTAGCGGAACTTTTGTCCCTTATCCGGCTGGCCGCCGCCTCGCGCCGTCACGCCCGTGCCGCCATAGCGGAACTTTTGTCCCTTATCCGGCTGGCCGCCGCCTCGCGCCAGCCCGCTCCCGCCGCTGTACAAACTCTCGTGACCGCATTGCGTTGACTTGTATACCATACGGGGGTATAGTAATTACATGAAAGGGGTGCATGGAAGATGGCAACGATCACGATTCCGGTCAAGGGTATGACCTGCAGCGGCTGTGTCAATTCGGTCACCAAGGCACTCAAGGGTGTCGATGGTGTGGAGACGGTCGAAGTTAGTCTGGAAGCAAATCAGGCGACTGTGACCTATGACGAAGCCAAGGCGTCCGAAGACACGCTTAAGGAAGCCATCGAGGACGCGGGGTACGACGTGGCCTAACGTTCTGGCCTAACGATCTCGGCGTAAAGATCTTGCCTTACCATTTTGCCTAACGATTGGGCCGCGGCGAAGCAATTCGCCTCGGCCTCAGTGTTCACGGAAGGTGGGTTGGCTTGGGCGTATCGTGGGTATCGTTTTTCAATACGTCTCGATCATCCCTCATCACTCACCAGAATTTGCGTGAAGCGGGCGAGACGCGTTGAAAGCCGATACGTCGTTCCTGGATGGCAACCGACTGGTCCGGATTGGTTTTAGGCACGTTTCGGTTCGTTGTACAGGGCGGTGTCAAACATCGAATGCGAGGTGCAGGGCATGAGTGAACACAATCACAGTTATGGCAACCATAAATCCGAGTTGTTGGCGCGATTGAAGCGGATTGAGGGGCAGGTTCGAGGGATTCAGAAGATGATCGAAGAGGATCGGTACTGTGTGGACATCATCACGCAACTGGCGGCTGTGAAAAGCGCAACCAATCAGGTGGCGCTCAACCTGCTCGATTCGCATGCCCATCACTGCGTGAAGGAAGCGCTCGCGACGGGCAATGACGCCGATCAAAAGATCGACGAACTCATGGACGTGGTTCGAAAAGTGTCAAAAGGGTAAGGGGATGTGTTAGATGGCAATCGAGGAACCAAACGTTCGCGAAGCCACCTTTGCCATCGAGGGTATGACTTGTGCGGCGTGCGCAGCGCGCATTGAGAAGGTGGTCGGGCGCGTCAAAGGGGTCAAGTCCGTTCAGGTGAATCTCGTGTCTGAGAAGGGCAAGGTCGCGTACCTGCCGGGGGTGACGTCGGAACAGGACATCATCCAAGCGGTGGAGAAGGCAGGGTACTCGGCGCACGTATTCACGGAGGACATGGAGAAACACGAACGCGAGAAGAAGGCGCGAGCGCATCGGCGAGAGCTGTACACGTTTACGTTCTCCGTTGTGTTGACGCTCCCGCTGGTCATTCAGATGTTCGCGATGCTCGCTGGCGCCGGGGCTTTGATGCCAAGTTGGGTCAGTCTGATTCTCGCGACGCCGGTTCAATTTTTCGTGGGCTGGCGCTTCTACAAAGGCGCGTATCATTCGTTGCGCGGCGGCGCGGCAAATATGGATGTCCTGGTCGCGCTTGGCACGTCTGTGGCATACGTGTACAGCGTCGCCTTGGTCGCCCTGGGGCGCACCGATACGTATTTTGATTCCTCGGCCACGGTCGTCACGCTGATTTACATGGGCAAATTGTTGGAATCTCGGGCGAAACGGCGCTCCAGTTCAGCCATTGAGCAACTCGCGAAGTTGGGCGCCAGAGTTGCCCATGTGATTCGGGACGGCGAAGAATTCGACGTTCCGGTTGAGGAGCTTCAAGTTGGTGATCTCGTCCGTGTTCGACCGGGTGAAAAAGTGCCCGCGGACGGGGTCATCGCGGACGGGGCAACGTCCATCGACGAATCGTTTTTAACGGGTGAGTCGATGCCCGTCGCGAAACAGGCAGGTTCCCCAGTCGTTGGCGCGTCCGTCAATCAGACGAACGCCTTCACGATGATGGTGACCAAGGTCGGCGCGGACACGGCGCTCGCGCAAGTGATCCGGCTTGTCGATGCGGCACAGGGATCGAAGGCGCCTGTTCAACGCCTCGCGGACACGATCTCGGGAATTTTTGTCCCCATCGTACTGGGTATCGCGTTTGTCACGTTTTTCGCGTGGGGCATCTTCGGCGGCTGGACGCATGCGCTCGTCGCCGCGGTGGCCGTCCTCGTCATCGCCTGCCCATGTTCCCTGGGGCTGGCGACCCCGACGGCCATCATGGTCGGCACGGGACTTGGCGCGGAACACGGCATTCTCATCAAGGGCGGCGAACATCTGGAACTTGCACACAAGGTCAACACGGTCGTATTGGACAAGACGGGGACGATCACGGCGGGGAAGCCGTCCGTGATCGACGTCTGGAGTGCCGAAGCGGCGAGCGAAGCCGATCTGGTCCGGCTTGCGGCTGCGCTGGAAGCGCAAAGCGAGCATCCACTTGGCAGGGCGATTGTGGAGTATGCCCGGGAGCGCGGGGGTGTGTGGCCGGAAGCGTCTGAGGTTCGCGCTGTTCCCGGAAAAGGGATCGAAGCGAACATCGATGGTCATGTCGTTCGCGTTGGCAATCGCCGCTGGATCGCCGAGGAGTTGTACATCCAAGTGCCTGATGAACGTCTCGCCGCGTACGAAAGTGAGGCGAAGACGGCCGTGATCGTCGCCAGCGATGACCAAATCATGGGGGTGATCGCCATCGCGGATGCCGTGAAACCCGACGCGAAGCAAGCCGTCGAGCGACTGCGGGCGATGGGCATCGACGTCTGGATGGTGACTGGGGATAACGAACGGACGGCGGAGGCGGTGGCCTCGCAGGTCGGGATCGATCACGTCATGGCCTCGGTCCTGCCGCAGGATAAGGTGGGGAAGGTGGCCGAGCTCAAGCGTCGGGGCAGCGTGGTGGCGATGGTCGGAGACGGCATCAACGACGCGCCGGCGCTTGCCGAGGCCGATATCGGGATCGCCATGGGGACAGGCACGGATATCGCGATGGAGGCGGCGGACATTGCCCTGATGCGGTCCAATTTGATGGGCGTGGTGAACGCCATCGAGTTGTCCAAGGCGACGATGCGAAAGATTCGGCAGAACCTGTTCTGGGCGTTCTTCTACAACGTCATCGGGATTCCACTCGCGGCGGCGGGGATTTTGAATCCGATGATCGCGGGTGCGGCGATGGCCTTGAGCTCGGTCAGCGTCGTGTCAAACAGCCTGCTGCTCAAAGGCCGGCGCTTCGATTGATCCGCCTGTGATGGTCTTGCCGGCGGTCGATCGCGCCCTCAGGCAAGTGGACAAACGGCTCCATCATATCCATCCCATGAGGTGATGGGTATGCCAGGTGAAAAGGTCACTGTCGACTCGGTGTCGTATGGCCGTGTCAGCCAAGAGACCATCCGCGAAGAAGTGATGGAACTGTTCTTGCTGTATCGAAACATGCGCAGGAGGTAGAAGCATGCCTACCTGCGCCATTTACGCTCGCGTGTCGGATGAATCCCAGGTCAAAGGCGATTCCATCGAACATCAAATTGCATTCTGCCGGGAAGTGGCGCGAATTCGCAGCCTGGATAGCGACGATCCGTGGACGATCCCAGCGGAGTGCGTGTATGTCGATGAAGGTATCACAGGTACGAGCCTGATTAAACGCCAGCAGGTGCAGCGACTGATCCGTGACGCAAGGGATCGGCGATTTGAAGTGGTCCTGTTCAAAGGGATCTCACGGTTTGCGCGTGATACGGTCGATGCCCTTGTCATGCTGCGTACCTTGCTGTCGTGCCATGTACGCGTGATATCCATGGAAGAAAACTTCGACAGCCTGCGAGACAACGCCGAGTTTGTGTTTACCATTCACAGCGCCTTGGCCCAGGCCGAGTCGGAGAAGACCGCGATTCGCGTGCGGATGGGGGCGAGCCAAAAGGCGCGATCCGGCCAGTGGAATGGGCAGCCCCCGGATGGGTACGTGCTCGACCCGCTGACGAAGCGCCTCGACATCGATTGGTCGTTCGCGCCGGTGATTCGGGAGATATTTACATTGTACGTGAACGGATACGGCGCGAGACGGATTGCCGACCTGTTGAACGAAAACGGCCAGTTCACGAAGCGCGGATACAGGTGGACGCAGAGAAGTGTCTCGCGGATTGTGCAGAATCCCGTGTATGTCGGCGACGTCGTCTATGGGCGGCGAGAGCGGCGCTATACGGTGTCTGAACATGACGATTTGTTTTCACGCAAGCGTATCATGCGGTTCACAAACGATGTAAGCAAGGTCGTCGTGTGTGAGAATGCCCACCCAGCGATTATCGATCGCGAAACGTTCGCGAGGGCCTTGGCGGCGAAGACCGCGAGACGGGCGTCGGGTGGCCGTGCGGGCAAACATCACCTGCTCACCAAGGGATTGATGAAGTGTTCCTGTGGGGGCAGCATGACCATCCGCTACAACGGATCGGGCACGGCGTATTACCGTTGTCTTCGTCAGATGGACAAGGGGAAGACCGTATGTGATCAGCCCTATATTCGTGCGGACGAGATCGAAGCCGCAGTTCTGGATCGAGTCCGGATGGACGTCGAAGCCGTCGTTCGATGGGATGAAACGCCGGACTTCCAGCGGACGATGCGGCGACTGTTAAGCATGCAAACGGATGATCCACACATCACGAAGCAGTTGCTCGCCAAGCTCGTGCGCTGCGTGTCGATTCATCGCCACAAGGTAACCATACAGTACCGCTTTCGTGAACATCCGTGAGTATGGGTGAACATGCGTGAACGTGAATTTGCTCGCGTGTCGTCAAATGTCGACCTGAGGACCTCCTCCGGCCATCGCTGCAACGACAAGTTCCGGCAGTCGGACAATCTGCACAGGCATAAGCATCATCGAGGTGATAGCCGATGCCTAGGTGTGCCATCTATGCTCGCGTGTCGGACGACGTACAGGTCAAGGGAGAGTCGATTGAGCACCAAATCTCCTTCTGTCAGGAGATCGCGCGCCGCCGCACAGTCGAGACGGGTGAAACCTGGACCGTCGCCGACAGTCTGACGTACGTCGACGAGGGCATCACAGGCACCAGCCTGGTGAAGCGCGCCGAAGTGCAGCGATTGATTCGCGATGCGAGAGCGGATCGGTTCGATGTCGTACTGTTTAAGGGCATATCGCGATTTGCGCGCGATACGGTCGACGCCTTGATCATGCTTCGCACGCTCCTGGCCTGTGGTGTGCGGGTCATTTCGATTGAGGAGAATTTTGACAGTCAACGCGATCAAGCGGAGTTCGTGTTCACCATCCACAGCGCGCTCGCTCAGGCGGAGTCCGAAAAGACCGCCATTCGAGTGCGCATGGGCGCTTTGCAGAAAGCCCGGCAGGGCAAGTGGAACGGCCCCCCTCCGGAGGGGTATCGGCTGAACCCGCTCACGAAGCGGCTCGATATCGATCCGGATGCAGCCCCGGTCATACGCGATATTTTCGATCTATACCTTCGCGGCTATGGATTTCGCAAAATCGCTCGGATCTTGAACGATCGCGGCCAATCGACGAAACAGGGCCATCCCTGGACGCAGCGGCGGATCGGGCGCATCCTGTCCAATCCTGCCTACGTCGGCGATGTCGCGTACGGACGCCGCGAACGAAAAATTGCGGTGCCGGATGACGGCGAGCTGCTCTCGCGACGGAAAACGACGGTCTGGGTGAAAAATCGCGACGCCGCGATTGTCTGCCGCGACGCGCATCCTGCCATCGTCGATCGCGACACATTCGAGCGGGTCGCCGCACGCCTGGTCCAAAGACGCGAACGTTCGCCAAATGGGAGCAAGGCGCAGTTGTTGAGCGGTTTGCTGGCGTGTTCCTGCGGATCGAGCATGGTAACGCACTACAATGCCCATGGAACGCGGTACTATCGATGCGCAGGGCGAGCCAAACACGGTCGAGCGTTTTGCAATCAGCCATTCGTTCGCGCGGACGACGTGGAATCGTTCGTCGTCCGCGAGGCCTCGGCACACGCCCACGTTCAAGACCCGGCGAACATCGCAGGCGGTGACATGCGCTCGTGGCTGCAGCATGTGATTCAACGGGTCACGGTCGATCACGGCGAATTTCAAATGACCTATCGCCCATCGTGATGACGCCTTCAGGAAAGGGTTTCTGTTGAACCTCTGGATATACCGCTTTATACTGCGAGAAGCGAAACGTTGAACGCAACAGTTGCGAAGCCCACTAGGGGAAGCCCACAAAGGTGGGCTTTATGTTGCGCGATTGCTCTCGTGGGCAGCTTGGCATTCAACGGGTCTACGCGAATACACACAGCTTGGTAAACGCGTCAGGCCCAAGGATTGAATCAGGAGAGCGCAGATCTCATCAGACGCTCAGGCCATGCGCTCTCCGCGTAATTTCGGCTGGGCCGGCGCGGAGTGGGCCCTTCCTTTGCCCAATTGTAAAGGTTTCGATCTTGGCAGACTGTTCTCGCTGTGCTGTAATAAGCGTAGAGTAACTTGTTATGACATCATAAGGAGTTGTGGGCGGAGCATGCGAGAGCCCGAGGGGGAGTTTGCCGTGATCGACAAAGTGCCGCTGCAATCGGTGTGTCATCGCGAGAAGTACCATTGGTTCGTGGTTGGAACGGTCTGCGTCGGAGCGTTCATGGCTGCGCTCGATTCCAGCATCGTCAACATCTCTTTGCCCGTGCTGAAGCACGCTTTCGGCACGCGAATGAGCACCATCGAGTGGGTGAGCCTGACCTATCTTTTGACGTTGGCGGCCACGATTGTGCCCTTCAGTCGACTCGCGGACATGTACGGCCGGCGCTGGATGTATACCATTGGTTTTTTCGTTTTTATCGTTGGTTCTCTCTCCTGTGGCCTCGCGGCCTCTTTGCCAGTGTTGTTCGGATCTCGAATTGTTCAAGCGCTGGGAGCGGCTATGCTGCAATCCAACAGTGTGTCGATCATCACGGCGGCGACACCTGCCAAAGATCGCGGCAAGGCCATCGGAATCCAGGCGATGGCGCAAGGTGTCGGATTGAGTCTGGGACCCGTGATTGGCGGCACGTTCCTCACGTTCTTGGGCTGGCGCTGGATTTTCTACGTGAACGTCCCAGTCGGCATCATGGGTACGCTTCTCGGCATCATGCTGTTGCCAGCGGACGAACGCCACCCGCGCTCGGGGAAATTTGACGTCTGGGGTACGATGGTCCTTGCGCCGACGCTTGTGGCGATTGTGTACGTTTTGAACTCGGGCTCACAGGCCGACTGGGGCTCCCTTGTCATGCTGGTGTGTTACGGCGTGATCGCGGCCGGGTTGACTGGATTTTGGTGGATTGAACGGAGGGTCCCGACGCCGATCGTGGATCTGAGCCTGTTTCGCAACCGAACGTTTGTTGTCGGGAACGCGTCCGTTGCCTTGTCCTTCGCCGTGATGTACGCGGTGATGTTTCTGGCGCCCTTTTATATGGACGATGTGCATCATCTGAACGCATTGACATCGGGCATCGTGTTGATGGTGATCCCCGTGGGCATGGCGATCTTCACGCCTTTGTCGGGTTTCCTGGCCGATCGCGTCGGCCCCAGGCTCCCATCCGTCCTGGGGATGTCTGTGGTCTGTGTCGGCGCATTGGCCATCTCCGTCTTCACAGTGTGGTACGCGGGTGTTTTGTTTGCCGCCGGGTTCTTTGTGATTGGCTGCGGCATGGGCGTCTTCACACCGGCGAACAACAGCCAGGTGATGGGAACGCTGCCCTCCAGTCGCCTCGGCGTCGGCGGCGGCATCCTGAACTTGGCGAGAACGCTCGGCATGGGCTTCGGTGTCGCGATGGGCGGCTTGTCGTATCAGGCGTTTTTGCGCATGTATGGCGCGATCGACGAGAACCGGCCTCGCATGGATCAAATGATCCCCGCTTTCCGCGATTCCTTTCTGCTCGTCGGCGTCTTGGCGCTTGTCGTGGTTCTCCTGCTGGTTCTGGGTGCGCGGAGATCGCGCTCCTAGAGTGATTTCAGCCGCCTTTCGGGTGCGGTTATCACGTCCGTATGACGTTTTTCGAACTTCACGCTATAATGGAATGAAAGTCTCTGGAGAGGAGAGCGCCGTACTTGAGCACGCACCATCATTCCCATGGACATGATCACGATCACGGCGACGTGTTTCACACGCATGCTCCTCTTGGAAAAATGCGGATGGCGTTCTTCCTGACGATGCTGATTCTTGTAGTAGAAGTTTTGGGCGGCGTATTTTCCGGGAGTCTCGCGCTGTTATCCGACGCTGGGCATGTGCTGACGGACATTGCCGCCTTAGGCTTGTCGTGGTACGCGATGAAACAAGCCGAGAGGCCGTCGAACCAGAGAATGACGTACGGCTATTATCGCGCCGGCATTTTGGCGGCGTTTATCAATGGGATCACACTGATTCTCATCACCTTGTGGATATTGTGGGAAGCGTATCAGAGATTTCAACGTCCCGAACAAGTGGCCCCGACGTGGATGTTGATCAGCGCGGGTATTGGTCTCGCGACGAATCTGTATCTGGGATTGGGTATGAGTCACCATCACGACATCAACGTTCGCAGCGCCGTGCTGCATATGATGGGGGACGCGGCGGCGTCGGCGGGCGTGATGGTCGGCGGCGTCATCATCGCCTTCACACACTGGTATCCGATCGATCCGATTTTGAGTGTGCTGATTGGATTGCTCATCGCCTTCGGCGCATGGCGCATCGTTCAGCAGACCGTGGTCATTCTGATGGAGGGCACGCCGCGTGACGTCGATTTGGATCGGGTGGTTGGAGCCATTCGCTCCGTGCCTGGTGTGAACAATGTCCACGACGTTCACGCGTGGACCATCACGAGCGGACGAAACGCCCTCTCTTGCCATATCGCCCTGAATGGATCGCAAACTGTCACCGACAGTCAATCGGTCATCCGCGAGATCGAACACCGCCTCGCGCATCTTGGCATTGGCCATGTGACGGTTCAAATGGAGGATCAGAACCATCCCCACGAGGACCACGTGTTTTGCACAAATCCCGATGGAACGCATCGCCATTGAGAGGATGGAAGTTGGGGAGTGTGGAAGTGCGCGAGCGGAAGTGAACAAAAGCGGTCCGAGGTGATTCCACGCTCGAACCGCTTTTCGCCATTCCCATCGTTTCCTGATTTAGACTTTCATCGATTGAATTGCTTGTTCAATACGTTCTGTTTTCTTCCTCAAAAAGCGATTGAGTGCGATCATTCCGGCTGCGAACGCGATAACCACGGCAACTGTTTCAACCATCTACTTGCACCTTCCTGAGAGTATTCGTGAAGATTGCCTACTGCATCTTCATCTCTGTAATCAGTCTACCCAAATTTGCTTGAAAAAAACTTCAAAGGTACCTTTGTGCGCAAAATCATACGTTCCAAAATGTGGATAACTCGTGTTGCACGATGGGCGGAGGACCTCCGATGGCCATCGCACCCGTCAACCAAGTGCGTGCCGTGTTGGAATACGCGACCAGCGTGATCGATTCCCGCAAAATTTTGTTTGGCATGTCGCTGTATGGGTACGACTGGCCGCTTCCGTTTGAGCAAGGGAAGACCAAGGCGAGCGGCCTCTCCAACAACGCGGCTCAGAACCTGGCGATCGCGGAGCAGGCGTCCATTTTCTGGGATCCAGAGTCGGCATCGCCTTACTTTGACTACGAGGCTGCCGGCGTTGCGCACCGCGTGTGGTTTGACGACGCGCAGAGCGCCGCCATTAAACTGTCCCTGTTGGATGAGTACAATCTTCGAGGTGTGTCAGTTTGGGTGCTGGGCAATGAGTTTCCGCAGTTGTGGTATATTCTCGAAGATTCGTACCGTATCACCAAACTGTAATGTGCAAGCTCCCTCACAGGCTGCCTTGGATATTCCGTCATCCAGGGCAGCCTGTGGTAGAATCGACAGGTACCCAATCGCGGCCCCTGTCGCGGAGGGGGAATCTGTTGTTGATGGATGGGGAGTACAGGACGTGCAATTGACGCGATTTACGGACTACTCTCTCAGGATCCTGATGTACGCGGCCGCATTGGATGAGGGAGAGTTGGCAAATATCGACGATATCGCCGAAACCTTTCATATATCCGCAAATCATTTGACGAAGAGTGTGCACCGACTCGGAAAACTGGGTTACATTCGAACCGTTCGCGGACGCCGCGGAGGATTCAGATTGGCGAAACAGCCGAGTGAGATTCGGATTGGGGAAGTCGTTCGCCAGACCGAAGAGAATTGGAATTTGCTCGAATGCTTTGACGCTGGCGACGCCTACTGCATTTTGAATCCAATGTGCAATTTGAAGCGTGTACTTGGTGAAGCCTTGAAGGCCTATCTTGCGGTACTCGACGCCTATACGCTGGAAGACATCGCGGGCAATCGTTCGTTGATGCGCCGTCTGTTGCGCGTTGGCGACCCTCGCCTTTCGACATAATCAGTCAAAAGGATCTTGTGGGTGAGTTCTTTTTTGCACCTTCGACAGGTTTCGGCAGGATTTGCATCACACCTGTGATATCGTAGCCCTACAGCATGATGTTTTGGGGGGCTTCTATTGCAGAACCAGTTCTGGACTCTTCGTGAGGATCGGGTCTGGTGCCTTGAGTGCCATGAACTACGCGATGTGAAAGACACCCTTTATGTGATGAACACCTGTTTTCGCTTGGTGCCTGAGGGTATGTATCGCTTTGGCTTGTGTTCCAGACATGGCGAAGAGACTCATCAATCGGACACGCCGAAACACGATACCTGATCCATAGATGTTCGTCGTGAAGTATCACACATATGCCGTGATAGATCTTCCTCTTGACTGATCTCCACACGCATCGCAACCACGAATGTACCGTGTGATTTTTTCGCGGGTGTGAGTGGTTCATTCAATACGGTTTTCCCCATGTTGTCGACTTGCCGCCCGCAGATCGAGTTGAGGGTGATGGTGAGGCAAGGCGCGTAATGCTTTTGTGGCACCTATATATTGTCTTGTACGAAATGACAAGTTTGATTGACAGAATGGTAAGCATTCTGTACTTTCACCGTATGGGGGTGATCGAGTGCTGAATAATCGCGTTCGTATGCTCCGGCAACGGGCTCAGATGCCGCAATCGGAACTGGCGGAAAGGATTGGCGTGTCTCGGCAAACGATTCGAGCGATTGAATCTGGCAGCGCGGTACCGAGCACCGTCATCGCGTTGCGGTTGGCGAAAGTTCTCGGCGCATCCGTCGAGGAAATCTTTCAGGAGTCGCCGGATGTGGCGCGGGCGGATGTCGTGATCGAGGGCAATCGGCTGGAAGTGGGAGATCGCGTCGTCGTGGCGCAGATCGACGGGCGTACGGTCGTCCATCCCGCGGAACTTTCGCCAGGTCAAGCCATCCCCATCGCCCCGCACGTCCATGTGGTTGGCAGCGAAGGCGATGGCACGAAGCCCGAGATGATTGGTTTTGGCCAACGGGATGCGGCACCTTGGACCATCATCGCTGGCTGCGATCCGGCCTTGTCGCTGCTCGCCAGCCACGCGTCCTCATCCAGGGGCGAAAGTCAGGTGTTTTGGCGCAATGCCAACAATGGCACGGCGAAGCGAATGTTGGAGCGTGGCACGACACATGTCGCCGCGCTGCATGGACCAGGCGAAGGGAGCCAGCATGTTTCGATGCCTGCCGAACTCCTGACGTCGTGCACCAAAGTTCACCTCGCGGCTTGGCAACTGGGGTGGGTTGTTCGGCGCGGCAATCCGCTCGGGTTTCGGGACGCGTCGCATTTGCAAAGCGGCAAGTTGCGGATTGTCAATCGTCCGATTGGTGCCGGAGCGCGCGCGTTGCTCGACGACGAGTTGAGCAGGGCGGGTGTCAGACCTCAACAGGTATCGCAGTATGAATGGACGGTCGGTGGTCATCTCGAAGTAGCCATGGCTGTCGACGCCGGGGCGGCCGACGTCGGGATCGCCGTCGCTGGTGTCGCGCAGGCGATGCATCTCGACTTCATTCCGATTCGAGATGAACGATGCGATCTCTGGATTCCACACCGGCACATGTCCGAACCTGGCGTTCAACAGTTGTTGGAGTCGTTGGCGTCCGATGTGTTTCGTTGGGATTTGGCCCGATTCGGCTCGTACGACGTCGCTCACACAGGTGAGATGGTCGACGTTCACGCGTTCCATTGAGTCGGCTCATGAAGTTCACTTGAATGAGGAGGAAATACATACATGACAAACAACAAGAAACGCGCTCGTGTCGTGAAGCAGGCCATCGCAGCTTCTTGCGCGTTGGTTGCTGGACTATCACTGACTGCCGTCGCCTACGCGCGCCACGCCAATAGCGGGGTTCCGGGCACAGCCGGTGCTGCGGACGCAAGCGGGATCGCCAACGTCGCCTATGCGGGTTCACTGCAATTGACCAACGATTCGTATATTGCGCCGGCCTTCGAAAAAGCGACCGGATTTTCCTATCAAGGATACGGCGAAGGTGCGAACGCGGTCGCCAACTTGATCAAATCGAATCAGATTACGCCCAACGTCTTCGAGAGCATCGGCACGACCCCGCTGCAAATGGTCGGCCGTGACAAAATCAACTGGGGCATCGGGTTCGCAAGTTCTCCGCTCGTCATCGCCTACTCGAAGAAATCCCCGTACGCGAAGCAGTTGGAGCAAATCGCAAGCGGAAAGGAACCGCTGACCTCGCTGTTCAAGTTGATGGAGAATCCCGATTTCCACTTGGGCCGAACCGATCCAAACGCAGATCCGCAAGGACAGTATTTCGTAATGATGATGCACCTGGCGGAAAAAGAACTGCACCTGCCCTCGGGGACAGCCAACAAGATTCTCGGTTCCGTCGAAAATTCTTCTCAAATTTTCTCGGAAACAGACATTCTCACCCGTCTGCAGGCCGGTCAGTTGGATGCGACGAGCGCGTACTTACCGGAAGCTGTGCAGAAACATTTGCCTTATATCAAATTGCCAAATACCATCAATATGGGTGCATCGGCCGACGCGAAACTGTACGCGACACAGCATCTCACACTGTCTGACGGTACGCGTGTGACAGGGGCGCCGATCGAGATCTACCTGTCTATGGTCAAAGGCACACCGAATCAAGACGCAGGTTTGGCGTTCGCGAAATTCACCTTGTCCAAGCAAGGACTTGCGATCTTCCGAAAGATGGGCTACACGTTGACACCGTTTACCATCTGGGGGCAGACGTCCGCGATTCCCCAAGCCATTCGCGCCGAATTGAAAGGCCAATCCTGATCCATGCATCGATTTACCACTTTGTGTGTGATTCTCGCGGCTCTGTGCAGCGCCTGTTTTCTGCTGGTGCCGGTCGTCGCCCTGCTGCTCCACGTCTCCTGGGGAACGCTCTGGCAGGTGTGGGGCAGCGACGGCCGCGAGCCATTTGTTCTTTCCTTGGAGACGACCAGTATCGCGATGGCGATGGTCATTGTCTTCGGGACACCGCTGGGCTGGCTGTTGGCTCGGGATCGACGCGTCGTGTGGCGCGTGACGGAATATCTCATGTTGATTCCTCTCCTGATGCCGCCGTTGGTGATTGGTCTGTTGCTCATCTACGCCTACGGCCCCTACGGGCCGATTGGAGCGATGTTGTACCATTTTCACATGTCGGCGATGAACACGCGGCTGGCGGTCGTGATCGCTCAGGTCTACGAGGCAGTTCCGTACTATGTGTTCGCGGCGCAGGAAGCGTTTCGCGGTGTTGATCCGGCCTATGAGCGAACTTCCTATTCACTTGGGGTATCACCCGGGAAAACGTTTCTTCGCATCACACTGCCATTGTCTTTGCCGGGTTTGCTGATGGGTCTCACGATGGCCTTCGCGAGAGCCATTGGCGCGTACGGCGCCGTGATGGTCGTCGCTTACAATCCACACACGCTGCCCGTCAGCATCTGGGTGGCCTTGGAGGAACAAGGATTACCCGTCGCGCTACCGTTGGCCTTGTTGCTCATCGTCACGGCGCTGCCGCTGCCGTTGGCCACAGCTTTCTGGAGGAGAATGCGCCATGCTGCGATTCAGTCTTGAATTGCCCCGTCGGCATTTCACGGTGTCTGTCGATCTCACCGTTGCAAAATACGCCATCCACGGCCTGTTTGGCGCATCCGCGACAGGCAAGTCCAGCGTGCTCTCGGCCATCGCAGGGTTTGAGACGGGGTATCGCCGCATGTTTCTCGCAATGGACGATGACGTCCTGGTCGACACCGAAGCCGCACCGAACATCGTTCGACCCGCGTGGCAGCGCGGAATTGCCTATCTGACGCAAGCGACGAAGCTGTTTCCACACATGTCGGTTATGCAGAACGTGCTCTATGGAGCGGCTCCGGACAGCGACGAGAAGTGGATCGACAGCGTGCTGGAGGCGCTCGATTTGCGCGGCTATTTGTCCAGTCGTCCGCAGCAGCTCTCGGGAGGCCTGGCGCAGCGCGTGGCATTGGCTCGGGCACTCGTCTCGCGCCCGCGCGTGCTGTTGTTGGACGAGCCGTTCTCCGCGCTCGACTGGATGTCCAGGCAGACGCTTCAGGAACTGGTCCACGCGGTGCATCGCCAGTTTGGCATGACGACGATCTTTGTCACCCACCAATTGACCGAAGCCCAGCGCCTCGCCGATACCATGTCGTTGATCGACGAGGGGCGCATCCTGCAGACCGGCTCTCCGCGTGAATTGTTGGAGTCGCCGGGATCGTGGCGGGCGGCCCAACTGATGGGCTATTCCGGTCGCATTCGCGACGGCGCTGGACGTTGTTACGCGATTCATGCGGATCGCACATGGTTGTCCCATCGCCCAGACCTGGGCATTTCGTTCGATAGTATCGTTCAGGACATCATGTGGTACGAAGGTCGACAGCGGGCGTCCGTGACACCTTGCAGGCCATGGGAGAGCGAGGGGCCTCTTTACGTCACACTTCCGCCCGATCAGAGCGTCCAGCCTGGAGACTGCGTGACGATTACGGCCATCGCTCCGCCCCGCCTGGACAGCGCTCCCGATGCCGTCCGACAGCCTTCTCCAATCCACCGAATCCCGCCCCGCTAATCTTGTCATTTTATCCGAAATGTAAGCGTTGACATTTCCATTTAGTTTAGAATAATATGGACTTGATCAGTTTATGAAATCGTTTTATGAAACTGTTACATGAAGGGGGTGTGAAAGCTTGCGAGTAACCATTCGCGACGTCGCCAACGCTGCGGGTGTCTCGGCTGCGACGGTGTCGCGCGTGCTCAATCGTCCGGATTTGGTCGATTCGGAAACGTTGGATCGCGTTCGCAGTGTCATGGAGATGATGGAATATCACCCCAACGCGATCGCCCGCGGATTATCTGTCCGGCGCAGTGAGACAATAGGTTTGATCGTACCGGGTATTACCGACCTGTTCTTCAACGAGCTGTACAAAGGCATCGACCAAGAGAGTCAACGCCACGGTCTCAAAGTTTTGTTATACGATTCGGAGCATTCGCGGGAACGGGCTCTTGAAGGATTTTCGTTTCTTGGCGGGTATCAGGTTGCCGGTATCATTTTCACGAGCAAACTGGTCACCGAGGATTACGATCCGATTCTTCAGCGGCTCGACATTCCCGTTGCGCTCACGTTGACGCAGCGAACATCGAAGACGCCTTTACCTGCGTTCCGGGTGGACGACGTCCGCGCGACGTTCGAGCTCGTTGCCTATTTGGTCTCTAGGGGGCACCGACAGATTGGAATGATTGCTGGCAAGCAAAGTGACGACTCGACCGGTCAGCTTCGATTACGCGGATACGAACAGGGACTGCAGCACTTTGGTATTCCGTTTGATCCTCGCCTCGTCGAATACGGGCAGTACCGATTCGACGATGGATATGCCGCAATGCAGCGCCTGCTCGACAAACAGCCGGACATTACCTTGACGGCTGTCTGCGCTGCTGCCGATGAAATGGCATTGGGCGCCATCCGCTGTCTCAACGATCACGGTTTGCGCGTCCCAGAGGACATGTCGGTCGTTGGTTTCGACGACTTACCGATTGCACGTATGGTAACCCCTCGTTTGACGACAGTCGCTCAACCGTTCGCCGACATTGGCGCCGAAGCTGTTCGTTGGCTGGTTGAAGCGATTGCTGACAACACGACTTCAGCGGAAGTTGGCGACTACTTTCTTCCGCATCGGATCGTCGAACGAGAATCTGTTCGAACGATTATGTGAGGATGAAGAGGAGGATAACCAATGAAACATCGTAAAAAGGCCATCAGTTTGATCGTCATGGGGACATCTGCAGTCGCGCTGGTTGTTGGGTGTTCAGCCAATACAACTCAGTCGACTGGGCAGGGAAACGCTTCTAGCGGCACAGCATCTGTAAAAGTCAATTCAACGGGCTCCAGTCATGTCGTCAACTACAAGAACGCGTCTGGCACCATCGTTTGGGCCGAATCGTTCACGACGGGCAATCTCGCGAACGAGCTCGTGAAAGCGTTTGAAAAGAAATATCCCAAAATCAAAGTCAAATTGCAGGTGCAGCCGTCTGACACGGACACCAACCGGGCTACCTTGACGACAGCCATCAGCGGTGGTTCGTCCACGCCTGACGTGTATATGGGGGACGTCATTTGGCCGGCGCAGTTCGCGAATTCCCAGCTTGCGGCGCCTCTGAGCGATTATCTGCCGAAGTCGTTTTGGAATCGTTTCTCCAATGGGCTTGTGAGCGGCGCCACCTATAACGGCAAGGTCTACGCCGCCCCGCTCTTTGCAGATACAGCCTTTCTGTATTATCGAAAGGATTTGCTCGCGAAATACCATCTGCCTGTACCGAAGACCTGGGAGCAAGTGAAGTCTGAAGCGGCACAAATTCAAAAGGCAGGCGGCGCCCGTTATGGATTTGTCTGGCAAGGGGCAGATTACGAAGGACTGACCTGCGACTTCGACGAATATCTCGCCGATGCTGGCGGTCAAGTGTTGAAGAACGGCAAAGCCGATTTGACGTCGCCCGCAGCCAATAAGGCCCTGAGCTTCATGCGAAGCCTCATCACATCCGGCGTCACGCCAAAGACCGTTGACACATTTCAGGAGAGCCAGTCTGAAAACGTATTCACGCAGGGCAACGCCGTATTCCTGAGGAACTGGTCCTATGCTTGGAGCGATTCGCAGACGCCGTCCACGTCGAAAGTTGTGGGCAAAGTCGGCGTCACAGCGTTGCCAACGTTCGCTGGGCACGGCAGCAGCGGCTACAGTACGGTCGGCGGTTGGGATTTGTACGTCAATCCGCATACGAAGGATTTGCCTGCCGCACTCCAATTCCTCGATTGGATGACAGGCACGCAAGCCCAGAGCATCTTGGCCGAAAATTCCGAGATGCCGACGAACAAAACCGTCGCGGACAGCAAGTCGCTGGCAAAATATAGCCCTGTATTCGCGCTTTTGCCGAAGGTGAAATTTGTATCGCGTCCATCTCAGACGCCTGAGTATCCAAGTGTTTCGAAGGCGATTTACGACAATGTCAACGAGGCGTTGGCCGGAAGCATCAGCGTCAGCAAGGCGTTGTCGCTGGCGAACCAACAAATCGACAACGCACAATCGTCGGGCGGACTGTAATCGTCAGTCGACGAAATGAATCCTCGTATTGACACATGAAACAGGCGAGGCGTCGTCGGGATCGGCAATCGCTATGACGTGGTTTGTCGGTTCCGGCGTACGTCTTGCTATCGTTTAAGGAGGCGGCGATAGATGGGTACGGGTGCTCCTGAGTCACCAAATGTTCTCGTGCGATCTCGCGGCGCCAGTCATTTACAGCGAACGGACAAACGCGCCGGTCTGTCGCTGTTGACGCCCGCAGGTATTGTCATTCTCGCAGTGACGATTTTTCCAATCGTCTATTCCGTCATCATGAGTTTCAATAACATCCAAATCACTCAGAATGGCTTCCGTTTTCAGTTCAACGGACTGCAAAATTACAAACAGGTCTACTCTGCGCCGCTGTTCTGGCACAGCGTTTGGTTTACCGTGTACTACTCGATTATCACCGTCGCGGTGGAGTTGTTTCTTGGCTTGTTGATTGCCTTGGCGATCCAGAATGTCGAACGACTGAAGAGTGTGTCGATCGTCATCATGCTCATCCCCTGGGCGCTGATCACTGTCATTTCGGCGCAGATGTGGAGCTATATCTACAACGGCGTTTACGGCGTGTTGAACGCAATTCTGCAGCAGCTTCACCTGATTCACGCGCCGGTGAACTGGCTGGGCCAGCCGACGACTGCAGTGATCTCGCTGATGATTGCGGATATTTGGAAGACCACGCCCTTCGTCGTGATCATTCTCGTCAGTGGGCTGCAAATGATTCCTAAGGACTATTACGAAGCTGCCCGTATCGATGGGGCGAATAGCTGGCAGTCGTTTTGGAGCGTGACCTTTCCACAGTTGCGGGGAAGCATCGCACTGGCCGGGCTGTTCCGCATTCTCCAAGCGTTCGGTATTTTCGATCTGCCGTTTGTCCTGACACAAGGCGGTCCCGGTACCGCGACGACGTCCATCGCCATGCTCGGCGAAGAGACGCTGTTTACCAACCTGCATTTCGGTCTGGGTGCCGCGGTCGCGGTCAGCACCGTCATCCTGATCCTGGGCGCCTGCTTGATTTTCTTGTCCGCGTTTCGCGGCATGGTCGGGGAGGAAGCGCAATGATCAAACCATTGTGGCAACGTGTGCTGGGGTACGTGGTGCTCATCCTGTTTCTCTTGATGATCATTCTGCCTTTTTACTGGATGTTCGTGACGTCGTTTGAGCCGAACACGGATATCAGCGCCTATCCGCCTGCGTACTTTCCGCATCACTGGACGGTATCGCACTACGTGGAGGCGTTCGGACAGTTTCACTTTGGACGCTTCATTATCAACAGCGTCGTGGTCGCCTGTACGTCGACGTTTCTGGTGCTGGTTTTTTCATCCATGGCGGGATTTGCGATCGCGCGTCTGCCCATCAAGGGCAAGCGCCCCATGCTGATTTTCCTGTTGATCATCTCTGTGTTTCCGCCAATTGTGGTCATCACGCCACTCTATATGTTGATGCGCGACGTTGGCTGGCTGGATTCGTATCAGGCGCTCATCATTCCGTATACGGCGTTCAACCTGCCGTTTGCCATCTGGATTCTGCGAAATTACTTTCTTCAGGTTCCCGGCGCCCTGTTCGAGGCTGCGAAAATCGACGGGGCCTCGGTGTTCGGCGCCTACTGGCGCGTCTTCCTGCCGTTGACCAAACCTGGGTTGTTCACTGCCGCCGTGTTCACGTTCGTCGCGGATTGGACCGAATTCTTCATGGCCCTGGTGTTTAACCCGTCGAATACGATGCGTACGATCCCGGTCGGCATTGCACTGTTCAGTGGCCAATACACGGTTCCCTACGGGACGATCTTCGCCGGCTCGGTTGTCTCCATTGTCCCGATTGTGCTGCTTGTTGTCATCTTCCGTCGGTGGATCGTATCCGGGTTGACCCAAGGCGCGGTGAAGGGCTAACATGATGACCAACCACCGTGTCGCGCCCCGGCGCCGACCGAGGAGGATGAACGTGGACGTTTTGGCTTTAGGTGAATTGCTGATCGATTTTAGCGTAGTCCCTTCGCCCGAAGGGACTACTTCTTCGTTGCGCGGGTCCGCGGGCGGGGCGCCCGCCAACGTGCTCGCGGCGATCTGCCGCCTTGGCGGGACCGGGCAGCTGATCGCGAAAGTGGGACAGGATCCGTTCGGAGACTTTTTGGAATCCTGCATCGCCGACGCCAAAATTTCAACGGAGTCGATCCTTCGCGACCCGCACCGAACGACCTTGGCGTTCGTGACGTTGGACCAGCAAGGTGAGCGATCGTTCTCATTCGAGCGAAACCCTGGCGCAGACACGCAAATTCGCGAGGACGACCTTCACCAGATCTGGTTCGACCAGGCGAAGGTTTTCCATTTCGGCTCTCTGTCGCTGACCGCCGAACCAGCGCGAACCGCCACCTACGCTGCCATCGAACGGGCGAAAGCAGCAGGGTGCGTGGTCTCGTTCGATCCGAATCTTCGCGAACCGCTGTGGCGCGATCTCGACGAAGCGAAGCGGCAGATGACGAACGGCGCGGCCTTGGCCGATGTCGTGAAAGTGTCGGAAGAAGAGTTGGCGTTCCTGACCGGCGAGCCGGAGATGGAGAACGGGATCGACGCGTTCCAAGAGGTGAATCCGACGGCCCGGCTCATCGTCACACGCGGCCCGCGCGGAGCCGCCTTCAAAAGCGCACACGGGCTGGAGCGCGTGCCGAGCATCGAAGTTCAGGCCATCGACACGACCGCTGCCGGCGACGCCTTTTTCGGCGCGTTTCTATACTATGTGACCCACGCGCAGACGACGGTTCGAGCATGTCTGCTGGACGATGCGACGACGCTGGAAGCGACCCGCTTCGCCGCCATCGCAGGGGCCTTGACCACCACCAAGCGCGGCGCATTCGACGCTTTGCCACGCCTTGAAGAAATATCTGCCCACTTGAGCGTTTTGTAGCTAAGGCCTCGCGGCGGCAGGGTGAGGCGAGCGGGTGAGCGGGTGAGCGGGTGAGCGGGCAAATAGGCGGCCCTGAGCCGCCTATTTCGGCGAAATGGCCGGATCGAAGCCAAATAAGCGTCTCCAGGACGCTTATTTGGCTCCGCAGCCCCCGAAATGGAGTAATTGCAGTCGAATAAGCGGCTCACCGCCGCTTATTCGGCGCGAATCGGATAATTCGACACATTTAAGCGTCCGGCGACCGCTTATTCGCCCGGGGGTCACCTCGGTCGCCCCGGGGGTCACCTCGGTCGGCCCCGGGGGTCACCCCGTCGCCCCCTCCTTCATGTCCGCTGAACAGATAATTCTGTAAAATGTCTACTCAAGTGCTTGACAGCGTTTGTTCGGGGCAGGTATAAAGAAGCGAGCCTCATCGAGAGGGAGGATACGGACTGATGAAATTGTCAATAGGTCTTCTTGGCTGCGGAACGGTTGGCGCGGGTGTCGTGTCGCTGGTTCGCAAACGAGCGGACAAGGTCGAGGCGATGACCGGTTTTCGCCCAATCATCAAATCCATCTTGGTGCGCGATACGGACAAGGATCGCGGCGTCGAGTTTGTGGACGAACGGTTGACCACGGTACCGGCAGACATTCTGGACGATGACGACATTCAAATCGTCGTGGAGACGATTGGCGGGATCGAACCGGCGAAGACGTACATATTGAAGGCGTTGATGAGCGGCAAGCACGTCGTCACGGCGAACAAGGACTTGATTGCCCTGCATGGTCCCGAAATCCTTCGCACCGCTGTGGAACACGAGGTCAGTGTGCTCTATGAAGCCGCCGTCGGTGGGGCGATACCGCTTGTCGGCCCGTTGAAGGAGAACCTGACGGCCAACGAAGTGACGGATCTGAAGGGCATCATCAACGGAACAACCAACTTTATCCTTTCCGAAATGACCTCGAAGCGGATCGACTTCGAAGCAGCCCTGCAGATGGCGCAGGACTTGGGTTATGCCGAAGCCGATCCGTCGAGCGACATCGATGGACTCGACGCTGCCCGCAAACTTGTCATTCTGTCGTCGATCGCGTTCGAAACAGAAGTGCATCTACAAGACGTGCAGGTGGAAGGGATTCGCAAAGTTACCGCTACGGATGTTCGCTACGCGGAAGAGGCTGGCTACGTCATCAAGCTGTTGGCTGTCGGCCGCGATCACGGCGGCGAACTCACCTTGTCGGTTCGACCGACGCTGATTCCCCGCAGCCATCCTTTGGCGCACGTGTCGGACGCGTACAATGCGCTGTACGTTCGCGGCGACGCGGCGGGCGATCTGATGTTTTTCGGCCGCGGAGCCGGCAGAATGCCGACCGCAAGCGCGGTGGTCGGCGATATTATTGCATTGGTTCGAAACTTGAGGCTGGGCTATGTGACCAGTTCACCCAATATCTCCGAATCAGTTCGCAAGCCTGTCGTCGAACGGGAAGACGATTGCTACAAATACTATTTCCGCTTAACCGCGTTGGATCAACCCGGCGTGTTTGCCCACATCGCGCAATTGTACGGCGAATCCGGCGCCAGCATGGAAACGGTCCTTCAAAAGCGGGTCGAATCCGGACGCGCCGAGATTGTCGTCGTCACGCACGAGATTTCGAGCAGCCGAGCCAGGCTGTTGGCCGAAAAACTTGCCGATCTGCCCGAAGTGCATGAAGTGAACATGGTGATGCCCGTTGAATCGATCGCGGAGTGACTTTTGCCTCGACAGTGCAGGTCGTCCAATGGGACAGCGCTGTCGAGGCCTGTACATGTATTGATGTCATGATCTCTCACATTGCGATGGCAGTCCGACGAGAGTCTTCACTGGACGTCAATTCAGAAAATTTTTGCTTCAAACCGACAAATTGGGGTAGTGAAGCTGTTCGTAAGCGCTTTCCAAACTAACGTGTAATCGCTTACAGAAAATCTGCCGGGCATGCGCTGATTGACAGGGTCATATACCCGTACTAAAATGACGTGCAAGCCGTTAGATTCCTGTTACGACGCCAGAATTCGATTATTTATCCGAAATTTCTCCGAATTGGCCTGGCCGTGGCAAGGGAATATTGTTTGAATATTCAAATCCGAGAAAGAAACTCGCTGCTCGATGCGGCGGGAGAGGGGCGTTTGACTTGGCACCGCAGATTTTCCTAGATGGACAGTTTATCGATCGCGACAATGCCAAACTTTCCGTGTATGATCACGGACTTCTCTACGGAGACGGAATCTTCGAAGGGATTCGTGTCTATGACGGCAACGTTTTCAAGTTGTCCGAACATATACGCAGGCTCTACGATTCCGCCAAGTCGATTCTGCTTGACATCCCTTATACGCAGCAGGAAATGTCCGACTTGGTCTGTGAAACGGTTCGCCGGAACGAACTGACGAGCGCTTACATCCGTCTGGTCGTCACCAGAGGCTCTGGCGATCTCGGGCTGAGCCCAACCAATTGCCGCGGCGCGAGCGTGTTTATTATCGCGGAACAATTGGCGCTGTTCCCTGCGGAGTTGTACGAACAAGGTATTAAGGCTGTCACGGCGGCGTCACGGCGGAATCGATCCGACTCGCTGAACCCGAAAATTAAATCGTTGAACTATTTGAACAATATATTAATCAAGATGGAGGCACAGACTGCCGGAGCGAACGAGGCGATTGTGCTGAACCATGAGGGCTATGTCGTGGAAGGCTCCGGGGAGAACATCTTCATCGTCCGCGACGGTGTTTTGACGACACCTGCGGCGTACCTTGGCGCGCTCGAAGGAATTACGCGCGCGGCCGTCATCGAGATCGCGAAATCGCTTGGCTACACCGTCAAGGAAGAACCGTTTACGGCACACGACGTGTACGTGGCTGACGAGGTGTTCTTGACAGGAACCGCCGCCGAGATCGTGCCGGTGATTGAAGTGGATCGACGCGTGATTGGCGATGGCCGTCCAGGCGCCGTCACGCATCAGTTGCACCAGGAATTCCAGAAAATCACGCGCGTTGACGGCACGAAAATCTATTCCGAAAAGATTACTTCGTGAGCCGAATGATTGGTTTGGGCGCGAAGAGCTCTTACCTGGCAGCTCTCGCAGATTGCTCGATGTTTTCAGCAAAATCTACAGATATAGATACGTAGGGAGAGGCAAGCATGCGCAGCGATATGATCAAAAAGGGTGTGGATCGGGCTCCACACCGCAGCTTGTTGTATGCCACGGGCATACGTCCAACCGATCTGCCGAAACCATTTATCGGCGTCTGCAATTCCTATGTGGACATCATCCCCGGCCACGTTCATTTGAAACAATTCGCGGAGGTCGTGAAAGACGCAATCCGCGAAGCGGGTGGTATCCCGTTTGAATTCAACACCATCGGTGTCGACGACGGGATTGCCATGGGGCATATCGGAATGCGCTATTCTCTGGCGAGCCGCGAATTGATAGCGGACTCTGCGGAAACGATGATCAACGCCCACTGGTTTGACGGCGTGTTCTTCATCCCCAATTGCGACAAAATCACCCCTGGCATGTTGATGGCGGCTGTGCGGACGAACGTGCCGTCGGTGTTTGTCTCTGGCGGTCCTATGGAAGCCGGCAAATCCAAGGCGGGCAAAACTTTGTCCTTGACGTCCGTGTTCGAAGGCGTGGGCCAGTATCACAGCGGTCGGATCACGGACGAAGAACTTCTCGATCTCGAACAAAATGCGTGTCCGACGTGCGGCTCCTGTTCGGGTATGTTCACCGCGAATTCGATGAACTGCATCATGGAGATGCTCGGCATCGCCCTCCCCGGCAACGGCACGCTCGTCGCCACCTCGTCTGAACGCCACGAATTGATCTACGAAGCGGCTCGGCAGCTCGTTCGCATGATTCAAGAAGACATTAAACCTCGCGACATCATCACGCGGGAAGCCATCGATGACGCGTTCGCGCTCGACATGGCGATGGGCGGATCGACCAACACGGTGCTGCACCTGATGGCCATCGCACACGAAGCCGGGATCGAGTACGATTTGGCGGATATCAACGAGATCGCGAAACGTGTGCCGTACTTGTCCAAAATCAGCCCCGCTTCGGAATACAGCATGCAGGATGTGCATCGGGCAGGCGGCGTGTCTGCTATTATTCGTGAATTGTGCGAACATACTGACGCAGTTCATCGGGATCGGCTGACGATATCCGGCAAAACGCTGTACGAGAGCGTCAAGGACGCGGAAATTTTGGACGACAAGGTGATCCGCCGGGCGGAGAATCCGTACAGCAAAGAAGGCGGACTCTCCATTTTCTATGGAAATTTGGCTCCTGATGGCGCCGTGTTGAAAGTTGGCGCGGTTGATCCAGACATCAAGCGGTTCGTCGGCAAAGCGATTGTCTTCAACTCACAGGATGAAGCGCAGGCAGGGATCAACGACGGAACGGTTCAAGCGGGCCACGTTGTCGTGATTCGCTACGAGGGTCCAAAGGGCGGCCCGGGTATGCCGGAAATGTTGGCGCCGACCTCGTCGATCATCGGGCGCGGCCTCGGCCGTGACGTCGCCCTGATCACGGATGGCCGTTTCTCGGGTGCGACCCGCGGGATTTGCGTCGGCCACATTTCGCCGGAAGCTGGCGTCGGCGGGCCGATCGCGCTGGTGGAGGATGGAGACACCATCGAGATCGATCTCGCCGCACGCACGATCCACCTGGCGGTGGACGACGCGACGCTCGAAGCGCGCCGAAAGGCGTACCAGCCGCCGGAGAAGCAGAAGTTAACCGGGTATCTCGCGCGCTACGCCCACCTCGTCACCTCCGCCAATACGGGCGCTGTTCTAAAGATTTGATTCCAGACATCTCAATGCGTCAGATGTCCCTACATTTCGAGAGGAGGAAATGCGATGCCAGGCTTGTCGGAACCAACGCAAGACATGAGCAACAACATTCCGAGTGAAGCAGTGACAGAACCGAAATTATTAAAGGGTGCCGACATGGTCGTCGAAGTTCTGCGGCGCGAACAAGTCGACGTCATCTTTGGTTATCCTGGTGGCGCGGTATTGCCGTTGTACGACGCACTGTACCAGTGCGGAATTCGGCACGTACTCACTCGACACGAACAGGGAGCCATTCACGCAGCGGAAGGGTACGCCCGTGTCACCGGACGTCCAGGTGTGGTGATTGCCACATCGGGTCCCGGCGCGACCAATCTCGTCACCGGACTGGCGGACGCCATGTTGGATTCGATTCCAATCGTGGCCATCACGGGCCAGGTTGCGAAGTCGGTCATTGGGACGGACGCCTTTCAGGAGACGTCGATCATCGGCATCAGCACGCCGATTACCAAACACAATTATCAGATTCGCCACGCGTCGGAGATTCCGAAAGTATTCAAGGAAGCGTTCCATATCGCGAATTCGGGGCGCAAGGGGCCCGTTCTCATCGATATTCCGAAAGACGTGGCGGGAGAGGTCGCTCCGTTTACGTACGAAGATCCGCCGCAGTTGCCCGGCTATCAGCCGACGGTCGCTCCACACCACCTGCAGATTCGCAAGGTGATGTCGGGGCTGGCGGAAGCGAAGCGTCCGGTCATTTTGGCTGGCGCGGGCGTCCTGCACGCGCAAGCGAGCGAACAGTTGCTGGCCTTCGCGGAACGCTATCGCATTCCGGTCGTGCACACGCTGCTTGGTCTTGGCGGCTTCCCGGCCAATCACGAACTGTTTCTCGGCATGGGTGGCATGCACGGCAGCGCCGCGGCGAACAAGGCGCTCTACGAGACAGATTTCTTAATCAATCTGGGTGCCCGCTTCGACGATCGCCTGACTGGAAAGTTGGATCACTTCGCGCCAAACGCGACCATCGTCCACGTGGATATCGATCCAGCAGAGATTGGCAAGAACATCCCGACCGATATTCCGGTGGTGGGCGATGTCGGCGAGGCTTTGAATATGATGCTGTCCGTCGCTGTCGACAAGCCAGATTGCAGTGGATGGGTCGAGGAACTGCTGGCGGTCAAAGCGGAGTTTCCGTTCTGGTTCGTCCAGGAAGGCGAACTGATTAAACCGCAGCGGCTGATCGCCGAAATTGCCCGCATCACGGACGGCGAGGCGGTTGTGGTCACGGACGTGGGCCAACATCAAATGTGGGCGGCGCAGTTCTATCCATTCCGGGCCCCGGACAAATGGGTGACGTCGGGGGGACTCGGTACCATGGGATTCGGCTTGCCTGCCGCGATCGGCGCTCACTTCGGCAAACCGGACGCACTGACCGTCGCGATTGTGGGCGACGCTGGGTTTCAAATGACTTTGCAGGAACTCGCGGTGATCGGCGAGATGCAACTGCCCGTCAAGATCGTGATCGTCAACAACGGTGCGCTGGGCATGGTTCGCCAGTGGCAAGAATTGTTCCATGGCGAACGCTACTCGTCATCCTTGTTGGAATGGCAACCGGACTTTCTGCTCTTGGCGAGGGCCTACGGGATTCCGGCGATGAAGATTGTGTCGGATGCCGAATTGAGCGGGCAACTGGAAGCGTTCCTTGCGGCGCCTGGACCGGGACTGCTGGAATGCATCGTCGAACCGCGCGAAAACGTGTATCCGATGGTGGCGCCTGGTACAGGCATTCACCAGATGGTGGGGGTGAAACCATGAGCCCAGTTCTCTCCGTGCTCGTCCATAACAAGCCAGGGGTACTCCATCGCATCACGGCGCTGTTTATGCGAAAAGGTTTCAATATTCAGAGCTTGACCGTCGGCATCACAGAAAGTCCGGACGTTTCGAGAATGACTTTGGTCATGAGCGAGATGGACGAAGCGGCGTTGGAGCAAGTCATGAAGCAGTTGCACAAGCAAATTGACGTGTTGAAAGTGACTGACCTGACGGAGGAACCGATGGTTGCGCGGGAATTGGTGTTGATTCAAGTCAACAGTCCCGTGCAACAGAGGTCCATCATTCACGCCCTGATTGAACCGTTTCGGGCCAACATCATCGATGTCGCAAGAGACACGGTGACGATACAAGTCACCGGCGACACTAACAAGGTCGAGGCGTTGATTGCCCTCTTGCGGCCGTACGGGATCCGCGAACTGGCGCGCACGGGCCTGACGGCCCTGCCGCGGGACAGCGTGCTGGGATCGGACGCTCGACGTGTGTCAGAAGGGCAAGTGCTCCCCATCTGATCGCGGTGGAGTACAAGGGTTGCTCGTCAATACCACTCGATGGCCGTTCAAATGTTGTTGAATCGCCGTTGGATGTCCCATCACAGTGGGTTGCGATAAATAGACAGTCGACATTTTCGAGGAGTGTGTACGAATGACGAAGGTTTACTATGATGCAGACATCTCTATCCAATCTCTTTCCGATAAACGCATAGCCATCATCGGGTATGGCTCGCAAGGACATGCGCATGCACAAAACCTTCGCGACAGCGGTTTCGACGTGATTGTGGGACTTCGCCAGGGTGGATCCTGGAAGAAAGCCGAGGCGGATGGCTTTCGTGTCCTGCCAGTTGGTGAAGCAGTGGAGGAAGCGGACGTCGTCATGATTTTGCTTCCCGACGAACGCCAAGTGGCGGTCTACGAAGCGGAGATTCTTCCTTATCTCACAGCAGGCAAGGCGTTGGTGTTCGCCCATGGCTTCAACATCCACTTTACGCAAATCCAGCCTCCTTCGAACGTCGACGTGTTTATGGTGGCTCCGAAAGGGCCCGGTCATTTGGTCCGTCGAGTCTATGAAGCTGGCGGCGGCGTTCCAGCGCTGATCGCAATCCACCAAGACGCGAGCGGCCAGGCCCATCAACTCGCTCTCGCGTACGCCCGCGGCATTGGCGCTGGCCGTGCGGGTATCTTGACAACGACGTT
Organism: Alicyclobacillus acidiphilus NBRC 100859; assembly: GCF_001544355.1. Taxonomy (GTDB): domain Bacteria; phylum Bacillota; class Bacilli; order Alicyclobacillales; family Alicyclobacillaceae; genus Alicyclobacillus; species Alicyclobacillus acidiphilus. The sequence goes on from NZ_BCQI01000003.1 coordinate 115,842, forward strand.
CCGCGAAGAGACGGAGACAGATCTGTTTGGTGAGCAGGCTGTTCTTTGCGGCGGTTTGTCCGCGCTGATCAAGGCCGGTTTCGAAACGTTGATTGAGGCTGGATACCAACCCGAAATCGCGTACTTCGAATGCCTGCATGAAATGAAGTTGATTGTGGATCTCATTTATGAAGGCGGTCTCGAGTATATGCGCTATTCCATCTCGGACACCGCGCAATGGGGAGACTTCACATCCGGTCCCCGCGTCGTCACGGAAGCGACGAAGGCGGAAATGAAGAAGATTCTTGCCGACATCCAGAGCGGCGCGTTCGCGAAGAGCTGGATTCTCGAGAACCAGGCAAACCGCCCGATGTTCAACGCAATCAACCGCAGCGAGCTCGAACATCCGATTGAGGTTGTCGGCCGGGAACTGCGCGCAATGATGCCGTTCATCAAATCGAAAAAGTCTGTTTGATCCATTTGAGGGGGCAGGACGCAGTGCGAAAACTGGACGTATTTGACACCACTCTCCGCGACGGGGAACAGTCTGCGGGCGTCAACCTGCATCTCAGTGAAAAGGTGGAAATTGCGTTACAGCTTGAGCGATTTGGCGTCGACATCATGGAAGCCGGGTTTCCGGCTTCCTCGCCCGGCGACTTCAAAGCCGTTCAGGAAATCGCAAAGCGCGTGAAACATTCCTCGGTCACCGGTTTGGCACGATCCATCCAGTCGGATATCGACAAAGCGTGGGAAGCTCTCCGAGACGGCGCATATCCAAGACTGCACGTGTTTATCGCCACTTCTCCCATCCATATGGAGTACAAATTGCGAAAGACGCCGGATCAAGTCGTGGAAACGGCCGTGGAATGCGTGAAATACGCGCGGACGCGGTTTCCGGTCGTCCAGTGGTCCGCCGAGGATGCCACCCGAAGCGACTGGGACTTCTTGGTTCGGATCATCAAGCAGGTGATCGACGCTGGCGCCACCATCATCAATCTTCCGGATACGGTCGGATACACGACGCCTAGCGAGTACGCGAGATTGTTCCAGTATGTACGCGATCATGTGCCCAATATCGATCGCGTCAAATTGTCCGCCCATTGCCATGACGATTTGGGGATGGCGGTCGCCAACACGCTGGCGGCGATTCAAGCGGGTGTGGACCAAATTGAGGGAACCATCAACGGGATTGGCGAACGGGCAGGTAACACGGCCTTGGAGGAAGTGCTCGTCGCGCTGGCCATTCGCAAGGACACCTATGGTTGCGAGACGCGGGTTCAACTCGAAGAGACTTCGTTCACGAGCAAGTTGGTCGCGAAGTTGACGGGCATGGCCGTACCAGCCAACAAGGCGGTGGTCGGCAACAACGCGTTCGCGCACGAGTCGGGGATTCACCAGGATGGTGTTCTCAAGCACGCGTTGACGTACGAAATCATCCGTCCGGAGATGGTCGGGCTGAAATCGAACCGAATGGTTCTTGGCAAGCACTCTGGCAGGCACGCGTTCAAGGAAAAGTGCGACGATCTGAACCTCGTCCTCACAGACGCGCAGTTCAACCGCCTGTTCGATGCGTTCAAAGCGTTGACCGAGACGAAGAAAGAAGTGACGGATGACGACATCCTGGCACTCATGGCGGAATCGTCCATCGAGGATGTCAAATACGAGCTGGAGTTTCTACACGTCTCGTACGGCATGAACGAAACGACGGCCGCCATCGGCATTCGCCATCCCAATGGCGATGTGATTCGCGAAGCTGCGACAGGCGGCGGATCGGTCGAGGCGATTTTCAATACCGTCGAGCGCGTCATTGGCACGCCGATGGAATTGATTGACTATCGTTTGCAATCGACGACAGGCGGCGAAGATTCGCTGGCCGAAGTGTACGTCAAAGTGGCTTATCACAACAGGGTCGTGACGGGACGCGGCGTTCACGGCGACGTGCTCTCGGCTTCCGCGAAGGCGTTCTTGGACGCCATCAACCGGGTGTTGATCAAGGAGCGCGTCGACGATGGGCAAATCGAGTCCATTCGCGCACAAGGATAGGGGTTAACATGGCAAAACGTATCGTAATTTTACCAGGCGATGGCATAGGGCAAGAAGTGACGCGTGAAGCGCGCCGCCTGTTGGAAGATGTCGCTGCGGCGATTGGCGAGCAATTCGATCTCGACGAAGCCTTGATTGGCGGTTCGGCATACGAGCAGACCGGGTCTCCGCTGCCGGAGGAAACGGTGGAAAAATGCCTGCAAGCGGACGCTGTTCTGCTTGGCGCCGTCGGCGGCCCAAAGTGGGATAACTTGCCGGGCCACCTTCGTCCGGAGGCTGGTTTGTTGGCCATTCGCAAACGTTTGAACGTGTTTGCGAACCTGCGGCCGATTCGGACCTGGCCTGGTCTGATGCTCGCCTCGCCGCTCAAGCCGGAGTTGCTTGAAGGCGTCGACATGCTGATTGTGCGCGAGTTGACTGGCGGGCTCTACTTCGGGCAGCCGAAAGCCCGGGTGGAAGACGGCAACGCCGTGGTGGATACGCTGTACTACACGCGGCAGGAGATTGAGCGGGTCGTCCGCCAGGCGTTCGAGTTGGCCCAGGGCAGGCGCAAAAAACTGACTTCGGTCGACAAGGCGAACGTGCTGGAATCGAGCCGCATGTGGCGTGAGATTGTGAACGAATTGGCGGGCGAGTATCCCGATGTCGCGGTCGATCACGTGTTGGTCGACAACGCCGCGATGCAACTGGTCACACGCCCGAGCAGCTTCGATGTGTTGGTCACAGAGAACATGTTCGGCGACATTCTGAGTGACGAGGCCGCGGTCTTGACGGGATCCATTGGCATGCTGCCGTCGGCGAGCATTGGCGCAGGGGGGCCGGGGCTTTACGAACCTGTGCATGGTTCCGCGCCGGATATCGCTGGCACGGGTGTCGCGAATCCGCTCGCGACGTTCCTTTCCGTCGCCATGCTGCTTCGCCACTCGTTGAACCTGGGTGAAGTCGCCAGCGAAATTGAGGCGGCGGTGCTCGGCGTGATCGAACAGGGCGTACGTACTCGCGATCTCGCCGGAACTTCGAACGATTGGGTAGGGACCGAGGAAATGAGCCGACTGGTCCGCGAAGACGTACAAGGGAGGTTGAACCGATAATGGGGAAGACACTTTTTCAGAAAATTTGGGATGCGCACGTGGTGAAGCAACTTGAGGATGGCCAGGCCCTGCTGTACATTGATCTGCACCTCGTTCACGAGGTTACGTCGCCGCAGGCGTTTGCTGGACTTCGGTTCGCCAACCGCTCCGTGCGCCAGCCGACCCAGACCTACGCCACGATGGACCACAACGTTCCGACCGTCAATCCATCGGACGTCCGGGACGCCATCGCGAAGAAACAAATTGAAACATTGATGGAAAACTGTCGAGACTTCAACGTGTCTCTGGCGGATTTGGACAGCCCGCATCAGGGGATCGTCCACGTGATTGGGCCGGAACTTGGCTTGACCTTGCCTGGCAAGACGATTGTTTGCGGAGACAGTCACACGTCGACACATGGCGCGTTTGGCGCGTTGGCGTTTGGCATCGGCACCAGCGAAGTGGAACATGTGTTGGCAACCCAATGCCTGTGGCAGACCCATCCCAAGACGATGCGGGTCCAACTCAACGGCTCGCTCAAACCTGGCATTACGGCGAAGGACGTGATTCTGGGCCTGATCGCCAAGTACGGCGTGAACTTCGGAACGGGTCACGTCATCGAATACGCGGGAACGTTGATTCCTAGCTTGTCTATGGAACAGCGCATGACCATTTGCAACATGTCCATCGAATTCGGCGCACGTGCCGGACTCATCGCGCCGGACGAAACGACCATCGAGTACGTGAAGGGCCGCGCGCACGCGCCGCAGGGTGAAGCGTGGGAAGCCGCCGTCGCCGAATGGAAGGAACTTCGGTCGGATGCCGACGCGCAGTTCGATGTCGACATCGTCTTCGATATCGACGATCTTGAACCGCAGGTGACTTGGGGAACCAACCCGGGGCAGGGCGGCAGTGTCAATGGTTTTGTGCCAAATCCTGCTGACGCGAAGTCGGATGTGGAGAGGCGTGCCATCGCTCAGGCCCTGGAGTACATGGGTTTGGAGCCAGGCACCCGAATCAGCGATATTCCCATTCAGCACGTTTTCATCGGATCGTGCACAAACGCGCGCATCGAAGATCTGCGTCTTGCGGCGGCCGTTGTGAAGGGCCGCAAAGTGGCGGACGGCGTTCATGCGATGGTCGTGCCGGGATCGAAACAGGTGAAGCAACAGGCAGAAGCCGAGGGACTGGACAAAATTTTCAAGGAAGCAGGATTCGAATGGCGTGAACCGGGCTGCAGCATGTGCTTGGGAATGAATCCTGACATCATCCCAGCGGGTGAGCGTTCGGCCTCGACATCGAATCGGAACTTTGAGGGTCGCCAGGGGCGCGGTGCGCGGACGCACCTCGTGAGCCCGGCAATGGCTGCGGCTGCGGCGATTGCGGGACATTTCGTCGACGTTCGCACGTTTGAAGTGGAAGGAGTCACTGCCTGATGGAACCGTTGGTAAAACACGAGGGTAAAGTCGTTTGCATGAACCGCGTCAATGTGGATACAGACCAGATCATTCCGAAGCAATTCCTGAAGCGAATCGAGCGCGACGGTTTCGGCGAGTTTCTGTTCTACGACTGGCGTTATGAGCCGAATGGCAATCCGCGGCCTTCCTTTGAATTGAACACGGAGCGGGCGCAAGGCGCGAGCATTTTGCTGGCAGACGCGAACTTCGGCTGCGGATCTTCTCGGGAACACGCCGTGTGGGCGTTGCAGGACTACGGCTTCCGCGTCGTGATCGCGCCGTCCATCGCGGATATCTTTTTCAACAATTGCTTCAAAAACGGCGTGCTGCCGATCGTGATCGACCAGCAGGTCCGCAATGAATTGGCACAGTCGCACGAGCGCGGAGAATGGGAGCGCATGACGGTCAATTTGGCCGATCAGGTGCTGGAAACCGACCATGGTCAGAGGATCGCGTTCGATGTCGATTCGCACAAGAAATATATGCTGATGAACGGTCTCGACGACATCGGGCTCACCTTGCAGTATCAAGCCGAGATCGAAGCGTACGAGGCGAAACGCAAGGCGTACCAGTTCGTCTATTAAGGCGTTTCCCATCGAGTCGGAGAGCTTGTCTTTGGGCAAGCTCTCTTTGCTTTTTGGACAGATTGGAATAGACAAACCCTGTCGGCAAAGCGCTGTCCAGATGTGGTACACTGGGTTCGGAGAGCGGGGGACCATGGGTGGCTCAGACGTTAGCCGAACAAGTGACTGAAGCGATTCATTTTGTGTATGCGTCGTATGGCCGGCTGACCAAGGAACGTCACACGGGATACGACAGAGATGTGCGCAATCCGCATTGGACGAGACGTATTCTCGACCAACTGGGCAACCCGGATCACGAAGGTTTCAACATCGCTGTGACGGGGAGCAAAGGCAAGGGTTCGCACTCCATCCTTGTGGCAGGTATTCTTCAGCGGCTTGGGTTTCGCGTAGGACTGTTTACAAGTCCGCACCTAGTCGATTTTCTCGAACGGATTCGCGTACAGGGCGAAATCATCTCAGAGGAAGCGTTTCTCCGATGGGTGCGTGTCGTGCAGGAAGTTGTTCGCCAGTTCGACGTTCCCGACGACGAGTACATAGGACCGGTGGGCTTGGTCGCGGCAGTCGCGGCATTGTTTTTTCGGGACTGTCATACGGATTTCAATGTGTATGAACTCGGCCGCGGCGCGCTTCACGACGACGTCAATCAAGTCGTGCATCAGGGCGCTGTGATTGCACCTATTTTTCCCGAGCATTTGGATCGGCTTGGACCGACGTGGGAAGACGTGGTGCGTGAAAAAATGGGTATTCTCACCGAGGATACGCGTTTTGCCGTCAGTTACCGGCAAGAAGCCTTCGTCCAAAAGTGGATGGATATGTACGCTTCTGCCGCACCGGCGCACCGGATATATCTGGATCAAGACATTCATGTGGATCTGCGCGCGGGCGACGAAGACACCGCGATCGTCGAGGCAACGTACGGCGATTGGACGCACCGTGCGCGAATTGGCACAGCCTTGCGTCCGTTTTACGAAAACGTGGGTGTCGCTTTGGTCGCTGCCGCAATGGCAATTCGCAATCGCTCGGCGGGCCAGGCGCCGTATTCCACCGATTGGCGGAATGGTCGCGCCATTGAAGTCGATCTCACGGACATGGTTCAGCCCGGGCGGCTGCAAGTGATACAGCACAGTCCGACCATCGTGATCGATGGCTCCATCCACGAGGTCAACGCGCGTTTTGTCCGGCGCTGGGTGGAGGAACATCAGGCGAATGGCCCGATGGGACGAGTCGTCGCAATCTTCTCGCTGCCAGACGACAAGGATGCGCCCGGCGTACTTCGGACACTCAGCCCAGTCGTGGACGAAATCGTGTTTACAACGAGTTCGAATCGACATCTGTCGTACACGCGAGACCTGTTGACACATGTTGGATCATTCGCAGGCCGGGTGGACGTCATTCCATCTGTCGAGACGGCTCTTTCGTCGGCTGTGGATCGTGCACAGCCACCCGATCTCGTCTTGTGCATCGGAACCCAATCGTTTGTTGGTGACGCCCTTCGCTTTTTTCGAGTGCCGACGAGTTCCATCTGGCGTTCAGAGCGCGGCTCGAAGGAGCAGTTGCACGCATCACCTGAGGAGTGACCACCACTGATTTGGCAACTGATATTGTTTGGCATCGCAATGGGGGCTAACAATGCCCTGACGTCCGTAGCGCTCGGCACTTCGCAACTGACGAGGGGCCAACAGTTCCGAACCGCGATCATATTCGCCGTCTTCGAGGCCATCATGCCCATCATCGGGATGGTCATCGGCGAATCTGTCGCTGGCGGAATTGGCCAGAAGGCGAAGTACATCGGCATCGCCGTGCTTGTCATCATGGCATTGTACAGCCTCCTGCGCAAAGACAACGGCGAAGACGAAGCCAGCCGTGCGGCGCGGGCGCAAGGGGCAAAAATTTTGTTTTTGGCCATCGCGCTGTCCTTGGACAACCTTACCGTCGGATTTGGCGTCGGCATGTTTGACGCGCCGTTGGGACTGGCTGCGATCGTCTTTGGCGTTATCAGCCTGCTGATGACACTGGCTGGCCTCGAGCTTGGAAGGTTTCTTGGCAAGCGCATCTCTGTTTCGCCAGATAAACTGTCCGGCGTCGTTTTGTTGCTGGTCGCTGGTGTGATGGCGTTCGTGTAACCTTTTTCAGGCATCCTCTGTAACGGTTTTTGAGCGTATACAATGTTGTAGTATAATGACGACATGCGTTTGAATGCGGCGTTTCACTACGTGAAACAATGAAATCTGGAATGCAACTGGGATGAGGAGGTTTCTGCTCTATGGCAGCCGATTCAGGATTTAAAGCCGGGTTGGAAGATGTGGTCGCCAATACGTCAGAAATTTGTTTTGTGGACGGTAAAGATGGCCGGTTGATTTATCAAGGGTACGATATACACGATCTCGTCAATGGCGGCGCAAGTTTTGAAGAAGTGGTCTACTTGCTGTGGCACGGCAAACTGCCGAATCAAAGCGAATTGTCGGAATTCACCGCCGAGATCGCGGCAAACCGAAAACTTCCTGAGGAAGTCATGGCATTCCTCAAATCGGCTCCAAAACAGGCAAACGCCATGGAAATTCTTCGCACCGCCGTATCGGATTTAGGGTTGTATGATCCGGACAACGGCGATGAATCCATCGAAGCAAACGTTCGTAAAGCAACGCGCCTTGTGGCTCAAATCCCCACGATTGTGACCTCCTATGAACGTATTCGACAAGGTTTGGATCCCATTGATCCACTTCCGGAATTGTCTGCGGCATCCAGTTTCTTTTATCAACTTCGCGGCGAGAAGCCCAGTGAGTTCGAAGAACGCGCGTTTAACACGGCGCTCATCTTGCATGCTGATCACGAATTAAACGCTTCCACATTCTCTGCTCGGGTTACTGCGGGAACGCTCTCCGACATGTATTCGGCGATCACGTCGGCCGTTGGGACACTCAAGGGACCGCTCCATGGCGGTGCCAACGAACAGGTCATGAAAATGTTGTTGACCATCGGGGAAAAGGAAAAAGCGCGCGAGTGGATCAAGAACGCGCTCGACAACAAGGCGAAGATCATGGGCTTTGGTCACCGCGTTTATCGCACGGAAGATCCGCGGGCGACGCACCTGCGTCGATTGAGCAAGGAAGCTGGAGAACGGGCTGGCGATACCAAGTGGTTCGAGATGTCGCAAATCATCGAGCGGTACGTCAAAGAGACAAAGGGTCTGAACGCAAATGTCGATTTTTACTCGGCATCGACGTACTACTCCATGGGCATCCCAACGCACCTGTACACACCGATCTTCGCTTGCAGCCGCATCGCTGGATGGTCTGCGCACGTGCTTGAACAGTATCGTAACAATCGTCTGATCAGACCGCGCGCCGAGTATGTCGGCAAGGTCGATTTGACGTATGTACCGCTCAGCCAACGCTGAGCCAAGCATTGGTTAAACAGGTCATCATCCCATAGGCTACAGCCAGTCCATGCGGGAACCATACGCGTGGGGAGGGATGTACAATGGCAAATAACAACCGATTGTTGTTGTCGCAAGCGTCACGGGCACTTCAGGATTTGAAGTACGAAATTGCGGGAGAACTCGGCATTACACCGCCATCGGACGGATACTGGGGATTTGTCTCGTCCTTTGAAAATGGCTCAATCGGCGGCAGCATCACCCGCAAACTGGTCGCTTACGCTCAACAGCGTTTGGCCGAAGGCGTCACGGAAAGCACAACGGAATAAATCGATTGAAGTTCGGAAGGCTGCCATTATTTGGGCAGCCTTTTTCTTATAGGCCACAAGTCGTCAGTCATCGCGCAACGAAAAGACTGCCTGTTTGCACAGGCAGTCCTCGTTTCAATCTCAATGAAAAGTCGAGCCATGAAGTCGATTAATGTAGCACGTTGTTCTGCGTTTCCGTCCGCGTCGAGATTTTGCTGAGCGCGTCTCCGGCTTCGTTGATGTGAATATCCACCGTTGCGAGGTCGCCAATGGAGACGATGCCGCAGAGTTCGTTTTGCGCATTGACGACAGGCAGGCGGCGAATTTGGTGCTGAGCCATCAGATCAGCGGCCTCGTGCGCATCCATGTCAGGTGTGGCCGTGACGACCGTGTTGGTCATACATTCCTCTACGCGGCAGTCGGCTTTGCCTTTGGCAACGGCTTTCAGGACGATATCGCGATCCGTGATGACACCAATGACACGTTTGTTATCACAAACTGGAATGGAACCGCAGTTGTAGTGCTTCATCGCCTGCGCTGCCTTTTGAATGGAGTCGGTGCCGCAACAACACTCGACATTGGTGGTCATGATCTGTTGCAACTTCATTCGACATACCTCCCATGCTGTTAGGCGTTCGTGGGTAGTATGTCCGGCGACGCGTCTTTAAGAAGCGGAAGATATTTGTCTTCGCCACAGCCACGCTTCGTGGCTTGCCGTTCCGAGTCCCCATATGGCAGCCAGCTCGCGTATGAGGGCGTCGAGCGGCTCAGGGCTGCCGATGACTGGATGCTGGAAGAACATACCTGATGTTCCCCAGGCAAGATACACCAAACCAGTTACAAGCGCCGCCACGGCAGACACACGCCGTCTGCGTCGGGCGGCAGCGACGCTGACCAGTCCAAGTCCCAGGCTGATATACGATTCGGTTGGCGTGAAATGCAGGTACGATCCCACGTCCCCGACGGTAAGACCTGTCCCGCCCAGCGCGAGGAACAGCCAACCGAGGATTCGGCACACGATTTTACTATTCAGCGCAGTCATTGGATTCCCTCGCTTCGATCCGTTTCAACTCCCTTGTCCATATGTACGACATCGATGTACAGGTTATGTCAGTGTGGTGCGATGGGTAATCCGCAGGACGTGTGGTATTTTATACGTATGTTTGATGCCCGGGAGGGAGTCGCGTGACCCCAGAAGTCACTCGACCGAGGCGGCGTGCGTGGTATGTCGTGATTGCGATCGCGATCCTATTGGCCATCGCCGCTTTGGTTGCCGTTTTTGTGTGGAGGTCTCATCATCGAATTCCTACAGTGCAAACGACCACCGTGAGTCTGCAGAAAATGCGGCGGGTCATCGTGTCATCCGGCGATGTGCGACCAATCCAACGTCAATTGATCAACCCTGGCGACTTGCCCTCGCCTGTACAGCGTTTGTATGTCCACGTGGGCGAGCATGTTCAGAAAGGTCAAACGCTCCTTCAATTGAACACAGCGTCTGCGAACGCCGCCGTCACACAGGCGGAAATGGCTTTGCAGCAAGCGAATTTGGCGTACGAACGCGCACTGCAGGGCTATCAATCCGCCCCCGGTCCGCTGCAGGCACTGTGGCTGCCGCAAGTCGATTCGACAGAGTCCGCTGTCGTAGAAGCCAAACAGCAACTCGCGCAGGCGCAGCAACAGCTGGCGGCCACGGTGATCAAAGCCAATTTTGCTGGAACCATTCTCGTCGCGACACCAGATGGCATTGACGCGAGCGGGAACCAGTCGCCCATCATCGAGTTGGTTGGGCCTGGCAAGCAAGTGGTGGTCGAATTATCGGAAGTGGACGCGGTGCAGACGCATCCCGGGATGAAGGTGACCATGACCAGCGACGCCTATCCAAACGCCACGTTCGTAGGCAAGGTGACACAAGTCGCCCCGTTTGCCAGCGTATCCAGTTCAGGGTCATCGCAGGTTCAGGTACTGATCCAGCCTTCCGGCCAGTTTCCAGTGCCGTATGGATACCAAGTAAACTGCCAAATCACATCCGCTGCCACGGCGCCTGTTCCAACCGTTCCGTACAGCGCGCTCGTTCAGCAGGGAACGAACTACGATGTGTACGTGATCGACCACAATCGCGTGCGTTTGATCCCGGTGACGCTCGGCATCACAAACGACAGCGCCGTACAGGTGGTATCAGGTCTGAAGGCGGGACAAGTCGTTGTTGACAATCCACCCAGCGGATTGGTGAACGGCGAGGCGGTGAATAGCCAGTGATTGAGCTTCGTCAGGTCGTGAAGCGTTATGCCAATGGAGCCGACACGTTGACGGTGTTAAAGGGGATCGATCTCCGCATCGAAGACGGAGAGTTCGTATCCATCATGGGCCCGTCGGGCAGTGGAAAATCGACGCTCATGCATATCATGGGTTTGCTGGATGCGCCAAGTTCGGGAACGTACGTGTTCGACGGACAGGATACATCCGCGTTGAGCAAGCCCCAGCTCGCTCGCATGCGAAACCAGTCAATTGGCTTTGTCTTTCAAAATTTTCATCTGCTGCCCCGCATGAACGCGGTGCGTAACGTCGAATTGCCGATGCTTTACGGCGGGATCGGGCGTGGGGAGCGGCGTAGCCGCGCACTCGAACTACTTGGCCAAGTGGGGCTTCACGAGCGGGCGTTCCATTGGCCGTCGGCGCTCTCAGGAGGGCAGAAGCAGCGGGTCGCCATCGCACGCGCGCTGGCCAACAATCCTCGGCTGATTCTGGCCGATGAGCCGACTGGCGCCTTGGATCAAAAGACCGGGCGGGAAATCATGGAGCTTCTTCAACGGTTGAACGCCGCCGGAACGACCATCGCCATCATCACGCACGATCCCAATGTGGCTGCCGTCGCCAATCGCACGATTCACATCGTGGACGGGGTTATTGTTGACGAGGTGCATGCGCCATGAACGTGCTTGAGATGTTTCGCATGGCCTTTTCCTCGTTGCTGACGAATAAACTGCGGTCGTTTCTCACCATGCTCGGCATCCTGATTGGCGTGGCGTCCATCATCGCGATCGTCGCCATTGGCAATGGCGGCAAAGCCGCTGTACTCGGCGCTATCGCAAACCAGAATCTGCAGGATACGATTGAGATCATTCCAAGCGAGTTGGTTGCTCCAGGACTGCCGCAGCCAGGGCAAGTGTTGTCGATCGACGATGAGGACTTCAGCATCGCGCAAAGTTTCCAAGGAGTCTCGCAGGTCAATTACACCATCTACGGCACCAGCACCGTGTCGACGTCGTCTCGAACGGCGAACGTGTCCATCGAGGCTGGGCCGAGCGATCTCGACGATTTGGCCAGGTTTACGGTCATTGAGGGTCACATGTTTCAGACCCCCGACGTGATTGCCCACCGCAAAGTCGCGGTGCTGAGCACGTCGCTCGCTGCAAAACTGTTCGGCAACGGCAATCCCATCGGCGCCACTGTGATGGTCCAAGGAACGCCGCTCCAAGTCATCGGTGTGGCGCAGTCCCAGGAAGCGAATCTGTTTTCGCTGTTCCTCGGCTCCGACTACCTGTATATGCCCGCCACCACGTGCCGCGATTTATACCCCAATTGGGGCATCAGCGAGATGGACGTTCAGATTGAGCCTGGCGCAAACCGCGATCAACTGGCGAAGCGGATTGTCACAGCGCTCAACATCCATGCGGGGAACGCGGGCGCATTTGAAGATTCGTCTGGCTTTCTCGCTGGGATCGCAGGGACGGTGCAAAAGGTGACGACAATATTGACCATCGTGATCGGAGCCATTGCCGGCATCGCGCTGTTGGTCGGGGGCGTGGGCGTGATGAACATCATGCTGGTCTCGGTGACGGAGCGGACGCAGGAGATAGGGATTCGCATGTCGCTGGGCGCTACGAGAGGGGCAATTCTGCTGCAATTTCTCATCGAGTCGATGACCATCACGACGATTGGCGGTCTCGCCGGCATCTTGCTCGGGAGTGGCGTCGGCGTTGCCGTGAGTGTGGTCACTGGTGTGCCCACGTACGTGTCCTGGCCAATTTCCGTGTTGAGTTTCCTATTTTCCGCCGTGATCGGCGTGATCTGCGGTTTGTACCCAGCCAACAAAGCAGCGCGCCTCGATCCAATCGACGCGCTGCGGTACGAGTAACCCTAAAAGCGGGCTGGGCCGGTTCCCATCAAAACGCGTTGTGGATGCGCATGTTCCGGAGACGGCGGATTCGTTCTGCCATGGGCGGGTGAGTGCTGAACAATTGGAACAGCCCTTCTCCCCGGAACGGGTTTGTAATGAACAGGTGCGCGGTGGATGGACTCCAGTATCCTTCCATGGATGGGCCTTTCGCGTATTCAAGGCGCTCCAAGGCATCCGCCAGCGGATTGCCGTCGCCAACCAGCCTTGCGCCAACCTCATCGGCGCGATACTCGCGCGATCTCGATATCGCCAACTGAATCAGCGTCGCGGCAATGGGACCGAGAATCATGATGGCGATTTCGGCCGCGACGTTGTTGTTGTTTTCGCGATCATCCCCAAACCACATCGACCACTGCAGTAGATTTGCGATACTTGTGATAGCGCCTGCCATCACGGCCGCCATGGAACTGATCAAGATGTCATAATTTTTGACGTGAGCCATCTCGTGCGCAAGTACGCCTTCGAGTTCGCGCGGGGACAGCAGTTGAAGAATGCCTTCTGTAACCGCCACTTTGGCGTTCTGCGGGTTTCTGCCAGTCGCAAATGCATTCGCCTGAGGCGACGGCGTGATGTAGATCTCAGGCATTGGCAGTTGAGCGCGCTGCGCAAGCCGCCGCACGATGGCGTACAATTCTGGCGCCTCTGCCTCCGTCACAGGATAGCTTCTCGTCATCCGGATGGCCATGGTGCCGCTTGTCCAGTATGCGAACGCGTTCATTGCGATGGAGAACAGGAGGAAGATGAGCATTCCTCGCGGTCCGCCAATGGCGCGGCCAATGATGACGAGGATGACAGTCAGGACGGCCATGAGCGTCCAAGTTTTCAGCGTATTCATGGACCAACACCCTTTCGTTTGAAACTCGTTCGTTCGTTGAAAACGCGCGTTGCATGCGTTGCACACTTCTGGCGGCTGCATTTCTATTTTACGCATATGCAGGTGGATTCTCACGTGTTCGGAAGGTTTGTATGTCGAAAGGGCATTCGCTATACTTGATGATGATCGCGCCGTGCCGAACGATTCAGTACGCGCAAACGCACGATAAGGATGATTTGTGCATGCGATTAGGTGTGAACATCGAATACGACGGCAGGAACTACGACATTTTGGAATTGCCAAACGAGGCATTCGTACATTTGATTCCTTGTATGACGGAAGAGCAATTTCGCAGAATCAACGCCCGATTTGAACATGTTTGGCCCGATCCAACGGTTCGGCGCAACCACATGCTTTCGTTCGCCGCCGAAGTTTTGGAGACGTCCGTAGATTATCTGTTTCTCTATCGGGATCGACTCAGATTCGACGACGAGGACTTGGAAGCGTACCTTCAAGCACATACCAAACAGGGACATCGTCCCTCGTAATCGTAACATCGGGGGAACTGGTTTGCGGACGTTGATGGTCTTTTTCGCAGGTGACGAAGTGGGTGGAGCCGCTTCGCATATTCGCACGTTTGCCGAGGCTGTCGCAGCTTCAGGCATTCGCAATCGATATTTGTTTGTCAGTCTGGGCCATGGTCCACTTGAACAGGCGGTTCGTCATGCGGAAGTTCCGATGGAAGTCATCGAGGAACCTCCCGTTTCGTGTGTCGCGAGGCTTGCGGAGATGGCTGTCGCTCGCAATGTGTGGTTAATTCACTCGCATGGGCCGCGCTTGAATATTTTGACGTCCTTTGCGTCCCGCAGATCAAAGGTGCCGTGGACTGCAACCATTCACAGCCATCCTCTTTATGACTTTCTCGGCAGTCGCTTGAAATCATTTCTGTATCCTAAACTCCATTTGTGGAGCCTGAAACAAGCGTTTGGGCTGTTTGTCATCCAACCTGCGCTCGCCGATATTTTGCCCGTGAAGACAGTGTTGGAGGTCCCTAACGCCGTTCATCTGACGCCGCTCGATCGGCCCCGGACGTACTACCGCGAATGGTGGCAGCAGCAACTCGGGCTGCCGGCTTCGACGACGTTGATCGGGATTGCGGCTCGCCTCGATCCGGTCAAGAACATCGATATCCTGATTGAAGCCATGAAAGACGTCGCGGCGGATGTTCATCTCCTCATTGCAGGTGACGGTTCCGAGCGCGATCGACTACAGGACATCACACGCCGATTGCAGTTGGAGGATCGGGTTCACTTTCTTGGTTTTCAGACGGACATGGCCGCGTTCTATGGCGCCATCGACATCCATATTCTCCCTTCCAAGAGCGAAGGAACGCCGACGTCGATGCTCGAGGCAGGATTCTACGGCGCGGTCAATGTCGGATCGGACATTCCCAGCTTGCGGAATCTTCTTTTGGATGGACAGGCAGGGCCTGTGGTCGCTGTCGGCGACGCCGCGGCCTTGGCTTCAACACTCAACGAGTTGGTAGCTGACGAGACGAAGCGATCGGCGTATATCGAACGATTCCAGTCCGCCGTGCTGCCGAAATTTTCCCGGGAACGGATGCTGGAAGCGTATTTGCGGGGGTACAGCGTTTTGGAAGAAGACCTTGTCCGATCCGGCCGCATGATGCTCCCCGTTCTCGAGCATGATGAAGGGTAATCGTATGAATCGGTATCGTAGTGCGCGAATCCGTTCGATCCGGCCGTGGAATCGTCCCGTTACGTCCATTCTCATCGCGGCCAATGTCTTGTGGTTCGTGATTGTGGAAAACGTAACAGGGTATTCCGCGAGCGGCTTGCTGCGCGCTGGCGCGATGTACGCGCCGCTCGTCTATCACGGACAGTGGTTTCGGATTATCTCGGCGATGTTTGTCCACGTGACCATCATGCACCTGTTGGTCAACATGATTTCACTATGGACTTTGGGCGTGGTCGAGGAGATCCTCACAGCAAGTTCTATGATTGTCATCTACGCTGTCTCGGGAATGGTCGGCAATATACTTGGGCTGTTTCTGGCGTCGAATATCGTCAGCGCAGGTGCCTCCGGTGCCATCTTTGGACTGTTTGGCGCCATGTTGGAACTGGCCATGCTCAAAGTTCTGCCAGGCGTCGTTCGCAATCAGTTGCTTATCTTGCTGGCTGTGAACGTGGTTCTTGATATCAGCAACTTGGGATCGATCGACTGGCTGGCTCATCTCGGAGGGCTCGTTTGCGGGGCTCTTCTTACAGTTCTCTACGTCAAACGGATGAGGAATCCGATGGTTTGGAAAATGGGCGCCATCGTCGCAACCTGCCTTGCATGCCTTTCATTACTGCTTGCGTTGTTCACACCCTTGCCATAAAGGCATAAGCCCATCTAATTCCTTATTGCAAAATGCAGGTCCACACCGTATACTACTCATCGTAATCTTTGCTTGAGTTGAAGCGTCACAAAAGAAGGATTTGGACTTACACTTAAAGGGTTAGGACCTCGACGGACTAACTTTCCCCCGTGGTGTAGGGACGACTCCACATGCCTTATCAACGGCATGGCCGATTTGGCTTAAAGGGGGATTTTTGTCATGGACACAATGGGTCGTCATGTAATCGCAGAGCTTTGGGGTTGTAGTGCGGAAAAGTTGAACGATGTTCACGGCATTGAGCGCGCCATGGTGAACGCAGCATTGGAGGCAGGGGCTGAAGTTCGAGAGGTTGCATTCCACAAGTTCGCTCCGCAAGGCGTGAGCGGCGTGGTCATCATCTCTGAGTCGCACCTGACCATTCACAGTTTTCCCGAGCACGGATACGCAAGTATTGATGTGTACACGTGCGGAGATCGAATTGATCCGAATGTGGCATGTGATTTCATAACGAAACATCTGGGTGCGCAGCGCCTTGAGTCGATAGAAGTGCCACGAGGCGTCGGTCCCATCCAAGTTCAAGAAGTAAAAGTCCGCGCGTTTTAATTTGTTTGCGCAAAACGAGAGCACCAGTGGGAATCCGCTGGTGCTCCTTTCAATTTGTGAAGTTGTCGGATGCCATCGCTGTCGCGACAGCAACTCAGCACATCACTCTGCCTGATGCGCTTCCGGATCTCTGTCAGCAAACACGCGCTCGTGATGCGTGGGTACACGGCGGTCCATCAAGATGTTTCCGTTGCCCGCGTCGACAATGACGAGGTACTTGTCTTCGTCGTCCCTTGTGATTGCCATGTACACCAGGCTTGTCCGGATGTTGCGCAGTTGGAGTTCCTCGATTTTGCTTCCCGGATGTTCCGCCAGGACCGCTTTTCTCGCCTCGCTCTCCGAGCATTTGGCGTACTTTTGAAGCTTTTGGGTGTACGCATCGTGACTTGCCTGATATGCTTCGCGAAGCGTCTCACGAGAGACCTGGATGCTTGACTTGACGTCGAATTGATGTGGCCCACTCGGGCCCGCATTGCTCACATCCGCGCTTACAGGGTATACGTGGCTCGGAGCTTCGGCAGCTCCAGTTGTGGCGCTCGATGTCGACGCGGCAAGTACAGAGCCAGATCCGGCGATCAGCGATCCAACCAACGATGCCCCGATCAGAAATTTTTTCAAACCATCATCTCCTCCTGTGAAACTGCGTTTAGGTTATCCAAGATGTTCCATAACTATGTATCAAAACACGCGTTTTTCGATCCATCTTTGAATTGCGCAGTGGATCAGAATGTTGTATACTTAGACTCGTTCTGTGAAAGGCGACGTAGTTTCGTTATGTATGGGGGATTAGCTCAGCGGGAGAGCACTACGCTGGCAGCGTAGGGGTCAGGGGTTCAAATCCCCTATCCTCCACCAAAAAGATGGAGAGCCTTTTGACACCGGAATAGGGTGTTCAAAGGCTCTTTTGCGTTCTTTTGCGCCGTAGACTCAATGGATACCGATGAAATTCGTATACTGCTTGAATGACTTGGTATGATGAGGGAAGGCAACAGTGTCATTGTACGGATGCACAGGGGCACTTCCTGTGTCCGCTAAAGGCCATATCGATGTGCATAGGGCTTTCTCGGCGGCAGGAGTCGTATCGCCTCTTCAAGGGGGAGATCGTGTGTTGGAGCTCTGGTGTATTTAGCTATTGGTACGCGACGTGCAATTACGGCAGCGGCAGGAAATTGCCCATCGTGTCACCACGATCCTCGAATGGGTGGACGTGGTCAGTACACCCACGTTGCCGACCACGTCGAAGCGCAAAGGAACTCCTTGAATTTGAGATTGATCCTGAGCAGGCCGATATTGTGCGGTTGATGTATCGATTAGTGGTCGAAGAGGGATATGGGCAGAACCGCATCGCTAAGTTATATTCGATCAAGCGTCCGATTCAAAGAAGATGATGCTCGGTACGATCATCGAATGCGTCCGGGTGTTTCGAGACAGGGTGGAGATCGATTTCAGGCTGCGGATTGATCAATTCCTTGGGAGGGTGGGGGCGGCTCGACGAGGGTAGATCACTCGCCGGGCGAGGTAAACGGCGGTAAGGTTTTGACTTACAATGCCGTAGCGACGAATGAGAGACTCTATTTCACGGGTCTCAGAAGTTCTGTGGTCGCGGGAGCCCCTTTTAACGGGACTTGGACGACATGGTAGAGTGTCGCATCATCGGGGGACCCATGCAAGTTCAGGCATTGCCGTCTTCCGAATACGAGATCATTGCTGTGTGATCGTGCCTGTTTCGATCCGCCCTAATGTTTACGCCTTGAGCCGCCTATCCAAAACGTCTGTTTGATTCCAGGTGGTGATTCCGCATGTGGAAACGGATATGTCTCAGTGGCTTGCTCAAGGAGTGACGCGATTCGCTGCTGATGTGAAGCGCTTCTGGGGTATGGTCGCGACGGGATCGAACACGCGTCTGGTTGCGCAGACACCTCAAGCGGCCGATCCGTCGCAAGGCTGCAATTTTCTCCTGCTTCCACCATCACCTGGCCCAACGTCACCGCTTCCGCTTGGCCAGATACACCGCGAGCCCCGCCGTGTACTCCGCCAATCTCTAGCATCGGTCGATTCAAGAGAGAGCGGGCGGGCTTGGGATTCATCTCGATCATCCTTCCTTCATCAAGAAACTTGGCCAGGTGTGTTCGCTATCATAAAGGTTGACCACGTGAAGGTACAGTTGACAATCGAATAGTCGACCACCCCGTATCCCTTCCTGTACGTTGTAGATGCCTAGACAACAAGGATAGCAGGTCAAGGAATGATCAGGATGGCAACCTCCAACTCCGCATCGAATGTCCGTACGTGAAATGCGATAATCTAAAAGAACGGTGTGGAGATGAGAGTCTTAACCTTGTCGGGCGATCAAGTCTGGGGCACGAAACTTATTTCTGTAAAGTTCGGAAAAATGGTTCAAGATTCCCGCGAGGAAGTAATTTTTGAACAGGATTTCTCGTGCAAGAGGCAAATCCTTAGAGTGTTGTTAACATTGCATCCCGAAAACAAGAAGCCCAGTCGCCAACGAGCATGTGTCAGCCAGGTCGAAACGAGGGTTGGCTTTGACCAATGGTTTGACCTCCTCAGACGGCCACACACGAAACCGAGGGCAACAGGGATGAATACTGTCACTTGTTTGTCCTACGAATATGGCAAACAACTCTAAACACTCCATAGGACGCCAAAGCTGCATATCCTAAGAAGCTGATAATCGAGAAGGCATGCGCAATTACGGGGAAGTTGTGGATGAAACTTAGCCCAGTCGTGATGAGGAGTAAGAGAAAAAAAGAGGCGTAGGCATTCACCTTCCGTTTGCCTCCAAACGCTGCGTAGAGGAACTCGCTCCCGTTGAATTTGTTCATATCGATTGCCTCCTTTAATGAGGTTGAAGAGCATGCATCTTAACGGCTTTTCTTTAGGCTCTTACGTCGACACTGATTAACCATAACTCGGTACATCTTCGAGACATTATGTAGATAGGGTAGAAGACCTATCTACATAATGTCAAGAAAAAAGCGACTCCACAAGTTCGTCCACTTTACGGGTGCTCACACCATGTACATAGGCTTCCTGAACGACGTTGAGCAATGCTTTCTCCGCTCTCCTCCGTGGCTCTAACAAGCTGGGGGAATAGCTGCCTTTTCGGAGCTTGGGAATTTGCAATTCAATCGTTCCGACCCTCGTATCCCACTCTCTGCGGCGGTATCCATTGCGGTAATTCTTGCGCTCCGTGCTGCGTTCAAAGCGCTCAGCACCGATGAGTTGACTGACTTCCGCATCCATCACGGCTTCGACGAGAACCTTCAAACCTTCCCGCAGAAAATCGACATTTCCATCTTCCAAACCGATCTTGCGAATCAGCTCCAAAAGTGCGATCTTGTCCATAGAAGCCATCGAGTGCCTCCTCTACTGATTATTTGGCCACTTTTAGTAGATTGCACTCGATGGCTTTCTCGTCAAGATCAAGCCTCAGAATTTACACCACCAATCGAGACTTTAACGTGGGGCTTAAGGGTAGGAACATCCGATAAGATTCCAGAATAGTTTTACGAGAGATGTGTTCGTTGTGAAACACGAAATTCTGTTAAGGTTGCAAAGGTAAGGAATTGGGAGTGAAGCATGATGGTCTTTGCACTTCTACTGGTAATCGGCGTTTTACTGATGGCGCTCAGTATGTACATGATGGCAAAACTTTATCGTAACGATAGTCACGAGACGCATAGCTCAAAGACGTCACTATTAATGACTGCAATTGACATTGCGTTAGATGTGATAACCGGAGCTTTTACGAGTCTTTATGGTCTATACATAATCATCTTCATCGGTGGTCTAATCATGTGTATTTTAGCCGTATTACGTTTTTAGATTGAAGTACACGCTGTCGTAGCAAGTGAACCTTGACCCACAAATGAAGACACTGGATGGCTATGATTTCACAGCCGTCACCTTTCCCGTACACTGCAGCCAAGAGTATTTAACAGATCTGGCGTTTCTCGAGCGACAAGAGAACGTGATGATGCTCGGAAAGGTGGGAACCGGCAAGACCCATTTAGCAACAGTACTTGGCGTAGAGGCATGTCGACAGGGACGGGAGGTACGATTCTTTCGGGTACATGACCTTGTTGCCCTTCTACAGGAGAAATACCGAACGGGGACGCTCAACCGCTTCTTGGGAGAACTACAGAAGGCTGAATTGTTGATCCTCGATGAAATGGGTTTTGTACCGTTTCACAAAGACGGAGCTGAACTGATATTCCACGTCATCTCCGAGGGCTATGAGCAGCGGAGCGTGATTGTGACCTCGAACTTGGAGTTCGGCCAGTGGAACACAGTGTTTGGTGACGCAAGACTCACAGCTGCACTTGTGGATCGGCTTGTCACCACGCACACGTGCTAGCATTCACCGGAGAGAGTTACAGATTGCAGCATGCATTATCTGGAGCTAAGTCGTCGTAATCTTCCGTCTTCTATGTTGCAGTGCCTATGCACAAATCCGCCGCGTTTCTCTGTATTTTTAACTTGCGGAAAACAACCATCGCGATCGATAGCGACGG
>NZ_BCQI01000004.1 GCF_001544355.1 Alicyclobacillus acidiphilus NBRC 100859
CCAAGCTGAGTAATATAACAAGAGAGTTGTGGGTCTACACTTAAATTAGTGTAGACCCACATTGTTATCTTTATCTAAATACCGGATACTTTTGTGTTAACCCAGTAATATTTGTACCGTAGCCACCAACTCCTGCACTACTCATTGGTACTACCCAATGGTTAGTGTGTGATGATACAAGGGCCCCTGTTGTTAAATCAAGAGCATACATCGGATTACCATTCGCCGGAGTTGGTACTGCAAAGACAACGTAACGTCCCGTGAAATTTGTAATCCATATCGGTTTTAAAAAAACATTTGGCTTATACGCTTTTGCTCCATACGTACTGGACAAAATGTATTGTTTCCCGTCAGTACTCTTATCAACTTCCAGTTGAAATACTTTTCCTCCGACAATACCTTCCCATGAGTCCATCATTTTATAATTTGTAAGCTTGTAGTTACCCAAATCCCCTAGAATAGAATTCTTTTCGTTTAGTGAATTCCGTCTAACGTTTTCTCCTGAAAATGGAGGACAATACCCATGTTTAATACGATATTGTGCAATTTGCTCTGGTGTCAAAGACTCTAATTCTGCACTTGAATAGGCCACGGTCTTATCCAAATTCGGTTTTACTGAGGCTTTCATGCCTGAGTTTGATGTACCCGGTGTATTCACTGCGTTTTGATGCAATGTTGAATTCCCGCAGCCAACCAAAGTTAAAAAAGAAAAACCTATAGTAATAGCGAGTGTTATTTTTTTTGATGAGCCCTTCATGAAATTGCCTCCTCGTATGTTTGACTTCACTTGAGCAGACGGACTGCGTCAGTGTAGTGTGACAAGAAAGCAGAATGAATATTACGGGTTGTGATCCAAGTATTTCAAGAAAGGGTCTGGGGGCTTCGTCCCCAGGCGAGGATTGGGCGAAGCCCCAACAAGGCATGCCGACGGATAGCCAGTCGACGTTTGAGCGTAGCTCAAACGGCTCGGCGGATAGCCATAGGCGAATCTTGAGATTACATCGGGAAATCGACGACGATGATATCCGTCCGCCCCATTTCCAACGTGAAAGCCACCAATTCCTGATGCTTTGGGTGCGGGCCATAGGCGTCGAGCGCGGCCTTGTCTTGAAAACGAACCGTCAAGCCTACTTGAAATCCTTGGTTGCGGGACGATGTATTCCGTCCAATCGCGAGATCGACGATGCCTGCGATATGTTCGTTCAGCCCATGGGCGAGTTGGGTCAAATGGGCCAATTGTTGTTCGGTCGGATCGTTGGCGAACTTGAACAATACCATATGTTCGTACACTGAAATGTGCACCTCCTTTGCTAGGTTGTCCCTAGTGTAGCACGCGAAGCTTTGCTGCCCAAAAACGCGGCAGGGTTAATGTCGGAGCTTGGACATATATATCAATAGACGACGGATTGCTGAGCCATGGTGGAATTCCCGGTTGGACGCGGCAGACGAAACAGGAGGACGGGGCATGTTTGGACGGCGCAGACGCGAGGAACAGACGCTTGCTCGCTTGGACGAACTGGTTCGCACGGTGCAGCAGGCGTTGGAAAGAGCGGCAGACCATCGCGTGCATGTAGAGGTCGAACATCTGCATGTTGACGAAGTGTCGCTCGATGAACTGGTCTTCCGTCTCGATCGACTTCACATTGACGAACTCAGCGGCTCGCTGAACATGGGGAACAATTTCGGAACCGACACGATCAAATCGAAGCGTATCCAAATGTCCGGCACGAAGCGTGGCAGAGCGGCGTTCGAGGAATATTCTGAAGCTGGAGCGAACGCCGCCGAGTCCGGGCCGTCACCGTCTGTGTCGGTTGGCGATGGCAGTGTCATGCGATGGACCGATCGCGGCTACCAAGTGAAATTTCGCGAGAAGTAGAGCCGACCGTCGCAGAGTGCCGGCGAAGTGGGAGGAAGATATGTGGCGGACGCGTTTTCACCAACATTCGTGATCGGAAGCATCCGTATCCAGCAGATTGAAGGCGCATCGTGCTTCAATATGGGCAACAACTGGTCTTCCGACTTTCGCAGTTACAAGAAGCACAATCAAGGGTTCGGAACCGTGAGCGGGGATCATTCGACGATTCGGGGGACGAGAAGTCTCCTCAACGACCCAGACACGCTCGATTTGGCGACCTTCGCCGATGACGAAGTGCCTGATTGGATTGCGAGATTACTGCCGAAGGACGCCAAGTGACCAGGAACACAAGCAACTCGACACGGGTGAGGAGTGAAGTGGATGCCAAAGTTTCTGTACGGACGGATCGAAATCGGCGATGTCTCGAACGGTTCCGTCGTCGCGGCGGGGGACAACGTGCATGCCGACGTCCAATCTTATACAAAGAGCAATGAAGGCTTCGGAGCCGTTGCTCAAGCTCGTCGGGGGATTGCGGAGAATCATGCGCTGTTGAACGATCGCGACGCGATAGACGCCGCGGCGTTGCGACGGAAGTCGTAGCGAGTGGAGGCGGGATGATGGCGGGAGGAAAGCAGAACAACCCTTTCGACTTTTTGAGCCAATTGGGTGAGATGGGCGACGTTCGGAAATTTCTTGGGCAAGATTTTTTTAAGAATCTGCCGCTGCCGAACATGCAGAATGGAGCCTTCTTCAATGACGCGGATTCGACGGCCGACGAGTATCCGCAAGTGGATTTGTACAATCGGAGTTCCGAGTTGATTGCCGTGATCGCGCTGCCTGGCCTGAAGAGCGCCAACGACGTTTCGTTGTCCGTTCGCCCGCATTACCTGCGCGTCCGAGGGAACGTCCCGCACTATTTCTCCACAGGCCATGAGCAGATGTTGATGCACGAATGTCATCATGGAGCGTTTGACAGGGAAATTGAACTGCCGGAACGGGTCGTCGCCGACGACGTGAAAGCATCGTATCGAAGCGGAATGCTCATAGTCTATCTGCGCAAGGATCAATCGCCCGAGCAGTCGAGGGACTCCGTTTTGATTGACTTTTCTTCAGACGACTGAAGAGGTCAATCGGAACGCTCGACGCCCGACTTTGCCGGGCGATGTCGGCGCGTGCCAAACACGTAGCCAAGCACGACGAGGAAGGCCATGGCGAGACAGGCGTAAAAGCCCATGCGTTGGCTGTAGTCTGTGAGCGCGTAGATCGCGAGAAACGCAATCAGGGCCATGGTGACGTACGTCGAAACGGGATGTCCGAACGACAGGCGCGAAAAGCGGCGTTTGCCAGTTTTGCGACGCCATGCCAACATGGTCGCCAGAATGATGAACCAATTAAAGAAGGTAAAGAAACTGGAAGCGCTGATCAAAAACTGATATACCTCGGATGGCAGCACGTACGACATCCCGATAAAGATACCGACACCCAATGCCGTAAAGAGCATCGCCCCATACGCCGTTTGGCGCTGCGGACTGAGGTGTCCCACAAACCTTGGAGCATCGCCCGTTCTGCCGAGATTGACGAGGATTTGGTTTGCCGAAAAGACCGATCCAGCCATCACGCTGAACGCAGCCACGAGGATGACGCCGTTCAGGATGTCCGCAAACACGTGAAGCCCGCTGTATTGCAAGGCTTGGACGAATGGACTCACCTTCGTGCTGACTGTTTGCCAAGGCATGACGAGCAGCAAGCCGCCGATGGACAGCAGATAGAGCAGTGTCAACAGGCTGATGGTGGTCATTCCACCAGCGTCCAGTCGTTTGGGGTTTTTGATGCGAACCGCAGCCGTTCCGAATACGCCAATCCCACCAAACGTGAAAATGACAATCAACATGGACTGAAGCACGCCGTGTACGCCAGTGGCGAAAAATCCCGTGTGGAGCGCGGATGTTGAGGTCGAGGCATGGCCTGGGCCAGCGTGCCAACCGAATGCGAGCAGGGCCGCGACGACGATAAAACCCACGAGTGCGGCGATTTTCACGACACTCATCCACGATTCGACAATGCCGAAATTCTTCACGCCAAACACGTTGATCAGGATGACGATGCCTGCAAAGGTGTAGGACATGACCGCCAATGGAAGGTGGGGGAGCCAGACTCGAACGAAGATGGCGGACGCCACCGCTTCACTCGAAATGGTGAGGAGGCTGCCAAGGTAATAAAACCAGCCTTGCAGATATCCCATCAAAGTCCCGAGGTATCGAGCTGAATAGGCTTGAAAGGAACCTTCTTCGGCGTGATCGAGCGACAGCGTGATTAACGCCCCTGCCGTTTGCGCTGTGATAAACCCGCCGACGAGAAATGCGATGAGCACCGACGGTCCAGCCGTGCGGATGGGTGATCCAGCCCCAAGAAAGTACCCGGCTCCGACAATTCCGCCGATGCCAATCAGCACGAGTTCCCGAAACGACATATCCCCATGGTCAGCGGACGCCACGCGCCGGCCGATGTCATTGGATTTCGCCATTCGTTTCGATGCTGTCTTCTGCAAAGCAACCGCCCCCCAGAATTTCTTGGCATATCTTGCCACGGGCGTTGTCGCTTTATGCGACCGATCCTCCCTTGTCGATCCGTCGGGGGGCGGGGGATATCGGTGAAACGAAGCGGGTTCAGCCAATCTTGCGGCGTTTGAGCTCCTCCGTCAGTTTCGGAACGATTTCGAACAGATCTCCAACCACGCCGTAGTCCGCGATGCCGAAGATGGGCGCTTCTTCGTCTTTGTTGATGGCGATGATCAGTTTCGATTGACTCATCCCGGCAAGGTGTTGGATGGCGCCGCTGATGCCGCATGCAATGTACACGTCGGGCGTGACAACCTTGCCTGTCTGGCCGATTTGCAGCGAATAGTCGCAATATCCGGCGTCGCAGGCCGCGCGCGAAGCCCCGACCGCGCCGTCGAGTACATTCGCGAGTTCCTCAAGCGGCCGAAATCCGTCTGCGCTTTTGACCCCTCGGCCACCGGAAACCACCACGCTGGCCTCGGTCAAATCGCGCTTTCCGTCCGAAGCTTGAACCGTCTCGCGAACGACGAAACGTTCAGAGGCTGGAGGTGTGAACGCCAACGGTGTGAACTCGATCTGTTCGGTTTCGCCTCGCGTGATCGCAGGAAAGTTGTTTGGCCGGACGGTGACGATCCAGGGTCCTGTGAGAAACTGGCGTCTTTCAAACGCTTTTCCGGCGTAAATCGGGCGAATGAAGGAAATGGAGCCGTCGTCATCGGTGACCAAACCCACGATGTCGGACACCTGGCCGGCTTCGAGGTCCGCCGCGATGATGGGGGCGATATCCCGTCCAATCGCAGTGTGGCCAAACACGACCACGTCCGGCTTCACCTGTTCGACCAACGCGTTGACCGCCGCGGCGTACAAGTCAGGGTTATAGGTGCCAAGGCGTTCGTCCGCGACCACATAACCGCCGTTGTGCGGGTAATTGGAGAGTTCGGAGGCGACCTGCGCGACATCATCGCCAATGACGCCGGATATGACGCGTCCACCGTCGCCAGCGATTTGGCCCGCCACGGTCAGCGATTCGAGCGCAACCTGGCGGAGTTTTCCATGCTTGTGTTCCACGATGACCAGTACTGTCTTTCCCATCTGCGTAAACCTCCTTCATCCGTCGCGGATGTTTTATGCATGCTTGCTCATGCCGACATGGGTCGCGGCAAGCAGGATGTCGGCGAGTTTTTGAACTTGTTCGTCCACCGTCCCGGTGAGACGCTGGCCTGCTTGTCTTGCGGGCGGCAGTTCAACCGACGTCCGCGCCGTCCTCGGCTCGATATCCGAAGTTGTCAACTTGAGCGCGTCCAAATCGAGCACGGTAAGCGGTTTCTTTTTCGCTTTCATGATGCCCGGCAGGGAAGGGTAACGTGGTTCATTCAACCCTTGTTGCGCCGTAAATAGCGCAGGCAGCGCCACTTCGATCGTTTGGACGTCGCCGTCGAGATCGCGCACGGCGGCGGCCCGGCCCTCGTCGACCGTCAGGCTGGTGACCGCGGAGACGTGGGGCAGGTTGAGCAGCCGGGCAACGCGGATGGCGACTTGGCCGGAGCCGAGATCGACGGAAAAGTTGCCGCCTAGGATCACGTCGCATGGGTTGGCGGACAGGTATGCGGCGATGGCCCGGGACACGCTGTATTCGTCGGTGCCGATGCGATGGTCGTCGATCAGCACCGCCTCGTCCGCGCCCATCGCGAGCGCGGTACGCAGCGACTGCGCGACGTCTTGATTGCCGACCGAGAGCACCGTCACCGTGCCGCCGTGTTTCTCCTTGATTCGGATAGCCTCCTCGACGGCGTACTCGTCGTACGGGTTGATGACAAATTTCACCCCGGCTTCGGAGATGCGTCCGTCTGTCAGGACGACCTTTTCCTCTGTGTCAAACGTCTGTTTCATGAGCACCGCGATGTTCATGCCAATTCGCTCCTTTCCGGATTTACCTGCGCAAGCCGCGAAGGAAGAAGTCGACCGTGTTGTCGATTTGGGCGGACAACGAATAGCGCTGGCCAGACACCAGCCAAGATGTGACCACTTCGTCCATCGCGCCGAAGAGCAGCAGGCGCGTGAGCTTGATGTCGAGATCCGCGCGGAAGATGCCCTGTTGAATGCCGCGCACGAGGATATCCTCAATCAGTTGAATATATGGTCGAAGCGCCGCGCCGATTTCCCGGTGGAGATCCAGAGAACTCTGCCGGAGTTCAAGCTGCGTCACTTTGGCCAAATCGAGATTGCGCTCGAGCGACGTGAAGTGCAGTTCGCAAATTTTGCGAATGGCTGTGTCAGCGGGATCGTCGTCCTGGATGTGTTCGTGAAAGCGACTGACGAGCGCTCCAAGACGTTCGCGAAAGACGGAAATCAGAATTTCCTCTTTGCTTTTGAAGTAGAGATAAATCGTGCCGTCCGCGACGCCGGCCTCGCGAGCGATTTTGGAGACTTGCGAGCCGAAGTAGCCGTATTCCGCAAAAATCTTCAACGCCGCATCGAGTATCGCGTCGTACTTCTCTTTCTTTTTTTCGGATAACGTACTTGTCATGTTGTCACCTCGATGCTAACATCGTGTTCAAAGATTGAATGAATGCTCATTCATTTCTGTAACCCCATACTACGCATCGAACATGCTGGTGTCAATCGCGGAACGAGGTTTGTGCATACGCGTGATGAAAGCGGTTGCGGACGAGATCGGAATGCGGTGGAACCACGTATCGCAGAAGTTTGAGAATGGTTGCTGGAGGTGACCGTACGACATGCTGACAGCGCTCACAGACATCGCATTTATTCTGGTGGCTGGCTACGCATTGCTCTTGTTTGGCCTCGTGGTCTATCGGCGCTATCTGTACATTTCGCTTGGTCGACCTGTCGAGGTGAGCTGGCGAGAAGGGTTAGGGGAATTTTTCTATCAGCTCTTGGGACAAAAGAAACTGCTCAAAGACAGAAAAAGCGGACTCATGCACATCGTGATGTTCTATGGATTCATCGTGCTGCAATTCGGGGCGCTCGACCTGATTGTGAAGGGCCTGACAGGCGGGCGCCACATTCCCTATCCGGGCTACCAAGCATTTGGTTTTTGCCAGGAGGCGGTCGCGTCACTCGTGATTCTGGCGACGGCGTACGCGACGTATCGTCGTTACATCGAGCGGTTGAAGCGCCTCAAACGAGGCTGGAAGCCGAGCATCGTGCTGTTTCTCATCGCCGGACTCATGTTCTGTGTGCTGTTCGATCTCGCCTTTGAACGCGTGTGGCAAGGGCAGCCGGCCTCCGCGTACGCGCCGGTTTCCTCCTGGATTGCGAGTTGGCTGTCGGGCGTCGGCAGGCAAGGCGCAGAAGTCGGCTTCTATGTCGTCTGGTGGCTTCATCTCCTGATTTTATTGACATTTTTGGTTTACGTTCCGCAATCCAAACACTTCCACCTGCTTGTCGCGCCTGTCAACGTGCTCTTGCGCCGCAAGGGTCCGGCCGGCCGGCTCGCGCCAGTCGATCTCGAGGATGAAACCGCGGAGTCGTTTGGCGTGGGGCAGGTCGAGGACTTTACTCGTAAGCAGCTGTTGGACTTTTACGCGTGCGTCGAGTGCGGCAGATGCACCAATGTCTGTCCTGCGGCCAATACCGGCAAGGCGTTGTCGCCCATGCATCTGATCACGAAAATGCGAGATCACCTGACCGAAAAGGCGGCTGCGAAGACCGGCACGTCGCCGTGGCAGCCGGCGTTCGCGTTCGGATCGACAGGCGTCCACGCGCTCGCCGAAGAGGTGCCTGCGGTCGCGTGGAACGACGGCGACGTGACCAACATCGAGGGCACCTTGGCCTGGCAGAAGGCGACCTGGCACGCCGAAGGCGGGGGGACGGCGACGGACGTCGGACTCATTGGCGGCGTCATCTCCGAAGAGGAGATTTGGGCGTGCACGACGTGCCGCAACTGCGAAGATCAGTGCCCTGTCGACAATGAACACGTCGACAAAATCGTCGATCTGCGCCGTTACCTCGTGCTGATGGAAGGGAGCATGCCCCAAGAGGCGCAGCGGGCGATGCAGAACATCGAACGCCAGGGCAATCCGTGGGGCATCAGCCGCGCCGACAGGGCGAAATGGACGCGCGACATCGAAGGCGTCCCCGTGCCGACGGTTCACGAAAACCCCGATTTTGACATCCTTCTGTTCGTCGGTTCCATGGGTTCTTACGATCGCCGCAGCCAAAAGGTGACACGCGCGTTTGTTCAACTGCTTCACGCGGCCGGCGTGAATTTCGCCATCCTCGGCGACGAGGAGAAAGGGTCCGGCGACACGCCGCGCAGGCTGGGCAATGAAATGCTGTTTCAGGAACTGGCCCGCGACAATATCGAGACGTTCAAAACGTATGGCGTCAAGAAAATCGTCACGGCTTGTCCGCATACGTTCAACACGTTCAAGAACGAATATCCGGACTTCGGCATGACCGGCGTGGAGGTGATGCATCACACCGAACTGCTCGACGAACTCGTTCAAGAAGGCAAGCTGCGCCCTGTACATCCCGTCAAAGCGCGCGTCACGTACCACGATTCGTGCTATCTCGGCCGCTACAACGGGATTTACGACCAGCCCCGGCGCATTCTGCAAGCGATTCCAGGCATCGATCTCGTCGAAATGGCGCGCAGCCGCGAAAACGCCATGTGCTGCGGCGCGGGCGGTGGGCGGATGTGGATGGAGGAGAAGGCTGGGAAGCGGATCAACCTGGCTCGAACCGAGCAGGCGTTGGCCGTCGGCCCAGACATCATCAGCAGCGCCTGTCCATATTGTCTGACGATGATGGAGGACGGCGCCAAACTGGCTGATCGCGACGACGTCGGGACCAAGGACGTGGCGGAAATTCTCTCCCTGTCCGTATTTGGCAACGCCACTGAGTCCCAACACGAAGAACAGGAGGTCGTATATCCATGAGACAAATCCAACGTGCCGCTGTCATCGGTTCCGGCGTGATGGGCGCGAGCATCGCGGCCCATCTGGCCGGGGTCGGCATTCCCTGTTTGCTGCTCGATCTCGTGCCTGACGCATTGACCCCAGAAGAACAGGCGAAGGGTCTGTCGCTCGAGCACCCGGCGGTTCGCAATCGGCTTGCGACGGAGGCGGTGAACCGGCTGAAGAAGTTAAGTCCGGCTCCGCTCTACGACGAACGCTTCGCGGAACGCATCACGCCAGGGAACATCGAAGATCACCTCGGACAGATCGCGACGGTAGACTGGGTGATTGAAGTGATTGTCGAGCGTTTGGAACCGAAGCGGCAGTTGCTCGAACGCATCGAATCCCACTGGCGTCCAGGCATTATCGTCAGTTCGAACACCTCCGGCATCTCCATCGAGGAAATGAGCCTAGGACGCAGTGACGCCTTCCGCCAGCATTTTCTCGGAACGCACTTCTTCAACCCGCCTCGCTACATGAAGCTGCTCGAGGTGATTCCGGGGTCACAAACGTTGCCGGAGATCGTCGAGTACATGGTTGACTTTGGCACGAGGCGGCTCGGCAAAGGCGTCGTGATCGCAAAGGACACGCCCAATTTTATCGCCAACCGGATCGGCACGTTTGGGCTTCTCGCGACATTCGACGAGATGACGAAGGGCGGCTACACGGTCGAGGAAGTCGACGCCGTCACTGGCCCAGCGCTCGGGCGGCCGAAGAGCGCCACATTCCGCACGCTCGATCTCGTCGGCATCGACACGTTTGTCCACGTCGCGGGCAATGTCCGGGAGAAAGTGGAGGACAAGGCCGAGAAGGCGATCTTCGAAGTGCCGGAACCGATCCTCGACATGGTTTCGCGCAACTGGATCGGCGAAAAAGCGGGGCAAGGGTTTTATCGGAAAGTGAAAGGCGAGGGTGGAAGCGTCATTCTGGCGCTCGATCTCGAGACGATGGCGTATCGCGAGCAGCAGCGGCCGACAAGCGCTTCGCTGGAAGCCGCCAAGCAAGCGAAGGGGCCGGCCGCCAAGAGCCGCGCTCTGATTGGCGGGCAGGACCGATACGCGCAGTTCGCGTGGAACCTCGTGAAGCGGACGCTCGTGTATTCCGCCGAGAAAGTGGGCGAGATCGCGGACTCCATCGAAGCCGTCGATCTCGCGATGAAGTGGGGATTCAACTGGGATTTGGGTCCGTTTGAGCTGTGGGATGCCATTGGCCTGCGCAAGTCCGTCGAACGGATGCAGCAGGAGGGACTCGCTGTTCCTGCTTGGGTGCTCGATTGGCTGGCCGCGGGCCATGAGTCGTTCTACGAGGAGCAGGACGGCAAGGTGTTCATTCCCGTTGGACCAGGCGGATCAGGCACGGAACGCAAGCAGCTTGTCCCACGGCCGAACGTCGTGGACCTGCGTTCCTACAAGAAGGCTGGCCGCGTCGTGGAGGAAAACACGGGGGCTAGTCTCATCGACCTCGGCGACGGCGTGGCGTGTCTCGAATTTCATTCGCAGAACAACGCGATTGGCCCCGATATCCTGGCGATGATCGATCGCAGCATCGCCCGGGTGAAGAGCGACTTCGCGGGGCTCGTCATCGCCAATCAGGCGCGCAACTTCTGCGTCGGCGCGAACTTGATGCTGATTCTGATGGCTGCCCAGGAAGGCGAATGGGATGAGATCGACGAGATGATCCACCTGTTCCAGAACACCATGATGAAGCTCAAGTACGCTGGCATTCCGACTGTCGCCGCACCGCATCGGATGACCTTGGGCGGAGGCGTCGAGATTTGCCTGGCGGCCGATGTCGTCATGCCGGCCGCCGAGACGTATTTTGGCTTGGTCGAGGTCGGCGTTGGCGTGATTCCGGCTGGCGGCGGCTGCAAAGAGGCCGTACTGCGCGCCGCGGCGTCGCTGAACGAGGGAGAGGACATCCAACCGAAACTCAATGCGCTGTTTGAGACCATCGGCATGGCGAAGGTGTCGACGAGCGGGCACCACGCCCTGCGCATGGGCTTGCTCAGGTCCACGGACGAGGTGGTCGTCAACGGAGACTTGCAAATCCACGCGGCAAAAGAGCGCGTCTTGCGGATGGTCGACGAAGGCTACACGCCGAGGACGAGCGAGGCGAAAGTGGCTGTCGCAGGCGAAGACGGCGCGGCTGTGCTGAAATTGGGTGTGCGCGGCATGCTGGAGAGCGGTTATATCTCCGATCACGATTTCTTGATTGCGAGCAAACTTGCCAACGCGTTGGCGGGCGGTCAGGTTCCGGCCGGAACGGTGGTCACGGAACGGTACTTGCTCGAATTGGAGCGCGAAGCGTTCCTCAGCTTGTGCGGAGAGCCGAAGACGCAGGCGCGCATGCAGCACATGTTGTTGAAGGGCAAACCGCTGCGGAATTGAGGATGTCGTGACCAGTCAGACGAGGAGAGGGGAATGGATATGCGAGAAGCCGTGATTGTGTCCATTGCGCGAACGCCCGTTGGGAGAGCGAAGCGAGGCAGCCTGGCGCAGACGCGCGCGGAGGACTTGGGAAGAGTTGTGCTGGATGCCGTGATCGAGCGAGCGCCTGGCCTGAACAAGGCGGACGTCGAAGATATCATCATCGGCTGCGCGATGCCGGAGGGTGAACAGGGGTTGAATGTTGCGCGGATCATGTCCCTGTACGCAGGGTACCCGGAGACGGTGCCCGCGCTGACCATCAATCGGTTCTGTTCGTCGGGTTTGCAGGCCATTGCGTTTGCCGCGGAGCGCGTCATGCTGGGGCATGCGGACGTCGTGATCGGCGGCGGTGTGGAGAGCATGAGCCACGTGCCGATGACAGGACACAAACCGTCACCGCACCCGCGCATTGTCGACGAGATGCCTGACGTATATATCGGCATGGGGCACACGGCCGAAAACGTCGCGGAACGGTTCGGAATCACGCGTGAGATGCAGGACGAATTCGCCGCGCGCAGCCATCGGCGGGCGCATGCCGCACAGGTGGCAGGCCGCTTTGCGGATGAGATTGTGCCCGTGGACACGACGATTCGGGGCGTTGGCGACGATGGGCGCGTTTGGTCCAAACCGATCCACTTCGCAGAGGACGAAGGCATCCGACCGGACACGACGCCGGAAGTGCTGGCGACACTGCGGCCCGCTTTCAAACTCGGGGGCACCGTGACAGCCGGGAACGCGTCGCAGATGAGCGATGGCGCGGCCGCCGCTGTCGTGATGAGCCGCGAGAGAGCACAGACGCTCGGGCTGGAACCGCTCGCGACGTTTCGCAGCTTCGCCGTCGCTGGTGTCGATCCCGCCATCATGGGCGTCGGCCCGGTGGAAGCGATACCGAAGGCGTTGCGGTTGGCGGGAGTCCGCTTGCAAGATGTCGATCTGTTTGAACTGAACGAGGCGTTCGCGTCGCAATGCTTGCACATTGTCCGCGCGCTCGAACTGGACGAAGAGAAAGTCAATGTCAATGGAGGCGCGATCGCCCTTGGGCACCCGCTCGGTTGCAGCGGCGCCAAACTGACCGCCACGCTGGTCCACGAACTGCGGCGCCGGGGCGGGGGCATCGGTGTCGTATCGATGTGCATCGGCGGGGGTATGGGGGCGGCTGGTGTTCTGGAAGTCCATGCGCCAAAGGTGAAGCAATAGACGGAATATCCGAGGAAGCTAAGGAGCGTGAATGAAGTATGGCGGAAAAAACGTTGGTCAAGGGTGGCAGTTTCGTACTGGAGGACAACGATTGGGAATCGATGGTGACGCCGGAGACGTTCAGCGAAGAGCAGCGGATGATTGCGGAAACGACCGAGAGTTTCGTCGAAGGCGAAGTGCTTCCGCACGATGAAGAGATCGAGAAATTGAATTACGACTTGACGGTGCGTTTGTTGCGCAAGGCCGGGGAACTCGGTTTGTTGAGCGCCGAAATTCCGGAAGCGTACGGCGGTTTGGGTCTGGATAAAGTGAGTTCAACCCTGATCAACGAGCGCCTGTCGAAAGCGTCGTCGTTCGGGCTGTCACTTGGGGCGCATGTCGGCATCGGGACGTTGCCTATCGTCTACTTCGGCAACCAGCAGCAGAAGGAGAAGTACTTGCCGGCTTTGGCGACCGGCGAGAAAATCGCGGCGTACTGTTTGACGGAGCCCACGTCGGGATCGGACGCGCTTGGCGCGAGAACGACTGCGAAATTGAGTGAAGACGGGCGCCACTATATTTTGAACGGCACCAAGCAATTCATCACCAACGCCGGATTCGCGGACGTGTTCATCGTCTACGCGAAAGTGGACGGCAAGGACTTCAGCACATTCATCGTCGAACGCACGATGGAAGGCGTGAGCGTCGGCCCGGAGGAAAAGAAGATGGGCATCAAGGGCTCGTCGACGCGCCCGCTGATTTTGGAAGACGTTCACGTGCCAGTGGAAAATCTGCTGTGGGAAGTGGGCAAGGGACACCTCATCGCGTTCAACATTCTCAATATCGGCCGCTTCAAGTTGGCCGCCGGCTGTGTTGGCGCGTGCAAAGACGCGATTGCGCTGGCTTCGCATTATGCCAACGAACGTTCGCAGTTCGGGCAGAAGATCTCCTCGTTTCCCCTCATCGGCCAAAAACTCGCGCAGATGGCCGTTCGCACGTACGCGCTGGAGAGCATGGTCTACCGTACCGCAGGGTTGATTGACGGCGCGCTCGAAGGCATCGATCACGCCAGCCCCGACGCGGGCCAACAGTCCGCGAAGGCCATCGCCGAATACGCCATCGAATGCTCCATCAACAAAGTCTTTGCCTCGGAGGCGCTCGGCTTCGTCGTCGACGAAGGGGTGCAAATCCACGGCGGCTACGGATTTATCCAAGACTACAAGATCGAACGTATGTACCGCGACGCGCGAATCAATCGGATCTTTGAGGGAACGAACGAAATCAACCGCCTTCTGATTCCGGGTACGTTGCTCCGCCGCGGCATGAAGGGCGACTTGCCGCTCCTGCAAAAGGCGCAGGCTTTGCAGGCGGAGTTGCTGCAGTTGATGCCTTCATCGCCGTCGGGCGAACCGCTTGACGAAGAAACCACCCTGCTTGCCAACGCGAAGAAAATCTTCCTCATGGTCGGTGGGCTGGCGGTGCAGAAGTACCAAACCAAGATCGAGGCCCAACAGGAGGTGCTGAGTCACCTTGCGGACATGATGATCCTCGTCTACGCGATGGAGAGCGCGCTCTTGCGGGCGAAACGGAAATTGGCGGTCGACGGCGAAGCGTCTGCCACCCTCGCGATGCAGATGGCGCAGGTGTTTGTGCACGAGTCGTTTGCGAAGATCGAATCGTTGGCCAAAGAAGTGTTGGCCTACGTCGAAGCTGGGGATATGCTCCGGATGCAGTTGAGCGTGTTGAAAAAACTGTGCCGGCGTTCCGAACTGAACTCGATTGGGCTTGAACGGGAAATCGCGAAGGCCATCGTCGCACAAGAACAGTTTGTTTGCTAATCCACGACCAGACGAAGGGTGGTCAGCTTATGGAAAAACCGTGGCTTGCACATTACCCCGACGAAGTGCCGGCGACGTACGATTACCCGAAGCAGAATCTCGCGTCGTTCTTGCTTGATTCTGCCGAGGCGTATCCGAACAATCCGGCCATCTGGTTCTATGGCAAAACCATGACCTATCGCCAGCTTCGCGACAGCAGCATTCACTTCGCCAACGCGTTGCGCGCGCTTCCCCTCAATCAAGGGGAGCGCGTGGCAATCATGCTGCCGAACTGTCCGCAGGCCGTGATTGCATACTTTGGCGCCTTGCTGGCAGGCATGGTTGTGGTACAGCACAATCCGATGTACAAACCTCGCGAATTGAAGCATCAACTCAACGATTGCGGGGCCAAGGTGCTCGTCGCGCTCGACATCCTGTTTCCGGTGGTTGAACAAGTTTGGAAAGAGACCGATGTGCGTGACGTGATTGTCACGTCGATCCGCGATTACCTGCCCGTTGTCAAGTCGTGGCTGTATCCTATCAAGGCGAGACGGGAAGGGCAGAACGTTCGCGTTGCCTATACTGATCACGTTCGGCCCTGGCGCGAGTTTTTGAAGCACGCGGCCGACACTTTGCCGGATGTCCAAGTCGATCCAGAGACAGACATCGCCCTGATCCAGTACACGGGCGGCACCACAGGGACGCCGAAAGGCGCCATGTTGACGCACATGAATCTGGTCTCCAACACGATTCAAAGCGCCCTGTGGTCATACAGTCTCAAGACGGGCGAGGCACGCTATCTCGCGGCGCTTCCGTTTTTTCACGTATTTGGTCTGACGGTTGCGATGAATCAGGCAGTGTATCGTGCAGGCATGATGATTCTCGTTCCCAAGTTCCACACCGAAGAAATCCTTCAGCTCATCCACCGTTTCCGACCGTCCGCGTTTCCCGGCACGCCGACGATGTACATCGCCATCTTAAACCACGCCAAGCTGTCGTCGTACGATTTGTCCTCCATCGAAGTGTGCGTGAGCGGCGCAGCGCCGTTGCCGCATGAAGTGCAAACGAAGTTCGAGGAACTGACCAAGGGCCGCATCATTGAAGGCTATGGGCTGACGGAGGCTTCGCCAATCACGCATTCCAATAATTTTTGGGGCTTGCGCAAACCTGGCTCTATCGGCATCCCGTTTCCGGACACGGAAGCCCGTGTCGTCGATCCCGACGGTAACGACGTCCCCATCGGCGAGATCGGAGAACTCGTCATCCGCGGTCCGCAGGTGATGCAAGGGTACTGGAACAAGCCGGCTGAAAGCGCTTCCGCTTTGCGCGACGGATGGCTCTACACGGGTGACATGGCGAAAATGGACGAAGACGGATTTTTCTATATCATGGATCGCAAGAAAGATGTGATCATCGCCGGCGGGTTCAACATATATCCGCGCGAAGTGGAAGAAGTGTTGTACGAACACAGAGCCGTCGAGGAAGTCGCGGTCGTCGGCGTTCCGGACGACTATCGGGGAGAGACGGTGAAGGCATTTATCAGGACGAAGCCTGGTATGCACGTCAGCGTTGAGGAACTGAACCAGTGGTGCCGCGCAAATCTGGCGGCCTACAAGGTGCCGCGGGAATTCGAGTTCCTCGACGAATTGCCGAAGTCCGCAGTTGGCAAAATCTTGCGGCATGAACTCGCCAACCGAAAAAAGAACGCTTAGGAGGTCCATTATGACATCGGGATCGAACCGTCTGGAGGCAGCAGACTACAAAAGGATGGAGGAGCAGGCGAGAGACACGTTCTGGGGGTATCTCGGTGTGGAACTCGTCGAGTTGACAGACGAGTCGGTCGTCGCCGAACTCGATGTGGTGCGACACCACCTGAATATGGCCGGTTTGCTCCACGGCGGCGTCTCGACATCGCTGCTCGATTCAATCATGGGCTTACTGGTGATGTATAAGCGTCCCGGAGAGACCGTGCTGACGACCAACCTGAATGTTCATTTCACGGCGCCGGTGTCCTCGGGGCGGATTCGGGCGATCGCGAACCTGATTCACGAGGGGGCGCGATCGTACACGGCCGAAGGCCGCGTTTTCGACGAGGCGGGGAACCTTTGCACATTTGCGTCTGGTACGTTTCGCGTGGTCGGCCGTCGGAACGACGGTTGAGCGACGGCTGAACGGTGGTTGCCCATATGCGCCGGGCTTCTCCTCTGTATCGGCGGATTGAACGGAGCGGGATCGGCGGATTGAACGGAGCGGGATCGGCGGATCGAATGGAGCGGGATCGGCGGATCGAATGGAGCGGGGCGAATAAGCGGCCGTCGGCCGCTTATTCGAACGAACACAGATAGAATGGGAAAATAAGCGGCGGACGGCCGCTTATTTGTCCGAAATCGGGCGGATCGCGGCGCGTGGCAGCGATTTAAGCAGCCCAGGGCCGCTTATTCCCCGCAGATCAGACGATTCGACACAAATAAGCGGCTGTCGGCCGCTTATTTGCTTCCGCCCTGCGCGGAGGTTCGGCCCATCAACCCTGCGCAGGTTGGGGGCGCTTTGGCCGACGGGATCGACGTTCGGCCTCGGGAATCCGCGCTCAGGAGCCCGATTGAAACGGGAAATACAATTAACTCTTCTGAATTTGCAGTTTAAATCTGTTGTGTTATACTGGATATGTACACCACTCAATCCTCACACCAAATGACACAAAAAGGCCGAATTCCACTGATGTGGAAGCGGGGGAACCAGTTCTTGGGGTGAATTGATCGGTTGTTCCCAGCATCCGGTCATAGGCGATTTCGGTCGCCGAATCCGTCAGCTAACCTCGCAGGCGAATCATGTGCTTTGGTCAACGCACATCGTATTTCGCGACTTCAATCCGTGTGAGAAGGTTGTTTTCGACGCTGGGCTAGTTCTTTATGCATCAATTAGCGAGTGCCTTAGGAAAGGAGTGTCCATGGAAACCGTTATTCAATTTGTCGATGTCGAAAAAGCTTACGGAGACACGCCTATTGTGAGCGGGTTGAATTTGTCCGTTCAAAAAGGCAATTTGGTGACGCTGATCGGTCCATCGGGCTGCGGAAAAACGACGACGCTCAAGATGATCAACCGCTTGATTGAGCCGACAAGAGGGACGATTCTGGTCGGCGGTGAGGACACTCGACAGGTGAATCCCGTCTTGTTGCGTCGAAAGATCGGTTACGTAATTCAGCAGATCGGGTTGTTTCCCCACATGACCATCGAAGACAACATCGGGCTTGTCCCGAAACTGAAAGGGGTCGCCCGCGAGGCGTATCGCAAACGAGCCGACGAGTTGTTGGACTTGGTTGGATTGGATCCGCGGGTGTACGGCAAGCGGTATCCGCGTGAACTCAGCGGCGGACAGCAGCAGCGCATCGGCGTCGCACGCGCGTTGGCGGCCGATCCCGAGATTATTCTGATGGATGAGCCGTTCAGCGCGCTTGATCCAATCAGTCGCGAACAACTTCAGGATGAACTGTTAAAGCTCCAGGCACAGTTGAAGAAAACCATCGTCTTTGTCACACATGATATGGATGAAGCGCTCAAGATTGCGGACCAAATCGTTCTTATGCAGCATGGCCAGGTCGTGCAGACGGGCACGCCTGAACAAATCCTTCGTCACCCGAAGAACGATTTTGTGCGTGAATTTGTCGGCGAGAAGCGTTTCTTGCAAAGTGGTGTATTCAGCGAGGCTCGAGAAGTCATGAC
This sequence comes from Alicyclobacillus acidiphilus NBRC 100859, assembly GCF_001544355.1. Taxonomy (GTDB): domain Bacteria; phylum Bacillota; class Bacilli; order Alicyclobacillales; family Alicyclobacillaceae; genus Alicyclobacillus; species Alicyclobacillus acidiphilus. The sequence goes on from NZ_BCQI01000004.1 coordinate 18,475, forward strand.
GGAAGCCGTGACGGTTCTGCCGAATCGCGGGATTGCCGAGTGTGTACAAATCATGCGGCGGCGGCGCGTGAACGGCCTCATTGTGACCACGCGCGACGGCCTCTATCTGGGTGTGGTGGGCGCCGAGCAAATCTATGAACATTATCGAAACGAAGGCGCAACGGCGGAATCGGTGATGCGCCGGGACGGGCCGACGGTCTTGCCGGAGGCGAATGTCGAGGAAGTGGTTCGATTGCTGCAAACCGACGCGCGAGGGTTTTTGCCGGTCGTGGATTTATCGGAAAAACTGATTGGGGTTGTCACTCGGGCGAGCGTCCTAAATGTCGTGGCTCCCTACACGGGGGAGGCAGGAAGAGATGGCACTGTGGAGAGCGTTTAACAGCAACTGGGGACAGTTATTGACCGCGCTCTGGCAACATGTGTACCTGAGTGTCGGCGCGATTCTCATCGCCTGCATCATTTCCGTGCCGCTTGGAATCTACATCACGCGTCACAAGAAGACAGCGAACATCGTGCTCGCCATTGTTTCTATCATTCAAACGATACCCAGTCTCGCGCTCTTAGGATTCATGATCCCACTGTTCGGAATTGGCACGACGCCTGCGCTCATCGCGTTGACGCTGTACGCCCTGCTTCCGATTGTCCGCAACACGTACACGGGCATCATGGAAGTGGAACCATCGCTGATTGAGGCTGGCCGCGGCATGGGGATGACGCGGGGACAGATCCTTTGGCAAGTGGAACTGCCGCTTGCGCGGAATGTGATTATGGCTGGCGTGCGGACAGCGACGGTGTTAACCATCGGGATCGCGACCTTGGCAACGTTCATCGGCGCAGGCGGCCTCGGTGACTTGATTATGCGCGGCGTAGATATGATTGACACGCCATTGATCCTAGTGGGTGCCATTCCGGCCGCTTTGCTCGCCATTGTCTTTGACGCGCTCCTTCACTGGTTGGACAGGGCGCTGACACCGCGCGGGTTGAGGTGAGGCGCTGGACTGGCTCGGCTGCGACGGCCGGCCGTTTGGTACAGACAAAGAGGAGGGGGAAGGTTTCTTGGGCATATTCCACTGGTTACGACGCATGACGAATCGACCGATCCGGCGGGCTGGCATAGCCGCCGTCGGCATCATCGCGGTGACGGCAAGCGTGGCCGGCTGTGGTACGAGTTCTGGTTCCGCCAACAACGGCACCATCGTCGTTGGGGGCAAAAATTTTACGGAACAGTTGATTATGTCAAACATACTCGCATTGCTCATTCAACACGATACGAATTTGAAAGTCGTGATGAAGGATAATTTGGACAGCAACGTCGCCTGGAACGCGATGAAGAACAAGGACGTCGACGTCTACGTGGAGTACACGGGCACCGGTTTGGTCAACATTTTGAAAGACCCAGTGACAACGGATCCGCAGAAGGCGTACGACGAAGTGAAACAGCAGTTTGAATCCAAGTATCATATCACTTGGCTGCAACCCATTGGTTTCAATGACACCTACGCGATGGTCATGCAGAAGTCCGAGGCGAGCAAGCTCGGGATTACTGACATATCCCAGTTGGCCCAACATTCGAATCAGCTTGTGCTGGGTGCGGATCAGGATTTTCTCACCCGCAACGACGCCTTGCCGGCGATGAATAAACTGTACGGCACGCATTTCAAGGCCGAGAAACCGTTGGAAAATGGTTTGAAGTACGAGGCGCTCGTCGACGGCAAGGTGGATGTGGTTGACGGCTTCTCCACGGATCCGGAGATTCCTGAATACCACCTGGTGGTCCTGAAGGACGATAAGCACCTGTTCCCGCCATACTATGCAGCGCCAATCATCCAGGACAGCACGTTGAAGGCGCACCCGGAATTGAAGGGGATTCTCGACAAGCTCGCCGGAAAGATTGACGATGCGCAGATGCAGAAGCTGAACGACGAAGTGGACATGCAGAAAAAGACACCGCAGGCCGTGGCCAAGTCGTGGTTGACGTCGGAAGGATTGATCTGATGGGCAGGGGCGGCGTGTGCCGCCCTGGCCGTGCTTCGCAGCCTTGGTGTGCGAGCGGAAAATTGTCGGTAGACGGTTGCGTCCGAATGTAGCACGATAGACGTTGTCAACGAACGATGGAGGCGTCTTGCCGTGATCGCGGCGTGTCGTGCACCCGCCCGGCGGCTCCGGGAAACGCCTGTCGATTCGGATCGAACTCGGCACTTGGCTGCTTGTGACTTGAAAGGGGCGTCATCCTTGCACATCCTGTGGGACTTCGACGGTACGTTGATCAACTCCTATCCGAATTACGTGAAAGCTTTCCACCAAATGCTGGGGCGTCCAGACATCTCCGAAGACGATATTTACCCACATCTCAAGGTTTCGTTCACACAGGCGTATGTCGAATTTGGCGTGTCTGACGAGCAGCGCGCGCTTTTGCAACTGCTGATTCGAGAGTTTCCTCCAGCGTCGTTTCCGCCGTTTCCCGGCATCCGCGACGTACTCGCGGCAAACACGAATGTCATCATGACGCACGGCCCCCGCGCGGAGGTCATGAAAATTCTCGATCACCACGACATGACGAAGTACTTTCTCGAGATCGTGACCATCGACGACGGGTTTCCACTGAAACCGGACCCAGCGTCGTACGCGTACCTGCACAGTTGCAAGCCTATCGATCTCGCCGTCGGCGATCGGCTGATCGATATTCTTCCTGCGAAGGCTTTGGGCATGAAAACGTGCCTGTTCCAAAATCCCGAAGAAGGTGCGGACTTTTATTTGAATGATTATGCCGATTTCAATCGCGTGATCGGCGCCCGCAACCGCTGACGCGACACACAAATCTATCTTGTGAAACGCTATATATAGTGTTACAATCCTGGTTGTATCGAAATCACAACTACATATGTGAATGTTGGTGCCCGCTTGCGGGTGAAAAGGGAATCCAGTGAAAAGCTGGAACGGTCCTCGCCACGGTAAGGTACGATGCGAAAGCGAAGGCAGTATGGTCTGCCAACCACTCCGATTTGTTCGGGGGAAGGTCGCTTGTCTGCAAATGAGTCCAAGTCCGGAGACCTGCCAACGTTTACAGATGCATCACTCCCACGAGGGATTGGGAAGGAGCGGGATAGTTCGGTCATGGGCCATGGATGCCAGGCGTCTCTGTAAGTCCGACATGACGCGGATAGTCGACTGGATTGGTTTGACGACACCCTGTTCTCTTCAGAACAGGGTGTTTTTTGATTTCACAAATTGGAGGGATTTTGGTGGGACAGGAAAAGTCGACAGCGATAATGGAAGCGCGAGTGGGTGCAAGTGGTCGATCCACCGCATACCCGCCGTCCAGCGTGATCAAGCGAAACGGAGCGCGCACGCGGTTTGACGCGGACAAGCTGCACAGATTCATCGCCCGGGGTTGCGAAGGTGTGGACGGGTGTTTGCCTGGTGAGTTGGAGGCGGATTTGTACCCACAACTTCGAGACGACATGACGACACAGGAAATCATGCGGGTGCTGATCCGGGTCGCCGCGGAAAAGACGTCTGTCGAACGGCCCGAATGGCAGTTTGTCGCCGCGCGGTTATATCTGTTCGACTGCTACAAAAACGCCGGGTACGCGAGAGGGTATCGACACTTTGGGTATGGCAGCTTCTACCGTCTGATCGAGCAATTGGAGGATATCGGTCGATACGGCGCATATATCCGAAGCGCGTACACGAAGGACGAGATCGACGAACTGGAGCGGTACATCCAACCACAGCGGGATTTCCTGTTCAACTACGTCGGCTTGAAACAGCTGATGGATCGGTATGTCGTGCGTGGACTCAAAGGGGAGATCATGGAACTGCCGCAGGAATTGTTCATGGGTGTCGCCATGCACCTGGCGATGAACGAGGCGGACAAGGTGGCGTGGGCCAAGCGTTTCTACGACACGTTCTCGACGCTTGAGGCGACGGTGGCGACGCCGACGCTCGCCAACGCGCGCAAGCCGTTTCACCAGTTGAGTTCCTGCTTCATCGACATGCCGGAAGACGACTTGGTGAGCATTTACGAAACGGACAAGGCGTTTGCGCGCGTGTCCAAGTTCGGCGGCGGCATGGGGATTTACGTCGGCAAAATTCGCGCGCGCGGATCGGCGATTCGCAATCACGCAGGCGCGAGCGGCGGCGTGATCCCGTGGGTCAGGAATTACAACAACACCGCCGTCAGCTGCAATCAGTTGGGCATGCGCAGCGGCGCGGCCGCGATTTATCTCGACGTCTGGCACAAGGATATCATGGACTTTTTGCAACTGCGGACGAACAACGGCGACGAGCGGCTCAAGGCGCACGACATCTTCCCTGGCGTCTCGATCCCGGACGAGTTCATGCGCCGCGTCGAAGCACGGCAGCCGTGGTACCTGTTCTGCCCATACGAGGTCAAGCAGGTGATGGGATTTTCACTCGAAGATTCGTGGGGAGAGGAATTTGAACGGCGCTATCAGGCGTGCATCGACGAACCAAGGCTCGATCGCGTCGAGATTCCCGCCATCGAGATCATGAAGCGGATCATGCAGTCGGCCTTTGAGACCGGTACGCCGTTTGTATTTTTCCGGGACACGGCAAACCGCCTCAATCCGAACAAGCATCAGGGCATGATCTACTGCAGCAACCTGTGCACCGAGATCATGCAGAACATGAAACCGCAGAAGCTCGTCGAGGAGACGGTGGAAAGCGGCGTGCTCACACAGCGCAGCGAGCCGGGCGACTTTGTCGTCTGCAATCTGTCCTCGTTGAACCTGGGGCGGTGCGGCGAACTGGATGCCATCCGGGAGACGGTCGCGCGGCAGATTCGGGCGATGGACAACGTGATCGATCTCAACTACTACCCGGTTCCCCAAGCGGCCGTCACCAACCGCAGGTATCGCGCGATTGGTCTTGGCATCAGCGGCTATCACCAGCACTTGGCGACAAGGGGCATTGTCTGGGAGTCCGACGAGCACCTTCGGTACGTGGATGAACTGTTTGAGTGGATTAACTTCTTCGCCATCGAGGCTTCGATGGAGTTGGCGAAAGAGAAAGGACCATACGAACTGTTTCCGGGCTCCGACTGGCAAACCGGCGACTATTTCCGGATGCGCGGTTACGCCACTCGCGACGGCGGTCCGGATTGGGATGGTCTTCGTGAACAGGTCGCAAGACACGGCATCCGCAACGCGTATTTGTTCGCCATTGCGCCCACGAGCAGCACGAGTCTGATTGCGGGGAGCACGGCCGGGATCGATCCGGTGTTCTCGCGCTTTTTCCTCGAAGAGAAGAAAAACGGGGTGGTTCCGCAAACGGCGCCGAACTTGAACGCGCAGACGTTCTGGTACTACAAGGAGGCCCACGCCATCGACCAAACGTGGAGCATCGAAGCCTGTGCGGTGCGCCAGCGCCACGTCGATCAAGCTCAGTCGTTCAACCTGTATATCACGCCGGACATTCACGCGCGCGATTTTCTGAACCTGTACATGCTCGCATGGAAGCGCGGGCTCAAGACCATCTACTACGTCCGCAGCATGTCCGTGGAGTTGGAGGACTGCGTCGCCTGTTCGTCTTGATCCTGTCGCTCGATCCGCGGCTGGATCCGCCGTCTGCCGTATCACTCGATCATGCTGGCGTCGTGCCGGCATAGAACGATTGCCTTGGAGGTATGAACGATGCAACTGCAGCGAACGAAGCTGTTTAACGAAGCGGGAGACAGGGACTGGGGCAAGCGCCGCATCATCGGCGGCAACAGCACCAACCTGATTGAACTGAACAACATCAAGTACGAATGGGCGTATCGCCTGTACCGGGCCATGATGAACAACTTCTGGATTCCCGAGGAGATTGCGCTGGCAGACGACGCGCGCCAGTATGCCAGTCTGACTGAGGATGAGCGCCGCAGCTTCAACAAGGTGCTGTCGTTTCTGATTTTCATGGACAGCCTGCTGACCCACAACCTGCCCAATATCAACGAGTACATCACGGCGCCGGAGGTCAACATGTGCCTGACCGTCCACGCCTTCCAGGAAGCGGTGCACTCGCAGTCGTACGGCTACATTCTCGATTCGGTGGTATCCGCGGAGACGCGGGACGCCATCTACAACGAGTGGCGCAATGACAAGCACCTGCTGAACCGGAACCAGTTCATCACGGACTTGTTCGAGGCGTTTATCGCGGATCCAAGCGACAGAAACCTTCTGCGCACAGTGGTGGCCAACTACATTCTCGAAGGCGTCTACTTCTACTCAGGATTCAGCTTCTTCTTCGTCCTTGGGCGTCAGGGCAAAATGCTCGGCACCGTGTCCGAAATCAAGTTCATCCAGCGGGATGAACTGACCCATTTGGCCATCTTTCGCCATATTTACCGGGAGATTGTCCGGGAAAATCCGCACCTGCTGACCACCGATTTAATCGAGGAACTGCGGGAGATGATGCGCGAGGCCGTGGCGCACGAAGTGGCGTGGGGACAGTATGTGACGGACGGCAAGATCAGCGGTCTGACCAATGGTCTCATCGATTCGTACATCAAGTATCTCGCGAACATTCGCCTGAATTCACTCGATCTTCCGGTGCTGTATCCGGAAATCGTCGAGCATCCGATGCCTTGGGTTGATCAGTACGCCTCGATGAACTCGATGAAGACCGACTTCTTCGAGCAACGCGTCACCAACTACACGAAGTCGGCGAATTTGAACTGGGACGAGCTGTAAAATGACGGATGGCCGCATTGTGCGGCTTGACGATCTCGATGTGGACAAACGAAAGGCAGGCGATTGGCTTGGCATGGTCGGCAACACTCGGATTTCCGAGAATTGGGGCGCGCCGCGAATTGAAGCGAGCTGTGGAGGCGTATTGGAATCATTCGATTTCCCGTGAGCAACTGTTGGAAGAAGCGGCGAAATTGCGCCTGGAGCGTTGGACCATCCAGCGCGACAGCGGGATCGATCTGATTCCGTCGAACGATTTCTCCCTCTACGATCACGTCCTCGACACCGCCGTTTTGGTCGGCGCGATTCCTGAACAGTTTGGCTGGGACGGGGGCGACATCGATCTCGACTTGTACTTTGCGATGGCGCGCGGGGGAGCGGTGCCCGCGCTCGAAATGACCAAGTGGTTCGACACGAACTACCACTATATCGTGCCGGAGTTCACGGCACACATGAACTTTCGTTTGGCTTCCTCGCCGAAGCCAATCGACGAGTTTCGTGAAGCACTCGGGCATGGCATCGAAACGGTGCCTGTGGTGCTAGGTCCTATCACGTTTCTGTTGCTAGGCAAAGCCAAAGGGACAAAGTTCGATCCGCTTTCACTGCTGCCCCAACTGTTGCCTATGTATGAAGATTTGTTGACGAAGCTTGCGGAGGCCGGCGCGCGTTGGGTGCAATTGGACGAACCGTGCCTTGCTTTGGACAGGACCGAAGAAGAACTGGAGTTGTATCGAAACGCCTATACGCGATTGACGGCAGCGGCGCCAATCTCGATCTTCCTGACCACGTATTTCGCCGGTCTGCGTGACAATTTGGCAACTGCGCTGTCGCTGCCTGTCGCGGCTCTGCACCTGGATCTCGTGCGCGCGCCGGAACAGTTGGACGAGTTGCTTGCCAACCACGCGCACCCGGGTGACAAACGCCTTTCGCTGGGCGTCGTCGACGGACGCAATGTCTGGAAGAATGATTTGGAACAGACGCTCCAATTGCTGGAGCGGGTGGAACTTTGGAGCGGCGGCAACGAGAATCTCATCGTGGCGCCGTCCTGCTCACTGTTGCACGTGCCATGGGATCTCGACGCCGAAACGGATCTCGATGCGGACGTGAAAGACACGTTGGCGTTCGCGAAGCAGAAGTTGTCCGAGATCCGCACGCTGCAAACGGCGTTGAACGAGGGCACGGATCAGGTCGCACAGGCCATCGCCGACAACCGCCGCGCCTTGGCGCGCAGACGGAGTTCGCCGCGCATCCACAACCCGGAGGTGACAGCGCGCCTGGCGCGCGTCGGCGAGGGAGATTACCATCGACGCTCGCCGTTTCCGGTGCGCAAGCGGGCACAGCAAGCGAGGCTCAAACTGCCGAAATTCCCGACGACGACCATCGGATCGTTTCCGCAGACAGAAGACATTCGGAAGGCGCGGGCCGCGTTTCGCAGGGGCGATTTGAGCGAAGCGGCATATACGCAAATGCTCAAAGACAAGACGGCTGCGTGCGTCCGCCTGCAGGAGCAATTGGGCATCGACGTACTCGTGCACGGCGAGTTCGAGCGGACCGATATGGTGGAATACTTCGGCGAACAACTGGACGGTTTTGCGCATACCCGAAATGGCTGGGTGCAAAGTTACGGATCTCGCTGCGTTAAACCGCCCATCATCTACGGCGATGTGGCCCGCAAGCGGCCAATGACCGTCGAATGGTCCCGATTCGCGCAATCGTTGACCGAGCGGCCCATGAAGGGGATGCTCACGGGACCCGTCACGATTTTGCAGTGGTCGTTCGTGCGCGACGACCAACCGCGCGAGACGACCTGTCGGCAAATTGCTTTGGCGATCCGGGACGAGGTGGTCGATCTCGAAGAAGCCGGCCTACCCATCATCCAAATTGACGAACCTGCCCTGCGCGAAGGCTTGCCTTTGCATCGAGAGGCCTGGACGGATTATCTGGCATGGGCCGTCGACTGTTTCCGACTTGCCGCAAGCGGCGTTCGGGACGAGACACAAATCCACACGCACATGTGCTACGCGCAGTTCAACGACATCATGTCCGCGATCGCCGCGATGGACGCGGATGTCATATCCATTGAGACGTCGCGATCGGACATGGAACTGCTGGAGGCGTTTCAGGCGTCTGCGTACCCGAACGATATTGGTCCCGGCGTCTATGACATTCACAGTCCACGCGTCCCGACGGTCGCCGAAATGGTGAATTTGCTGAAGAGAGCGTGTGAGCGGTTGGCACCAGAGCAACTGTGGGTCAATCCAGACTGCGGATTGAAGACGCGCGGCGAGAAGGAGACCGTGGAGGCGTTGACGGCCATGGTCGAAGCCGCGCGACAAATGCGGAAGGTTTCGTCGTACCGCACGTGATGGACGCTGGAATCGGCGCGATGTACATTGGAAGGGACGAATGGAGGGACAACGGGAGAGGGATGGGAGGTTTTCCGCCCTGCGAAGCGAATCCCTAATGATGCGAATAGGTTGCACCGGAATTGGACCTCGTCTTCACCTGCTGGAGTAGGAGCTATGCGTTTTGGCAAATGACGGACAGATTCGGCCGTTTCTCAAATGGGCAGGCGGCAAACGGCAATTGCTCAAGGAAATCAGGCGATTTATACCAGGGGAATTCGATACGTACTACGAACCGTTTGTCGGCGCTGGCGCGGTCTTGTTTCACCTTCGTCCGAGGCAGGCCGTCATCAGCGACGTGAATGGAGAATTGATCAACACGTACTGCATGATCCGGGATCGAATCGATGAACTCATTGAATCGCTCTCGATGCACCGCAACGAGCGCGAGTACTTCTATCGGCTCAGATCGCTGGACAGATCATCTGAGTTCGAGTCGCTCTCGGACGTCGAGCGGGCGTCGCGTTTCATTTACCTGAACAAAACGTGCTACAACGGGCTCTTTCGCGTGAACAGTCAGGGCCAGTTCAATGTTCCCTTTGGCCGGTACAAGAATCCGAAGATCGTCAACGAAGATGTGCTTCGCCGAGTTCACCAATATCTGAACGACAATCGCGTGCGGATCTTGCACGATGACTTCGCCGCCGTGCTTACGACCGCGCGCAAAGGCGACTTCGTCTACTTGGATCCCCCGTACGATCCCGTGTCCGACACCGCGTCGTTTACGGGATATGTCGTTAATGGGTTTCCAAAGGCGGAACAAATTCGCCTGAAGCTGACCGTGGACAGTTTGACGTCGAGAGGGTGCAAGGTACTCCTCAGCAACGCGTCGACGCCGTTTATTCGAGATTTGTATCGCGACTACACCATGTTCACGTTGAGCGCCGCGAGGGCAATCAATTCCGATGCGACGCGGCGGGGCAAGATTGAGGAAGTGTTGGTGGCCAATTACGTTTGATTGGCGAAGGGGGATGCGGCATGGCGAAAGCCATCATGGTGGTGGGCACGTCGTCGGGTGTCGGCAAGAGCGTGCTGTGTACGGCGCTCTGCCGCTTGCTGCAGCAGGACGGCCGTCGCGTCGCGCCGTTCAAGGCCCAGAACATGTCGCTGAATTCGGCGATCACGCCGTCCGGACGCGAGATCGGCCGGGCGCAAGCGGTCCAGGCTGAGGCGTGCCGCATTGCGCCGAACGAACACATGAATCCGGTTCTGCTCAAGCCGACGTCAGCCCGTGCTTCCCAGGTTGTCGTGCAGGGCCGCGTCCTGGGTACGCAAACGGACTTCGCGGACGGAACGGATGGTCTCGAGTATCTTTGGAGCCGCGTGGAAGAGAGTTTTCGCCTGCTCGCGGACGAGTTCGATGTGATTGTCATCGAAGGCGCGGGCAGTCCGGTCGAGATGAATTTGAAAGCTAGGGACATCGCGAACATGAGGACCGCGGCACTGGCTGACGCGGATGTCGTGCTCGTCGCAGATATCGACAGGGGCGGGGTGTTCGCGTACGTATACGGCACCATTGCCCTGTTGACGCCTGAGGAACGGGGGCGGGTGAAGGGCGTCGTGATCAACAAGTTTCGCGGCGATCCCGCTCTCTTCGAAGACGGGAAGCGGCTCTTGGAATCCTATACAGGCATTCCGGTCATCGGCGTGATCCCGTACCTAGGCGATCTCGAAATTGACGAAGAGGATTCGGTTGCCCTCGCCGGGCCGCGTTACCGCGGCGAACGATCCGAGGACGCACAGACCCTGCGCATTCGCGTCGTGGCCCTCCCGTATATGTCGAACTTCAACGACTTCGATCCGCTCTTCGCCGAACCGGCCGTGTCGGTGCAGTTTTGCAGACATGTCCGGGAAGCCGCCGATGCGCACGTCGTCATTCTGCCAGGCACCAAGAACACCTTGCTCGACTTGCAGTGGATGAAAGCGACCGGATGGTTCGACGCCATCGCCTCTTCCCATGGACGCGGAACGCACATCGTCGGCGTCTGCGGCGGCTATCAGATGCTCGGGCGGGAAGTGGCGGACCCGGACGGGATCGAATCCGCCAACGGCGAGATCTTGCGTGGGTTGGGATTGTTGCCCGTGCGGACGGTGTGGCACAGCGAAAAGACCACGGTGCTCGTCGACGGGATCGCGACGCTTCCCGAGGGAGAAGTCCCGATTCGCGGGTATGAGATTCACATGGGCGTCAGTACATATGTGGAAGGCGCGACGCCCTTCGCCAGAGTCCGTGCGGATTCGGACACGAAGTGGCGGGTCGACGGCGCCATCGCGGACGGCGGCAGAGTCATCGGCACGTACGTTCATGGCTTGTTCGATCACGACGTGTTCCGCACCGCTTGGCTCGACATGGTGCGCACGGCGCATGGGCTTTCGCGTCCAGCGGGAGAGGTCGCGCCAGTACCTTACCAGGCGAGGAGAGAGGCAAATTACGATCGCCTCGCGAACCTATTGCGAGAACACGTGGATTTGTCCGTCCTGTCCATCTAGGAGGAATGGAACGATGTTTGCACCGTTTACATTGGAGGGGCAGGTGGCCGTGCTTGAGCCGATGTCCCCGGATCACGCCGGCGATTTGCTGGAGGCGGCCAGCGAGGATCGATCCACCTACGGTTTCACGCATGTCCCTAACACCATCGACGAAATGCGCCTGTATATCGATACGGCACTGAAACAGCGCGCAAAGGGGAACGCAATCCCGTTCGTCGTCCGCCATCGCGCGACGGATCGCATCGTGGGCACGACGCGATTCATGGATTTGGAGGTGATTCCGCTCCATTTTGTACCAGGCGTCACGCAATCGGTGATTCCAAGCGACGCGACGCCGCCGAATGCGCTCGAAATCGGTTCGACATGGTACGCCGCATCGGCCCAGCGCACCGCAGTGAACACAGAATGCAAATTTCTGCTGCTGACACACGCGTTTGAAGTGTGGAAGGTGCTTCGCGTCGTGCTGAAGACGGATGCCCGCAACACCCGCTCGCGCAACGCCATTCAACGGATTGGCGCGAAGTTCGAAGGCGTGCGTCGTCGGCATTCGCCTGCATCGGACGGCGGCGTGCGGGACGCGGCATTTTTCTCCATCATCAGGGAGGAGTGGCCGCAAGTTCGCGAAGACTTGTTGCGCAAGCTGGCTCGCCAATAGCTGAGACAGCTCACGCACCGGCAAGCGGCCCTGTCGTCAGGTCCGGTCGGGGACGTTTGCCGTCTTGCGCCTCGTGTGGGATTCTCGGAACCAGATGGCTGAGGCGAACTGTGCCGATCCAGCCATGAAGAACGGCAGGACATATTCGCCATCCTCCATCATTTGGCCGAACGCCGCGGGCCAGACACCCGTGGTGAGGAACAAGACAATCACGGTCGTCGCTTTGCGCTGCCACGATCGAGATCGCTTCGGGCCACCCGCCGAGATCGTCGAGCGGCTGCCGCGGCTGCCGAGACTCAGTCCGACCGCGAACAGGTTGAGCAAAGCGGCGAGCCAGAACCACGGCACGAGCGGCATGGCGAGAACGAACAGCGTCCCTGCCAGTTGAACGTAAACGAGTGTCCGAACAGCTCCGAGTCGTTTCGACATGCGGATGTTGAAGACGGATACACACCCGGCCATGAGGTATGCCGCCGCGATCACGACGGAGATCAGGTCTTCACCCGCATGAAAGCGAACGGACATCCAGTACGACGTCATCGTGCTGGACAGGGCTGTCGCAACGCTGTTCACCAGATTGACGAACGGATTGCTGTCCGCGCGTGTGGAACCGGAGGCGGAGCGTCGCGCATGCTGCGCTCGCGGCGTTGTGTGGAGTTCGGTTGCAACCTTGTTCCGCCGGTTCACGATTTGACGCCACACCCAGTGTGCGAGGCCGAGCGATACCACGATGCCGATGGGCACGAGAGGCCGCCACGTCTTGGCCATTGGCAACCATCTAGCCCATTGCGAGGTGACGAGCGCGCACAGAGCGACGACGGCGAGCAGCGTGAACAACGCTTGCCACGAATTGCGCGTGTCCACCGCCATATCAGCAGGATCTGTCTCTACGGTCTGAGGCGGTTCTGTCGGTTTTCGCGAGCCGCCCTGGGCTTGGTAAATCGCGAGGGCGCTCGCGATGGAGACGACAGCCATGACCAGGAACGCGGCGTGGTAGGTTGCTTGAGGAGGGAGCGTCTTCGGAAGCAATGCTGCGGCTCCCGCGACGAGGGCTCCAATGCCCATACCCGCGTACCCGAGCGCCGCGTGCACCCCGAACACGTCCATCGCGAGCGTTTCGCCGCCGCGCCGGGTGTACGCGGCAAGCCAGGCGCGTTCAATCGGGACCACGGGGCCGCCAGAACCGCTGTGCCCGCGCCCGAATCCGGATATCGCGACGGCGGCGCAGATGGCTGCCGGATTGTCAGTGAAACCGAGGATCGCAGCCGCGACAGCGGCGATGCATTCGTATGCGAGCAGGTAGCGCTTCGGCCCAAGGGGCCTCGTGATTTCTCCCGCGAATACGGTCAACAGGCTTCGTACGATACCCGACAGCGCCAGCACGACGCCAATGGCGACTGCTGACCAGCCGAGGGATTGCAAGTAAAGACTGACATCGACGGCCGCGATGCCTTGGCAGATGCTGCGCAGGAACGAGGCGAGTTGCAATTGGCGTACGGTTCGATGCGACCTGATGCGGGCAGTTTGTACGCTCATGGAGATCCTCCTAGCGACCCAAGGTCAAATCTCGCCACGAGAATCTCATCGCGTGACATCTAGCGACATCGTAACACGAGTTCGGCGGACGATCTCGCATTTTGGATGGAGAGGTTGGGAGAATCCTTGGAAATCGCGTATTTAGCCGATCACCCAGATTGGGTGCCCGTTGTCGCCTTGATGCATCAACTGACGATGCGCATGCCGTCGGAGCGCAATTACGATCACTCGCTTCAGATGTTCGCCGCACGGGGCAATCGGGACAAGCTGCCGATTGCACTCGTCGCGATCGAGGACAGCATCCCCGTCGGAAGTGTCTCCCTCGTACAACGCCAACTGAATGTCGGCGATGCCTGTTCGCCGTGGCTTGCTGGTCTGTTTGTATTGGCTGAATATCGGAAGCGAGGCGTCGCGGACGCGCTGATGCGCGAGGCGGAACAACTGGCGGTGGCGCTTGGGCATCATCGACTCTATCTATTCACGCATACCGCCGAACTTTACTATCGAAAGCGAGATTGGGAGAATATCGGGACGGTCCACCCGCCAGAGGTTCGCCATCAGTCCGTCGTGATGCAAAAACACCTGCGATGAACGCGTGTGATCACAAAAATCATTCAGTTGGGGATTGCATTGCCGCGGAACATGGCTACAATGATCTCGTTCGAACCTTGTGAAGGAGAACCCGCCGTGCGCTCTCAAGTTCCCTGGATTCATCCGGTGTTGATTTGCATCACACTCGCGGTGATTGCTTTCGCGATTTTCAATTTTGGCAACGTCCGGCGCTTCGTCGTGGGGCGTCCGATTCGATCCCGCGAGTTAAACCAAGCGCATATGAAGCTGGTTTGGTGGCTCGCACTGCCTGTACTCGCGGCCGATCTATATTCGTCTGTCGCCTATGGCCCGGAAGCGGGCATCACAGAGCTCGCGTCGCTTGGCGTCAAGGCGAAGTGGCTGATTCTGCCGATCACGGCATCGACCGTGTTCTTGCTCGTTCTGTTGATTATTTCGTATGTGATGGGCGTCATGGCGTATCCCAACGGCGGCGGCGCTTACGCCATTAGCAAAGACAACTTCAAGCACCCTTGGGTGTCGCTCGTCGCCGCGAGCGCGCTGCTTGTCGATTACGTATTGACCGTGGCCGTGTCGGTATCGTCCGGCGTGCAGACGATGGCCTCTTCGTATCCGGTTCTCGCGGGCCATGAGACGCTCATTTCCGTATTTTGCGTGTTCGTGATTCTGCTCATCAACTTGCGCGGTGTTTCCGAGTCGGCTCAGGTGTTCGCGTATCCAACGTTTTTCTTCATGGTGTGTATGCTGCTGTTGATTGGGGCAGGCTTCCGGGACGAATTTCAACATCATTTCGTCCAACCTTCGACGCCTCCCTTCGGCACCATACCACAAGGACTCACGCTGATGCTGCTGCTCAAGGCGTTCAGCTCCGCGTGTTCATCCGTGACGGGACTTGAGACGATTTCCAACGCGGTACCCATTTTCCGCGAGGGGAAGAGCGGGGCCATCAAGGCGTATATCGCGCTCGGCATCGTCACGAGCGTCACACTGCTCGGATTTTCGTACCATCTGTACGTCAAAGGGATTTCCGTCAATCCGCACAACACGATGCTGTCGCAATTGGCAGGTTTGTACTTCGGCCATGGGGCGATGTATCAAATTATCATCATTTTCACGTTCGTCGTCCTCATTCTTGCTGCGAATTCGACGTTCACCGGGTTTCCGCAGTTAGCGGCGCTTGTGGCAAACGATCGCTACTTGCCCCGCGTGTTGACACTCAGGGGAGATCGTCTGGGGTACTCCAACGGCATGATCGTCCTCGCTGCGCTGTCCGCGCTTCTTATCGAGGTCTTTCACGCTCAAACCAACGCGTTGATTCCTCTCTACGCGATTGGCGTCTTTATCGCGTTCACCGTCGCGCAGCTCGGTTTGACGAGGCGTTGGCTGCGAACGAGAGAACGCGGATGGCAAATCAAAGGGGCTATCAATTCGTTCGGTGCCGCGATCACGGCCATGGTCGCCGTGATTTTCGCCGTCACCAAGTTCACCGGCGGCGCTTGGATCGTCCTGATTGTCCTGCCGATCATCGTGATCGCGGCGACGCGCATACGCAAGCACTATCTCGATGTGGCCGACGAGTTGCGCATTGACATCAATCAGGTGCGGCCCACCGAGCACAGAGTGCTGTC
The DNA here is from genome assembly GCF_001544355.1 of Alicyclobacillus acidiphilus NBRC 100859. Classification (GTDB taxonomy): domain Bacteria; phylum Bacillota; class Bacilli; order Alicyclobacillales; family Alicyclobacillaceae; genus Alicyclobacillus; species Alicyclobacillus acidiphilus. Next base: position 34,448 of record NZ_BCQI01000004.1, read on the forward strand.
GATTGTGTTGATCTCCGGCATCCATCGGCTCTCCGCCGAAGCGATTTCGTTCGCCATGAGCACGTCGAAGGACGTGATCGCGCTGTATATCGGCTTCGACGACGAATCCATCGAGCGGATGGAAGAGAAGTGGGAAGCGTGGGGGAATCCATGCAGGCTCGTGACCATCAAAAGCGAGTATCGCTCGCTCTTGTACCCACTTTCCAAATTTGTTCGCCGGATCGAAACCTACGAAGGCGGCAAGCCTGATCATATTCAGTTGTTCATCGCGCAGTTTGTGCCGAAGAAGTGGTGGCACAATCTGTTGCACAACCAAACGTCGCTGCTCATCCGGACGTGGATGTTGCGACACAAGGATGTCATTGTTTCGACCGTGCCGTATCATTTGAAGAAGTGACGAACTCACGACGTCGTGGAGGTGTTTGGGCCATGTGGTGGCTGTTTGGCATTCTGTATATCGTGTTTTCCGTCGTTGTCGCCTGGTTTGCGCTCCGCGAGCGCACCGAACGGCCATAGCCGCCCAGGCTGGCGATGGCGGGTTCGTGGACGATGCCTGCGATAGACCGTCCGCTTCAGACGCGCGCTTGTGTTTCTCGCAACGCCGTGTTAGAGTAGCTCCTAACCAGCAAATGGTACGGAAGGAGTGGGTACACATGATGACCATGTGCATGATCATGCAATCTATGCGGATGTCTCATGTGTGCTCACGGAGCTGGATCGCATATCGAATGTAGTCGAAGGGCCGTTCGATAACGAGACGCTGTGGGCATGTTTGCCTGCAGCGTCTTTTTTTGCGTTTCGCCGCCTTCCACTCAATCACGAAGCGAACAGGGGGATTTCGGGCATGCCCAAGCACCTGGTTACCAGCGCATTGCCGTACATCAACGGTATCAAGCATCTCGGCAATTTGGTCGGTTCGCTCTTGCCTGCAGACGTCTACGCGCGCTTTTTGCGTCTTGAGGGGGAAGATGTCCTGTTCATCTGTGCGACCGACGAACATGGCACGCCCGCTGAATTGTCGGCACTCGAGCAGCATCTGTCCGTCGAGGCGTATTGCGAGACGATGTACCAGCGGCAGTCGGCCGTCTTCCGGCAGTTCGGCCTGTCTTTCGATCACTTTGGCCGCACGTCATCCCCGCACAACCACGAGTTGACACAGCGCATCTACAACAGCCTTTGCAGGAACGGCTTCATCGTGGAACGCCCGATTCGCCAAGTCTACGCGGTGGAGGAGGGGAGGTTTCTGCCGGATCGGTATATCGTCGGCACCTGTCCGCACTGTGGATACGACGGAGCCAGGGGAGACCAGTGTGAGCAGTGCACGGCCTTGCTCGACCCCGTCGATCTGCTGCACCCTCGTTCCGCCGTATCCGGAAGCGACGCGCTCGAGATTCGCTCCACGAACCACCTCTTCCTGCGGCTGGATCTGCTCAGCGACGACGTGCGAAGGTGGGTGGAATCGCACGAAGACTGGTCGCGCTTAACAAAGTCCATTGCGTTCAAGTGGCTCGACGAAGGCCTGCGCGAGCGCTGTATCAGCCGCGATCTCCACTGGGGCGTACGGGTCCCTCGCGAAGGCTTCGACGACAAAGTGTTCTACGTTTGGTTCGATGCTCCGATTGGCTATATCGGGGCGACGAAGGAGTGGGCCTCACACGATCCCGCCCGCCGCGACTGGCGAGACTGGTGGTGGAACGCCCCGGACGTGCGCTACACCCAATTCCTCGGCAAGGACAATGTTCCGTTTCACACCGTGTTTTTTCCGGCGATGCTGCTGGGAACCGGCGAGCCTTGGACGATGGCGGGCGAAATCAAGAGTTTCAATTGGCTGAACTACTACGGCGGCAAGTTTTCGACCAGCCAAAAACGAGGCATTTTTCTCGACGACGCGCTTGCCTTGTTCGATCCCGACATCTGGCGATACTTCCTGCTCGCGAATGCACCGGAAGCGGACGACGTCAGTTTTACTTGGGAAGTTTTCGCAAGCGTCGTGAACAAGGACCTGGTTGGCATTTTCGGCAACTTCGTCAACCGGACGCTCAAGTTGTCTGTTGCACAATTCGGCAGTACGGTGCCGGACGGCGGCGTGTGGACCGACAGGGAAGCTGCCCTGGTTCAAGCGTGCCAAACGGTGATAGATGCTTACCGATCCCATCTTCGGAACTTGGAATATCGCAAGGCGATTCAGTCGCTCCGCCAGCTATGGTCACTCGGCAACGTCTATTTGGATCATGCGGCGCCTTGGAATCTTGTCAGGACAGAGCGGGACGAAGCGGCTATGGTCCTAAGGACAGCCATCAACCTCATCGCGCTGTTCGCACACGCCGCCGAGCCGATCATTCCATTTACATCCAACAAGGTATACGATGAACTCAACTTGACTGTCGATGAGCGGTCGTCGTGGATCGCTGGCGAGATCGACCTAACATGTTACTCAGCGGGGCGAACGTTTCATGTGCCTGAGCCCTTGTTCCGGAGGATCGACAAGGATGAAATCGGAGCGCTTGCCATGCGTTTTTCGGGGCAAGCGAAGGCTTCTTCGGATTGACGCAAGCTTCAGATGATAGTCCAAATGGACTATGAGGCATCCGCTGAATTGCCTAGTGGAAGACGGTTCATTCGTGCCTGTTAGCCTAACGGCCGTTGGTCGACAATGAAGGTGTTGACATGACATGATTTGAAATCAATGGCCATGAGGGTTGAACGGAGGAACGGATATCATGAAACATCTGCTGCTTGCCACGGACGGTTCTCCAGCATCCAAAACAGCGACTCGCGCGGTCGGTCGGCTGATCCCTGTCGACAACAAGGATACGTTGTCTTGCGTCTATGTATCGCCCCGGCCTTCGTTTCCCTCCGCGTATCTTGCCAGAGAGGCGGTCGCCCGTGAAAACGAGATGGCCCGCACCATCAAGGAAGAAACGCTCGCGGCCTTTCCACCGCGTACCGGGGCCCGATTCGAATTTCACCACGTCACTGGAGTCGCACAGCTTGAAATTTGTGCGATGGCTCGCAAGCAAGACGCCGATCTCGTCGTCATCGGACGACATGGCCACCGCGGCGAACACTTTTTGCTCGGCAGCGTCTGCAACGCGGTGCTCCATGAAGCGGATGTGCCGGTCCTTGTCGTTCCAGAGGGAGCGAATCTGCCGAGCCATGGACCGAAGCGGATCCTGCTTGCTACGGACGGATCGCCGAGCGCTGCGGCCGCGGAAGCGGTTGCGATAGACTGGATGACGCAATGTCCCGACGCGAAGCTGACCATTCTGTACGTAAGGGATTCGGTGGCGCATTTGCCATTCGATCACCTCGCCGAAAGCCTTCACTCCGCCACCGCGTTGTGGAGCGACGAGCTGGAGCAAAATCTTCTGGAAGGCACTTTTGCCGCTCTTACGCAGCGGGTGACATTTCGTTCCATCGAAGGGAGTCCAGCGCGCACCATTTGTCACGTCGCCGACGAGGAACGCTCCGATCTCGTCATTCTAGGCAGCCATGGTCATCGCCCCATGTCGGATCGACTTTTGCTTGGCAGTGTCAGCCATGCAGTGGTCCACATGACGACGGCACCGGCGTTGGTCGTCAGAGAATCGATCCCTGTGTCGCAAGAGATGGAGGAGGTTATCGAGGTTTCGTGATTGGAAGGATTGGCGCTTTCCAGTCAGGCAAACTACTCGTGCTTGCGCAAAAACGATTCGACCGTTTGAAAGTACGCTTCGGGTTCCTCCACAATCGGTGAGTGGGAACTGTTTGGGTAGACGTGGAATTCGGAACCAGCTACCAGGCTGTGATAATACTCCGTGGATGCGGGTGACGCTTCATCGTAAAAGCCGCAGGTAAACAGCGCTGGAACGGTGATCTCGTGCAGCCTGTCCGTTCGGTCGTAGTCGCGCAAGGTCCCGGTTGCATGAAATTCGGATGGGCCCCACATGTAGTTGTAGACAGCTTCACCAAAAGCAGCCTTGCGGCGCGTCTGTTCTTCTTCTGATTGCTCGACGCGGCAGACGTGCTTTCGCATATAGACTTTTTCCGCATTTCGATAGGCTTCCGAGTCGGTGGTGCCGTTTGCCTCGCATTCCCTGAGAACAGCCTGAACATCTTCTGGCAATTCCTTTCGATACCGCTCCGCATCTTCAATCCAACGAGACGTACTGAGGCAAGGACTTGAGAAGATAGCACTGGCGACACCTTCCGGTTGCGTTAAAAGATAATCTGTGAGCAGCATCGTTCCCCAGGAGTGGCCAAGCATGTGGACTTTCTTAAGTCCTAGTGCTTCGCGGAGCGCGGCCAGTTCGCGAACAAACCGTTCAATCGTCCAGAGCGAGACATCGTCAGGCCGATCCGATTGGCCGCAACCCAATTGATCATACAGAATCACCGGGCGCGCCTCGCCAAGCGCTTTGGCTAGGGGTTCCATACCAAGATGCGAACTACCCGGGCCGCCGTGGAGGGTAATCAGTGGCGTTTTGTCTTTGTCTTCGCCGACAATCTGATACCAGATGCGGCCGCCTTCTACATGGATGAATCCTTCGTTGCTCAAATGTTCTCCCCTCCATATTTAAGTTCCCATTATTAGTTTAGCACGACCATCGCAGCGCGTTGGGTACGAAAATTCCATGTCCATCGATCCGAAGATCGTACGGTCGCATGAACCAGTTTATAAATAGTCATTATACACCGGTGAATAAATTACCTTGACTGACATAGTAATGTGACGTATGATGCGGATGTCGAGGTGACGATATGAGTAAACACAAAATCTCATCCGATCTGCTGCGAGGGCACACAGACACGATGATTCTGCGACTCTTGTCGGAGGCGGATCGCTATGGCTATGAAATGGTCAAACTGATTGCCGAGCGTTCAGGCGGTGAGTATGAGTTGAAGGAAGCTACGATGTACTCCAGCGTTCGGCGGCTTGAGGCAGACGGCGATATCGAGTGGTATTGGGGCGACGAATCCCAGGGAGGACGACGCAAGTATTTTCGGATTACCGAAAAGGGCAGAGTCACTTACGCCAGCAACAAAAGCAATTGGGAGTACGCCAAGCGCGTACTCGACACCTTGTTGTAAGGAGGAGATTGGACATGATGAACGAGAAATTGACGACCTATTTGAATGAGCTGTTTGCTCCGTATGATGGGATAAAGAGCGTGGGCGAACTGAAGGCCGACCTTCTTTCCGATTTGCAGGAACGGTTCCGTGAACTCAAGGCCGAAGGTAAGGACGATGAAACGGCCTTTGCCATGACCATCGATAGCATTGGCGACATCGAAGAGACGGTGGAAGAAATCGCTAACCTCTCCCAGTCGCTGGAACGGCAGGTGCGCATCAACCTGCGTGCGATGAATCTGAACGAGAGCGACTTCGCGGGCGTTGCCCTGCATAAAGGAAAATTCAAAGCGAGTGCGTTGCGCGGAGCCAACTTTGTTGGCGCGGATTTGACCGGTTGCTCGTTTGCGACGAGCGATGTGCGTGAAGGCAATTTTGACGGGGCCAATCTGACAGATTGCAGTTTTTACGCCACGGACCTCGCAAATGCGAGTTTCCACCAATCCGTGCTTGTACGCACCGATGTGAATGTTTCAAGCCTGAAAGGCGCGAAGTTCATAGACACCAGACTGACGGACGCTGAGTTGGCCAAGTCAGATCTTAGAACCGCAACCTTCGAGAACTGTACCTTTCACGGCGTTGATTTCAAATATTGCGATTTGCGAGGAATTCGTTTTGACGAACAGATTTTCAGCGGTGTGCGTTTTGACAGGTCCACATTGAAAGACGTTTCGTTTCGAGGCGCAACGCTCAAGAATGTGTCATTCCGGCTACCGATTTCCGTGACAAACAAATCGTACAACGACTTCAAAACCGTCTGCTTCGACGGCGCGATGATGGATAAGCTGACCTATGCGGCGCTGAAAGGCCTGTGGGTCGTCGATTTGTCAAACGTCAAGGTCATCTAGGAGAACGGCAATGTGCAAGTGCAAGGGGACGACCGTGATTGGCAAAACGGCCGCAGTGGTCGGCGCGCTGCGGCATTCTCGCGGTTGCCATATTTCAGTTTGGTGTGACGAGCCGATATCCTACGCCGGGTTCCGTGACGATGAAGCTTGGATTGGCGGGATTATCCTCAACTTTTTTGCGAAGATGACCGATGTAAACTCGTAGATAGTGGCCTGCAGCTTCAAGGTTCTGTTCGCCCCAGACCTGTTTCAGCAACTGTCGATGTGTGATCACTCGTCCTGCGTGTGTGGCAAGTGCCTTGAGCAGATCGTATTCAATCGGCGTGAGTTTCACAGGCGTGCCGTTCTTCTCCACATGGCGTCGAGCCAAATCCATGGTCAGCGATCCAATTTGTATGACGGGTTCGTCTGGTCGACGTGCGGAGTGGCGCAGCGCGACCCGAATGCGAGCCATTAACTCCCCCATTCCAAACGGTTTTGTGATGTAGTCGTCGGCGCCGTGATCGAGCGCGAAGACTTTTCCATTTTCGTCTTCTAATACCGTTAAGACGAGAATGGGCATTTCCGCCCATTCTCGGATCTTGATCAAGGCGTCCAACCCATTCATATCGGGCAAACCTAAATCCAGAATGATTAAATCAGGCCGAATCATGCTGGCTTGCAGAATTCCGTCTCTCCCCGTAGATTCCTCGTAGATCGTAAAACCATGCGCCTCCAGGGTGACCCGGAGAAGTTTTCGGATCTGTGATTCGTCATCGATAATTAGAATCTTCGCTCCCATCATCCTGAGCCTCCGTACTCGATGTCGATGGTATGATGTCGGTTGGATATCCGTGGCTGATTCAGGTTTGACTCAGTCGCCGACAGGCAGTCGAATCGTGATCATCGTTCCCTGAGGTTCCGCCGGCCTGGCGAAGATCTCGCCGCCGTGCGCTTCGACGATGCCCTTGCAGATTGCGAGGCCGAGCCCCGTGCCCGGAACAGAAGTGTCAGTATCCGAGCGATAGAATTTCTCGAAAATTTTCTCCGCCTCGTCCTCGCGAATGCCCATGCCCTCATCTCGTATACACAAGGTCATGATCCCGTCGTATTCCATGCAATCGAGACGGATAAGGCTGCCGTCGGGTGAATATTTGATTGCGTTGCTCAGGAGATTGACCAGCACCTGTTCAATCAGTATCTCGTCGACGGCGATGGCGGGGAGATTGTCGGGTATGTTCACTTCCATTGTTCGATGTTGCAGCGCATCTCCGATTTGGCGCAAGGCGACGCCGACGATGTCGGAAACATCGCACCAGCGCTTGTTCAGTTGAAGCATACCACTTTCCATCCGCACCATTCCAAGCAGATTCGTCACCAACCGATTCATTCGCAATGCGCCTTCGCGGATGGTGGAGAGAAGTTCCCGCCGATCATCTGGAGACAGGATGTCTCCACTTTCCGTCATGCCGGTCACCGCACCCAAAATGGTCGCCAGCGGCGTACGTAACTCGTGGGAGATGGAATGCAACAAGGCGGTTCTGAGACGTTCCGATTCTGCGCTCAAGTGAGCGATCTTCGCTTCTTCTTCAAACCGGATTCGCGCGATGCAAACGGCCGCCAACCCGGCCAAAGCCTGTACGATCCGCATTCTCGCGGTCCCGACGTTCACGTTGGGGGACTGCTGTTGCCCGATACACATGACACCATGGACGTTCGATTCGGTCTTCAGAGGGACATACAGGAACGTGGAGTCGCGGTTTTGGTTCGTCCCATATCCAGCGATGCGGCCATGGCGATAGACCCAGTCGACAATGCGCGATTCGGGGATTGGCGCGTCTCCATGGGATTGGAGCCCTTCCTCTGCCCTGACCGTCAGATGGCCGGCTGCATCTGGGAGCAGAATGGCCGCGGGCAATCCAAACGTATCTGAAGCATGACGCACGATCTCCCCCAAAACAGTATCTAAGTCGCGTCCGGCCGCGACTTGGATGCTCAACGTGTAAAGCGCGGATGTGATGGCTTCGCGTTCGCTCAATTCCCTCACGCGCTGCCGCAGGCGCGCCGCCAAACCCGCGGTGAATATGGCCACGGCCAGATAAACGCCAAATGACACGACGTATCGGATATCCAATACGGTGAAGCGATGAATTGGAGGAACAAAAAAATAATCAAAGGCTGTAACCCCGATGGCTGCAGCGTAAAACGAAGGTGCGAGTCCCCAGCGGACGGAACTGACGATCACGGGCAGGAGATACAGGAGAGCAAGGTTGACAAGCGTGAAAGCGTAGCCCACTTTCCAAAAGATGATTGTCATGAACCCTACCATGAGCGTCACGATGATGTAGGGAAGAAGTGTGTACTTGTTCACGTGATCCCCATACACCACCGTGTCCGACATCGACCAACCCGTCATTTGTGATGAAAGAACACGCCATTTTGGTCGTATAGACGTATGTCGCCGCATGACTTAGACCCCTCTTCGAATCATAACCACTCACTTATTTATACTCCCAATGTGCGTTAGAGTCCGCCGTTTTTACAGCTTTTTTACACCTGTGCTCGGTATCTTTGCGCCATTTTTACGCGCTGTCGACTTACAATCACCTCGTTCCTATCCAAGCAACGCGACAGGAGGGCAAATGCATGCTCGACGTGGTTTCGATAGCGATCTTTTTCGCGGTGTTCGGGCTCTTCGTGTGGCTCATGAAAACCTTTGACAAAGCGTAAAGGCATCGCCACTGTTGGACAAGTCGGGAGGGGATACCGTGATTTGGATCTTGCTGGGGATTTCGGTCGTTTTCATGGTGTATCTCACGTACGTCATTTTTCATCCGGAGAAGTTTTGAACGGGTCGGATTAGTTCAAGAGGGAGTGAACACGGTGACCTTCGAAGGTATCATGCAGATTTTGTCCGTGATCGCCATCATATTTGCCATTGGCATACCGCTTGGCGGGTATATGTATCGCGTGTACACAGGCAGACGCAGTTGGCTTGAGCCAGTATTTGTGCCAACGGAACGGTTTTTCTATCGATTGGTAGGGGTAAACCCCGCTGCGCAAATGGACTGGAGAGCGTATCTGAAGCCGATTTTGTTGGTGAGTTTCGTAGTCATGATGTTTGCTTACGCGATGTGGAGGCTGATGGGCCATCTGCCGTTGAATCCAGACGGCAACAAGTCCATGCCGCCGGAACTGGCGTTCAATACTGCCGCAAGTTTCATCACGACGACAAACTGGCAGAACTACGGCGGTGAAACGGGGATGACCTACCTCGGCCAGTTGGCGGCGATTGTGGTGCAGTTTGTGGCACCTGCCCTCGGCATGGTCGCGGCCGTTGCATTCCTGAGGGGGCTTGCCAACGACCGTTCATCGAATGTCGGAAACTTCTGGGTCGATTTCATCAAGACATTCACAAGAATTCTCATTCCTATTTGTTTGGTTTCGGCGATCGTCCTGGTCGGACTTGGCGTCCCCGACACATTTCTGGGCGCCGCGAAAGTGCACACCCTGCAAGGTGCCGTTCAGACCATTTCACGTGGACCTGTCGCTGCCCAGGTGCCAATCATGCAGCTCGGGAACAACGGCGGCGGGTGGTTTAACGCGAACCTGTCGCACCCATTGGCGGATCCGACGGCCTTGACCGACGTGATCGAACTCGTCTTGATGGGCGTCGGTCCAACCGCCTTTTTGGTTATGTTCGGACATTTCATACGCAGTCGCAAGTGGACGGCGATTTTCTATGTGTTCATCGGTGGAATGCTCGTGGCGGGAACGATGGTGATCTACGCCAGCGAGTCGGCGGGAAATCCAATTCTGCACCATGTTCTCGGCGTGACCGGCCCAAATATGGAAGGCAAAGAAGTCCGTTTTGGCATACCGCTCAGCAGTCTGTTTGTCGCGGTGACCGCAGGAACGGACACCGGAGCCGTCAATGCGATGCACGACAGCCTGACACCGCTTGGCGGTCTCGTGCCCATGGCAAATATGATGTTGATGGTCGTCTTGGGCGGAGAAGGTGTCGGATTGCTCAGCATCATCATGTTCCTCATCATCACCGTGTTTCTCTCAGGGCTGATGGTCGGCAGAACGCCCGAGATATTCGGTAAGAAGATCGAGTCCAGAGAAATCAAGCTTGCCGTCTTGGCCATGCTGTCATCGCCAGTGACGCTTCTGATTCCGACCGCGATCGCGGTGATGACAAAGACGGGTGTGTCGTCGATGGAGAATCCTGGTCTGCACGGGTTCTCAGAGGTGTTGTACGCATTTACGTCCATGACGTTCAACAACGGCTCAGCCTTCGGAGGGCTCGGCGGGAACACGCCATTCTTCAACTTGGTTGGCGGCGTGGTGATGCTGCTTGGACGGTACATCTCGATGATTGCGATGCTCGCCATCGCAGGCTCCCTCGCCATGAAACCAAGGATCCCGGTGAGCGCAGGCACGCTGAAGACCGATACGTTTACGTTCGGATGGATTTGGGTGGCTGTCGTTGTCATTGTGGGCGCGTTGACCTTCTTCCCAGCGCTGGCCATCGGTCCGATTGCGGAGCAGATTCAAATGGTGTCGGGTCACCTCAGTCAATAACCCGAGTTCCATCTGGAACGCATCATAAAGGAGACGTTCGAAGATGATTCAAACGATGTCGAAAGAGATCGTCAATCGCGCACTCATGGACTCGTTTATCAAATTGAATCCACGGGTGATGGTCAAAAATCCGGTCATGTTCGTCGTGGAAGTCGGCGCTGCCATCACGCTGCTCTTGACCGTTGACCCAGGTCTGTTCGGGGGGCAGTATGGGCCGCATCAGTGGGCGTTCAATCTGGCGGTATGCATCATCCTGCTGCTCACCGTGTTGTTCGGAAATTTTTCCGAGGCTATCGCGGAGGGGCGAGGCAAGGCTCAGGCTGAGTCCTTGCGCAAGACCAAAACGGATCTGATGGCTCATCGCCGGAAACCGGACGGAACTTACGAACTTGTTCCTGCGACCGCTCTTCGCAAGGGGGACACGGTCCGCGTTACAGCCGGCGAAGTCATTCCTTCTGACGGGGAGGTCGTGAGCGGAATTGGCAGCGTGGACGAATCGGCCATCACGGGTGAATCCGCACCTGTGATTCGGGGCGCCGGCGGAGATTTCAGCTCTGTCACAGGAGGCACGAAACTCTTGTCTGATGAATTGCTGGTCAGGGTCACCGTCGATCCAGGAGAGTCGTTTCTCGACAAGATGATTGGTCTCGTCGAAGGCGCCAGCCGACAAAAGACACCAAATGAACTGGCCCTGTCCGTACTGCTCGCAGGATTGACCTTGATCTTTCTAATTGTCGTCGACACGCTGGAACCGATGGCTCACTACGTAAGAGGGTCCATCGATGTCGCGACGCTCATCGCGCTGCTGGTTTGTCTTATCCCGACCACGATTGGCGCGCTGTTGTCGGCGATTGGCATTGCGGGCATGGACCGAGTGATTCGGTTCAACATTATCGCCAAGTCAGGCAAAGCGGTCGAGGCTGCTGGCGACGTGAATACCCTGATCCTCGACAAGACAGGGACCATCACCATTGGAAATCGATTGGCCACCGAGTTTTCGCCGGTCGGTTCACACACCGAACGGGAGTTGATGGAGGTGGCGGTTTTATCGTCCTTGTTCGATGAGACGCCTGAAGGACGTTCTGTCGTTGAACTGGCCGGGGAAAAAGGTGTTCGCATGGCCCGAGAGGCGTACATGGACTCCGAGAACGTGGAATTCAGCGCAGATACGCGGATGAGCGGTCTCGATTTGGCAAATGGCACGAAGGTTCGCAAAGGCGCGGTGGATGCCATCAAGAATTACGTCTTGCAGCGAGGCGGAAGCATTCCGAGCGATTTGGACGCCAAGACGGAACGTATTGCAAGAGAGGGAGGTACACCCCTTGCGGTCGTCAGAGGCGACGAGGTGTACGGTGTGATTTATCTCAAGGATATTGTGAAACCTGGCATGCGGGAACGATTTGCAGAGCTTCGGAAGATGGGCATCAAGACGGTGATGTGTACGGGAGACAATCCGTTGACAGCGGCGACCATCGCTCGGGAAGCCGGGGTGGATGATTTCATCGCTGAAGCGAAACCCGAAGACAAAATGCGCTTGATTCAAGAAGAACAGGCTCAGGGCAAACTCGTCGCAATGTCTGGTGATGGGACGAACGACGCTCCGGCGCTGGCGCAGGCGGACGTAGGTCTCGCGATGAACACGGGGACAACAGCGGCCAAAGAAGCGGGCAACATGGTGGATTTGGATTCAGATCCCACGAAATTGATTGAGGTTGTGGCGATTGGCAAACAGTTGCTGATTACACGAGGTGCCATCACGACTTTCTCTATCGCGAACGACGTCGCGAAGTATTTTGCGATTATTCCCGCTATGTTTGTCCAGGCCATTCCATCGTTGAAGGTCTTGAACATCATGCATTTGACAAGTCCGCACAGCGCCATCCTGTCTGCGCTGATCTTCAACGCCATTATCATCCCGCTCTTGATTCCGCTGGCGATGAGAGGTGTCCGCTATCGACCAATCAGCGCAACGTCGATGCTTGTCCGCAACATTTTCCTGTATGGTATCGGCGGCATCATCGTACCGTTTGCCGGGATCAAGGTCATTGATCTCGTGCTTGCGGCGCTAGGTTCCGCACATATCTAGGAGGTGATCAACATGGTGAACTTGTGGCGTGCGATCCGATTCACGGTTGTGTTTGCGATCTTGTTGGGCGCATTGTATCCGCTCGCGGTGTCAGGGATCGGCAATTTGCTGTTTCCGTACCAGGCGAAAGGCAGCATGGTTCAGTTGAACGGACAAACGGTCGGTTCGAAACTGATTGCACAGCAAGTGACGGCGCCTGGGTTGTTTCACCCGCGTCCGTCGGCTGTCGATTATGCGGCGAACGGTTCGGGGGGTTCGAACTTAGGACCCACGAATCCCGCGCTGGTCAAGGAAGTACAACAGAATTTGCAGGTGGTTGAGAAACAAGATCCGGGCACTCCGCCATCGAAGATACCGCCGGATATGGTGGAATCGTCCGCTTCAGGTCTTGATCCCGACATTTCCGTACAGGACGCCTTGATTCAGATACCTCGTATCGCCAAGGCGACTGGGCTCAGCCAAGCGTACTTGAAGAGCATTGTCAACGGGAATGCGCAGGGACCAGCGCTCGGGATCTGGGGCAATACGGTCGTCAATGTGATGCAACTGAACGTGGCAATCGAACAGAGGCTGCGAAAGTAACGCGATTGGTGCGGATGTCACACTGATTGAGAAGGCGAGTATCATGTCCTGCCATCATGGCCGGCTCTATTTTGGATACATGGTTTGTCCGGCGGATGTGGATTCGGTGACGCGACGGTGGTTCGGTGCCGTTTGGCGTTATCACGACGGTGTACGTGCACCTGTTGCGTACTGGATCGAAGAGACGGAAGAAGAGGTCCTCGGAGCGTGGAAAGGTTCAGCGTGGTACGAGGAAAGCATGTTGCTGTTCACGCCGTATCCGGTCCATGAGGTGTTCCAGATCGTCCAGCGACACTTGACTACGGAAGAGTGAGTCATGACAGTAGGTGATTGATTCGTGCGGACGTATCACGAAGGCGCGTTTGGTACCGAACCTGGACAATTGAAGATATGGATCGGCGCAGCACCAGGCGTAGGAAAAACCTACACCATGTTGCGCGAAGCCGCCTCGATGCGGGAGCGGGGGGTGGATGTCGTGATTGGTTATGTCGATACGCATGACAGGCCAGACACCGCCGCACAAATTGGTGACCTGGAAATGTTACCAAGAAAAACTATAAACTATCAGAGTCGAATGTTCGAAGAGGTGGATTTGAATGCCATTCTGCAGCGCCGTCCCGAGGTGGTGGTGATTGACGAACTCGCGCACAGCAATGCGCCGGGTTCTCTCTTTCCGAAACGCTACATGGACGTGGAGTACCTATTGGATCATGGCATCTCGGTGATGACCGCAGTCAACGTGCAGCATATCGAGGGGATTCATCGAGAAGCTGAAGAGATTACCAAAGTTCACGTCAGGGAACTGGTGCCTTATTCCATCGTGAAACGGGCGCATGAAGTCTCTGTGATCGACGTCACGCCGGAGACGCTTCGGCAGAGACTCTTGGACGGGAGCATTTATCCACCGGAAAAGGTCGATCACGCTCTCCGCCACTTCTTTCGAAAGTCCAATTTATCCGGATTGCGGGAACTCGCGTTGCGTCTCGTCGCGGAAGACGTCGATGAGCGTTTGCAGAATTCATATTCCCGAAGACGAATTCCAGGGCCAGTGGGTGCCAAGGAGGTAATCATGGTATGTGTGGGCCATTACGCGAGAGCGTGGAAATTGATCCGGCGCGCGCACCGGATGGCAGTGCGCATGAAGGCGGACTTGCATGTACTTACCATCGCGAAGGGATCGCCGGATCAACTGTCGGATCGCGAAAGGACCAATTTGTCGAAGCTGGAGGAGTTGGCGCACACCATTGGCGCACAATGGATCGTCGAGCCTCGCAATGACCGCAAGATAGGCGCCATCGTGACCGAGGTCGTTGAACGGTTGAACGTGACGCAAGTCGTCGTAGGTCAACCGATTTCCCATTCCAAGTGGAAATACTTTGGCAAAGAAAATCCCGTTCGCTATTTGCTGCGCAATCTCAAATACACGGATATCCGGATAGTAGGCTGGCGGGACTTTCCCGCGTACACGCTTCGGATTGCTCGTGAATCAGGAATGCAGAGCGATGTGGGAGCGTACCGTCGTCCATCGGGGCGCCTGACCATCTACGTCGGTGCGGCGCCTGGAGTGGGCAAGACCTACAAGATGCTTCAGGACGCGCACGATTGGAGAAACCGTGGTTGGGATGTCGTGATCGGCCTGGTTGAAACACACGGAAGGGCTGAAACCGCTGAACAAATCGGGGATTTAGAAACCATTCCGAAACGGAAAATCCAGGTGGATGGGCGTGTGTACGAAGAGTTGGACGTGAACGCGATTGTCCGGCGCAAACCTGCCATCGTTCTGATTGATGAACTGGCCCATTCGAATGTGCCGGGGTCCGAACGGGAAAAACGGTATCAGGATATTGAGTACCTGTTAGAACAAGGTATCCATGTCGTTACAGCTGTGAATATACAGCACCTGGAAAGCCTGCACGACAAGGTCGAACACATTACCGGTGTCAAGGTTCGCGAGCGTGTGCCGGATTGGTTCATGCGTCTGGCTCGGGAGATCAAACTGATTGATGTAACGCCAGAAACACTGCAACATCGTTTGCGGCAGGGCCAGATCTATACCCGGGAAAAAATTCAGTACGCGCTCGATCACTTCTTTCAAACCTCAAACTTAGCCGCTTTGCGGGAATTGGCTCTACTTGAAGTTGCGGACGATGTGGATCAGCGCATTCATCGTGAGTCGGAATCTCGTTTGGACGATGATCTGGAGAGGGTTCTTGTGTGTGTGAATCATCGTCCGCATTCGGAGAAGCTGATTCGCCGAGGATGGAGATTGGCAGATCGCCTCAACGCAGAACTGTGGGTACTTGTGGTTTTGACGTTTGAACCGATGAGTGAACAAGCGGAACGAGATTTGGCGAATATCGAAAAATTGAGCGAACAATTCGACGCCCACTTTGTCACTGCGCGCGCAAGCGACAATCATGTTGGCAAGACGATTGTACAGATGGCTCACGAACTGGCGGTGTCCTGGATCGTGGCGGGGCAACCCGTTCCGCCGAAGAGACTGATTGGCCGCATCAGGAAAAATCCGCTCGATTACGTGCTTGAGAACGCGGAATTTGTGGATTTGCATGTGGTTGCGCACGGTCGAGATGGATCGTAAGGGCGCGACGTGAGTGGATGGAGCGGTTTTGCGCGCTGTGATTCCTAACGAGGCGCCTCACGAGATTGAGGCGCCTCCTTGTCTGTGTTTTCGAGGTGTCAAACGATCTTCTGCTCACTTTTGAGGATCTTCAGAATCGGATCGCTCGAGTTCAGTTCTGTGATTGTGTTCACGGTGACTCCAAGTAACGACGGTTCGGATTGATCCAAAACAGATCCATTGGCGAGGTTGATCCATGCGCTGTCGAATGAGTAAAGACCATCGTTCAGATCAAACGACAAGCCTGCGTTCGACACCTTGGATTTCTGCACTTTTTCAACTTTCGAAGGGATGAGTGACAGATACATGGTCGACGGGCTGGCAGGGTTTTGGCTCTTCATCTGAGCTGCAGACGGGAGCGTACTCGAAATTGTACCATTTGAATGCACCACGACCTGATAGTGCCCTGGTTTCGCGACGATACCTTGCTCCTTGGATGTGTTGGGAGCTTGGAACTGTATGTCACCGGCGAAATCTGGCGATATCGTTAAGTTGAGGCTGGCCCCATCGTTTGGCTGATTCACCGACTCTTTCAGCACCTGGGTAAATTGCGAATTGAAAGCTTGCACGGATTCCCCAAACGTGTCTTGGAATGCCTGATCAGCATTTTCATGCTCCAAATGACTCACCAGCGTCTGAATCGAGGAGAAACCGTATTTCGAAATCAAGTCGCACATGGCCAGCCAGTCTTGCAGTTCGTAGTCGTATGACTCGGATCCGGAGAGAATCGCCGATTCGTCGCCCGTTAGCGGAACGAGTTGGCCAGACTGGGTGACAGACAAAATATCTTCGGCGTAGGAAAGTTCGCTGTCATCAAAGTCTATCGGGGTTTGAACGCTCTCTTGACCATTCATGCCCATAAAAACAGCCATGCCTTCGTTCATCCAACTGGGAATCGATTGAATATGCTGATTGATGTTGACGTGTGTCAACTCATGCGTCAGGGTATTCGCTAGTTCGGCGTCCGTCGTGTTTTGAAAGAGCGGAATAATGACCGTGCTTCCCAGCGTAAATCCATTGGAATCCTCTGATAGATTTGACGCGTCGCCGCTCGAAACCCCCAACTTTTTGAGCGCCTGACTATATGAGGCTGGGTTGTTCACTAGAATCACGGTTGCGGACCGATTCATCGTCGTGCCAAGAAATTGGCTGATGCGTTGAACAGAGTTCACTTTGGTAAGCATATTTTGTACGCGTGTCACATCGGCGGTGGACACTCCGGTTCCGGAAGCTTCTACTTTGACGCGCGGCTTCAAAAACGGTATCCAGATGGATGTCGTTCCTGCAGCTTTCGTCGCGGCGTTCGAAGGAGCAGCCTGAACTGGGTGGTTGGGAACATTGCTGCCAATAGAAGCTGCGCCATGTGCGGCGGAAGTCATCACGTGGCGCGCGGGTGCGGTCGAAACAGCGCATGTTGCGACGCCAAAGACCAATAGTGAAGCTGAAGCGAGGAATCGAAAACGTTTTCTCACGGCGCACGACCTCTCGAGGATAGTATGCAAGTGGATGGGTTGTGTCACGCCAAATTATAGATCGATAGATGAAGATTTACCATACAAAAATGAGAGTCTAGCAGGGGTTTGACCGTCTGCGCAAAGCATCGGGCCACAGCGATCAATTGTGCGCTGCGGCCCGATGCAGTTTGGGAAGCGGGGAATCAATCAGTCATGAAACTGAGCGACGTGGTTGGGGTGATGCTTGCGTACGATGCCGTGCGGATCGATCACGAACTTTCGCGCGACACCTTTGTCAAAGTCACGGTATCCGTCCGGAGCGTGATCGAGATCGATAATCGTGGCGTTGACGGCCTTCGCAATCTGTGCGCGGCCACTGAGGATAGAGTTCATCAGTCGGCGATGGTAGCGCATCACGGGCGTCTGACCCGTGACGAAAGAATGCGCCTTTGCCCAACCTAGTCCTATGCGGATCTTGAGCGATCCAATTTTCGCGTCGTCGTCGTGTGCGCCAGGGTCGCCTGTGACATATAAACCGGGGATTCCAAGCTTTCCGCCGGCTCGGGTGATCTGCATGATGGAGTTTAATACGGTGGCAGGGGCTTCAGTATGATCTTTGCCGTGTCCGTGGGCTTCGAAACCAACACAGTCGATGGCGCAATCGACCTCAGGAACACCGAGAATTTGTTCAATCTGTTCTCCGAGATCGTCATGTTCACTCAAGTTGATGGTTTCACAGCCAAAACTCCTTGCTTGCTCAAGGCGTGCGGGATTCAAGTCGCCGACAATGACCACGGATGCCCCCAGCAATTGAGCCGAATGCGCGGCCGCCAATCCGACTGGGCCAGCACCTGCGACGTAGACCGTCGATCCGGTTGTGACACCTGCACTCACGGCTCCATGGTAGCCAGTGGGGAAGATGTCGGAGAGCATGGTCAGGTCCAGAATTTTTTCAAGCGCCTGATCCTTGTCCGGGAACTTCAACAATTGAAAGTCGGCGTAGGGAACCATCACATATTCCGCTTGGCCGCCGACCCAACCGCCCATATCGACATAACCGTAAGCTGAACCTGGTCTGTCGGGGTTCACGTTGAGGCAAATATGTGTATCGCCTTCTTTGCAGGCGCGGCATCGACCACACGCGATATTGAAGGGGACTGACACGAGATCGCCTTTTTTGATGAACTCGACGTCGCGGCCCGTCTCGATGACTTCCCCGGTAATTTCGTGTCCTAAAACCAAACCTTCTGGAGCGGTGGTGCGACCGCGGACCATGTGCTGATCACTGCCGCATATGTTCGTCGACACGACTTTGAGAATCACGCCGTGCTCGCACTTTCTGCCCACATTCAGCGGATTGACACCGGGACCGTCTTTGAGAACGAGTTCCGGGAAATCGGTGTTTTCTACCCCGACCTTGCCGGGACCTTTGTACACAACAGCTCGGTTTCCTGACATTGCGAAGCACCTCCAAAACTTGTGAGTTGTGCTAGAGTAGGTACAGGAGAATCTTATGAACGCTGAGCGAAGAGAACAATATGAAAGCGATTACTTTTAGCTCGTGCATAATGATCCTTGTGCACGTGTACAAATTGAGCAGATGTCGAACGAACCATGGAGGAAGAAGGGGTTCATGTGGCGGATCACTCCATGCTGTGTCCGAGAAACGGACATGGGAAAGACGGGGTTCAGGACCAGATGTACTTTTCTGCGGTACGCCGCGGACAGGAGTTGCGGAAAAACTTGGATCGTGAAGTGTTGCAGTTGCACCATCGGTTTCCAAGCATCTCGTTTGTGCTCGAGGATCGCTACGGTGTGGCCATTCGATCAGTCGGCGATATTGAACGCGATCGAGCGAGATTTTCTTGGGCAGAAAAGCCGCTTCTTTGGAACGATCGCGAGTATGGACGCATTCGATATCTCGGCCAACTCGACAAATTTGAATATGCGGATATGTCCACAATCGTCATGAACTTGTCCGAGTTCGAACACTGGGTGCAGACCGAGTGTGAACGTCGAGGCGAGAAGGTACAGAAACTGCTGGCCGATGGAGTCACGCCAGAGATGGAATGGTTACTGAAACTATGTGGGCTCACAGACTATCCAGGATATACGCTTGTGGCGATGGAACTGGTATCTGCAACCGACAAATTCTTGTACATGGATTTGTTGAGAACATTCATGCTTGCAAGGATTTGGGGATACCGCGACACGCTGGACTTCGTTGCCTATCGGCCGGGCGGCTTGATTTGCATCTTTCCTGGGATGGACGAGGAGCAGTGGGGGAGGTCACTGGATACTTGGCTGTCCGAATGGAGGGCTTATCAGTCGCGTGTCCACGTCGAACAGACTATGGAAGTGCGGGCTTGTATCGCGACGGTCGATCACATGAAACGATTGGACCAAGCCGTTCGCAAGGTCGATTCCACACTCCAATTTGCAGACAGGTGGAACTTGAAGGGCGTCATACGCTCGCGCTCCAATCCCACCATGACCTACATGTTGTCAAACCTGCCGGAAGACAAGGTTTACGAGTTCGTGCACCGTACATTGGGTCCCATTCTACTTCCAGAGCACGCCGAGTTGTTACATACCTTGCGCGTCTATCTTTATCTGGATCAGAATGTCACTGAAACCGCCAAGGCGCTTTATGTGCACCGTAACACCTTGTTATACCGCATCAGGCACATCGAAGAACTGATTGGAATCCAGTTGCGACACACAGACCAACTCTCGTCCGTATGGTTTGCGATTGAGGGACTGGAGATGCTCGTATCCGCTGGGTGGGCGTTTCGCGGGGGAGTTTTATCGAATTTCAAGAAGTGATAGCGTTCATATAGAAATTTCATCCAAGGCTTATGATACATTTGGTTGAAGCGGAGGCAATTGAATGGCAGATGAAATCTTCGAAAACCCAAGGCTCGCTGCTATTTATGACCCATTTGACCCTGAGCGTTCTGACCTAGATGCCTATGAGTGAATGGACGATTGATATTTGAAACGCGGAGACCCGAATCACAGGCATGGGAACATTGGAATATGGTTTTTAGTTAACATAATATATATTATCGGACGTTGTAGGTGGAAACTTAGGGGAGTCGGTTCACACGACGACCAGTTCGAATCACTTCATCATTTGCGGGCGTATTGGTCGATGTCCGCTGCCGAGCCAGTTCCGTCTTCTTTCGATCCTTCCAAATCGGCAGTGTGTTATCTCACCAGCTTTATCGTTTCCATGATGTCTAGCGCACGACCTCCTGGTGCGTATACAATGTATCGAGTATGTCCGACCACAAATTCCACCTGAGAAGGCCGTCTTCGTTCCAGACCATGTTTCTGCTTGTCCATGCGTTGTCGTCCATTTTCCCGATATACTTCGTGAAAGCCATCTTCTTGTTCAGTACCACCGTGTCATACACCATGATCGCGGCGAGGGTTGGGTCTTGAGCAACCCTCGCCACGTACCGGATTCCTACCCCTTATTCTGATTGAGCGACGGCGTTTTCTGATTTTGCAATGACCATCGATGCCAACGAGTTGCCCACTATGTTTGTCGCGGTACGGGCCATGTCGATGATGAAGTCGATCCCGAGCAACAGTGCGACACCGTCCAAGGGCAGGCCAATCGACTTGGCCGTGGTAATCAATACGACAATTGCGGCGGAGGGCACGCCCGCAAGTCCCTTGGTCAGGACCATGAGTAGACCGATAATGGCCAATTGATGACCAATCGACAAGTGCAGTCCGTACACGTGAGATAGAAATACGACGGCGATCGCTTCATACAACGTAGCTCCGTCCAAATTGAACGAGTAACCGATGGGCAACACGAACGACACTACCGAATTGTCCGCGCCGAATTGCTCCAATCGTTCAGTCAGCGGCGCCAGAACGACTTCTGATGAACGCGTGACAAATGCGAGAACCACGAGGTCCCAGATTGTTCGCAGCAACTTCCAGTACTTGATGCGGAAATAGGCTGCTATCAAGGGCAAAAGAACAAACACGATCACTGCAAAACCGATATAAGCCACCAGGATGAATTGAAGCAGCGCACCAAGGCTGGACCAACCATATTCGGAAAGGTCGTAAGCGACATAGCCGAACACACCGATGGGCGTAAATTTGACAACATACGAGATGACCTTGAACATCGCCTGTGAAAGCGACTCCAGGACGTCTTCCATCGGTTTTGCCGAATCGCCAATTGCCGCTAAGGCGAGCCCCAAGAAAATGGAGAAAAAAACGATTGGCAGCAAATCTCCGTTGGCCAAGGACGAGAACAGATTCGAGGGTATGATATCGAGCAGAAACTGCTCAAAATCGATACCTTGTGCAATTCCGCTCAAACTTGAGGTGGACGTCCCGGGCAGGGAAACTCCACGTCCCAAGCCTGCGACGTTGGAAATGAACACCGCAATGATCAGAATGATTGTGGTCACGATCTCGAAATACAGGATGGTCTTTCCGGCAATCCTCCCTAACTTTTGGATGGATCGCATTCTCGATACGCCGAGTACAATCAACGGGAAAATCAATGGGATGATGGTCATTTCGATAAGACGGATGAACGCATCCCCAAGTACCTTCAGATCAACGCCAACAGATTTGCTCAAAAGTGACACGAGAATGCCGGCACATACGGCAACCATCACTTGGACAAAGAGTGGGATTCTTCTCATCGACAGACAGCCCTTTCACGGTGGTTTCGCGTTGTATCTTTATCTTGAGAGCGTCTTGTAAACCTTCGGCTGTCCGATCGGCGGTTTGAAATTATCTTGAGGTTAATACCCACTATTCCAATTTGTCAAGTTTATTTAGTGCCGGATATTTTGTGGTTTCGAGGAGGGTCTCTGGCAGGGACGGTCGTGCACCATACCGTCCCTGCCAGAATGGATGGGGTGAGACGAGGAAGCCGAGGACCCTCATTGTTACGACTCGACGACCGTGGCGTTCATTTGCGCCAGTACGCTCAACTCCGCAGCTTTCAGCGCGTGCTCCTGAGTCATCGCGTGTTCAGTCCGATGGAGGCAATCGAGAATGAGCTGCCCGAAGAATGGATAGCCAACCTTTCCGTGGACTGGAATATGGAATTCGCCTTCGTCGTTGACGAGATAGAGATGGCTTCCGGAGGAATCGCGGCCAACATCGATGTACTTCCTCAGCTCGATGTATCCTTTGGTGCCGAGCAGGAATGTTCGCCCATCACCCCATGTGCCCAAGCCGTCCGGAGTAAACCAATCCACTCTGAAATAGTTCGTGGCACCGTTGTCCGCGATGAAAGTGGCATCGCCAAAGTCTTCAAATTCGGTATATTGCTTGTGGTTATAGTTCGCGATCTTGCTCGAGATCAGCGTCGCGTCCCGTGCGCCTGTGAAAAAGAGAAACTGCTCAATTTGGTGACTGCCGATGTCACATAAAATCCCGCCGTAGCGGCTGCGTCGAAAGAACCAGTCCGGGCGGCTCGACGGGTTCATTCGGTGAGGTCCCATGCCAATCACTTGCACAACCCGCCCAATGGCGCCGTCTTGAACCAATTGGCCGGCGAACACCGCGCATTCGACGTGCAACCTTTCACTGTAGTACACGTTGTATCGTCGCCCCGTCTGTGCAACCGTTTCGCGCACCTGTTGCAACTGTTCCAGTGTCGTCAGCGGGGCTTTGTCCGTGAAGTAGTCCTTCCCATGTTTCATCACGCGAATGCCCAAATCTGCCCGATCGGAGGGGATTTTTGCCCCAGCGATCATATGGATCGACGAGTCGTCAAGAACCTGGTCTTCCGAGCGAGCGACTTTGACGTCAGGATACTTTGTGCGAAAGGCGTTCACTTTTGCTTCGTCGGGATCGTAGACCCAAACCAACTCTCCGCCGGCTTCGATGAGGCCGTTGCACATCCCGTAAATATGGCCGTGGTCCAACCCAATCGCCGCAAAGCGAAACTCGCCCTTCTCACAAACCGGATTGGGTTTACCTTGTGGAGCATAGTTCATACCATCCCGAGTAGACACGCGGTTTCCTCCCTTATGTGCAAAGCGGTTCATTCATGCCCTGTCGTGGTAATGACGTTCTTCTCAAATCTCTCCACAGACGCGGTCTTTTCATAGAAGCGAGGGACCGAGGCCATCAGTCCGGCCTTAGTATAGAACGGATCCGTCTCGCTGAGCGGCAATGTCACTCGTTGACCTGTCGCTGCGGATTTATAGATCGCCACAATAAGTTCCAACGTCTTTCGGCCTTCATGGCCGTCGATGAGCACTTTGCGCCCGTGTTCAAGCGCCGTCAGTACATCGTCGATTTGACCGACATGGTGTTCGTACTGGCTGTCCGGCAAACTGTCGTAAAATGACTGAATCTCCGCCTCCAGTTTTTCGTTGCGTTCAGGAAATCCATTTTCCTGCGAAATCGAGGCATAAAGATCCCAAGGCGCCGATACTTTGGCGTGTTCACACTGAAACACCAACTGCTGTTGTTGACCGTGATGGACGACAGAACTGGTGATTTGCCCGACGCTTCCCCCAGGAAAGCGCAACAGAGCAATCGAAATGTCTTCCACTTCCGCATTGTCGTGGGCCACATTGCTCATGACCGCCTGAACTTCCGAAGGCATACCCATCATCCACTGCAACGCGTCGATGTGGTGTACGGCGTGGTTCAATGTGCAGCCGCCGCCTTCGCTCTCCCACGTTCCTCTCCACCACAGATCGTAGTAGCTGTGACCGCGCCACCAAAACGAATCCACCTGTGCGTGGAGAATCTTCCCCGCCACGTTCTCATCGAGTACCTGCTTCAACTTCATCCAGGGGGTGCGGAACCGATTCTGGGCGACAACCGATAAAATGCGCCCGCTTTCGCTCGCTGCCGCAATCATGGCGTCGCATTCCGCGAGTGACGCGGCCATGGGCTTTTCAACGAGAACGTGTTTACCCGCTTTTAAGAAGTCGATCGCGATTTCCGCATGCGTCGAAGGCGGCGTACAAATGGAGACCAAATCGATATCTGGGTTGTTCAACAACTGTTTGTAGTCTGCAACTGCGGAAGCATTCAGATGGTAGTCTTCAATCGACTTTTCTGCTTTGTCCACATAAATATCGCAAACCGCTACAATCTGGCACCGATTCGGAAAACTCAGGTATCCTTCGATATGTCTGCTGGAAATCGATCCAGTTCCTATCACAGCGACGTTCATCATCATTCTCGTCTCCTTCCAAATTTCATCCGTTGTACGAATGACTGATCAACTCTTCACGGCGCCGCTTGTCAGTCCGCCAAGGATGTAGCGTTGAAGCAGCAAAAAGATTACGACAATGGGAATGCCGCTTGTCAGGCTCGCAGCCATCAGTTGGCCCCAATACACGCCGCCGCCAGCGTCTCCCGCCGACAAGAACGCCTGCAAACCAACGCCAATAGTTCTCGTCGTATTCGATGTCAATACGCTCGCAAACAGCACATCCCCCCAAGACAGTAAGAACGAAAAGACAAAGGCAACCACCATGCCTGGCAGCATCAACGGCAGCACTACGCGAAACAGCAATTGCAGCCTGGTGGCTCCATCAACCTGGGCCGCCTCTTCCAAATCGATGGGAATGTTCTCGAAATAGGAGATGAGCAGCCAACAGGCAAATGGCAGGGCAAACGTGAGATAGGTGATGACGATGGTGTAATATTGGCCGACCAGCCGGATGCCAAATGCTTGTTGGATGAAGACGATCACGATGAACAGCGGCAGCAGCATCATGACTTGCGGCACGGTTTGCATGGTGATGAGGGAATAGAGAAATACCTTTCTTCCTCGAAATTGAAAACGCGAGATCACATAGGCCGCACCAAATGCGACGACGGTGGCCAAAAATCCAGTTGCGGCCGAAATGATCACACTGTTCATCAGGTACTGGCCGAGACCGATATTGGACCACATCGTCACATAGTTGCCCCATGCCCAGTGTGAGGGAAAGAGCGTTCCGTCCCCCACCTCGCTGTCAGGCGTAAGCGACATGATGACCATGTAGAGAAATGGGATGATGATGATCAATCCCAAAATCACGATACCGGCAAAGCGAATCCGCACCAAGGTTTTGCTTTGTGTCATCGTGTCGCCCCCTCCCCTATCTTCAGCATTCGGATGTAAAAGATGGCTGGAATCATCATGATGATCAGCGTGATGATGGACATAGCCGCACCCAGGCCGAAATTAAAGGTTTGGAACGACGTGATGTACACGTTTAACGGCAGTACGTCCGCCTGGGGTGACGGAGGCGTGCCAAACATGATGAACGGCAAGGTGAAATTGTTGAAGTGGTTGAGCGTCGAGAGCAAGACGGCCAAACCAAGGATGGAGCGAATATTGGGCACCGTAATCGAAAAGAAGCTTCTGACGGGGCCGGCGCCGTCCATATACGCGGATTCATACTGATCTGTCGAAATGCCTTGAAGCGCTGCCAGCACCATCAGGTAGATAAATGGCCACGACCCCCACGCGTCGGCGATGACCATGGCCCAAAACGTGTGAGGGCCAATCAGCCAGTACGTACTCTTGTTGGCGATGTGGAGCCAGGACAGGACTTGATCGATGAGCCCTGTGCCGTTGAGAAACAGGAGTCTCCAGACGAGCGCGATGACAAACACAGGCAGTACGTACGGCAACAGAAACAGCGCGCGAATCCACTTTCGACCTCGAAATGGTTTGTTGACCATGAGTGCCGCCATGACGCCAACCGGCGTAATAATCGCGGTCGTCACGAGAGAAAACGAGACACTGACCCACACGCTTCGCAGCGCGGACGCGCCGAGTGCACTGCCCTGCTTGAGCGCGTCGATAAAGTTTCCCAGTCCGACGAACGGAGCACGGACCCAGTGAATCAACGTGTACTGGTTCAGGTCAATCAGACTTGTGTAGACCGCGATCAAGAACGGAACGACGATAATGAGCAACAGCAAAAACAGAGTGGGAAAGAGCATCCACACCGGCATACGATTTGCGGATCTTCGCTTGCGGGATGCCTTGGCGCCTGTGGACGTGGCTGTCGTTTCCGCGAAATCTACCTGGACACCCTCTCCACGCATAGAATCGACCCTCCTCACGAAATTTGCGCTCTGATTATTGGAGCGTATTTTGAATTTGCGCGTTCGCCGCATTCAGCGCCGAAGCGATGTCTCCGCTCTTGTAGGTCTTCGTCGCAATCTCATCCGCAATCTGGTTGGCTGCCCCGCCGAACGCCACCTCCACATTGCCCCAGTTGCCGCTGAACGGGTAGGGATACGCGTGATTTTCCGCTTGTTCCAACATGCTGATGGTCGGTGTTTCAAGCGGCTTATAGTTCTTATACGCGTCGACGTTCACCGGAAGGTAGCCGATGGAATTGAAGATTTCCCGTTGTTGCGGAACGCTTGTGAAGAAGTTGATCCACTTCAACGCGGCTTGATACTGAGCCCCTTGAACGTAGTTCGGGATCACCAGAAAATCGCCGGATGTAAACGTTTGCACAGGCGTTCCGCCCTTTGGGAGTTTTGACATTCCGTACGGAATCGTCGGCATCGGCGCGTACGCCCAATCGTTCTTCACGGCCGACGCGTTCAACGAAGGCACGAACGCATAGCTTTGCATGGGCAGCATCGCAATCTTTTGATTCTCGAACGCGCTCACGAGGTCTGTCGACTTGTAATCCAAGTCATTCGGAGACGCAATCTTGAATTTGGTCACCCAGTCAAACCAGAAACTAAGCGCTGTCTGTACGGGTTTTGAATTGAGGGTGGCTTTGGTGTAGTTGGAATTCAGGAAGTCGCCGCCGAGTTGCTTCGTCATGACCCAGTTGATGTGCCACGGGTCGATCGAATCCGCGGGATCGATGCCAGTGCCCCATTGGTCTTTGGACGGTTTCGTGAGCTTTTGAGCATCCTTGACGAACTGTGTCCAGGTCGTCGGTGGAGACTTGATTCCAGCTTCTTGAAACATCTTCTTGTTGTAAACGAGCGCAAACGGATTGATCTCCCATGGGATTCCGATCTCCTGGCTTGCGGACGGGCCTGACATGGTCAACTGTTTTGCGAAATATCGAGATTTGCCGCCAATCGCCTTCCAGTCCGCCGCCGACAGCACATGAAAGCCGTGCGTGGCATAGGCCGTAGGAATGGGCCCGACGTCCATGATCGTAGGTCCTTGCCCCGTCGCGGTCATGGTCTCAATGTCGGTATCTTCCTGAGACGCGGAGTCCCATGTGGACCACGTCACTTTGATACCGGGATTTTGCTTTTCAAATTTCGCAATCATGTCGTTGACCATCTTCTTTTGACCTTGCGGGTTGCTGGTGATGAGGCCCAACGAGAGGCTGATGGTAATGGGGCTGCTGCTGCTCGCGTTTTCGTGTGCAGTGTTTGCGTGTGTTGCACTTGCGGTCGATGTACCGCCGGGCTTGACTTCCGCACTGCCGTTGGACGTATTGACGCCTTGCGGCACCGTCGTACAAGCGACTAGAGCAAACGAAGAACCTAATCCCATCGCCGCGCCCAGAAGTGCGCGCTTGGCATGTTTCCGCATAGTAAATCCCCCTTGTATACCTAATAGAACAAGTAGTTTACGAATGCGCTTTCATGGATGCGTGTCTCGTTTGTATACTTATATACTTGTATACAATGATTATAGATGAACGCAGAGACAAAAATCAAGACGCGTCTTCAAGAAGAATTTCGACAAATTCACCAGTACGGGTATGTCGATCGCGCCGGATCGGTACGATCCAGCGCGTCGTATTCCGCTCATCCCTCGACCGGGTTTCGCAGCACTCCGATATCGCCAATCGCGATTTCAATCAGGTCCCCTGCCGTCAGCGAAAATTCGTCTGGCGGGACGATCCCTGTGCCGGTCATCAACGCTGTGCCGTCCTGAATGACGTTGTCCCGCAACAGGTAGGAGATCAGTTCGGTGAAGCTCCGACGAAATTGCGACAGCGACACGGTTCCGTTGTACGCGATCTCGCCGTCCCGCCGAATGGTCAATTGAATGTCCCAATTCTCCGGATGCTCTTCCCCGTCGTTCCACAGCAGCGCCGGACCCAGGGAACAGCTTTGTGCGAACAGCTTCGCCTGCGGCAGATACAGTGGATTCTCACCTTCGATGTCGCGCGAACTGAAATCGTCGCCGATGGTCCAACCGATGATCGAGCCGTCCGCAGCGATGACAAGCGTCAATTCAGGCTCAGGCACCATCCACTGGGAATCGGATCGCAGTCGCAACGGTTTTCCTGGTGCGACCAATCGGTCGCGGGTCGCTTTGAAGAACAATTCCGGCCGCTCCGCGGTGTATACCCTGTCGTAGACGCTGTCCTTCACCTGTGTCTCCGCGTTGCGCGCGTCGAGGCTGCGCTCGTACGTCACCCCTGACGCCCACACCTCCGGCGCGGCGACGGGAGGCAACAGGCGACCTTGTCGCTCGAGATCGGCAAACGACAGGCAATCTCCGGTCGCCAGTCTCTTCCCGGCTTCCGCCGGTGACAGGTCGAGCGCGCGAAGCGCATGCCACATCGCAATCGGATCGGTCCACGCTGGGACGCGCTTGGTCACGCTGTACACGGCGTCTCCCTCGAGTATGCCTAGGTGGACGCGATCATCGTCTGGGTGCAGAAATCGGATGGTTTTCATCTGTGGCCCTCCTCATCCGTAATAGATTGCGCAGGTCTTCGTCTGCGTGTAGAAATCCAGCGCGGCTTGTCCCTGCTCGCGGGAATGGGAACTGGAAGCTTTCATGCCGCCGAATGGCGCTTGATACTCGACGCCTGCGGACTCCAGATTCACGCGGACCATGCCCGCCTCTGACTCATTCAGAAAGCGCAAGGCGTGATGGATGTTCTGCGTGAATACGGATGCGCTCAGACCATAGACGGTCTGATTGCTCAACTGGACCGCTTCATCGAAGCCGCTCGCGGGAAGCAGCGCCATGACGGGGCCAAAGATCTCGTCCGTCACCAATGGGCTGTCTCTGTCAACGCCTTCGATCACGAGCGGCTGGACGTAATAGCCTTCCGCTTCGGCGTTGAGCTGACCTCTGTGCAGGCGTTTGGCGTTGGTCTCCGCCAGTTTCACGTAGGACTGCACTTTTTTGAACTGTTGCCTGGATGCCACCGGGCCCAGGTACGAGCGTGGATCGAGCGCGGAGCCGGTGTAGACGTCTTTCAATTGGTCCGTCAAAGCGGTCAGAAACGCGTCGTATATCGTCGCTTCGACGATCACGCGGCTGGTCGCTGTGCATTTCTGCCCGGCGGATCGGAATGCGCCGCTCAAGATGGCGGGTACCGCCACGGACAGATCCGCATCCGCCAGAACCACTGCGGCGTTCTTCCCGCCCATTTCCGTCTGGTATTTGATGTTGCGCGCCGCAGCCATGGCGGCGACGTGCATGCCTGTATTCGTCGAACCCGTAAAGCTCACACCGTCAAGGGTTGTCTTCTCAAACAGCGCGCCGCCGAGCTCTGGCCCCCTGCCGATCACGACATTCAGCACACCGGCCGGCACGCCTGCGTCTGCGAACACCTGCGCGATTCGCGTCGCCGACAGCGACGCGTTCTCCGCGGGCTTCCAAATGACCGTGTTGCCGCAGATGAGGGCGGGTGCGATTTTCCAAATCGGGATGGCGACCGGGAAATTCCACGGAGTGATGATGGCGACGACGCCGAGCGGAACACGGCTCGTGTACTGGAGCACCTGTGTTTGGCTGGCCGGAATGACTTGGCCGACCGCTCGCGCGCCTTCGGCTGCGTAATACTTCAGCAGATTGACGCCGCGCATCACCTCCCCTTTCATTTCGGTGATGGGTTTTCCCATTTCAGAACTTGCAAGCACGGCGATTTCTTCGAGTTGTTGCTCCAACAGCGCGGCAGCCCGGTAAAGGATGTCGCCCCGCGCCATGGGTGGTTGATCGGCCCAGCTTGGCAGGGCCTTGCGTGCGGCGTCGCCTGCGGCAATCACGTCGGACTCGTCCGAAAAGTGGAGCACACCGACGTCGACTGAGATATCCGAGGGTGAACTGATCACCATCGTTTCGGATGTCGGCGCATACCACTCGCCGCCTATCCAATTCTTTGATTCCACGTTGAGACCCCCTTCGTCATGCGTCAACCTGCGGTGAAAGCGCCAAGGCTTTCTTCCCCGCTTCAATCACTTCGATGATCTTATCCACGTCGTATACGGCCCCTTTCCACGCCCCGCCGCTGACGGATTGGAGAGCCGCCCAGAGCCGGGTGTCGTCGGGAAGGTCGGGATCGGGCGCCAAATCGGCCAACGGTGTGCGTTTTGCGAGGACGGCCGCGCCCTCCTCCGGCGTGACAGGCGCGCCTAGGCGGCCCACGAAATCGACAGTTCCTTCGAGTCGCACGCGATCGATCTCGATTTGAATCAGATCTCCGTCCCGCAGGCGCCCAATCGGTCCGCCCGCAAGCGCCTCCGGGCCAACGTGGCCGATACACGCCCCGGTGGACACGCCCGAAAATCTGGCGTCTGTGACCAGTGCGACACGCTTGCCAAAAGGCAGGTACTTGAGGGCCGAAGTCAGTTGGTACGTTTCCTCCATCCCAGTGCCGGACGGCCCGCGCCCCGTCAGTACCAACACGTCCCCTGCCTCAATCGATCCGTTTTTGATAGCTTCGATAGCCGACCGCTCGGTCGTAAACACCTTGGCTGGCCCGATGTGGCGGTACACGCCGTCCGCGTCCACAACGCTCGGATCGATCGCGGTCGACTTGATCACCGATCCCTCCGGCGCCAGATTGCCCGTCGGAAACACCAAGGTGGACGTCAGACCGCGAGATCGCGCGATATCCGGTGCCATAATGACGTCGTCCGGGTCGATCCCGTCCACCTCACGCAGCCGTCTTCTCACGTTGTACCTGCGTTCAGAATCCTGCCACCAGTCCAACACGTCGGCGAGCGCCTGCCCCGCGATGGTTTTGACGGAGAGATCGAGCAGCCCCGCCTTTCGCAAATGCAGCATCACTTCGGGCACGCCGCCGGCCAGGAAGACCCGAATCGTCGGGTGATCGACAGGGCCGTTCGGCAATACGCTCACCAACCGAGGCACCTGCTGGTTGATCTCCTTCCAGTCGCCGACCGTCGGGATCGACAACCCTGCAGCGTGCGCGACGGCGGGAATGTGCAGCAACAGGTTGGTCGATCCGCCGAATGCCGCGTGCAAAGCCATCGCGTTGCGCAGACTGGCGTCCGTCAAGAGGTCCTGCATGCCCCAGCCAAGCCGCATGGCCTGCATGAGGGCCCTTGCCGAATGACGGGCCATTTCCAGCCAGATGGGCTGCCCTGATGGGATGAGCGCGGAATGCGGCAAAGCGATTCCCAGCCCTTCAGCGATCACTTGCGCAGTCGCCGCCGTGCCAAGAAACTGACAACCTCCTCCGGGCGACGCGCAGGCCTTGCAGGCGGCCTCGGAGGCGTATTCAAGATCGATCTCGCCATGGGCGTAACGGGCGCCAATCGTTTGAATCTTCCCTGCGTCTTCGCCGTCTTCCGGGGGCAAGGTCACACCCCCCGGTACAATGATTCCTGGCAATTCACGCAGCGAAGCGAGCGCAATCATGGTGGCGGGCAAGCCTTTGTCACAGGTGGCGACGCCCATCACGGCCCTGCGTGTCGGCAGTGATCGAATCAAGCGCCGCATCAATAACGCCGCGTCGTTTCGATATGGCAGAGAATCAAACATGGCGGTTGTTCCCTGTGATCGGCCATCGCAAGGGTCGCTGACGTAGGCGGCGTACGGAATGGCCCCTCGTTGGCGAAACGCTTCTGCCGCCGCCTTGACCAACAGGCCAATTTCCCAGTGGCCCGTATGGTATCCGAGGGCGACGGGTGTCCCGTCTTCCTCGCGCAGGCCTCCCTGCGTGCTCAATATCAGCACGGACTTGCCGAGCACCTCGGCCGGACTCCATCCCATTCCGACGTTTTGGGTTAATCCAAACAGGTCTCCGCTCGGCCAATTGCGCAGCATGTCCGCAGTGAGCGGCAATTTTCCGGCAGGCCCTTTGGCCTTGGTCGGAATGTCGTAGATATCGTCAGACTGCGATTGAAGCATTCGGGACAAATCCTCGGTGTCCATCTTCATCCCCCCTAATCCTCTGCCCATGGTTGGACCGTCGAGGTGATTTCGTCACCGCTTTGGATGGACTGCTCGATGAGCATCGCCAAGTAGTGATCTTGAGCGCCTTCTGCCAGGCTGTAAAAATCGGGACCTCCTCGCGCGTAGTCCGCCATCTTCCGCATACAGGCGGCGACCGCGATTTCATCGTCGTAGAGGCGCGCGCCGGCGAACGGATTTTGGTACACCCACTGGTCCCCGCAGATGATCCCGCTTAAAAAGTAGCCCTCGACATTCTCCTCCTCGCCCCGATTGACGCGTTTCAAATCGAGATGGAGCGGTGTGCGGTGGTCCAGCAGCAAATTCACGCGATGATCGTCAATTTCACCGCGCACCCCACGGACGGACAAGTGGGTTGACCGAATCCAGGAGCGGTGCTGATCGGCGGTGAAATCGTAAATGCCCAATTTGTCGCCAAACCGAATCCAGGCGATGTCCCGTCTGGACATCACGATGGATTCCGCAATCGGCGGACCGGCCCGCGTCGGACCGGCCACCATGGGGGATTCAAATCGCATGCCCCGGATGTCCGCGGGTTCGAAGCGTACGCCAAGCAACTTGCGGAGCAAGCTGATTCCGTGATAGCCGTGAGAAATCGAAACGGTGGCTTGGGTGATATCGCCCAACCTTCCCGACTGGACAATCTGTAACCTCGCGGCGTGCATCGGGCGGAACGCGTACTGCTCTGCGACCTGAATTCGTGCGCCAAGCCGGGTGAGCCGGTGCAATTCCAACAATCCCTCAAGATCCGCGGCCGGAGGTGTCTCCACCAGGGCCGGTATGCCCGCTCGCCGCAAATCGTCGACATACTCCACGTTTGCGGCCGGATGAATGGAGAGAACGACGAAATCGGGCGTGTGAACCGCGAGCAGTTCACCGAGGGTCCGGAAAGTCGAAACGGCCCAATCTCGTTCAATCACTTGTCCCTTTTCGCGATCCCGGACCACCATGCCGCATACGTCGAACAATTCCGGCAACGATCTCGCGACGTTCAGAAAATATTTGGTCCGAAAGCCTCCCCCAACGATGGCGAAGGATACGGCGGTCATAGGTCGATACCCAGTTCGCCGGCCAAGTTGCGAATGTATTCAACCTTTGGCCCATAGTCGTCGGGGTTGGACATGTGCTCCAACAGAGCGGGAACGGGCAACGGGTCGATTGCCCGAAGCAGCGCTGGGTAATCCAGGTTGCCCTCGCCAATCGGCACTTCCGACATATGATACGTAATCGGCCGCGCACGTAGAAACGTATCTTTCAGATGAACGAGAAAAATCTTGTCGCCGACGGTTTCCACAAAGCGGCGCATGAAATCGCCGTTTTGAAAATACCGTTCGATATTCATGCAATTGACGGGATCGAACAGGATGCCCATCTTTGGATGGTTCACTTTGTTGGCCAATTGCAGGGCCCGCTGCTCAGAACTGACCGGTGTCATCACCCAGGTTTCAATCACGAGATGGACATCGAAGTCGAGGCCATCCAGTACTTGCAGGCAACTGTCGGCCAACACGTCCAACGCGTGATCGGTCCAATTGTCGATGTGCGCCGACGCCGTCTCGCGGGGGCGACTGGGATCGCGATGCCCGCCTCCGACGACGACGTTCTTGCAGCCTGCCAGATGCGCCACGCGCATGGCCTGCCTGACGTGCTGAATGTTCTCCTGGCGAATGGCTTCATCCGTACTCGATAGATTGCAGTACGCGCCGATCTGCGCGTTCATGATCCCCAGTTCCTCAAACCGGCTCCGCAGAGCCAGTAGATCTTCGTCCGTCGCGTGCTCCGACAGTCTCATTTCGGCCGCTTTGACGGACAGCGTCTTGGCGTGATCGGGCGGTACAGCCGCGCCTAGAATCATATGGAGTCCCCCTGTCTTGGTCCAAGGTTGGGATTTACTTGTGGTCTGCCCAGCGATCGTTTGGAATCAATGGAAACCAGTCGATTCTGGACGGATCTCTGTCATACGGATAGCCGCCCAATTTTTGATATAGCTCCGAGTATTCGGCGAGTTTATCGGGATCGAGCGCAACGCCCAATCCAGGACCGGTCGGTACGTCGATGCACCCATCGCGATATGTCAACTTGCCGCCGACGATGATGTCGTCGCTCAGGTGGTGGTAGTGCGAGTCTGCAGCGAATGTGAAGTTGGGGAGCACGGCACCGAGGTGCAGCATGGTGGCGAGTTGGATGCCAAGTTCTCCTGAAGAGTGCACGCCAATCGACGACTGGAAGGTCTCACACACGCTCGCCGCTTTGACACAGGCGCGAATGCCGCCCCAAAACGTCGTGTCCAGAAGGATCACATCGAAGGCTGGCGTCAGCGTGTTCGTCGCCAGCTGTTCAAAGTTGACGACGAAGGTGTTTGTCGCGATGGGAATGCGAACGTTTTGGCGCACTCGACGATTGCCGTTCAAGCCGTAGGTTGGGTCTTCGAAGTAGTCGTTGTTCAGTCTCTCGATGCTCTTGCCAAAGCGAATCGCCTCTTCGACGCTGAGGGCGGCATTGGGGTCGTAGCGAAGCCGATCCTCGGGGAAAGCGCTTGCAAGCGCGTGATAACATTCCAATTCATAATCTGGATGAAATACGCCGCCTTTCAATTTGTGGACGCGAAAACCGTGTTCGTTTCGCAACGCTGTGGCGTGCTGCACGAGTTGATCGATTGTCCGAACTTCGCCGAGGCCGGACTCGGAGTTGGGGAGTCGAAAGAAGAGGTAGCTCGCAAACGGTATCCGATCCCGCAATCGTCCGCCAAGAATCTGGGAGACGGACACATTCAAGTATTTGCCCATCAGGTCCAGACAGGCAAATTCGACAGCTGCCAGCATCTGCGTGCGATTGTTGTAGAGGCTCGCTGTCGGATTGGCGATTTTAAACCGAAGTTCTTCGAGCTGGAACGGATCGTGACCGATTAAGTACTGTTTCAGACCGCGAATCGCGGCTTCGGCGCTTTCTCCTCCTCCGCCCATTTCACCGAGGCCGACGAGCCCTTCATCCGTAAACACTTGTACGATGGTCCGTACAAATCTGCCCCAATGCACGCCGTTGCTGTGGCGCAACGGGGCTTCGAGCGGCAAGGTCACTGTGGTTGCGGTCACGTCTGAGATTCGCACGATTCATCTCTCCCTTGCACGGAAGTGATTGCTCCAAACGTGGTATGTCACTGGCTCAATCCGTGAAATAGTCTGGATATTTGTCCTTGACGACTTGAATGTCCTCACTCACTCTCGACAAGTGAGCACTCAGGATGGAGGTGGCTCGATCTCGATCCTTCGACTGCAACGCCTCCAACAGTTGTTCGTGCTCCCGAACAAGTCCTTCCGTATACGGGATTTCCTGCAACGACAGGAGACGAACGCGATTGAGGTGACCCCTCATCTGGGACACGACCGAAACGAGTGTCGCATTGCCGATGGCGGATAGGAGAAGTCTGTGAAACGCTTCATCGGCTTGCAAGAACTGTACGGCATCGCCGTTTTGGATGACTTGCTTCTGAGATTGAAGATTACTGGCCAACGCTCTGTAGAGGTCTTGGTATTTTGTCTGTGCGGGTTCCCATTGGTCGACGATATTGCAAATGGCGCTGACTTCAAGGCTCTCCCTGACGAATCTTGTCTCTTCTACTTTGCGTTCCGAAATCAGCGCAATTTTCATGCCGCGTTGCGGCAGCACGTCGATCAACTGTTCAATATGCAACGCGCGAACGGCTTCGCGAACCGGCGTCCGACTGATGTTCAACATCGTGGAAAATTCCGATTCGTAGACTGTCTGTCCGGGTTTCAGGCGCAACGTGAGGATATTTTCCCGAATAATTTCGTACGCTTGTTCCCCAAGTGTCTTCTTCCCTTCTCCAAATACCATACCGATGACCATGTTCAACCCTCCGAGTCACAACGTCAGGATGCTGGTGTGTCCAGTCCGGTTCGGTTCATTGTCGAGAATCGAGCCCGTTGACAACGTCTCCCGCGCTGTGAGGTTCCTGACACAAATCACCTCTTTTATCCATGGAATGAGGTCACTTGAGCAAAGTTTCCGTAGACATCCTAGAGCGAGGTGCGGTTATAGAAGCAGTGTATTGTATACTTGTATTCAAGTCAATGTACCCAATCGTCTTCAAGTAGCCACTTTCGGCTGTCATGCCGCGGAGAACCGCTATGCCGGCACATCTCATGAGACGATATGCGGCTCGGCGGCCGTTTCCGATACTGTGCCGGGATTCACGAGACGCAACGCGAAGAGGGATGAGAACACCATGGAGCTGACGTGTTGATAACCCGTCGCGGTAAGATGAATACCATCGTCGCTGAGCATGGATCGCCACAGTTGAACTTGTCCATCGCGGGCGCGCACATCGATATGGTCAACCCCGAGCTTTCCCACACATTGGCGCAGCGCTTCGTCGTATCGGTTATGCCAGTGTTCGATTCCACCGCAGCAGGCGATCCAATGCGCGATGCCCGTGCCAAACCGCTTGGACAGATGCCGATAGTAGCGAACTGGATCTAAAGGCAAGAGCGTCAACAGGAGCGGTTTCGCACCCGCCTCTTGAATCTGTTCCACCATGCGTTCGATGTTGCTCGCAAAACGTTCGAGGGGAACATAAGGTGTGTGCTCGAGATCAGGGGCTTCAGCGACCTCGTTCCAGCGAAAATCGCAGTCGTTGGCTCCAATTTCGATCACGACGATGTCTGGCTCCTCGGACAAGACGTCCTTCGCAAGCCGCTTCAGGAGCGAACTTGAATTATCGTTAAACGCGCCGCGATTCGTCACGGTGATCTCACCGAGTGCGGTTGTGGCGCCAAAAGCTGACCGCAGCGACTGTTCGAGAAGTTTTGGATATGGGTTCTCGACAATGCGCAATCGGCCGCGAATCAAGGATACTCCCCTGGTGAGACTATCGCCGGCGCAAACAATCCGCATAGGTTGTCCAACCTTCTTTCTTTTTGACTCATCCTTACGATTCATAACCAAATTATAAATGATAACTCATTGAAAAGCGAAATCCAACGATTGTGTTAGATTTTCTGACATAACGTGTTGACTCATAATTCTTGCATTTCTATAATGAGTGGAGTTAACACAGATATGCTTTAGGGGGAGTGGAATTTTGACACCGCGCGACATTTTAGATCTGATGAAGAAAAACAATGTTGAAATGGTGGACTTCCGAATCGTCGATGTACCTGGACGTCAGCATCACGTGACTGTTCCCGCTGTCGAAGTCGACGAGGGAGTACTTGAAAATGGAGTCGCGTTCGACGGTTCCAGCATTCAGGGCTTCCGGGGCATTGAAGAGAGCGACATGGTCATGAAGCCTGTCCTGGATTCCGCGTTTATTGACCCATTCATGGCGGTACCAACCCTTTCGCTCGCGTGCTCCGTGTATGAGCCGAGCGGTTCACGATACGATAGAGACCCCCGTTTTATTGCAGAAAAAGCTGAATCGTACCTGAAGGACAGCGGGATTGCGACCACAGCCTTTTTCGGTCCGGAGCTCGAGTTCTTCATCTTCGACGACATTCGTTTCGACTCCACAAACCGTGGTTCGTTTTATCAAATCGATTCCGTCGAAGCGATGTGGAATACCGGTACTGGAGAGAAAAATCTTGGTTATCAAGTGAAAAACAAGGGTGGCTACTTCCCTGTTCCCCCAATTGATACACAACAGGATATCCGGACTGAAATGGTCAAGGAATTGATGAATGTCGGCATTCGAGTGGAGCGTCATCACCACGAGGTGGCGACGGCGGGACAGGCTGAAATCAATTTCCGCTTCAATACGTTGACCAAGACGGCGGATACCGTCATGGCATACAAGTACATCATCCGCAATGTCGCGCATAAGTACGGCAAGACCGTAACATTCATGCCGAAACCGATTTTCGGCGACAACGGATCGGGCATGCATGTGCACCAAAGTTTGTTTGACGGCGACAAGCCGTTGTTCTTCGAGGAAGGTAAATATGGCAACATGAGCGATATTGCGCTGCATTACATCGCAGGCATTCTCCACCATGCTCCTGCGATTTTGGCTTTCTCGAATCCGAGCACGAACTCCTACAAGCGTTTGGTTCCAGGCTTTGAGGCGCCGGTCAATCTGGTCTTCTCCAAAGGCAATCGCAGCGCCGCCGTCCGCGTTCCGGTCGCTGTGGTGTCGCCGAAGACAGCGCGCATCGAGTTCCGTACACCGGATTGCACGGCGAACCCGTATCTCGCGTTTGCCGCAATGCTGATGGCTGGCCTGGACGGCATCAAGCGCAAGCTCGACCCCACGGCACTGGGCTACGGTCCAATTAACAAAAACATCTATGAGTTGTCCGCTGACGAAAAAGCCCAGATTCGCAGTGTGCCTGGTTCGCTCGACGAGGTGCTGCAGGCGCTTGAAGCCGATCACGAGTTCTTGCTCGAAGGCGGCGTCTTCAGCAAGGATTTCATCAACACATGGATCGAGTTCAAACGGACGACGGAAGTCGCTCCGATGAAATTGCGCCCTCATCCCTACGAATTCCAAATGTATTACGACCTGTAAGGCGTATCGCGCATTGCAAAAAAACAGCCTGCACCGTTTGTGTGCAGGCTGTTTTTTTGCAGAGAGGACAACATCGCGCTGTCGTCTGTGGCCGCGGAGCGTCAAGAGATCAGATCAATTTGCTTGGGGTCAGCCCGATTATCTCGTGATCCATGGGCCCGTCAACCGGTCAAGAAATGGCGACAGTGCGCAGATGAGCGCGTCGCGAAACATTTGGGCGCGTGTGATTTGTCCGTTCGTCAGAATACCGATGGTGCCTTCCCCGGCGCGTACGTGTTTGCGGCCTGCCCATTCGTCAACGACGTCGCCCAATTCCCTGCCAGAACGTACGGCTTGTGCAATTTCCTCTGGCAGATGGATGCGGACTCCTCCGCCTACTCTAACTTCGCGCTCGGGCGTTGCCACTGCGGCCCAGTTACATAGAAACATGCCAAGGCGTGTCTCGACAACGCCGCCTTCCAGACCAATTCCGAGATCGCCATGCACAGCCAGCACCGCGTGAATCGCGCGATTCTGGGCCCCTTGCAAGGTTTCGTCGTCGGAAAACGGCTGCGCCGACACGCCGGACGGTGCGTTCACGCTGCCAAGCTCCACAGGAATGTTCAATTGACGAAATGTCATTTCGACGGCCTTCACTTTGGCGGCGTTGGAGGAACCAACTGCAATGCGCCAGATGCGGTTTGTATTCATGGAGCACTCCTCACCGATTCGGATCTGGCTGCATTGGCCGATGGATCGAATCTATATCTTTTTTCTTTATACCACGTATGGCATGTGCGATGGAATCATATTGAGGTATGATAGACAGTGGTTTTCGAACACCGGGAGGTAGCTCGATTTGATACAGAAGACGCACAGCTACGACGTCGTCGTGGTCGGTGGCGGGAGCGCTGGGGTGGCTGCCGCTGTCGGTGCGGCCAACGTCGGCGCCAAGACGCTGCTGATTGAAAAGAACCCGTATTTTGGCGGTGCATCGACACATAGTTCAGTCCTCACCATCTGCGGTTTATTTGCGCAACAAGAACCTACGACACAGGTTGTCGGCGGTGTCGGTCAAACATTTCTCAATCACCTGGCAAGACTGGGCAGATACGACGGTCCGTTTCGCAACCCTGGCTCGGGCAATGTGATCGTGCCATTGGATGGTGAAACGACGAAATTTGCGCTGGATCAACTGGTCCTCGACGCGGGCGTGATTCCGCGGTTGCACACGATGGTCATCGGTGCGGACGTCGATGGACGTCAATTGCGGGCCATTGAATGTTTCCATCACGGTGGTCCTTTTACGGTGGAAGGGGCTGCCTTCGTCGATGCCAGTGGCGAAGCGGATCTGGCGACGTTTGCGGGAGCGGACGTTCGATACGGCGGCAACGAGGGACGTGTGCAGGCCGGGACGTTGGTGATGCAGTTCGGCGGCGTCGCACCGGATATCAGTATTCACCGTCACCAGTTCACGGCGGCCGTGTGGCAGGCCAAGCGCGCAGGCATGGATTACTTGACGAAGGACCGAGGCATGGTCGTGCGTCTCGCGGGATCGAATCACGTATTGGCTCTGTTCGCAGACGAAGACGTGAACGGCTTGGACAGCGAGAGCTTGACACAGGCGGAAATGTCGGGACGCCGCCAGGCTTGGGGATATCTGGAGGCCTTTCGTCAGTATGTGCCTGGGTTCAAGGACGCCTATTTGGTACAGACGGGCCCTGCCATCGGCGTGCGTGAAACGCGCCATGTGTCTGGAGAATATCGTTTGGCTGGAGAAGAAGCGATTCACGGAGCCCGCTTTGAGGACGCCATCGCCCGCGGCGGCTGGCCCGTCGAAATTCACGAACCCGGTGAAGCCGCGAGGTATCAACAGATCAAAGACAAGTCGTATTATGAAATTCCGCTGCGAACATTGAAGGTGGATCGGATTGACAATTTGTGGTGCGCCGGGCGGATCATCGATTGCGATCCGATAGCGTTCGCCTCGGCCCGCGTGATGGGGACCGCGTTCGCGACGGGCCACGCTGCCGGTGTGGCAGCCGCCTTGCACGCGAGTGTTGGACGCGTGGCCGCCGCGGACGTTCGGCGAGAGTTGATACGCCAGGGCGCCATTCTATAATTCCAGATGTCGATTTCAGTGAATGTCAAACAAGAGAGGGTTGTCCCTCTCTTGTTTTAATAACAGATGGAAAGAAGCTCTCTTCCTCACAGCACTTGAAATCCCATATAGGCACCGAACGCCATGATGATGACTGAAATGCTCCATACCACGTATTTGTACAAGCCTTTCATCCGCCATTCGGGAGGCAGAACCTTCGCCTCGAGCAGCAGCAGAAATCCCAAGACAAACGGCAGCAGCAAGGCGTTCATGACTTCCGTATCGACCGCCAAATTGACGAGGTTGATACCGCTGAAGACCAAAATGGCGCCGCCGACGTGGGCGCATGTATAAATCGTGTAAAACCCCTTCGCGTCCCGCCACTTTGCGTTCAGACTGTGCTTGATCCCAGCCACTTCCCCAATTCCCCAAGCGCCGGCAAGCGACACGACCAACGCGGCGACAAACGATGCGCCAAGCATCCCCAGTCCGAAGATCACTTTGGCCCCACCAACACCGAGAAACGGCATCAATCCTTGCGATATTTGGGCGACGGTCTGCAAAGGCTGGGACGGGTTCGTGCGTCCGATCGTCGCCGCAATCATCACGACAACCGCGATCATAATCACCTGCGTCAAAATGGAACCGCATACGGTGTCCCACCGTGCGATGCGAAGGTGTTTGCGGGTCAAATTGCGATCCACGACAGCCGACTGTTGATAGAAAATCATCCATGGCATGATGACGGCGCCGACGTTGGCTGCCAGGAGAAATACGTAACTCGACGATCCGAGCGGAACTGTACGCAAACCGTTCCACAAGGCCTGCCCAGTTGGATGGGCCATGATGGCTGCGGGAACCAGCAGCAACTCGAACAGCCCCATGGCGATCCCGACGCGTTCCACACGCTTATAGCTTCCCGTCACCCCGAGGCCGATCAGCAGAAATGTGGCCATGGTGACTGTATAGCGCGGCGATATGCCGAATAACTCGCCTACGCCTGCAATTCCCGCGAATTCGGTGACGAGCGCCCCAACGGCCGACAAAAACAAAGTGCTCACAGAGAACATGGCCCATTTGCCGCCGAAGTGCTCGCGTATCAGTTCACCGTGCCCCTTCCCTGTCGCAATGCCAAGGCGCACCGTTATCTCTTGAACGAGATAGACAATGGGGATGAGGACAATCTGCGGGAGCACCATCGAATACCCCCATTCGGCTCCGGATTGGGCGGCGGTGACGATACAGCCAGCGTCTGTGTTGGCAAGCATGACGATGATTCCAGGGCCGAACATGGCCAAACCGAGCATCATGCGACGGAGTTTATGGCGGGGTGCCTGAATGCCCATCGCGATTGACTCAGTATCTTTCATGGACAAGACCTCACGTAGATGATGGATTAGGCTTCCCAACTTACCTTGGTTAGTCTAAACTAACGGGAATGTTGATTACAATAGTCTACTTTGTTCGCAGGGGGGTGCATATGGCTGCTATCGAGGATTTTCACAAATTGGACATACGTGTTGGCACCGTGATCGGATTGCCGGATCGAGAGGATGAGACTTGACGCGCGAGCCATTCATGGATGTGCGCGAACACTTCCATGCGGTTCAACTCGTGCAACAGCTCGTGGCGTGCGCCAGGATACAACCGCATTTGTACGTCCTGGATGCCGATTCGGCGATAGATGTCGGCAAGTTTCATGACGCCGCGCCCTTGGTGGCCGACGGGGTCCAATTCCCCGGCAATGAGGAAAATCGGCAGCGTTCGCGGGATTTTTTGAAGATTCGACGGTTTGTACATATCGAGCAGGGCTTGAAACATGTCCCCCATCGAAGCTGCCGAAAGTGGGAAACCACAACGCTTATCCGACAAAAAGGCGTCGACGACGTCGGGATCGCGGGAAAGCCAATCGTACGGCGTGCGAATCGGGCGGAAGCGTCTATTGTACATACCGAACGTCAACCAAGTGAGCAACTTGCTCATTGCGGCAGGTCCGTGTCTTCGGGCATATCGCCGGGCGATGGCAATGCCGGCGTATAAGCGATATCCCTCTGGACCGTTGCATCCGCACAAGATGCAACCGTCGATCCCTTCCGCGCCGCGTACCAGATAACCCTGGGCCACAAACGATCCCATGCTGTGGCCGAACAAGTAGACAGGGACATCGGGATGGACAGTTTTCAGCCACGAAACGACCGCACCGACGTCCTGCGTCAATCGGGTAAATCCGTTCACTCCAAGATACCCGAGCGTCCCGGCCGTCTCACCGGTCAGGCCATGCCCCCGTTGGTCATAGGCGCAGACGAGAAAGTCGTGTTGATTCAAATAGGCCGCAAAATCGCTGTAGCGAGCACTGTGCTCACCCATTCCGTGCAAGATCAAGACAATGCCTTTGACGGCGTCCGAATGCGGAAAAAACGCTCGGCCGAACAGACGGGTCCCATCATTCAAATGGAGTTTCCAATTCGGTTCAATGGACACGTTTCTGAACCTCCACAGTCGGCCCGCCAGTCGTCAGCCCTGCATGCCCTCGCGCGCCAAGCCGGCAGCCTGTGGCACGCTCGGATAAAAATATTTGTAGAAGTCGTACATCTGGTGACGATCATACACGGATTCCCCAGGCGTATCGTTGGGTATGACAATCTCGGTACCCAACGAGGAGCCGTAATCGCTGAAGACGTCGCCTTGAAAATGATAGTCCTTGACACTGCTGGCTTGCGATATGGACGGATGGAATCCCGTTCCGATTGAATTGAAAACGGTCGATCCCGTAATGTTCCAATTCGCCCATTTGCCGCTGTCCAACGTATAAATCTTTTGCGCGAGCCAGCCGCCCATCGAATGTCCTGTCAAAATCACGTGTGTAGGTTGGCCATGAAGCTGCGCCTCGACCTTGTTCACGAATTGCTCGGCCGGCGTCAACTGTTCGACCATGTTTGGCACACTGAGGTAAATTTCCGCGTCGGCGACCAAATCCTGGACATTCACCGTTCCACGGAACGCGATCACGACCGTATTCCCCTGCTGGTACGCCACCGCGTAAAAGCCATCCTGATTCTCCAGATTGTCGACCGCGATGATCTTCCATGTATTCAAATCGGAAAAGAAAAACTGGTTCGCCTCCTGATACGGCACGTGCCAGTCCAACTTGTCGACGTGTGTGACTTCGTCAGAGATCGATTTCGGGCCCTGTTGATGGGCGGATAAAACTTCGAGATCACGCATGGATTTTCCAACATAGTCCTGCAGATCCACGTAAGATAGATCGGTCAATTTCATCAAAACGCCGTCGTATATACCGTTCGTCGTCATCGTCGCAGTTGCAGGCACCTTTGCCGAAGGCGTGTTCACGCGAACAACGGCATTGACGGTTAAAAATCGAAATGGAGCAATCAGCATAACGGATGCAACGCAGAAAGCCAGCAGGCGTTTCCAGTAAGCTGGTGATCTCATGTCTGCTTCGGTAAACTCCTTTACGAGCAATATGCGTAGCCACGGACAGCGTCAGTCCATTCCGAACAGGACTTTGCATCAGTATAGCATACACACCCACAAACATTTGAAGGAAAATTCCATATGAGATGACATAATAAATGTTATGTATACTTGGCGAGTTCATTCACTATGACTGCCCGTCTGTCTGTTCCAATTCGAGTATCTGTTCTACCCGATGTCGAATTTGATGCAATACGCCCATCAACTCGCCTTCGAGTCCCGCGGCAATCTCGCTCATGACGCTTCGTTCAAGGTGACACAAGGCGTCGACCGTCGATCGCCCTTTTTCTGTCAGGTGGATGTAGTGCGCACGCCTGTCTTCGGAACTCGACGTTCGCACCACCATACCCTTGCGGTCCAGAATGTCGATGATGCGTGTGATGGTCGTTTTATCCTTCTGAGCTGTCCGTGACAGCTCCGT
Organism: Alicyclobacillus acidiphilus NBRC 100859; assembly: GCF_001544355.1. Lineage (GTDB taxonomy): Bacteria > Bacillota > Bacilli > Alicyclobacillales > Alicyclobacillaceae > Alicyclobacillus > Alicyclobacillus acidiphilus. The sequence continues at coordinate 79,377 of NZ_BCQI01000004.1, forward strand.
TTGCGTGGTACGTTCGTTTCTCCGAAGGCAGTACATGACAATCCATTGTTCAGGCGTGACGTCGTACTCGCGAAAGCGCAATGTCGTCAACTGGTTGACTTTGCGATACGTCGCGCCAAGTAAAAATCCGATGGAGTCGTTCAGCGGGTTGTAATCCACCATTCGTCGTCTCCTTGAACAGATTGTCAATCAAAACTATACCAGCTTGTGCGTCAGTGAGCCCTTGTCTCTCGTGATAACAGCTGCCGCCTCAATCTCCTGTTGAAGTTCAAGACATGCCTCGACAAACGGAGAGCCGTGATCGAGTGCATTCGGGTGCAACGCCTCGTTCACCTTGTTGTCGGTATCGACGGAAAGGTGGATATCGACCGCACGCGCCAGCGACTCAAACCAGGAAAGGTCGAAGGCGTGTAGCTCCGTATGGTTGTGCAGAAGCGACGCCCGAACATGTTCATCCATGATGGTCTTGGCGACTTGATGAACCGCCCGAATCACTCCCCACAGCGCATTCGTATCGCGGCTTCGTCGAGGATATTCCTGCAGGGCGCTGTGATAAATGGTATCCATGTGTGAAATCGCCAGGTCCACTTGGTACATGAGCTCCTCGATTTCCTCCGCAGACGCGTCTGTGTTTGTCAACCCTGCGCGCAACCGTCCGATGGTCCGGAGGCATCGCGCGATGACGGAGCGAAGCCTTGCAGAAGCTGCGCGCCGCCACAGCAACAAACTGGCTGCCAAGCCAATTGTACACCCCAGCAGCGTATCGATGAATCGAGCGCTCACCAAAGCTTGGGCTGTCATCCCAGTATTGGCCGTTTCCGCGATCATCAATGCCAGCGGAGTGATAAAAATAGCCGCCAGTCCGTAATTCCGGGGAATCAGAAGCTCGACGACAGTTTGCAAGGCAAAAATAATGAACGCGATCGCGATATCTGACGGATGGACATAGAAAATGGCTCCGGCGATGAGGACCCCAATGGCCGTCCCGAGTGCGCGTTGTATCGCGCGGTGGATGGTCGCCATCACGGTTGTACCAATCAGGACCGACGCGCAGCCAATGGGCACCCAATAGGGTCGATGATTGCCAAGCAGGTACGCGATGATGGTCGACGCAAAGATGCCGATTCCAATCCGAAGCGTGAGCGGCAGGATGATGGAATCCCTGCGAAGGGCTGTCCGCAGTCGAGTTTCGACGGACAGGCGGCGGATCGCGGTTGGCGCCGTTGGCCCGAGTACGGTTGACCCGAGCGGGTTCGATCTCGCCTGCTGATTGGCCGATTGGCGGCGGTATCGTCTGGTCAGGACCACTGTGATCGCCATGGTGATGATCCAGGCCACGCTGCCGCCGACGAGCGCAAAGGCGACTCGGGTGCCGACGGAACCGGGATCGACCGGCATGCCCGTACCAATTGCGCAAGCCATGATGAAGAAAAAGGGACCAGGCGGCGGAACTTTGAACGTACTGCATAGAAACATCGCCGCTGAACCGACGAACGCGAAGACGACGGCCATCAACCACGGCGAAACAGCGGAAACCGTACCAAGCCCTAGGGAGACAGCCAACCCCACCATGACGTACAGCAACCGCAGACCCAACTGCGGGATCGGCAAATTCGTCACGTAAATGCTCGTGAAACCGCCGATTGTACAAAGCAGCCCCCACAGGGGATGTCCGATCACGCTGCATACGAACATGGGCACAAACAGGCTGAACCCAGCTCCGAGCGCGCGCCTAAAGGGATATGGAACTCGGTTGATCCTCAACATATGGCGGATCCCAATCGGATCTGGGTGCGGCGGAATGACCGATTCACGTCTCTTTTGCTCAGACTCTCTCTCCATGGCAGGACCTCTCCACACGAACGATATCATTCGCACATATAGTTGCATAGCATACTATAAGCATATCACATAAATGGCTCGGAGGCCTTTTGAGTACATTGCGGTTTCAGACGCGGTCTCGATGCATGGACAATTCTCAACGTATGATAATCAGCCGATTCAGCCGTGTGATCAGTGTGCGGAGATTCATCTGGAAGCATGTGTTCGCGAGGGTGTCGAGACGGTTCGGGTGGGTCCATGAGAGGTTCGATACGCGAGACGACAAGACGAAGAGGAGGATACCGGAGAAATCGGGACACCCATCTGCGCTTCGGGTGCCCCTGTTCGGACTCTCCGTCGATCACACGTTCGGTAAATGGTCGTGAATGTAGCCGAAAATGGCCTGCAAACGTTGGATGCGCAACGACGGTTTGCCGCTTCGCGACAGGCCGTGGCTGGCATCTGGAACCCGGACAAACTCGGCCTCTTTGCCTTTGTATTTCAGCCAAGTGTAGAATTGCTCGGCCTGTTCGATAGGACACCGCAGGTCTTGCTCGGAATGAATGAGCAAAATCGGCGTTTCGACGTCATCTGCATAGGCCAGCGGCGAGGATTTCCACAAACGCTCCAAATCTTGAATCCCGTCCCGCGACACTTCCATGTTGACGAAATGCGGACCAATATCGCTGCAGCCGAAGAACGATATCCAGTTTGAGATGGAGCGTTGGGATACGGCGGCGAAAAACCGTTTGGTGTGTCCGACGAGCCAGTTCGTCATGAATCCGCCGTAGCTTCCCCCCGTCACGGCGACGCGTGTACCGTCGAGAAACGCGTATCGATCCAGCGCGGCTTGCAGCCCGTTCAGAATGTCTTGCGCGTCTTTTTCTCCATAGTGCTGACGCACCGCGTTCACAAACTCCTGTCCATAGCTTGTGCTGCCTCGCGGATTGACGTATACCACGGCATAGCCCTGCGCCGCGAACCACTGCATCTCATGGAACATATGCGTTCCATAGTGCGTGTGAGGCCCACCGTGGATTTCGAGGATGACAGGATAGGTCTTGCCTTCCGAGTACCCGATTGGCTTCATGACCCAGCCCTGGACCCACCAGTCGTCCTCGGATTGAAACCAGAAAGATTCAGGCCGCGACAATTCGAGATTGGCGAGCAGATCTTGATTCGGTGCGTACAGCACGCGGGCGTCGGATTGGATTGGGGACGTCTCCATCGGCTCAGTCGGCCGTCGATCCCGCCGCACAAAACCCTGCTCCGGTATCTTTGCGGTGTACAGCCTGCTCGGATCGGTGAACGTGGAACACGCGGCGACGACGTGATGACCGACCACCGCAAACTGGTACGCGGAGAACGGGCCTGTGAACACGACTTCCCCATGACTGGACGAATCAAGGGTGAAGCGAACCACGTCGACCTTTGCTTCCCGCTCCGACAACACGTAGATGGCGTGTCCATCGTTCGACCAAATGAGTTGCGCAGACGGTACACTTGGACCTAGGTCGGTTAAGGTGTGATCGGACAGGTCGTCCGGAAAGTCTTTGGACAAGTGCCGTTCGATACGTCCTTCTGCATCGAGCAGGTACAGGTTGGCGTGTGCCGCAAATCCATAGGTCTCATAGGCGGCTTCATCCGTGGCGATGGCCGCAATCGATCCGTCGACAGGCGAACATTCGATTTGTTGAAACAGCAGACTGTCGTTGACCAAGGAGATGTCGAGCGTCTCCAAATTCAATCGGTACAGATCCGTATATTGTTGCGCGAGATCGTCGTCTCGGCCGCGTAAAAAGTACAGGGTCTTGCCATCGGCGGCTATCGAGTACGAATGGATATCGTCCGGTTCAGCGGTCAGTTGTCGAACCGCTTTGGTCGCTAGGTCGATTTCGACGAGTTGCGCGCGTTCGTGGTTGGATAGACCTTCCCCGTCCCGCTTGTAATACAGCCGGCGATAACGCTTGCTGTTCTTCTTCCACGCCTCAGCCCGCTTCGACAGCTCGGCCTTTTGGTTCTCGAACGTCGCCTTCGTGTCGATGAATTCGAGTTGTTTGTCTTCTGAGACTTGCGCCAAGGCAAACAGCTTCGTGCCGTCCGCCGACCAGGCAGGAGCCGACGCGCCGCCCACCAGCGTGGTCAGGCGCTGCGCTTCACCGCCGTCGCTCGGCATCACCCATATTTGACTGCCAAGTTGATCTTTTCGCACAAATGCGACGCGGCGTCCGTCGGGAGACCAACACGCTTGATGATTGCGATCACCGTTGGTTGCAAACGGTATGACCTGTGCACTGTCGAGGTTCATCTTGTACAACTCGGTGCGATAGGTATCTTCGGCGGCAGAACACGTCTGCAACTCGAACAACAGCGTGTTGCCGCTTGGAGATGGGGCAAGTCTGCCGACAAGTTGAAATAGCGCGAAATCTTCTACATCAATAGGTCGTTTCATATAGGCTCTCTTCGAGGTCGTTCGAAATGTGTCACGGGATCCTGTGACGCTGTTCGGACTCGCTCTTCGTACTCCCTTCCGCTCGTCTGAGATGGCAAAACAACCACGTGAATCGGCCGTTTGAATACATATTTCGAGATGAACCCGCGAGAATCCTATACATGAAATTTTCTCGTTTTTGAATTTAACCGATCCGTGAGAAGTTGGGAGTCAAGATAATCACGTGGACTAATCGTGGGGGTAGTTACGGTGCTTTCGGCAGCAAAGGTGAGAAAGAGCCGTTTCGGCTTTCCGTATTGCGCGATGACACTGTTCTTGGACATTCCGTGTCGTTCGACGCAATGCACTGAGGTAAGTTCCTGTAACAACTCCTTGCAGATAGGGCATGTGACCACCTAGCATTCCCCCTCCATCGCCGCAGCGAGTGTGGTTAAAGATAGGAACATCGTGATGGCGCGACATATGTTGTATATATCTCTAGTTTACCGAAAATATCGAAGAAGATGTACTGAATATTTGTAAAGAATTGATGACACAGACTTCATGCGCTGTTTACACGCTCTGAGAGCTGACCATGTCGGCGTAGACGCCAAACACGATGGAACTTTGGCTCTCCCGTTTCGCTTCGCGCTTGAGAACGCCGGCGCAGGCCGCGATGGATTCCTGTGAGATCTCCGAAAACGGCGGATCGCAGCGCAGGACAGAGAGCGAAATCGTCAAACCATCGACTTCCATGACGTTGCCTTCCCTGTCGCGGACAGTCCACGATCCGTTCTCCGGCATGGGAAACGCGTTTTCGAATTCGGTGTGGAATGTTGACCGAATGGTCTTTGCCAGATCATATGCGTTCTCAGACGTCGTGATCACGATAAAATCGTCACCTCCGATATGACCAATAAATCTGTCGGCCTCCGGCAGCATGGCGACACTCTTGCGAAGTGCTTCCGACAATGCGCGAATCGCGTGATCGCCTTTTTGGAAGCCAAACGCGTCGTTGAACCATTTGAAGTGATCGAGATCGGCATAGATGACGGAAAAGGCCTTTGCTTCGGACAGACGCTTGGACAATTCGATGGTGATACGGCGGTTCCCGGGCAATCCTGTGAGTGGATTTGCGTCTCTCGCGAGTTCCATTTGTAAATTTGTCAAAGAATTGAGAATCATTTGGACCGTCAGACCACCGTGCAATCGTCCCTCGTTTGTTACGATGATGAGATCGTAGAGTTGTTCAGCGCTGCGCCCCATGGAAAGGACGGATGAGTTTTCCAACGAGACGGACTTGTCCAGGATCAGCGGATGCCTGTCCATGACCTGGCTGATTGGACGATTCCAAAACAAGGACACGCCGTATTTGGTCGCGAGTCGTCTGAACAGTTTTTCCCGCATGACGAGTCCAATCGGGCGATTGTTTTCGGTGATGACGATGCCTGTGACGTGTTCATTCTGATGGAAGTATGTGACAATTTCGCGTGCTTCGACATCGGCTGTGAAGGTGGTCACGGGCTTGGCGATGTCGCCCACTGTCGTGAAGGTGCTCTGCGGCCGCGCATTACTGGTCGAGACGCGCAACGCTTCCCGCAGCAATCCGGAGACAGGCTGCAAATTTTGCGCTGGGCGCCCCAACAAGTATCCTTGTGCGTAAGGAACACCAAGGTGCAGCACCTGCGTCAACTCCTCGGACGTTTCAATGCCCTCCGCAATGACCTTGCATTCGCATGCCATCGCGGCCTGGCACAAGGCTTCGACCAGCTTCTGCCGCAACTTGTCCTCGTGGATATTTTGGATCAGGCTGCGATCGATCTTGATAAAATCCGGCTTGATCGACACGATGCTTTGCAAACTCGAGTACCCTGCCCCGGCGTCGTCGATGGCAATCAAGTATCCCGCGTTTCGATATTGATTCAGGATCTGGTTGAACTGATCAAAATCTTCGATGGATCTGCGCTCGGAAATCTCGAGAACGATGTTGTGCGGCTCGAGTCCCCGACCTTCGAGCACGAACCGGAGCCGATCCAGGACAAAATCTTCCTCGGTGAACATCGAAGCGTTGATATTGAGGAACAATTTGAGGTTCGGAACCTCCGGCTGAAAATAGGTCATGGCTTTCTCCAGCGCGACTTCCTCAAGCGCGTGCAGTTGACCGACCTGTTCCGCGAAATCGAACAGCCGCAGCGGCGTCGCAAACACGCTTCCGATGGGACCGCGCGACAAGGCTTCATATCCATATGCCTCTCCCGTCCACAGCGATACAATCGGTTGATACACGCTCTCGATGCGCTGGTTTTGGATGATGTCGCGCAGTTCAGCTTGCCGACCGCGACGAATGGGGTCGTTATGCTGATTGGATTGCACAATTGCGTCGACCAGCGCGTCGTAGTAGATGTCGCGAAATGGACGATCCGTTTCCGGGCGGATAACCCCTGTGCCGAACCGCAGTTCGATGAGATTGGAAAGCTGCGGCACCGCTCGTTCGAAATCGCCGGACAAAGTCGACGAAAGACTGGTGGTTGCGTCGTACAGCAATGTCGACAGGCGTCCATGGCCAAGCGGGAATTTCACGAGGATGAACGTCGAATTGGAAATGGTCTCGTGACTGATGATCGCGCATCCTGCCAGAGAACGGAGCGTGGCCAGACGAGACTCGATGAGTTGCATGATGTGCTGTACAGATGATTTGCCAAATTGGGTTTGGATCTTGGCGAGTGACGGAATGTCGAAGTGAATGAGTCCCAACGGATCCTTGATGCGGCTCTCAGAGTTCCCATAATCTCGCGTCAAGTGCATTCGTAGTGAATCCAATACGGGATATATGCGATGGTGTAGGAATCTGCGACCTTCCATGCCACTCGCCTCCTCTGTTCCAACGTGAGGATTGTAGCGAATATGTGTAAAAATCCTGTCAACGTTTTGATAAGATTTGATGAGAATCGGGAGAATTCGTCAATGGATTTGGCGCAGGCGTTCGACGATCCGCTCAAGCTGCATTCCTCTCGACGCTTTCACAAGCACCGTGGCTCCAACTGGCACCAAGTTTGCGGCTTCGTCGATGGCTGCTTCCACCGTGGCGATGTGCCGAACCGCGGACATGCCAGCCGACCGCGCCGCGTCCGCGATCCACTGCGACATCTCGCCAACGGCGATGAGACCTTCGATCCCGAGCTTCGCCACAAATGCTCCAACTTCTCGGTGCCCCGCTTCCGACTCGGAGCCGAGTTCAAACATATCGCCAAGAATCGCGATCCGATTCGAGGAAGCGAGGTGCGCTAGCACGTCCAAACTCGCTTTCGTCGATGCCGGACTCGCATTGTAGCAATCGTCGATAATGCGTATTGAACCGTTCTCGATGATGTTCAGGCGGCCAGCCGTCGCGGTGAGCTCTCGCAGCGCTTCGACCGATTGCGCAAGCTGCAATCCGGCTCGAATACCGACGGCAATCGCCGCCAACGCGTTGACGACGTTGTGCGTGCCAAAGGTCGGGATGAAGGCCGCAGCCGCTTCTCCCTCCGCGTGCACGACGAATGTCATGCCTTGACTGGTCCATTCAACGTCCGTCGCCCGAACGTCCGATCCTTCACCAAGCCCGTACCACGTGATGGGCGCGGCTGACTTTGAGGCGATCCGGCGCAGCCAAGGGTCGTCTCCGTTCAAGATGGCGTGGCCGTCACTTGGCAGCGACTCCAACAGTTCGCCTTTCGCCTGCGCGATACCCGCTTGACTGCCGAGCAATTCGATATGGCTTTGGCCGATGTTCGTGATCACGCCGATGGTTGGCGTCGCGATCTCGCACAAGGCCTGAATTTGTCCAAACCCGCGCATCCCCATCTCCAGGACGATGGAACGATGTTGAGGCAAACGCTGTAGTATAGTGAGTGGTAAGCCCAATTCGGTGTTGCGGTTTCCTTCTGTGTACAGACAGTCGCCGCTTTTGGCGAGAACCGCAGCGACCATTTGTTTGGTTGTCGTCTTGCCGTTGCTGCCGGTGATGCCCACAACGGGGCCGGCAAACGCTTGACGTTCGGCGATAGCTAGCAGTTGAATGGAGCGTAGCGGATCTTCGACGCGAATCAGCGGTCCGCGGGTCGTCTTGACGTCCCGGCTGACAATCGCTACACTTGCTCCGCGTTCGAAGGCTTCGTCCACAAACGCGTTGCCATCGACTCGCTGGCCGATAAACGCCACGAAGGCATCTCCTGGCTGAATGATCCGGTGATCGATGCAGATGCCAGTCACTTCGCGCGTTTGGTCGCCGGAGACGTACAGATGCGGAATCCGGCTGCTCAGTTCTTGAACGGTGATGGGCGTCATTGGCTTTCCCGTTCCTTTCTCTATCTCACATGATTTGTTTAAAGGAGTTGCGTTCGGTGCAAAACAAGCGGATTCGAGTTGGTGTGATTTTCGGTGGGCGATCCGGGGAACACGAAGTGTCCCTGCAATCGGCAAAGTCTGTCATGGAAGCACTGAACCCACATCATTATAGCATTGTGCCCATTGGAATTTCGAAAGACGGCGTATGGCATGTCGGCAAACATGCGATGAAAGCCTTGGAAGAAGGACATGTGACGACGTCCGCGCTGCCAAGCGGCAAGGCTAGTTATATCAACAAATCGGTTGGCGGCTTGACGCCCATTCAATCAACCAAGTCCCAGGACGTGCTGCCGCCGTCGCTGGCAGGCGAAATCGACGTCGTGATTCCTGTCATGCATGGCACATTCGGCGAAGACGGCGCCATCCAAGGATTGCTCGAGCTGCTCAACGTCGCCTACGTCGGAGCGGGCGTGCTGGCGTCGGCAGTTGGCCTCGACAAGATCGTGATGAAGCAGGTGTTCGGCGCGGTCGGGATTCCGCAAGTCAATTATGTCGCGTGCACGCGAAAGGAATTGGAGCAGCATCGCGACAGCGTGATCGAAAAAATCGAGGGCAATTTGACGTATCCGGTCTTCGTCAAACCGGCAAACCTTGGATCGAGCGTGGGAATTTCCAAGGCGAAATCGCGTGCCGATCTCGACAAGGGGCTGACCTTGGCGGCGCGGTACGACCGAAAGATCATTGTCGAACAAGGCTTGGACGTGCGCGAGATTGAGGTGGCAGTCCTCGGCAACGATGTTCCGCAAGTGTCTGTCGCGGGCGAAATCATACCGTCGAACGAGTTTTACGACTACAGCGCCAAGTACGTGGGCGGAACGTCGAAGTTGATCATTCCGGCGGAAGTGACGGACGGACAGCGGGCCGAGATCGAACATTACGCCGTGCAGGCGTTCCAGGCCATCGATTGTGCAGGATTGGCCCGCGTGGACTTCTTCATTGAAAAGTCGACGGGGAAAGTGCTTGTCAACGAGATCAATACCATGCCCGGCTTTACCCGTTACAGCATGTATCCGAAGCTGTGGGAAGCGAGCGGCATGTCGTACAGTGCGTTGTTGGATCATTTGATTCAACTTGCTCTGGAACGACAGGAGGAGCGGGAGCGGACGGTTCGAACCTTTGAGTTGGAAGAGGACTGAACTATTCCAAGTCGGATGGCTGTATCGAAAATGGGATGGAGGGCGGCGCGAAACGTTCGTACGCTCGCGCCGCGTTGGCGGAGACGTTGCCTTCCCGCAACATGATCAACTGATCCATGGTCAACGGCAGAAGCCCTGTCCAGTCGAGCAACCGAAGGGCGTTTTCCAAAACGAACATCGGCACGTGCACCATCCGCTTGCGAACCTCCAATGCCGACATCAGCTGCTCGACGATTTGTTTGTACGTGACGACGTTCGGACCACAGACGTCGAACGTTTCCCCGACGACTTCGACGAAGGTCAGCGACTTCGCGAACACGTCCGCCACCACGGTCGTGTGCACTGGCTGCAACGGAAACTCGCCGTCCCCCACGACGGGAACGACGGGCATTCGCTGGATGGTTTGGGCGAGCTCACTGAGGAAACTCGGCTTCGGCCCGCCTTTGCCGAACACGACCGACGGCCGGAAGATGGTGAATTCCAGTCCGCTTTGCCGAACGCGCTTTTCCGCGTCCCATTTGCTTCGATGATACGCGCTCACCGCATCCGGCCGCGCACCGAGCGCGCTCATGTGAATAAACCGTTTGACGTTGGCTTTGGCCGCGGCCTCCAATAACACGGAGGTCCCCTCCACGTGAATTCGCTGCATCGTGATCATTCTCCTGGGCTGTTCACGGATGATGCCGACCAAGTGAACCACCGCGTCGGCTCCGTGCAACCCTAATCGCAGCGATGGCAGATCAAAGAGATTCCCTTCCACCAATTGAACATTCGAAGGAAATAGATGCCCCACATCTGGCCGTCTCGTGAGTACTCGGACATGATGACCGTCCGTGATCAGCCGGCGGACCACAGGCACACCGACAAAGCCCGTTCCGCCCGTTACGAATATGTCCATGCCGTTCGCTCGCCTTCTCAGCCTTCAGGAAATAGTTGATAAAAGTTGGCATATCGCTCGTCTCGAGCCTGACCCTTGCCACCTTGCGTGTTCAGAGACTTGTCGTTCTTCCCCCGCGGAGCCCGATTCGACACGGCCGCAGACGAATTCCGACTGGATGAGACTTCGCGTGCGGCGCGATCGCGATATTGCCTCCGGTACTCTTCCAGATCTTGCTGAGATTGAATGCGATGGCGACCCCAGTCCAACAAGACGCGATCGATATATCGGAAACTGTACTTATTTGCAAGGACGGATTCCTTCAAGGCCTCTGCCACCAACCACTCAGGATAGCCGTCCTCAGCCAGCCACGTGCGAAGCTGCTCGCATTCCATGGCGGACAGCGGTCGGCCGAACTCCTCTTCGAACATCGTGACAGGATCTTTGCGGAACGATCTCGTGTCCTTTGTCGAGGATTTGCCGCGAAGTTTATCCCACAACGGCTGGATATCAAAGTACGTGACATGGGCCCCCGTGTCGTCGAACCGTTCACCGATGGCGAGGAAGCCTTCTCGAACGAGCCTCTCCACACAGACCATCACTTCTTTACTCGACATGCCGCAAAGGTCACCCAGTTCGTGCGGCGACAGTTCCGTCGTGCCACGGATTTGCCCGCTTCCGATGATTTGCAGGATGAGTAGCATTTCATGCGCATGTAAGCCCAGATTGGCATATGACTGCATCAATGTGTAAGGAATGCTCATGAAGGGGGTGCTCAAGAAATCTCCATTGCCAAGATGACGACCAGACGGTTTCATGTTGCACTTCCCCTTCGTGATTTCAAGGATACAAGCGATACAGCGTACGAGGAAAACCGATGGCTTCCCGAATGTGTTCGATGCCTGCGATCCATGCGACGGTTCTCTCGAGCCCCAGGCCAAACCCCGAATGTGGAACGGATCCGAAGCGGCGCAAATCCAAATACCAATCGTACGTGTCTTCCGGCAGCTTGTGTTGTGCAAAGCGCTGTTTCATCAGGTCGTAGTCGTGAATGCGCTGGCTGCCGCCGATGATTTCACCGTACCCCTCCGGGGCCAGCATGTCGGCGCAAAGCACGACTTCCGGACGATTCGGATCGGGTTGCATGTAGAAAGCTTTCAACTCGGTGGGATAGCGCTCAATAAAGACTGGTTGCGAAAACTGACCCGCAAGTTCGGTTTCGTGCGGCGCGCCAAAATCGTCTCCCCACTTGATGTCGAACCCTTTCTTCTGCAGCCACGCGATGGCTTCATCATACGACATTCTCGGGAAAGTTCCCGGCACTTTCGCCAGTGCGGAGATATCGCGATTGAGCGTGCGAAGCTCTTCTTCGCAATGGTTCAAGACGTGGGTGACCACATGCGACACCAAGGATTCTTGAACTCGGAGGTTTTCTTCGTGTTCCACGTACGCCATCTCCGGTTCGACCATCCAGAATTCGATGAGGTGGCGTCGAGTCTTGGATTTTTCGGCGCGGAAGCAGGGGCCGGCAGAATACACTTTGCCCAAAGACATGGCGGCAGCCTCCATGTACATTTGGCCGCTCTGTGTCAAATACGCTTCTTCGTCGAAGTACGTGGTCTGAAACAGTTCGGTCGTGTCCTCACAGGAAGACGGTGTCAATATCGGCGGATCGACCCGAGTAAAGCCTTGACCGTCCAGGTATTCCGTAATCGCGCGTTGGATATGGGCGCGAATCCGCATGAGTGCGGCCTGTTTCGGCACGCGCAGCCAGAGATGACGGTGATCCATCAAGAAGTCGACGCCGTGTTCTTTGAGTGTGATTGGATATTCCTGCGCAATTTGAACAGGCTCCACTCTTTGCACCACGAGTTCCACGCCGCTTGGCGCACGCTCGTCGGCGCGGACGACGCCTTCCACCCGGACAGACGATTCCTGAGTCAAGGATGCGCACTCCGCGAACACTTCATCCCCAACCTCTGACTTGACCGCGACGCATTGAACAAGGCCAGTTCCATCCCGAAGCTGCAGGAACTGGATCTTTCCGCTGGAGCGTTTATTGTACAGCCAGCCTTCCAGCATGACCGTTTGCTCTATGTACGATGGCAACGAACCGATTTTCACCACAGGTGCCAAGTGAGTTCCCTCCACGGATGATCTCTTTCGGATCGATTATAACAAAAAAGGACGACCCTAAATACCATCGTTCGAGGGTATTCGGGCCGTTCCGGCAAGAAATCTCTAATCGCTGCCACGGACCATCATCATACAGACGGGCTCATTTCGAGCGCTGGGGTATGGGCGACGGACGCGGAAGCCAGGGATTGCGACTGAACTTGCATCGATTCCATCCATTTGCGGAATTCCGCGCCGTCGATGCTCTCTTCCTGCACGACATATTCGGCAAAGCGCTCAATGTCGGCTTTGTATGGCTGTAACACTTCGCGTGTCGCCTGCTCTTGCGTCGCGAGGATGTGGCGAACTTCCTTCTCAAGAACTTGTTCGGGCAGATGTTCTTCGTCGACGATTCCAAGACGGGACAAGCCGCAACGCACCATCGTGCGAGCCAGCGAGGATGCCTGAACGAAGTCGTTCTGAGCGCCCGTGCTGCGATTGCCGTAGTGAAGTTCCTCGGCGAGGCAGCCCGCCAAGGCCACATTGATCTGCTCTTCCAGTTGATTCTTGGTGTAGAGATATTGATCCGCTTCAGGAATCTGCCGCACGAATCCGAGCGCGTTGCCGCGCGGGGCAATCGTGATGTGCGACACCGTTCCAGGACGCATCAATTCGCTGATAATCGCGTGTCCAAGCTCGTGCACGGCGACGCGGCGCAATTCTTCATCCGTTGGCCGGCGCCCCGTCTTCTCGCCCATCAGAACTTTGTCCACGGCGTCGCGGAACATTTCTTGTGTAATCGTCTTCGCGTCTTGCCGCAAGGCGATAATCGCCGCCTCATTGACCAAAGCTTCCAATTGAGCGCCGGAAAAACCGTATGTTTCGCGGGCGATGTGTTCGAGATCGACCGAACTGTCGAGCGGTTTTCCCTTTGCCACGATATTCAAAATGTGCAGTCTGCCCTCTTTGTCCGGCAAATCAACTTTGATTTGGCGATCGAAACGCCCTGGCCGCAGCAACGCCGAATCAAGGATGTCCGGGCGGTTGGTCGCAGCCATGACGAGCACAAACGGGCTTTGCGATGTGCTCATGCCGTCCATTTCGGTCAACAACTGATTGAGTGTCTGATCGTACTCCTGGTGGCTGTGTTGACCGCGGCGTCCACCAACCACATCGATCTCGTCGACAAAGATAATGGCGCTGTCCTTATTTTCGCGTTTCGCCATGGCGCGAGCGCGTCGGAACAGTTCGCGGACGCGCTGAGCGCCGACGCCGACGTACATTTCCACAAACTCTGAACCTGAAGCGGATAAAAAGACAGAGTCGGTATACGTTGCAGCCGCCTTTGCCATCAAAGTCTTACCCGTTCCCGGCGGTCCCGTCAGCAGGATCCCTTTCAGGGGCCGAATGCCAAGGGACTTAATCCGATCCCGGTAGCGCAAGAAGTCGAGTGCTTCGCGAAGCTCCCGTTTCGCCGATTCCTGTCCGCCGATCTCTTCAAACGAGATATTCGGGCGCACGGGTGTTTCGCGAGTCGAAGCACTTGTCGCACCTTTGCGATCCATGACCATCCACAGCAACACTCCAAGTCCGATTAAAAAGAGAACAGGTAGAACCTGAACGAGATGCAGCATGCCAAGGAAAATGAGGATTGCTACGCCTACGCCGATAAGCCATTCTTTCATCATCAAGTCGAAGCACCTCCTTGCCGATTGCCATACGGAATCACGCGGTACAGATACGAATTGCCTTTTGCCAGTTGAATGTAGATATCCTGACTATCCATCGTCAGGCGGGCGTCAATTCCATCTTTCTTCGCCAATTCCGCGACCTGAGACACCATTTGGGTGTAATTTTGCTTCGCAATTCCCTCTTGAATATAAAACACAAACGAGCTCTCGAACACTTGCGTCAATGGACCTTCATGATTGTCAGAGATTTGAAGCGAGACGTTGGTTCCGAGCCGATTCTCGATTTGTGTCGATATGGCGTGATATGTCTGCTGCAGGTCGCCGTTCTTCAATTTGTCGAATGGACCTAGCTGGATTTGAACGAGGTCGGGACTTCCCGTCGAGATATTGACCGTCTGCACGCCTGCTACCTGTTGCAGGTTGCGCTTCAATGGATTTAACAGATTGAAATGCTGATACGCTTGCCATCCGCCGAACAGGATGGACAGAACAAAGATGGCGACTACAAATATGGGAACCAATCGCACGCGGGACAACAGAACCTCGCCCCTTTCTCCAGATTACGTCGTGAACCCAGTATAACATGTGAACCGAACGTACGTTCACAGTAGATTCTTCCCGATCTTCCACTCGGTCCGACTACTTCATTGTAACAATAGTGCACTCAGTACTTCCAGAGAACGCGTCCAGTTGTCGCGTCGACGTAGACAAACCGAAGTTTGCTGCCGGCCGTGCCCACGACTTCATAGACGATATGGTCGCGCGGGTGAAGTGTGCCGCTCGCTTGGGATGTTACGTAACCCAATGTTTCGGCGGTCGGCACAATCCCGCTCTGGCGAGCCTGTTTGACCGCGGCTGACTTCGGCAGAACGCTCGCAGTCGGAACGACGAATGCTTCATTTTGGTTCTGATCGTAAAATGCGTACCATTCTTGATGAAACGCGTCGGTCCCTTCGAACACATCTTCGACTCCAGAAGCTGTGAACACTTGGTATGTCTGCAGATGATCGATAGGCGTATGGTTCAACACATACTGCGCCGCAGCCGTTTCAGCGCTCCAGTAGGAGGACAAGTTGCGCCAGAGCCACATCGCGACTCCGGCGGCAACCAAAATCAGGAGCAATGGTACTGTGACTGCCCACACCCGCCATGTACTCATTCGATGTCCGTCCGATACAGCGTAATTTGCATTTTATCTGGTTCATCCGATTTGGACAGACCGAAGATGATGTCCTTGTCTTTCAAATTGCGGTTTAAAAAGTCCACCAATAGATACAAATCGTCTGTCTTCTGACATTGATGCGTAGCCAGTACGTTGAGTTTACCTTCCAAAATGTTCCACCGTCCGCCTAAGGTTTGAACTTGCGCAGTTGATTGAGAAATTCTTGGTGCGTGAATCCGAACCGCAATGGTGTGAGGCTCACCTGTCCGTTTGCGACGGCGCGAATATCCGTCTCGCCTTCTCCGGGCAGGTCAATCAAATCGCCCCCATATCGATATACTTGCCGTCCTTCCGCGTCCAGTTCCAGTGTAAAGACGTCGTGATAACGGCGAACCCCAACATCTGTCCAAGTCCATGTCGGCGTGCCTTCCAGCAGTGGAATATTCACGTTGATGAACGTGTCCGGCGGCAATGTGATTGGATAAATGAGTTCAAATATTATTTTACTGACATCTGCCGCGATCGCAAAATCGAACGGTGGACCCACGTGCGAAAACGCGATGGCCTTCACGCCCTGCAAGGCCGCTTCGCCCGCGATTGCGACCGTGCCGGAATATAGGATGTCGGTGGCGAGATTGGCGCCTTCGTTAATGCCGGACAGAACGATGTCGAAAGGGTTTTGGCGGTGAAGCGTCGCGAGTGCCCATTTGACACAGTCGACCGGCGTTCCCGATGTTTGGTACGCTTCCACCGCCCCTGGCACCCCGCGTTCTTTAACCACAATTGGCCGATGCAGACTGATGCCGTGGCTGGAAGCGCTTCGCTGGGTGTCAGGGGCCACAACCGTCACGTCGCCCACCGTCGCCATGACCGTCGTCAGTGCGCGTATGCCGTCCGCGTCGATGCCATCGTCATTACTTATCAGTATGCGCATGGAATGTCTCCTTTCCTGCCAGCATTCCCGCAACATACGCCAAAGTCGGCCGCCCATACTAGGAGTACTTCAGCGGGAGGTGTTGTTATGACTGCTCCGAAACGGACTCACCACGTGAATTCACCGCTGGAAACGTATGTCGACGGGATTGAACAAACACTTCTCACGTCCGCCATGTTCGGTGAAGCGTCGGCCCAATGCGTTGAATGGGCCAAGGTGCGAGTCACCTTTTCGGAGGAGGAGTGGCCGCATCCAGAGTCCCATGACCTCGTGCAGCCCGAAGGTCTCACGATTGGGTCAAGGCATCTTTAATGCGTTTGACTTCATACTGGACTCGTTCCGTGTCAATCGACACGGGCTGCCGATTCGCCACGACACATTCGCCGTTGACGAATACATCCTGCACATCGTCCGCGCCCGACGCGTAGACGACGTCCGACAACAGATTGTGCTGAGGAAGAAAGTGCGGCGAGTTGCCGTCCAGCAAGACGAAGTCCGCAGGCGCGCCTTTGTGCAAAACGCCCAGTCCATTCTCGATGAAACAAGCGCGTGCGCCGCCCGCTGTCGCCAAATGAAACGCTGTTTTTGCATCGATGCATTCCGCGTCTTCGTGAACGCCTTTGTGAAGCGTTGCGGCCAACCGCATTTCCTCGAACATATCGAGGTTGTTGTTGCTTGCCGCTCCATCTGTGCCGATCCCGACGACAATCCCCTTTTCCAGCATCTTCGGCAAAGGCGCGACGCCTGAACCAAGTTTGAGGTTGCTTTGGGGATTGTGCGCGACGCGCACACCGTATTGCTTCATCAGGTCGATGTCTTCGTCTGTGACGTGCACGCAGTGGGCCGCCAGCGTAGGCACCGAAAAGAGGCCTGTGCGCGCGACGTGCGCCACCGGTGTGAGACCGTGATCGCGAAGGGAATTTTCCAGTTCCACGCGCGTTTCACTGATGTGAATTTGCACGGGAAGACGAAGCTCCGCGGCCAAGTCGGCGACTTCGGCGAGAAATTCGGGACTGCACGTGTACGGAGCGTGAGGTCCTAATGTGACTGTTATGCGCCCATCGTATGTATTGTGCCACGCTTTGAACGCCCGGCTGCGCCGACGCCCATTTTCCCGGTTCTGTTCGTCGAATCCGACCATTCCAACCGACAGTACGCCGCGCATCCCGGATTCGGCGACCGCGCGCGCCGCGTTGTCCATCATCATGTACATGTCGGTATACGCGGTCGTGCCAGAAATCAACATTTCCCAAGCCGCCAACAGGGTTCCCCAATAAATCGCGTCTTCGGTGAGTTTGTCTTCGAGCGGAAAGATCCGATCACTCAACCAACTCATCAACGGCATGTCGTCGCCCGCACCGCGAAGCAGTGTCATGGCAGCGTGGCCGTGCGTGTTGATGAGACCAGGGATGGCGATTCGATTCGGTTTGCGAATCCACCGATCAACGTGCGGGAATGCTTCGCTGGGCCGAAAATCGCCCTGACCCACATGCTGGATAACGCCGTCCTGGATGACGAAGTGTACGTTGTCGTTGATAACCGTGTTCGCGTCGAGTATGGCTTGTCCAACTTCGATCACGCTAATACGTCCGCTTGGCAATGCGATTGCTCCTCTCCTATTCGACGAGTCCGCCCAGGGAATCAGGACGAAAATCCAGTGGTGTAGGGCGGCTGGACGATCCCTCGCTCTGTGATGATGGCCGTGATCAGCTCTCCCGGCGTCACGTCGAACGCAGGATGCAGGGCCGATGCGCCTTCCGGCGCGATGGGCAAATCCCACATATGCGTGACCTCTTTGGCATGCCGCTGCTCGATGGGAATCGCATCCCCCGACTCGGTGCGAAGGTCAACCGTGGTCATCGGTGCCGCGACATAAAATGGAATACCGTGGTATTTGGCCAGCACCGCAAGCGAATACGTCCCGATTTTGTTGGCGGTATCGCCGTTTCGAGCAATCCTGTCCGCGCCGACGATCACGGCGTCCACCATACCTTGTCCCATCAAATAGCCCGCCATCGAATCCGTGACGATGTCGAAGGGAATGCCTTCGTCCATCAATTCGTAGGCCGTGAGGCGTGCGCCCTGCAGGTATGGGCGCGTCTCGTCGACATACACACGCTGCAAACTGCCATCCCGGTGCATGCTGCGAATCACGCCAAGCGCTGTTCCGTATTCAACCGTCGCCAGCGATCCGGTATTGCAGTGCGTCAAAATGCGCCCGCCGACATCTTTCAATAACTCGGCGCCGAGATCTCCAATTCGTCGATTGGTTTGCACATCGAGTTCGGCGATGCGCAAGGCGTGTCGATAAAGTTCCTCGGCAATCCGGCTTTCGTCGTCGACTCCGCGCAGCACCTCGTCCATCTCGTCGAGCGCTTGAGCGAGATTGACCGCGGTTGGCCGAGCCTTGCGCAACTGTTGCGAAGCTTCGATCAGTTGCTCCTTCAAGCGAGGCTGCCCCTGCAGTCGATGCGCCTCGGCAGCCAGGCCGAACGCCGCCGCCGCGCCGATGGCCGGGGCGCCGCGCACCTTCATGGCGGTGATGGCGTCTGCAACTTCCGCCGCCGAGCGAAACGTCTCCCAGACCGTCTCATGCGGCAACTTCGTTTGATCCAGCAGCGATATTTCGCCGGGAGCCCATTGGATGGCTCTCACGCCGATTCCTCCCCTGTCAACGGAGCCTGTCCGCCTACCGCGGTCGTGCACCCGCATGTACGTTCGCCCGTGTCGTTCTCGATGAACTGATAGAACAAGCGCCGCAGCTTCTCCACGTTGGCTGCCATCGCGCTTGTGACTTCCTCGTGCGTCAGCGGGTGCGGCGACAGGCCGGCGGCCCAATTGGTGACCATGCAGACCGTCGCGTAGCACAATTCCAGCTCTTTCGCGAGCGTCGCTTCGGGCATGCTCGTCATGCCGACGACGCTGCCGCCGAGCTGTGCGTACATCGCGATTTCAGCTTTCGTTTCAAAGCGAGGTCCTTCCGTGCAGACGTACACGCCGCCATCGTGCAGGTCGTAGCCCAACTTGCCGGCGGCCTCTCTCAGGCCTCGGCGAAGCCGTGAACAGTACGGATCCGACATATCGACGTGCACGACGCGCCCTTCATCGAAAAACGTGCTTTTTCTCGACTTTGTCATGTCGATCACGTCGTCCACCAACACCAGTTCGCCAGGCTGGTACGATCGCTGTAGCGAACCGACGGCCGCCGTCGCCAACACCTGCTCGACGCCGAGCGACTTGAGCGCGTACAGATTCGCCCTGTAATTGATGAGGTGCGGCGGTGTGCCGTGCTGCACCCCGTGTCTCGCCATGAACGCGACCTCGCGATCCGCGTAGCGGCCAATCGTGACCATTGTATCGCCATACGGCGTATGTATCGTTTTTGTATCTGCATCGGCGATGTCACCAGCGTTGTAGACCCCGGTGCCGCCGATGATGGCGTAACGAATGCCCATGGTTTCACTCCCTGCTTGACTTGCTTAGCCTGATTATACGCGACAACTTCCCTATTGTCCCGAAATCGCCTCCAACAAGTCGCGTATGGAGCCCCGCTTCTCGGAATGAAACAAATCGCCGAATTTCCGAATCCGATCCGGTACGTTGTCGATCGTAAAATCGCGAGGATGGCATCCGTTCTCCAATTCCGACCACGTGATGGGCGTCGATACGGTTGCTGAGGGTGTGGCACGCACGCTGTACGCGCAGATGAGCGTTCTCGACTCGCCGTGCTGCGGCGCGTCCACGTAGACTTTGTCCCCGCGATCTTTGACGAACCGCTCGGTCGTCACGATGTTCGGCCACTTCTGTTCTAGATAACGCGCGATGAACTGCACGAACCGTTTGGAATCGTCGTACGGGATGGTCGATTGCAGAGGCACGTAGACCTGAAGACCGGTTGCCCCGGAGGTTTTGACCAAGCTTGGCAGTTGCAGAGATTGCAAGGTATCGCGCAAGTGGATGGCGACTTCGCGAACGCGTTCGAAATCGGACGTATCGGTTGGGTCGAGATCAAACGACAGCGTATCGGGCTCATGGACGCTGAGCCGGTGCAACCCCGCATGAAATTCAAGCGCGCCGAGGTTGCCGTAGTGCAACAGGGTCGCTATGTTGTGGATCACGATTTCCTTCTTGCCTTCCGCGTTGATGCGAAACGGCACGAATTCAGGCGTTCCAGCAAGTACATGGCGCTGATAGAATCGTTTGCCGACGGCGCCGTGTGGACAGCGCACGAGTGTGATGGAGCGATCCGCCAGATAAGGCAGCATGACAGGAGCGACCGTGGCGAGATACTGGAGATATTGGATCTTGGTCCTGTGTACTTCCGGGAACAGGATCTTGTCCGGATGCGTAATGTTCACCGGCACCTCCGCCTGAACTTCCAATTGCTCCACAGCCATACATGCCGCCTCCCCATTCTCGTTTCCCGCCTAGTGTGCCCGATTCCGGGCAAACTGATGGAATACAGACATCGCGAACAGGAGCGGATGAAGGTGGATCTCCCCGTGATACGGCCGTTTGAGCCGATTCAAGTGCAGGAATTGCCAACGGGCAGCCACTGGATCGGCCAGGTCAAGTGGGATGGCGTGCGGCTGCTCACGTACATCGATGGCGGGCAGATTCGGTTGTGGAATCGCAATGGCCGGGAGCGAACGCAGCAGTACCCTGAGCTTTTGCAACTGCGAGAGTACGCGCATGCCAATTCCTGTGTGCTGGACGGCGAAGTCGTCGCGATGGTCGATGGCAGGCCGTCGTTCTACGAATTGATGCGGCGGGATCGCTCCCAGACGCCCAAGGCCATCCAGGCCGCTTCCCGCGATGTACCCGTTCTCTACATGGTTTTTGACATGTTGTTTCTCGATGGAGATTGGCTTGTCGAGAGAAATTTGGAGGAGCGCCAAACGCTGCTCAGGCGCGTTCTGGAGCCGGCGCATATGTATCGAATGGTCGACAATGAGGCCGATCTCGGCGCGCTGTTCGAAGCGACGAAACAACTGCGGCTAGAGGGCATTGTGGTGAAAGACCTGCGCAAACCGTACTTGATTGGCGGAAAGGACAATCGGTGGCAAAAGCTGAAACACATCCGCAACGCGGTCCTGGCCGTTGGCGGAGTCACACTCCGCGATGACCAGCCCAACGCACTGATTGTGGGCCTTTACGACGAACGTCAGCTGCTGCATTGTGTCGGGCATGTCGGTACCGGGAGGCTGCCACAAACGGAGTGGAAACAACTGCTGGCAGAACTGACCTACATGGCAGAATCGCCCTTCGTCGAGATTCCGAACGACCTTCGGCGTGGTGCGGCCCGTTGGGCCGCACCAGAGCTGACGGTCAAGGTTTCGTTCCTCGAGTGGACGCCCGACGCAACCCTGCGCCAGCCTGTACTGATTGCCCGCTCGGACGTCCCGCCGTTCGAATGCACGATGGCGAAGGCGGACATGTGAGCCAGGCAGGTAAGGACGGACCATTTGCTTACGAGGTCTTTTTCTTCCTTCCTTTGCCTTTGAGGGGTTCCGCCTTGGTCATTTGGATGCTCTTTTGCAGCGCGTCCATCAAACTGATCACGTCGGCCGTGGCGGCGGCTGGCTTCTCGACTTCGCCTGTCGTCTCCATGTGGGCAAGTTTCTGTTCGACCAAACGCTCCACCGCGTCTTTGCGCTCGTCTTTGAATTGGGCGGGATCGAACGGTTTGCTGAGCTGTTGGATGAGCTTGACGGCCATGTCGAGTTCTTCCTCGGCGACGTCGGGAGCCTGATGAACGAACGGCAGTTCCGACGTGGACCGGACCTCGTTCGGCCAAAACAGCGTTTGCATGATGAGCACGCCGTCGCTCATGCGGATGCAGGCCATGGCCTCGTTGGCCCGCAGCACCGTTCGGGCAACGGCGATTTTATGGGTGTCTCCGAGGGCCTGTGCCAACAAGGCGTAAGCTTTGCGTCCAGTTTGCTCCGGCGCAAGGTAATACGTGTTGTCGTAATAGACCGGGTCGATTTCATGCGCGTCCGTGAAATGGACGATATCGAGCGTTTGCGAGCGCTCGTGGTTCAAACTTTCCAGTTCGTCGTCCTCGATCACGACGAACTGCCCTTTCGCGTACTCGAAGCCTTTGACAATATCCTCTGCCTTCACTTCGATGTCGCACGTGGGGCACGTCTTCTGGTACTGAATGGGCGTTTTGCACGCTTTGTGCAATTGCCGAAAACGAACACTCTGGCTCTCCGTCGCTTTGTACATGCGCACGGGGACGTTGATCAGGCCGAAGCTGATGGAACCTTTCCACATCGTATGCATCCCTGCACCACCCTCCCGTCGACTCGGACTCCTACGAGTAGGGTGGGTCACACACGCCCGCGGCATGCCTCGACTAGCGAGCAGATTGCCCCAAAAATGTTTGAATATGCGAGAGGACATCCCGTTCCGGAGCAACGAGCGGACGAACGCCTGGCAACGACTGCACGAACGTGGTGCCATAGCGCTGTGTGATAAGGCGTTTGTCGTACACGACAACGACGCCTTTGTCTTGGCGAGTTCGAATCAGGCGGCCAAATCCTTGGCGAAAACGCACAACCGCTTCCGGCAGGCTCGACGCCCAGAACGGACTCGTTCCATTCTGTTCGATCCGCTCGTGCCGCGCCTCGGTCACCGGGTGGGTCGGCGGCGCAAACGGTAACCGGACGATGACGAGCGTCGTCAGTTGATCGCCAGGGAGGTCGATCCCTTCCCAGAACGACTGGGCACCGAGCAGCACGCTCTTCGGGTTGTTGCGAAACGCTTCGAGCATCGCTGTCCTGCCGCCGTCGATCTCCTGCGCCAGCAATTGCAGACCGTGCTGGCGCAGCGGCTGGCGGATCAGCTTGGCCGTTTCCCGCAGCATCTGATGACTGGTGAAGAGAGCGAGAATCCTCCCCTGACTGACGACCGCCAATTGATACAGCGAGTCTCCGAGCCACATCGCCGCCTCTTGCGGCGACATCTTCGCCAACTCGGGCACGTCGTTGGGAACACAAAGCATTGCCTGCGCGCTGTAGTCGAACGGCGAAGGCACGTGTGTGGCAATCAGTTTGCCGTCGCGGACGGATTCCTGGAGTCCGAGTTGTGCCACCACGTAGTCGAAGTTTCCTTTGACGGACAGTGTGGCGGAGGTGAGAATCACCTTGTCGTACCGTTCAAACAGCGCGGAGCGCAGTGCGGCGGAAACGTCGATCGGCGCCCGATGCACGCTCCAGCGCGGGCGTGACGTGCCTCGGCGTTCAATCCAGGTCACAAAGTCCGGCAACTCGAGCGACGTGCTCTCAAGCAAGCGGACGCTTTCGATCCATGTGCCGAGAAATCCCGACGCGTCGACGATGCGGCCCGCCTCGTCGTCGGATACGGCGTTCTTGGCCCATTCCTGCAGGCTTTGCTGGAGCTCTTCGAGCGATTTCAACGGATGGGCAAGCTCGTCCATCGCCTGCACGAAGAGGCGGAACTCGTCGGTTTGCCGCCACGCGTCGGTGAGCCGGTACTCCGCTTTGCCCTGCGGAACGAGTCCGCCAAGGATGTTGAATGCGTGATCGCAGGTCCGTTGAATCTCTTCAATCCACTCCTGCGCGGCGTCCAGGCGCTCAACCATCCGCTTGGGCGCGGTCGGCGATTCTGCCGCGCGCGTCCTAAGATCGGCAAGCACCCCGCTCTTGCCTCGATCTCGGCTCAGTCGGTTGGCAAACGCCGCCAACTGGACGGCGTGCACTTCGCTTCCCAGATGCTTCGTCGCCTGTTCCTCCAAATGGTGGGCTTCGTCGATCACGAGCGCATCGTATTTTGGCAGGACTCGATTGTCCGCCTTCATGTCGGACAACAAGAGCGAGTGATTGGTGACGACGACGTCAGCCAACTGCGCCGCGCCCTTGGCGCGAAAGTAGTAGCATGGTCGAAAGAACGGACACCGCTTGTTGATGCACGAATCGGTTTCACTTTGCACGCGCGCCCACTGCGCGTGACCCACCGCGCCGGTCGACAAGGTGTCCCTGGTTCCGTCGGGCGTTTCCGTCAGCCAGACGAGCAGAGACATGACGCCTTGAATCTCGTCCATCGGCGTGACGAACGACTGTGCCGTAGATTCGCCTTTGATCTTGCGAAGGCAGACGTAGTTCTTTCTGCCCTTCTGGACAGCCAGGGAAATGGTGCCGTCAAACAGCCGTTGCAGCGTGGGGAAATCGCGTTGCTCGATTTGATCCTGCAGCGCGATGGTGTGCGTGCTGACGACGACCTTTTCATCCGTCGCCAACGCGTAGAGGACGGCAGGGATCAGGTAGGCCATCGACTTGCCAGTTCCCGTCCCGGCTTCGATGACCGCGTGTTTGCCGTGCACAAGCGCTTCGCTCACCTTTTCAATCATGGTCATTTGACCCGCTCTAGGTTCATACCCTTCAAGCAGTCTGCTCATGGGTCCGTCTGGACCCAGCAGTTCGGACGCTTTTCGACCGAGATCTTCGAGATGGTCCAGCACGCCGGCACGACCATTTCGTTTGGGCGTCCGTTCCGGCTCTTTCGCAAAGACGAGGCCATCGCGGACGTCCAACGGTTCCGGCAAGGTGTCGCCCGATTGCTCCAAGACGTGCGCTGCCTGTTGGCTGAACCAATCGGACGTGATCGAGGAATAGAGTGAGGCGAGTTGGCTCAGGTTTTGCAGGACCAAGAGCGGCAACCGAATTGCCTTTTGCTCCAGCTTGTACAAGACTTGACCGGCCAGCAGGGCGTCGGCGACACCCCGATGGGTTTCATCGACGTCAATCTGCAGGGTTCGGGCAACGTTCTCCAGTCGGTAGTTCGAGAGACTGGGAAACAGGATGCGAGCCAGATTGAGCGTGCACAATCCGTCCGCGCCGAGGAGCGTGTGGCCAATCGACTCGCACTTCTGCTGAATGAACGAACGATCAAATTGTAAATTGTGAGCGACCATGACGGAATCTCCGAGAAACGAGAGGAACTCAGGCAAGGCGTCTTCCAACGCCGGCGCGGTTTTCACCATATCGTTCGAGATTCCGGTCAAGTCGGTGATTTCCTGCGGTATGCTGCGGGACGGACGGATCAGGCGGTGGAAAGTTTCCACCGCCTGATTGCCATCCATTCTAACGGCCCCGATCTCGATGATGTCATCGCTGGTCGGATCGAATCCGGTTGTTTCGATGTCCACTACAACGTATGTCACGTTTCGGAGCAACTCCCATTTTGCGAGATGATCCTATTCTAGCAAAGTGGACTGGACTGGGGCTAGGGGCCGTCCGCATGACGAAGGACATCCGCTGGAACCCCGAGTTGAACCGCTCGTTGCAGCGAGGCGACCAAATCTTCCGATTCCGCCCTGCGTTCGTAGACCACCGCCTGATAGAGCGCCGCGAGGCGGCGAATGGAAGTCTGGGAGGACTTGGCGGCCGCGTGCAAATGCTTCATCGCCAGGTGTGTGTCGTGGGAACGTATGGCGAGACGCCCAAGAAGCAGCGAAACCATGCCCGGAACGGACGGCAATTGGTTGGCCAAGTTTGCCAAGACGCCCTCCGAACGATCGTAGTCTCCGATGAGATACAAACAACAGCCGAGCAAGGCTGTCAGCGGCAGATCGTCCGGGGCGATGGTGAGCGCCCGTTTGCACAACACCGACGCCCTCGCACTGGAACCCATCACGACGCAACACAAAGCCTCCAGGTAGAGACCGAGTGCGAGGTTGTCTTGATGGCGCTGGTATTCCCGGGCTTGCATCAACGCATGCTGGTGCAGGCCCACGGCCAACAGCAGCATCACGCGAAGCCGAATGCATTTGACGGTCGACGCTGTCGGCGGAATGATCTCGGCAATGGTCTTCGCGGCCCGGCCGTTGCCTGCCCAAACCAACGCCAGAGCACGCCAGAGCAAGGCTTCCTCGTCATCCGTTCGCGCGTGGGATTGGGCGAAACAGCGTTCCGCTGCCGCAAATTCACCCAGGTGGATGTGGCATACGCCAAGATTGAACCAGACTTCACCGCGGTCGGAGTCGAAGTCGAGCAAGTTGTACAGCGTATGGATGGCGTTCTGCCAATCGCGTTCGCTCGCATGTAGGAACGTGCGAACTTCGAGCAGCGCCTGCAGCACGATCTCGTCATCAGCATCGACTGCCGCTTCGACCGTCGCAAGTGTTTGTTTGGCTTCGTCGAGGTGGCCTGCGTGGAGTTGACTGAGCGCGACGTAAATCATCGCCCCGAGGCTGTCGCCGCTGCAGTCCGCTTCGTCGATCGCGTCGGAGAGTGTCTTTGCGGCGTGATCGAACATGCGAAGATCGTAGTAGGCAAGTCCTTTGCGAAGTTGACATTCGTACTTGGCCGACAGGTCAAACAGGCCTTCGGCGTACGGACTGTCGAGGGCGTCCCCCGATTCCACCATCGTCCCGTTGTCGGAAGGCGTCTCCGAAGGCATGGCATCCTTCGCGACGGACGGCGACTCGAGCAGCGCGTACGTCTCTTCGATGGCTTCGTCCACCGACATCCACGCATCCAAGGTTTTGTTCGCCAGTTCTCGCAAGGTCAACAGCGTATCGGACAATTTCTCCCGCAATGTCTCATCGGCAGTGGGCAGTTTCGATCTCAGCGCTTGAACCGCTTCCGCGATGGCTGCAAGTTCCACGTACTGCACGGCGCGTTCCTCCTCGCTTTCATCCCCCTAGCGTCCGTCGCTCGCGGAACTTTATGCAACCAATTGCGATTAGGGGATGACGTCGCGGGCTTGAAAGAGGATTTCGCCGCTGTGAACACGATGTCGCGTGCCATCGTCGAGCAGCATCAGGAGGTTGCCGTGATCGTCGACGTCGATGGCGGTCCCCGCCACGATCTCCCGCCCCACTTGGACTTCGACGCGCGATCCGATGGTCGCGCAAGCGGCCAGCCACTCGTCGCGAATGTCCGCGAAGCCGCCGCCCTCGTCGAACAGACGGTAAAGCGCCGCGATCTCGGCGAGAATATCGGCGAGCAGCCGCGGACGGTAGACTGGTTTGCCTGTCGCGGACAGAATTGTCGTGGCTTTGCCCTGCAAGTCGGCCGGCAGGTCCTGCTCTACAAAGTTGGCGTTGATGCCGATTCCGAGCACGGCGTAATCGATGGTCTCGCCGGCTGTGCGCATCTGCGCCAGAATTCCGCACAGTTTTCGCCCGTTCAAGAGGATGTCGTTAGGCCACTTGATGCGCGTGTTCACACCGTGTTTGGCCAGGGCTCGCTGGACCGCCAGACTCGCCAGCAGCGTCAAGTCGGCAGCTTGCGACAAGGCGCACGGGTTGCGCAGGAGGATCGAAAACCACATGCCGCCTTTCGGCGATGTCCACGCCCGATCCCGCCGGCCCTTGCCGCCGGTCTGCACACCGCAGGTGACCACCGTGCCGTGCGGTTGGCCCTCGGACGCCAATTGAATCGCCGTGACATTGGTCGATTCCCGTTCTGCCGCCCACAGAATCAGATGTCCCAACGCACCTGCGCGATCTGGCGCCAAGTGCGGTTTGACCAAGGCCGGCATCAACTCGTCCGGCCAATCGCGCAAGACGTAACCGACCCGAGTCGACGCCTCGAACGTGAACCCCAACGCTTCGAGTTGCTTGATGTGCTTCCAGACAGCTGTTCGGCTGAGGCCCAACTGGTGGCTCAATTCCTCCCCTGAAATGGGCTGCTTGGACTGTGTAAACGCCAGGACCAGGCGCTGTTGAATATCCATGTCATCCAAGGTCATGACGACATTCCCCTCTTTATGCTCTCGTCTAACGCTGCGGCGAGGAGTGTGCGAGGCTCGTTTTCCAAACGTCCGTCCAGCACCTGTTCGCGAAGCCATCGCAGCAGTTGGCCGATTTCTGGGCCGTGGATGCCTGACTCCAGCAAATCCTGGCCGAAAATGGCGAGATCGCGATTGGACCAAAGGGGCTGCCGGCGAATCTTCTCCTCGGCCTGCGCGATATTTGCCACGTCCGTCGGCGACAGCCACGACCAGATTTGCAAGGCTCGCGTCGCCGCGTCGTGGCCCGCTTCGAACAGCGTGTGTGTGGACCAGCCTGTTTCGCCGCCGCGCAAGAGTCTCTGGACCAACTCGCAGACGCTTTGTGCCGACTTGGCAGCGTCCTTGCCCAAGGCGAACATTTGGCAGAGCTGTTTGACGAACTGCGGTCCATCGTCCAGACCGGCGAACAGAACGGCTAAACCGTCGATACCAACTGGCGCAGCCTCCGCCTGTGCCGCCGCGTGAGCCGCTTTCATCATCCATGCGAAGCCCTGGCGCAGACACGCCAATGGTTCCCCTTTGACCAACCACAGACGGGATTCGGCCAACAACGGCAGGTGTCGCGGCCAGGGTCCCGCGAGCAAACGCAGCAATTCTTGGCCGATCCGTTCGTTCGCGATCGGGCCCATCGCCTCTGCGGCGCGATCGACAGCGGCCCACGTCTCGGCTTCCATCTGGAGATCATACGTGACGGCGAAACGCAAGGCACGGAGCAGCCGGAGGCCGTCTTCGCAGAAGCGCTCCTCTGGCACTCCGACAGCGCGCAGTTGGCGATTGGCGAGATCGACGGCGCCGCCAAATGGATCGATGAGCGTCCCATCGCGGGCGATGGCCATCGCATTCATGGTGAAATCGCGCCTCGCCAAGTCGGCCATGAGATCGGTGGAAAACGACACGTACGACGGCCGTCGCCCGTCGAGATACGGACCTTCTTCGCGAAATGTCGTGACTTCGATGTGATGGCCCCCGCAAACCACCGTCACGGTTCCGTGGCGAAGCCCCGTGTCGATGGTTTGCCTGAATAACCGCTTCACCTCGTTCGGCGCCGCGGATGTGGCCACGTCAAAATCGTGGATCTCCTTGCCGAGCCACATGTCGCGAACGGCGCCGCCGACGAGGTAACTCTCATAACCGGCGTCCGACAAGGTCGACATGACGGGAATCACCGGTTCTGGCACGGGAAAGCGTCTCATACCATGCCGCAGACCCGTCGATAGATGGCCTCGTACTCGCCTACCTTGTCCCCGATATAAAACGACTTCTGCGCTCGCTCCCTGGCCTGTTTCGCAATGCGCGCATACAGTTCTTTGTCTTCGAGCAACCGCAGCGTATGGGCGGCCATCGAGTCCGTATCGCCGATCTCCGAGAGAAACCCTGTCTCTCCGTGCACGACGACCTCGGGAATGCCGCCAGCGGTCGATCCGATGACAGGGATCCCGCACGCCATCGCCTCCAGCGCCACCAGTCCAAAGCTCTCTTTCTCCGAAGGCAGCAGAAGAATGTCCGCGGCGGCGACCAATGGGGCGACTTCGTCCTGTTTGCCGAGAAAGTCGACATACGGATTCAAGCCGAGATCGTGCACTCGATCTCTCGCGCGCGACAGGTCCGGGCCTTCGCCGACGAGCACCAATCTCGCTTCGATGGACTGGCGGACCTGGGCGAAGATGTCGATCACGTCGCAAATCCGCTTGACGGGACGGAAATTCGAGATGTGCAGAAGCACTCGTTCTCCCGGTTTGGCGAGCGATCTGCGCACACGCTGACCGACTTTCGGCACGAACACGTCGGTATCAATAAAGTTGTAGACACATTCGATGGGCTTCTCCGTTTGAAACAGCTCGACGGTCTGTTCAATCAAACTTCGACTGACGGCAGTCACGGCGTCGCTCCGTTCGATACCGAGCTTCATGACTTGCTTGAGACTGCTGTCCTGGGCGAGCACGGTCACGTCGGTCCCGTGAAGCGTCGTCACCACTTTGACGTCGCGCGACGCCATTTCCTTGGCGAGAAACGCGCAGACAGCGAATGGCAACGCGTAGTGGGCGTGCAGCACATCCAATTCATAGTCGTCGACGACCTTCGCCATCAACGCGGCCAATGAGAAATCGTAAGGCGGCGTTCGCAGGACGGGATAGGTGGCTGTGTCAATTTCGTGTATGTATACGTGCTCAATAAACGTGCCAAGCCGAAATGGAACATCGGTGACGATGAAGTGGACTTCGTGTCCACGGCTTGCCAACGCTTTCCCGAGTTCCGTGGCGACTGCGCCGGAACCGCCGATGGTTGGATAACAGCTGATCCCAATTTTCAAAGTGGTGCCACCTCCCGTGATCGTTCCTCTCGCCGTCTGTTCGTTGTCACCAAAGCAAATGCTCAAGTCCATAGACGACCTGCCGCAACTGGACGACTTTTCTGCAGGCGGTCAATACGCCAGGCATGAAACTCTCCCTGTTTAACGAATCGTGGCGAATGGTCAGGATTTCTCCGGTACCGCCAAAAATGACCTCTTGGTGCGCGACAAACCCTGGCAGTCGAACGCTGTGAATGGGCACGTCGTAATCCACATCCATCATTCGCTTCGTCCGAATGGCCGTCCCTGACGGCATGTCCCGCTTTTGGTCGTGGTGAAGCTCGATGATCTCCGACTTTTGCATCCATTTCGCTGCCTCGGCCGCAAACCGCATCATCAGCAGCGCCCCAATGGCGAAATTGGGGCAAACAAGTCCTCCAATTTCCCGTTCCGCGGCGATTTGATTCCAACGTTCCAAGTCGTCTTGCGAATAGCCTGTGGCGCCGACGACTGGACGCACGCCTGACAAGAGGGCGAAATCGACATGGTTGACCACTGACTCAGGCGTCGTCAGATCCAACCAGACGTCTGGCCGTTCTGTTGCTATCAGGGTCTCTGCATTGTCGTAGGCCTGTCCAAACGGTTCCAGACTCGCCTCCACATCGGGCCGCTTTTCGCGAACGAGCAACCCTGCGATGACGAGATCGTCCGTGGCCGAGACAGCCCGAACGGCTGCGGTTCCCATGCGCCCTGTGGCTCCGGCGATGGCTACGCGTATCACATTATTTGTCACGTGTCTCCTCCTCTGCTTCCACACACGCGGTCGGGTATAAGCGGCACAATTGGTCAAGCTGCCTGCGCGCATCCAGATGCAGCGGATCGTGGGCCAACGCTTGACGGAGCAGCTTCAACGCGCCCTTGGTATCCCCTTGAAAAAAGGTCGACTGGCTCTCTTCGACCAATTGGGAAGCCGTGATCACTCGCCAATTTTCCACGTATTCGGCGCGATCCGGCGCCAATTCCATGGCCCGCATGGCCCATCGGCTGGCATTTGCGAGGTCGCCGTTGCGATGGGCCGTGATGGATGCGTGAAAATACGGTTCTGGCCGGGACGGATTCGCTTCGATGGCGCGGACGAACGAAGCCAACGCTTCGTCGTACAACCCTACGTACAAGTAGGCGAATCCGGCTTGAATCAACCGATCGTCGTACATGTACACCACCTCCGTGCATTGTACGGAGGCCGTCTTGCAAGGGATTGTACCTTGGCCCACGGACGGAACTGACGGTCCAGATGCCCCCGAAAGGCCTTTCCCTACCTATTTCAACGTGCCAAGTCGCTGTGTCGCCATTGGCTATTTCTCGATCCTCGTCCAGCGGTCTTTGTCCCTCGTTTGAAACTTCTCCATGACCGCGGCAAACGCGTCGTCGAGTGAGATATTCAACCGATTGGCGAGACAAGCGATCACGAACAACATGTCCCCCAGTTCGAGCGCGATGCTTCCATCCGCTTCATCCTGACGCTTCGGTTTTTCGCCAAAGTGATGATTGACCTCTCGAGCCAGTTCTCCGAGTTCTTCGCTCAACCTCACCACGAGCGTCATCGGTTGAAAATAGCCTTCTTTAAATTGTCCGATATAATCATCGACCTGTTTTTGCATATCCGCGAGTCCCAACTGCTTGTTCACTCCCCTGCGGCCAGTCGCCATCCCCATCGTCCTGTCGCCGTGTCGTGGGTCATGGTCCTTCATCCTGTCTATCCTCTCACATTATAGCGAACCAAGCGGCTGAAACATAAACGGGACAGCATGTCATATGCATGTATGGACGATTTTTGGACCAGCCCGCGAAGGCCGACTGGTTGAAAGAAGGAGTGAAGGGTTTGAGCCAAGCCAAAAAGGGACACGTGTTTACCGTGCTCCTCGCCGCCATGGCAGTTGTTTTCACGCTCGCTCTGGTCATTTATCCAAAGCCAGGCTATGAGGCGGGCATGTCAGGTCTCAAGGTGTGTTGGGAGATTATCATTCCTTCTCTACTGCCGTTTTTTATCTTGTCGGAGCTGTTGTTAGGTCTCGGAGTCGTTCGTGGATTCGGCGTCCTGCTTGAGCCTCTTATGAGACCGCTCTTCAGCGTGCCAGGCGTTGGCGCGTTCGCGCTCTCCATGGGTCTTGCAGCCGGATACCCGATGGACGCGGTCATTACCGCCCGCTTTCGCGAGACGAACCAGTGCACGCGCATTGAAGGAGAACGCCTGCTCGCGTTCACCAACACCGCCGATCCGCTGTTTATGTTTGGCGCGGTTGCCGTAGGTATGTTCAAGTCGCCGGCACTCGGTGGATTGCTCGCGATCGCGCACTACGTATCGTCATTTTTGGTAGGGGTCGCGTTCAAATTCTGGGGCCGCAAAGATCCGACCCATCTCGCGGAGATCCAGGCGCGGGAGATCACTCGGCCAAAGGGCAACATCTTCAAGCGGGCGTTTGACGAGATGTTGAAAGCTCGCGAGGTGGACGGCCGCCCGTTCGGCAAACTGCTCGGCAACGCGGTGACGGAGTCGGTGCAAACGATTCTTATGATTTCGGGCTTCATTGTGTTTTTCGCGGTCCTGATTGAAATTTTGCGGATCAGCGGGATCATGACCGTGATTGGTTGGCCAGTCGCTGTCGTCTACCACCTGTTCCACATCAACGGTGGTTTGGTCAATCCCACCCTGGCAGGTGTGCTTGAACTCGACATCGGCAGCGCGCAAGCGGCAGCGGTCAACGCGCCCATAATTCAAAAATTGGCCTTGGTCAGCGGAATCATCGCTTGGAGCGGATTGAGCGTGCATGCTCAGGTCGCGAGTGTTCTGACGAACACGGACATTCGGATGCGGCCGTACTTTATCGCTCGGTTTCTGCACGCTGTCTTGGCTGCGGCAATTACCGTCATCCTGTATCTCTTCGGTGTGGGCAAATCGGCGAGCGCAGCCATGGTGCATCTGACGCCGGTATCCGCCGTGGCCGAAGCGGCGTCCAACCATTCGTTTTGGCAAGTGGCATCGTCTGGTCTGCGGGTGTGGGTCGTTGGCCTTGCCGTGATGTTAGGGTGTTCGTTCCTGTTTGCGATGGTTCGCCGTATGCGAGTCATTCGGTTCTACGCAAGAATGAAGTGATTTGTATGCGCTGCAGGGTTTGTACAAGAGGTTGGCATCGTGCAAAGACGTGGGTCGCCGCCAGGGAGTCCAGTGCTTCCGAGCGACCCTTTTTGCTGTGGCCATGCGGGTACTTCGTTCGTCCGCGCCGGCCATGGGGATGCAATTTCGGATAAGCTCCTCCGGTGATTCACGTCATCCCCCGATGAGAACAGTTTGAGGGCCGCCTCCGTTTTGACACTCCAGGGCGGCCCTCACTACGAAACTAGGAATGCAGGATGGTGGCAGGGCTGCATGGACTGCCTTTTGGTCAGCCCACGCCTTCCGCTTAGCCCAGCAACGACGGAAACCAATGATGGCCAATCAGTTGGTCGTACAGGACGAACGCCGCAACGGCCCAGGTGTAGCACGCAAAGACGCGCATCCGGCAGTTGCTGACCAACCAGCGCGTCCACTTGACGCCAAAGTATCCAGCGACGGCGGCAGCCAAGGTGCCGAGCAGCATGGAGCCCCAAGGAAGCGCTAGCATGGCCGTCTTATGTTCGATCACGTCGTCCAGTTTGACAAGCGTCGCGCCCAGAATGGCTGGAATAGACAGGAGAAACGAAAAGCGGGTTGCCGCCTCGCGATCCATACCACGCCACAGCCCTGCGGCGATCGTCAATCCAGAGCGTGAGAGAGCTGGCAAAATGGCGATTCCCTGGAACGTGCCAACCCACAGGCTGTCCGACAAGGTGATGGTCGACTCGGTTTTGGTTCCGCTTTTGACGCTGTCGATCCACCACAACACGACGCCAGTGATGACGAACTCGAAGCCAATCGTGATGCCGCTCTCAAACAAGTTGTCGAACCATTCTTCGCAGACGGCACCAACGACTGCGGTTGGCAGGAGCGCGACGAGAATCATCCACGTGATGCGCGACTTCGGGTGCCGCCACAGCCAGGCCACCTCCCGGCGCATCGCGTAGACCACGGCCGCGAGCGTGCCGATGTGGAGCAGCAGGATGAACAGCGTGTCTTCTTCGATGTCGACGTGCATCAATTTTTCGGCGATCACGATGTGCCCCGACGAGCTTACCGGCAAAAATTCGGTAATGCCTTGCACAATTCCCATGACAATGGCTTGCAGAACAGTCAAATTGGTTCCCCCTTTACGGCCGCGATTTCAATCAAGCTCGCACAGCTTGCGCCCACCCTTGTCCACAAGCGCGAATCTCCGGATGGGCACAGGTGTACATGCATTAGATGTATATTTGCGGACAAGCGGGAACATGTCCGAGACGCCTCCGAAGATCTCGCTGGTGTCATGAAGGCCGGATCGTGTCCATATGTATAGACCGTATTGGGGGGTATAGACATGTCCTCGCGTTGGATGACGGTGCAAGTCGCTTGCGTTTACATTGGAACGGTGGTCGGAGCCGGTTTTGCGTCCGGGCGGGAGATTTATCAGTTTTTTGCGCAATTTGGGCCGATTGCATATGTCTCCATCGCGCTCGTTACCGTTCTGTTTGCGTGGATCGGCTTCCGTCTCATGGCCTTGGGTGCAATCTTGGGCGCGAATTCGTTTCGGGACGTCAACGCGCACTTGTTCACGCCCCGTGTCCGCCGCATTGTCGATTTCGCCATCCTGTTCATGCTCTTCGGCACAACGGTGGCGATGCTGGCCGGTACGGGAGAGCTGTTTCGCGAACGCCTGTCGCTTCCGTTTACGGTTGGCGTAGCCGCGGCGGCCGGCGTAACGCTCGTCACGATGCTGTTTGGCATGAACGGCCTGCTGCGGGTCAACAGCGTCATTGTCCCGCTCTTGACTTGCTTCGTCGTGTACACGGCGGTCCATACCTGGGTTCACATGCACCCGCCGCTTCACGCTTTGTTACACCCGGAGGCTGTCGATTCGCGCACAGGCTTCGTCGTTTGGATCAACGCGCTGTTGTACGCGGCGATGAATGTTGGGCTTTCCGTCGGCGTGCTGGTTCCGCTCGGCGGTCAGATTCGCGATCAGCGGACGCTTCGCAACGGCGCTTTGGTTGGCGCCGTCGGCTTGGGCGTACTGCTGTGCTGTGTCACGTTCTGCCTGTTCGCATACATGCCGGATGTGCAAACGTACGCCATTCCCATGGGCTACATTGCGTCGCACTTCCAATCGTGGTTGACGTGGATGTTCATTGCGGTCCTGTTCGGCGAAATTTACTCGACGCTCATCGGCAACGTCTACGCCATCGGGTCGACGATCGCGAGCGGCAAACGCCAATTCCTGTGGACGAGTGCGGCCGTTCTCATCGTCGGCGGGATTCTGGGACATTTCGGGTTTCGGATCATCGTTGCCTACGCCTACACCGCGTTTGGTTGGGTCAGTATGTGGTTCTTGTTGATGCTGATGTTTGCGCGGCCGCGTTTGCGGTAAAATGCCCCAGGCTCGTATAATAGCGAAGAAGTCGGGTCAAATTGACCTGGAATCGAGCTTCAGTCGAAGTCGAAGGGGTTTTTGCCCATGGTCCGTGGCACGTTTCAATGGTTGATGATCGTGGTTGGGGCTTTCATCTATTCCATCGGACTCAACGCGTTCTTGGTTGCCAATCACCTCGCCGAAGGCGGGTTCGTCGGCATTTCATTGCTGCTCTTGTACAAATTGCACCTTCCCATCGGCCTCACGTTTTTTGTGCTGAATATCCCGCTGTTGCTTGTCGCGTGGCGGCTCTTCGGCCATGCGTTCGTTGGCAAGACGGCGCTCGGCGTCGCATCCGTTTCCGGTTTCTCTGAATTGACGCAGGATGTGCGGATTCAGACGCACGATCCGCTCTTGGCCGCCCTCTACGCTGGCGTCGTGACGGGCATTGGCTTGGGACTCATCTTTCGGACCGGCGGCACGACCGGCGGATCGGATATCATCGCGCGGATATTGCGGCATTATCGCGGCATGGCGATGGGACAAATCCTATTTGGCATTGATCTCGTCGTGATCGCGTTGGTCACCATCATCATCGGCAGAGAAACCGCGATGTACTCGCTTGTGGCGTTGTTCGTGTCGAGCCGGGTCGTCGACTTTGTCATTGAGGGCGCGTCGAGAGCCCGCGCGATCACGATTGTGTCGGACAAGAACGAGGAGATAGCCAACCAAATTCATCAGCAACTGGAGCGGGGCACGACGTTGTTGCAAGCGCGCGGCGGCTACACTGGGACAAGCCGGGAAGTGATCTACTGTGTGGTAGCGAGAGAAGAGGTAGTGCGCGTTCAACGCATCATTCAGCAGATTGACCCTGTGGCGTTTGTGACGATTCACACGGTTCACGAAGTGCTCGGTGAAGGGTTCTCGTTTCACGACGAAACGAGTTCTCGAAAACACAAATTGTTTTAGACGCTTGAAGAGGCGTCCGCTCACCGATTGTCCGGACGCCTCCCGCAACGTTTCTCGCTTTAACCAACCGACGACCATAATGGTCTGTCACGGTTACGCGCCAGCCGTGGACGTTGTCAGTTCATTGCGATCAAAGGCGATCAGCCGCTCGCTTGCCGTGATAAACGCCATTCGATCTCCCGAATCGAGCGCTTCGTCGACGGCCTGCATCAGCTCTCTTCTGCGCTGTGCGCGCAGCGATTGATCAATGACCCATTCCGCCTGCAGCGAAAGCAATTCCCGCATCGCTGGATCCATGTCGGTCTTCGATGGCTCCTCGAGTACCGATGCAAATTCGGGACAGGATGACCGATCCTTGAAAAACAATCCGACATAGATGTCTTCGTCCGGGTGCTGATACAAGTCCATAAACGCCTGCTCAACATCGGTGGTGACAGGTTTGTTTCGGCGATAGTAGCGGAAGGGAGCGACATGCACACACGTGGTCGAGACGACAATCACGCGAGAGAAGTGACGAAAGTTGTCTACGAAATGTACACGTTGCAACACGTTTTCACGCGTCATCATATAGCGCAGCAGCATTTCCGCCTCACGACTTTGCAAATCGTAGTTGGCCAGAAACCAGCGCAGAAAATGTTTCTTTTCAGCAACGGTTACGATGGTTCCCATAGCCATTCTCCTCCCTGCTTCACCAGATCTCCGAAGCGTCCTCCATCGAGCGGCACCTACAAAAATAAGAATTGTTTGTTCATTCTATTCGGTGAGGCCGCCTTCTTTTCCTGCAGACATCTGTTTTTCAGAATTTGCGCCAGCGCCGTGCCGAACCCATGTTACGACGTCAACGTTCCAGTTGTTGGAATACCCTTCGCCCACTCGTCAAACATCCGATCGACGTTGCCAGGCACAGGTCCCATTCCCCGCTCTGCCAACAGCACCCGCCATTTGGCAAAGTCGTGGCCCGCGTTCAGGCCTCGCGTGACGGTCTTTTCCAACACGCGGTAGATCCGCATGGCACCGCCGCTCTTCAAATCCGCGAACTGGGCGATTTGCGCTTCCAACGCGCTGTCCTGGGCGGTGACGACGATCTCAAAATTGGGTTGCACAATCAGCGACGCTTGACGATATTCCTGTTCGTCCGGCAGGTGTGCTTCGTCTTGTGTTAGTAATTCTTGACCGAGTTTTGTGATTTGAAACCATACTGGTTCCTTTTCATCGCCATCAAATCCCGTTCGAATAATCCCGAGGTGTTGTAACATGCGCAGAATCCGCTTCTCCCAGACATCCCACTCTGTGTCGTAGTAGAACGACTCGATGTGGCATTGGCAAATCTGGAAAACCGATTGACTGGACACCCACTCGTCCGCAACCATGCGGATAGTTTCAATCACTTCCCGCAGTCTTGGAATGGGTCTTCGGTAAATCCGCAGATAGTAGTGGTACATCCGTTGGAGCTGCACTTTCCTTGGCGTCGCGCGCCACTCGTCGACCGCCGATTGAGAAATCTGGAGCTGGCACTCCGGGGTCTCGATGAACATGTCGTGATCGAACCCGAAATCATACATCAACGCCAGTCGATCCGGATAGTCGTAAACCCGCCGCCCATACCCGAAGCGCCATTCGGGAAGTGCAAGGTCCTCCGCCACTTCGAATAATTCCATGAGCTGCTGCACGTTCTTCTTGTACATGGCGCCGCCAATCGTGAGCCTCACGTCATGGTTGGCGACATAGTTCAACAGCGTGTCCATGTCTTGTACCATGGCCATCTGTTCATCGTACTGCAGCAGCGGTTCGTCGTCCCTGCAGATTCGCTCCGCCATCCACTGGCTGCGGAAATGGGTTTGAATCGCCCGGCGAATCTCGTCTGGAATCACGTACACCAATCGCTTTTCGGCGATCGAGTTCGCATACAGCCATCCTTGTGAAAGCGCTTTATGGAGGGCGTTCTGATCCGTATCCCGCAGGAGCCCGCGCACCTCTTCCTTCGAAAACTTCGTCCGAGAGTGCAGGGCCAGGCGGCGAAACGACTCTCCCCAATCCTCGCACCATGCGCTGATGAGATGTTCCAATTGGTGGTTCGATCGCATGTTTAGAAGGATATTCTCCATGAGGTCGAGTTTAGAATACATCGCGCACTCGAGTTTTTGGTACACGGCGATATCCCGCAGCGTCTTGACCGACGCATGGTTCAAGCATTCAGCTAGTCTCATTGGAATTCATCATTCTCCTTCCCTTTACGACACTTGGTTTGTGTGCATCAATGTTGTGAATCCTTGCTCAATTCAAAGCGAGTTCTTCGTAAGCAACGATTTCGTATGTGTAACCTTGTTCAATCAAATATTTTTGTCTGTGCAGGCCGTGCTGTTCTTCGATGCTGTTCGCTGTGACAAGTGAGTAGAACCGGGCAGGATCTCCGCTTGGCCGAAGAATCCTGCCGAGTCGCTGCGCCTCTTCCTGACGGGAACCAAACAGGCCCGACACCTGGATGGCGACATTGGCGTTCGGCAGATCCACCGCCACATTCGCTATCCGGGACAGCACGAGCATCGATATTTCGCCACCGCGGAATCGCCTGTAGGTTTCGAGGCGAGTTTGGTGCGGCGTGCTGCCGGACAGCATCGGCACCCCAAGCCGCGTCGCGATGGCTTGCAAAAACGCGGTGTAGTGTCCCATGATCAGAATTCGTTCACCAGCGTGTTTCGCGCAAAGCCATCGAATGACGTTGAACTTTCGCTCGTTGTCGGCTGCGATGCGGTGGCGATGCTTGGGCAGCGCCCGGGCGTACCTTTCTCGATCCAGATCGGACAATGGGATGCGAATCTCCTTGCAGACGACTGGTGACAGGTGTCCCTGCTTGGACAAATCCACCGAGTGCGCCTGAAAGACGATGGGGCCGACCAGCGTGAGCACGTCCATGGCGCGGCCGTCTTCACGCACAAGCGTGGCTGTCAAACCAAGTTTTCGTTTGGCCTCCAACTGGCTCGCCAGACGAAACAGTTTCGCCGGAAGCAGATGCACTTCGTCGTAAATGACGAGGCCAAACGCGCCCTCCCGGTAACGGGCCAGATGATGAAATTCGCCGCTGCGCCGCCGGGCAGTCAGGCGTTGGTACGTCGTGATGGTAATCGGCTTGATGGTGCGGCCGTTGTCGATCCCGACCGACGTCTCCGCAACGTCTGTCCACGTTCGGATGTGCGCCAGCCATTGTGCCGCCGCCGCTTCGTTCGGCACCAATATCAGCGTCGGCAAGGCCAGTTTCGCGAGAATGGCTGTTCCGACCACGGTTTTGCCCGCTCCACACGGCAGTACGACGATTCCGCCGCCTTGGCTGGTGATGAAGGCGTCCACTGCGGCAACCTGATAATCTCGCAACGATCGTTGACTGGACAGGTGGATGTCGAGCGCGGGCAGCAGGTCCTGCCGCTGCGGCTTTGTGCCTGCTGCGGGGCAATTGGACATCGATTCGACGATCCGCCGCTGCAACGTCGCCGGAATCGGCCCTTGGGCGTAAGCGCGCAAGTAGGTCAGCACATCTCGCGCGGACCTGCCGCGCATGGCAGCCGATCGCAACCGCAGCGGGGTCACTTCGTACACCGTGAACGGTTCCATGAACTGTATGGGCTGCGCGAAGTCGTCCAGACAGATGCTATCCTCGACGTGTCGCGACGAGGCCTTTGATTGACTGTGTTTCACGTACAACGTGCCGTCTGCCTGGGGATAGAGCAGCATGGTATCCCCCCCCCCCGTTCCGCCAGATGTAGCGCTGTCAATCGTCGATTGACGTCGATTGTAACGTGAGTGATTGAACGTGATCGATTCAGTGGCTCGATTGAGTATGGTCGATATGGAATAATTTCTCTAAAAAGCGGAACAGATATGCATGGAAGTGGAGAAAAGAGGCGAAACAAGAGCCTGGGA
Source organism: Alicyclobacillus acidiphilus NBRC 100859 (assembly GCF_001544355.1). Lineage (GTDB taxonomy): Bacteria > Bacillota > Bacilli > Alicyclobacillales > Alicyclobacillaceae > Alicyclobacillus > Alicyclobacillus acidiphilus. The sequence goes on from NZ_BCQI01000004.1 coordinate 120,386, forward strand.
GACGGGGTTGGCGAATGATGCGCTTGTCGGAAGGGTGTCGGAAGGGTGTCGGAAGGGTGTCGGAAGGGTGTCGGAAGGGTGTCGGAAGGGTGTCGGCGAATAAGCGGCCGAGAGCCGCTTATTTGGCCCGAGCCGGCGGAATTTCAGTGAATAAGCGGCCGAGGGCCGCTTATGTTGGCTGACATGGGCTCGATCCGGCCGATTGGTGGCAAATAAGCGTCCGAGGGCCGCTTAAATTGCCCGATTTAGATCATTCGACAGGAATAAGCCTCTGAGGGCCGTTTATTTGGGACCGGGCCCAGCGCGCACCGGTCGCGGCCCGCCCCCACTGGTCCGGACGGCCGCGGATGTTGCTTGTACAGGCGCGCGAGCGGTGGCGATGGCGTGTTTGGCGCAAGGGTGTCGGCGAATAAGCGGCCGAGAGCCGCTTATTTGGCCCGAGCCGGCGGAATTTCAGTGAATAAGCGGCCGAGGGCCGCTTATGTTGGCTGACATGGGCTCGATCCGGCCGATTGGTGGCAAATAAGCGTCCGAGGGCCGCTTAAATTGCCCGATTTAGATCATTCGACAGGAATAAGCCTCTCTGGGCCGTTTATTTGGGACCGGGCCCAGCGCGCACCGGTCGCGGCCCGCCCCCACTGGTCCGGACGGCCGCGGATGGGTGCCTTATGCCGTCGCGTGCGTTCATCCGCTTCAATGCCGTTTCAGGTCTGACGCAATTCGACTTCGGCTAGTCCAAGAAAAAGACAAAAAAAGAAGGAATCCGCTTTCACGAATTCCCGTACAGGAGATTCTGCTAGGAGTGGAGAGAAATCAGAACATAACACCCTTCGAAGACAAAGATAAATCACTTTGGAAGCGCTGTCAATACCATTTTTACAGCCTTTTATCATTTATTTTCATAGACCCTTGGCCAGTGAATCTTCCCACGCCGCCAATCCCATGCCCACTCACTCCGGTCGCTTCTCCTCGAAGGCCTGGCGTTTCTCCCGGGCTTCGTCCAGCAGTGCGCGAAGGCCGTCGGCGTCGGCGTGGTCCAGGCAGGTTCGGAATTGATCGATAGATCGTCCTAGTCGATCCAGCATGTTCAGCACGTGCTCGCGATTTGCCAGCAGCGTGTCCACCCAGAAACCGCTCGGCGAGCCAGCGAGCCGCGTGATATCCCAAAAAGCCGGACCGGCCATCGCGGCGCCAATTTCCGCGGATTCAGCGGAAGCCGCCAGCATGGCGGAGAGCGACGCGAGATGAATGCCATGGCTCAGGGATGCAAGGAGGCGATCGTGGGCTTCCGCATTCTCAAGGTACTGCAACCTCGCGCCAAGCGAAGTGACCAGATCGGCGATCTCGGCAGGCGCCGGATGGGATTCGAGAAATATCCACGGCCGACCGTGAAACAGGTCGGCGTCGGCCGCCGCAGGTCCGCCGCTCGCCTTCCCTGCCATCGGATGAGACGGTACGAAGCGCTCGATTCGCGACGTTCGAGCCGCATCGCAGATGGGCGATTTGACCGACGCAACATCCATCACCCGCTTGGCGCGACTGGCTGCCCAAGGCAGCAACGCGCAGGCGGCGTAGGGAGGAGTGGCGAGTACAATCAAGTCGTAGGGGTCAGTTACGGCTTCCATCGCGGCGTAAACCGCGTCGAACATGGCGTGATCGACGATGTGCTGGCGATACGCCGGGTGTGGCTCGACCGCGTCAATGTGTAGGTCCGGACGAGAACGCCGCAAAGCGAGCCCCATCGAAGTTCCGATGAGCCCCGCTCCGACAATCAGGATCGATTGGATACCGGATGCCTGCGCCGTCACTTATCGCTTGCCTGCCTCAGCGTCGTACTCGCGCACCAGGCCATGAATCGTTCGAACCTGGCTGCTCAAACGGTCAAACTCGTCGAGGGTGATGGTTTGGCTGCCATCCGACCAGGCTTCTTCCGGTTTCGTGTGAACTTCCACGATCACGCCGTGAGCTCCGGCGGCCATGCCAGCTCGCGCCATGGTTGTGACGTACCGCGCGTGCCCGATGCCGTGGCTCGGATCCACCATAATGGGCAGGTGCGACAAATGGCGAACAACCGGAATCGCGTTGAGATCGAGCGTGTTTCGCGTGTACGTTTCGAACGTGCGAATACCGCGTTCGCAGAGAATGACGTTGGGATTTCCCTCGGCCATGATGTATTCTGCGGACATCAGCCACTCTTCGATAGAGTTGGCAAAGCCGCGTTTCAGCAGCACAGGGCGATTGGTCCGTCCGACCGCCTTGAGCAGCGCAAAGTTCTGCATGTTGCGCGCGCCAACCTGGAGGACGTCGACGTAATCGGCGACGAGATCGACCAGTCCAGGCTCCATAATCTCGGAAACGACCGCAAGTCCCGTCGCTTCGCGCGCGTCTGCGAGGTATTTCAGGCCTTCTTCGCCAAGCCCTTGGAACGAGTACGGGGACGAACGAGGTTTGAACGCGCCTCCGCGCAGAAATTGCGCGCCGCTCGCTTTGATGGCCTTGGCGATCTCGATGAGACCCTCTTTCGACTCCACCGAGCAAGGTCCCGCCATGATCGTCGGCTCTGGACCGCCGACCACGTGGCCGAGAATGTCGATGGTGGTATCGTCTGGGTGGAACGCCCGGCTGGCGAGCTTGAACGGATTACTCACGGGCACGAGTTTCTCGACCCCTGGCATATTTTCGATGCCGAGCTCGCGAACCTGCTCTTTCGGTCCGATGACGCCGACAATCGTGGTTTCCGCTCCCACCGATAGATGGGCGCCCAATCCTTTGTTCTTCAACACTTCCATGACGCGATCGATCTCAGCCTGAGTCGCGCCCACTTTCATAACGACTATCATGTGTCTCTCTCCTTCTCACGCCACTCTGTCGAACTACCGAATTGTTTGAAAAGTCTATCACAAATATCGCGAATTGGACAACGGTAGGAATTTTACAATCGTATCCTTTGGCACGCGTTTTTCAGTTGCCGGGTAAATTCGGCGACGGATTCTGCGACCGAGCCGTCTCCTTCGCTTTGTGCCTGTTCAATGCGCCGCACGTACGCGCTGCCTACGATCACGCCGTCCGCAAAGGCCGCAATCTCAGCCGCGTGTTCCGGCGTACTGACGCCGAAGCCAACGCATGCGGGCAAGTCCGTATATCGCTTGACTGTTTCCACGAGCGATTTGACCCCGCTTGCGACGGAACTTCGTTCACCTGTCACACCGAGCGACGATACGCAATAGACGAATCCGTGCGCTTGGGCGCTGATGGCGCGGACTCTCTCCTCGCCTGATGTCGGGGCGACCAACGGGATGAACGAGATATCGTACTGACTGGCCATCTGGGCCAATTCAGGTGCTTCCTCGATGGGAACGTCGGGGATGATCACGCCATCGCCGCCGCTTGCTGCGAGATCGCGGAAAAATCGCTCTGTTCCATACTGCATGACGGGATTGACATACGTGAACGCGATCAAAGGTTTTTCCGTCTTGCTCCGAACGTCCCGGATTAAACGAAAGCAGTCTGGCAGCTGATGGCCTTGCTGCAGACTACGCAAGGCGGCTGCCTGGATGACTGGGCCATCGGCCAGAGGATCGGAATAAGGGAAGCCAATCTCCACCATATCCGCGCCAGCTTCGAGGATGGCGACGATGGCGTCGAGCGAGCGCCCGTAATCGGGATCGCCCGCGACCACGAATGGAATCAACGCGGCTTCGCCGTTCAAGCCTGCAAACGTCTGGTCAATGCGGTTCATTGTGACAGCTCCCCTTCCATGCGTGCCACTTGCTCGACGTCTTTGTCCCCGCGGCCTGACAAGCAAATCACGACGCGGGTGTCCTTTGGCATGCGGGAGGCCTCTTTGACGACGTACGCAATCGCGTGGGCACTTTCCAAAGCAGGGATGATACCTTCCAGCTTGGAGAGGAGATAAAACGCGTCGAGCGCTTCGGCGTCGGTCACCGGGACGTATCGAGCGCGACCGATTTCCGCGAAATGCGCATGTTCCGGTCCGATGCCTGGGTAATCCAATCCCGCCGAGATCGAGTGCGCGGGTGTCACCTGGCCATAGGGATCCTGCAGGAGCATGGTCTTTGCGCCGTGCAGGACACCTGGTCGACCCTTGTTGATACTTGCGGCGTGTTCCTCCGTCTCGACGCCGCGGCCGGCGGCTTCGACGCCGATCAACTCGACTTCGGTATCCTCGACAAATGGGAAGAAAATGCCCATGGCGTTGCTGCCGCCGCCGACGCACGCGACAATGGCGTCTGGCAGACGATGTTCCATGGCCAGCATCTGCTGCTTGGTCTCATCGCCGATGATGCGCTGGAATTCGCGGACGATTTGAGGATATGGGTGTGGCCCGACCACCGAGCCGATGATGTAATGGGTATCTTCCACATGGGAAACCCAGTGGCGGATCGCTTCGTTCGTGGCGTCCTTGAGCGTTTTCGTCCCTGATGTCGCAGGCACGACCTCGGCCCCGAGCATCCGCATCCGGAATACGTTCAACGCCTGCCGCCGCATATCTTCTTCGCCCATGAACACGGTGCACTCCAGTCCAAAGCGGGCGGCGACGGTCGCCGACGCCACGCCGTGCTGGCCTGCACCGGTTTCGGCGATGATCCGCTTCTTGCCTGTGCGCAGCGCGAGCAGAGCCTGTCCAATGGTGTTGTTGATCTTGTGCGCACCGGTGTGGTTCAGATCTTCTCGCTTCAGGTAAATCTTCGGCCCACCCAGGGCTTCGGTCAGACGCTCCGCGTAATACAGCGGCGTCGGCCTGCCGGAATACTGCGTCAGGTAATATGATAATTCTTCTTGAAACGAAGGATCCGCCTTGAGGCGAAGAAAGTCCTTCTCCAATTGGATGAGCGCGTTCATCAATGTCTCTGGAACATAACGTCCGCCAAACTGGCCGTATCGGCCGTTCGGGTCGGGGAACAGATAGGACTGCTGCGATTCGCTCAACATCTCCACCACCTTGTCAATTGTCCGTCGACACGGACTCGAGAAGCTGCCTGATGCGCGCGGGATCTTTGCGGCCGTTCGTCTCCACGCCGGACGAGATGTCGATCCCGGTCGGTTTCACGGACTTCAGCAACCTGCCGACATTCTCTGGCGTGAGCCCGCCTGCGACAAACCACGGCAATTCGTACAGATACTGCGATATCACATCAAGGATGGACCAGTCGAACGATTGCCCGTGTCCACCGGTCACGCCGGTGACCGATGGAACTTTTGCGTCAAACAGCAAACCGTCGACGGTCTCCCTGTACCGTTGAATCTGGGACACAATCTGTTCGACGTTCGGCTCTGCGAGCGGAACGGGGATTGCTTTCCAAACAGGAATGCCTGCGCTTCGGAGCGATTTGCACAACTCGGGAGATTCGTCTCCGTGCAGTTGGACACAGTCGATGCCGGTCGCCCCGACCACATCGAGGATGGCATCGTAGTCGTGATGGGCGAAGACGCCGACCGTCCGCGCCCGGCGGCCAACCGCCTGAACCAGACGGCTGGCGGCGGCGGGATCGACATACCTGCGGGATTTTTCCACAAAGATGATGCCGACGTGCGTGACCAGATGGTGACTGGCAAACGACAAGTCATCCCCTGGCTGCATGCCGCAGATTTTCACCTGGACGCGGCCATTCACTGCGTGTCCACCGCCGACGAAGCTGGCAAGGGCACCTGCAATGACGAGACACATGCCGCGACGTCCGCGAGCGAGACATGGCGCATCAAAAGTTCGCCGACGAGTACGCCCTTGGCCCCGGCGCCTGCCATGCGAACCGCGTCGTCCGCGCCGAAAATCCCACTCTCCGAGATAGCAACCGTATTGGCGGGCAGACGTCGGAGTACGCGCTCGGTGACGGCGAGATCGACATCGAACGTATGCAGATTGCGATTGTTGATGCCGATGATGGTCGGCTCCGCGGCCAAGGCGTGCTCAACCTCGTCTTCTCCATGCACTTCGAGCAGCACTTCGAGTCCATATTCGCGCTGCGCATACGCGGACAGTACCTTGAGCCTGTCGGGCGCCATCGCTGCGGCAATCAACAGGATCACGTCTGCGCCAGCGCTGTACGCTTCGTCAATCTGCAACTCATCGATGATAAAGTCCTTACGCAGCACCGGGATGGAGACCGCCTCCCGGACGGCGATCAAGTCGTCAAGCGTTCCTTGGAAGTATTCGCGGTCGGTGAGCACTGAGATGGCCGAGGCGCCTGCTTCTTCGTACACCTTTGCGCGAGCGACGGGATCGATCTCGGCCTGAATGACGCCTTTCGATGGACTCTTGCGCTTGATTTCGGCGACGAGTCCGAGTGAGGCACGGGATTGCAGAGACTTGGCGAGGGATCGAACTTCTGTGGCGCGGACGCGGGCAATCGACAAGCCTCTTGCCTTGCGTTCGCGCAGTTCCGCAACCTCCTGCGCTTTCGTGGCGAGAATGTTATCGAGGATGCTCATGTCAGCCCGTGACCTCCTTTCGAAGTTGTTCTGCGAACTGGCGGCTTTCGTCGATAAAGTCGTTCAATTTCCGCACCGCGGCGCCGGAGTCGATCACGGCCGCCGCGCGATCGACGCCCTCCGCGATAGACGCTGCGGTGCCGCCGACGTACAGTGCGGCACCTGCGTTCAAGAGAACCACGTCGCGCCGCGGGCCCCGCTCGCCTGTCAGTACACGCCGAATGATATCCGCATTTTCGGCGGGCGTGCCGCCAATCAGTGCCGACACGGGGGCGCGGGACAAACCGACGTCCTCGGGATGGACGACGTAGCTCTCAATCGAACCATTGCGCACTTCGGACACATAGCTTGGACCCGAGATCGAAAATTCGTCCAGCCCGCCGTCTCCGTGAACCACCAAAGCGTGGGATATGTCGAGATTGGCCAAGGCGTTTGCCACGGTATCGACGAGATCTCTACGGGATACGCCCAATACTTGTCGTTTCGTCTGCGCTGGATTCGTCAAAGGTCCTAAAATATTGAAGATGGTCCGAAACCCGAGTTCTCGACGGGCGACGGCCGCATGTTTCATGGCGGGATGAAAGACTGGAGCGAAGAGGAAACACAGATTGGTCTGGGCGAGCATGGTCTCGCATTGCGGGCCTTCAAGGTCGATTTCGGCGCCCAAGGCTTGCAGGACATCGGCGCTTCCGCTTCGGCTCGACGCAGCGCGGTTGCCGTGTTTCGCGACCGGAACACCATCTGCCGCAGCGACGATGGCGACCGTGGTAGAAATATTAAACGTATTTGCGCCGTCCCCACCCGTACCACAGGTGTCAATCGCGTGGGCAGGCGCTTCTATTTTCATTGAATGGCGTCTCATGGCGCGGGCAAAACCTTCGATTTCGGAGGCCCGTTCGCCTCGCGTCGCCATCACAGACACTAATGCCGCTGTTTGTACTGGTGAGACACGACCGTTCATCAGTTCGTGCATAAACGCGTCCGCGACGTCCGCGGACAGAATTTCGCCGCGCACAACGGACTGTAAAGCCGTTTGTACAATTTGACTCATGTTTAAGATGCTCCTCTCAGCTCAAACGCCGCCGCAACACCACGCTTTCGTGTTGCCGGGAAGGACGTTTGTCTCTACTCAACTTGCTCGACTCGACTCGTTTCGAGTGAAAGATCACTCACTGACATCGTATCCGGCAAAAGCGAGATCGTCAACAGACAACCTCGCTTTGGCATCAAGCTCCTCGTTTGCCTGCCGTTGTGAACGCGTCGTGCGGCGGTCCACCCGATGGTCCATCAACGATTTATTTCGTTGCCAAATCCGGACGCAGCTGCACGGCTTCACCGAGGTACACGTGAACCAACTCGTCTTGCGCTTTGTCCGTGTTCAAGTGCACCAACACGCGAATCGATCGCGGCAGCGAACCGGGAACATCGATCTCTCTGGCGCACATGAGCGGAACCCATTGCCATCCAGGAATTTGACGGACCGACAGCGCCGGAAAAGCCGCCGACAAATCCGATGTCATGGTCAACAGCACGCTGGCGACATCGTCCACGTCGATGTCGTTCAAACGCACGATTTCTTCCATCAACTCTTTCGTTGCGCGATGGATCTCGTCTTTGTCGTCGCGCTCTACTGTCGTCGCGCCTCGAAGTCCTCGAACTTTCATGATTTCCCCTCCACAGCGTCTCTGTATATGTCCTGTACTTCGTCGCGGTCCACGTCGCTCACGATTTCCACGTGGCCAATCTCCGTTGGCAACGCGAACGTCCAACGTCCATGTCCGTGTTTTTTGTCGACCGCCATCAACTGAGCGAGTTGCTCAAAGTCGTCCTTCGGCGGCGCCACAGGCAATCCGTGCGCAGCCAACAACGCCCGCAGCCGATCCCGGTCCGTAGCGGCAAACATGTTGCGCCGAACAGCGAGTTCAGCTTCCAGCACGAGCCCAATCGAAATCGCTTCGCCGTGCCCCAGCGCGTAGTTCGAGCGCTGTTCGATGGCGTGCCCAATCGTATGCCCTACGTTCAAGACCTGGCGCAGTCCTTGTTCATGTTCATCCTGATTCACCACATCGACCTTGACCTGCATGGCGTCGGCGAGGATCGGTTCGAGTTCCGCCGGTGTCGGACAGCTTACCAGCGGCTTCGCTTCCAGCTGTTCAAACAATTTCGGATTGCCTATCAAGGCGTGCTTGATGACTTCCGCCATGCCATTGGTCCACTGCCTGGCTGGCAACGACAGGACCGCGCGCGTGTCAAAGAGCACGGCCCGCGGCGGATAAAAGGCGCCGACGAGGTTTTTCCCCTGCGGCAGATTGACACCAACTTTGCCGCCCAACGCGCTGTCGTGAGCGAGCAACGTGGTCGGCGCTTGAATGAACGGTATTCCGCGCAGATAGGTCGCCGCCACGAATCCCGCCAAATCGCCGATCACGCCGCCGCCGAGCGCGATGATCAGGTCTCTTCGCCGCATGCCAAACGCAATCAGTTGGTTGTAGATATCCGTCGCGACAGACAACGATTTGCTGGCGTCTCCCGCAGGCACCGACACAAATTGGTAAGGTTGCGAGCGCGAGGACAGCCCGGCTTCGAGTTGGCGCGCAATGGGTTGGGTCCGAACGGTGTTGTCCGTCACCACCGTGACTTTGGCTTCGCCAAGCCCCAGTTCCTTCAGACGCTCTGCGATGTCCTCGAGCACGCCTTCGCCTACCACCACAGGATAGGAATGGGTCTGGCTTCGAATGGTGAGTGTTCTCATCGCTTTGCCACCCGAGCCATGTACTGCGACCAGTTGTCCTTCATCTGCTCCAGCGAGTCGCCGCCGAGCTTTTCAATCAACGCGTCCGCGATCACCCATGCGACCACGTTCTCGCCAACGACCGACGCCGCCGGCAAGGCGCAGTAGTCGGACCGTTCGATGGCGGCCAATTCCGTCTCTTTGGTCCGCATGTTGACGCTTGGCAACGGTTTGTACAGTGTCGAGATAGGCTTCATCGCGACACGGACCACGACATCCTCCCCGTTGGTTACGCCGCCTTCGAGGCCGCCGGCCCCGTTTGACGACCGCACATACCCCTGGCCGTTGTAACCAATCGGATCGTGGACTTGGGAACCGAATCTCCGCGCCGCCTCGAAGCCGAGCCCGATCTCGACCCCTTTGATGGCTTGAATGCTCATGAGCGCCCCTGCCAGTCTGCCATCGAGCTTTCGATCCGGCATCGCGTACGACCCTAAACCGATGGGACAGCCGCGAACAATCACCTCAAAGATGCCGCCGACCGTGTCCCCGTTTTCCTTCGCTTGATCAATCCGCTTGATCATCTCCGCGGAAGCCGCCCCGTCGGCGCACCGAACTTCCGATTCGTCCGCCGCCGCGACGAGCGCCGCCAAGTCCTCGGGAAACTCGGTCGCTTTGACGTCGCAAAGCTCGACGACGTGGGCGGTCACCGTGATGTCGAACTGCTCCAGGAGTTGCTTCGCCAGCGCTCCGGCCGCGACGATGGTCGCCGTGTTGCGCGCGCTCGCCCGTTCCAAAACGTTGCGAATATCTTCGTGATCGTATTTAATGGCGCCAGCCAAATCGGCGTGACCGGGTCTCGGCCGATAAATCTCCTTGACATCTTCGGGCTTTTCCCCGAACACGGCCATACGGTCCGTCCAATTTTTGAAGTCGCGGTTGGCGACGTTCATGGTGATGGGCGTTCCGAGCGTCTTACCGAAGCGAATGCCGCTCGTGACTTCAACCGTGTCCGTTTCAATCTTCTGGCGAAATCCCCGGCCATAACCCATCTGGCGCCGTCGCAATTGTTCGTCAATTTTTTCCTTGGAGACTGGCAAATTGCTTGGAAATCCGTCGATGATAATACTGAGCCCCGGACCGTGAGACTCTCCTGCTGACAAGTAGCGAATCAAAGGCTGCCCCTCCTGTTTCTAACGCACTCCACGCTGTTCCGCTTGTATCTGTGAATTAGAGGTAGTATAACATAATCCGCCCGCGCGAGGATGCTCGTTTCACATCGTCATGCGGGCGGCCGCATATCTATTCAAATTTCTTGTCAAATTCCGTCGGAGAACGCCATCGCGCTCGCGACGGCCAAACGGCACACGGAGTCGGCGTCCGTCAAGTCGACGACGGTTTCGCAATGGCCGACGTACCGAGCCGGATAGGACAATCCCCCGACGCGAACGCCGCTTCCCATGAGCTGAACGGCACCGACATCGGTCCTGCCCTTCGGCCACACCTCATGCTGATACGCAATGCCAAGCCGTTCGGCCGTCAATTGGAAGAGATTCTTCACCTCGGCTGGGACAATTGTCGTGGCGTCCATGATTTTGATGGCCGGACCTGCGCCGATGCGCAGCGAGGTGCCTTTTCCTTTCGGAACGTCGCTCGCCAGAGCGGCGTCTATCACGATGCCGAGATCGGGCCGAACCTGGTATGCAGCCGCCTGGGCCGCGCGGGCTCCGGGCTCGCTCTGCGCGGTAAAGACCGCCGTCACGCGCCGCCCGGCGTTGGCCAGTTCCTGGAACGCCTGAACGACAATCGCGCAGCCTACCCGATTGTCGAGCGCTCGCCCGACCAATTTCGTCTCCGTCAACTCCTGGATCTCCGCTCCCACCGCGCCGGCCAGTCCGATGTACACCTTCTCAAGGGCCGCTTCCCGGCTGTTCGCGCCGATATCCACAAAGAGGTGATCGTACGATTCCGTACTTTTGAGATCGACTTCCGATTGAATCAAACCGACGGTGCCGTTGACGAAGTTCACCTGTCGCCCAACCAGTTCGCTGGCTGTCAAATTCCCGATGGGTATCAGCCGCAGGAAGCCGTCGTCGTCGATATCAATCACCATCACGCCTGGTTCGTCCATGTGCGCCACCAGCATCATGTGCGGACCGTATCCTTGTTTGGTCGCGATGGCGTTGCCAAGCACATCGATGTGCACCTCGTCGGCAGCCGTCGCCAGTTCGCCAATCAACGCTTCCGCCAGCGGCCGTTCGGAGCCGGATGGGGCGATTTCCATTGCTAATCGAAAAATCAGTTCCTTCACGACCAAAACCCTCCTTGAGCGATTTCCTGCAGAATAGCCGACACCAAACGCTTGGCGTGTTCGTAATCGGACAGCGCAGCCAACTGCGACGGCGCGTGGATGTAGCGCACTGGAACCGAGATCCCGCCGCCGATCACGCCGGCTCGAGTTCGGTGAATGGCGCCAAAGTCGTTGCTGCCGCCTTTGACTCGGCGCAGTTGGACAGGGATGTCGTACTTCTTGGCCGTTTCCAGCATGAATTCGAGAAAACGCCGATCCGCGATGGTCTGCGCGTCCTGAACGGTCAGGGCGGGCCCCTTGCCCATCACGGTCGCTTGACCGTGGGACGGGACGTCCGGGACGTCGGAGCAGACCGTACCCTCCAACGCGATGGCGATATCGGGCTGAATGCGGTGCGCGGCCGTTCGGGCGCCGCGAAGTCCAATTTCCTCTTGCACCGTGAACGCGCCGTAGAGCGGGAATGGCGTCGACGACGACTGCAGCGTCTCCACGAGCAGAGCGCAGCCCAGTCTGTCGTCAAACGACTTGCCTTTGATGATCCCGTTGCCGATTTCGGCGAACCTCGTCGCGAACATTGCGACATCTCCGGGCTTCACCACGCGTCTGGCATCCTCGGCGTCCTTGGCGCCAATATCGATGTACAGTTTGTCCATCGGAATGGGCTTGCTCCGCTCTTCCGCACTCTGCAGGTGTATGGGTTTGGCCCCGATCACGCCAGGAATGCGGTCTTTTCCGATAAACACCGGCTTCGAGACGAGCACGCGCGGGTCGATACCGCCGAGCGCGCGAAATTTGAGGAGGCCGCCGTCTGTCGAGCCGTCGGCGATATCGACGACCATCAGGCCCACTTCATCCATGTGCGCGTCGAGCATGACGCGCGGACCTTCCGAAGCGCCGTTTTTGACGGCGATGACGTTGCCAAGGACGTCGGTTTCGACGCCATCGACATGTCCGGCGAGTTCCGTTCGCACGATGTCGCGCACTTCGTCTTCGAAACCGGATGGGCCAAGAGCCTCTGACAGTCTCTTCAATAACATGACAAGTCCTCCACCTTATTCATGTCCAGTTGCAAAATGTAATGCGCGAGCAGTCGCGCGCATTTCTCGATATCGCGATACGATCCCGTTTCGACCGACGTGTGCATATAACGGATCGGAATACCGACGAGCGCACTCGCGAATCCCCCGCTTACGATTTGAAACGCCGCAGCGTCAGCGCCAACCGGGCTTTGCGACAGTTCGATCTGGTACGGAATACCGTGTGCTTCGGCCGTGTCGACGAGACCCTGAAACACCTTGCGGTGGAGGTTTGGTCCGTAGGAAATCGCTGGCCCGCCGTCGAGGCGAAACCCTTCGTCCGCCGCGATGCCGGGGAATGATCCGAACGTGACGTCGATCGCGATGGCGATATCCGGCTCGACCCCATGTACGACGGTGTAAGCCCCGCGCAGCCCGACTTCTTCCTGCACGCTTGCGACGGCGTAGATATCTGCGGTGTGGCGGTACTTGGACAACCACTCGAGCGTTTCCAGGATGATGGCCACGCTGGTTCGATTGTCGAGCGATTTGCACGCGAATCGATCGTTTCGCAACTGGTAGACTTCACGCGACAGGGTGATCCTGTCGCCGATCCGCACGCGCTGGCGTACATCGTCTTCGGAGCGGCCGAGATCGACAAACAGGTCAGCGAGCGGTGCGGCTTTCTTCCGTTCTTCAGGCGGCGTCAGATGCGGCGGTTTCGCGCCGACGATGCCGATGAGCGATCCCGTCGCGGTATGTACAAGCACTTCGGCCCCGACCAGTGTGCGGGGATCGAAGCCTCCGGTTTGTTCGATGCGCAGGAATCCGCCTTCTTCAATCTTCGCGACCATGAGCGCAATTTCGTCCATGTGCGCCGACAGCAAGACGCGCGGCCGCCTGCCGTCGCCTTCGCCGCGTTTGAAAGCAATCAAATTGCCCAATGTATCGACGGTCATGTCATCTATGTAGGGCGCGAAGGCTTCCTGGATCAGACGGCGCACCGACGATTCGTCTCCGGGGCCGCCATGCGCGGTCAAGAGCCGTGCGAGCGTATCGCGATGTTTGTCCATGGCAAGTCAGTTCCTTTCTGACGGTTGATTTGACGGTGTTGAACGCAGCCACTCGGCGAGCGGTTGCTTTCCACCCGACAGGGCCCACAGCTCTTCCAATGCCTGCGGGACAGACGCATAGGCGACGCGCAAGTCGCCGTCTACCTGCACTTGCCACGACAGTTCGTAGGCATGCAAGGCCTGGTGCGGAAACACGCGCTCGTAATAAGCCGCTTTGCCAACCGGATCGCCGATGTTCGCGTACGCGAACGTGTAGTCGCGATCCCCCACGAGCGGCATCCCGCGCGACGCCATCTGCAGCCTGATTTGATGCGTCCTGCCAGTCTCCAGGCGAAACAGGAAAAGCATCATGTGGTTGACGCGCGCGATCGGCATCGCGTGCGTGACAGCGAGATCGCCCTCGTCTTGCGTACCTATCACCCGCCGAGACGGTTTCTCCGGATCCTGAACAATCCTGTCTTCCATACGGAGCCACTGGCCCATCGGCACGTCGAAGGGGACGTACGCCAAGGCCATGTATCGGCGGTGCACACGCCCGTTTCGCAACGCTTGATCCAACCGATGGTGAGCGTGCGTGTGCTTCGCGTATAAGATAGCCCCGGATGTGAACTTGTCCAAACGATGGACCGCGTGCGGCGTCCGACCTTCCTTTTGAAGATGGTACGCGACACCGGCGAGCAGCGATCCCGTCCGTTCGCGCGCCGTGGGATGTGTCAGGACTCCTGCCGGCTTGTTGATGGCGATCACGTCGTCGTCTTCATAGCAGATGTCGAGCGGCATAGGCTCTGGTGTAACGGATTCGGAAGCTTCCGGCATCACGAACGTGATCCGATCTCCGGCGGCGACGTGGACAGACAACGGGACGGGTTGTCCGTTCAGATAAAAGGTGTCGTTCGCAATCACTCGTCGAACCAACCGACGCGACACTCCACGGCCTTTCATCAGTACGGAAGACAACCGTCGTCCCGCCTCCGCCTCCGTGACAATAAACTCGTGCAATCTGGACACCTCCGACCCCCTCTCACCATTATGCCTCAGAAACGGGTCCTCATCTACCTGAGCAAATGGTGCGATGCGAAGCCAAGGTACAGGAGCCCAATGACAATCAGACCGCCGAGTACCGCGACATACAGCAATTTGTCCAACGTCTTCACGGTTCATCGCCTCCACGGATAGCATCCGTCAACACGGAAACGCATATGCGAATCTGTCAATCCCGTTTGCGACACATCCCGATTGTATATAACTGAAAAGAGTTTCACGAAAGAGTTTCACGGCACGAAACCCATTGACACACCCGCGGCCGCGGGGAAAGGAGTCCTACAGCTGTGGACCATCATTTTCAGGTACGGATCGTGGGCAGAGAACATGCTCGCTATCCCTCACACCTTGCGTGCGATCACGGATGCGAATACATCATTCAGGTCGTCACCGCCGACACGGACGACGTGCTGCTGGAATGGTGCACGCTGTCCGCCGAACAGTTCGCGGGCCGTCTGCTGGAAGCGGTTGAACTGAGCCACCTTTCCAAGTGAAGGTTTGAGAGGATGACATGAGCGAACGAATTCGGTGACACCTATTCAGTGACACATATTGACACATATATAGAATGCCATTCCCATCTCCGATTCGGTTCTTGACTTGTTGAACCGCTAACATCCACTTCCCGCGGACACAACTACGTCACGTTTCGTCGATTTAGTTTTTATAAAA